>JADFRG010000003.1 GCA_022561385.1 Chloroflexota bacterium
AAATACTGTAACCGATGAAAAATTCGATGGTACAGGATTACATTTCTATAAATCCCAAGTTCTACGCAAAAGTGTGAGTGGCACACTAGTGATTAAAAGATTGTTTATGGGAACTAAGTATCAACTTAACGCATGGTGGATACAAAACCCCTATGCAAAAGTGCCGATTTCTCCATCTACATTCCCGGTTGTTAGAAAATGGATTATTAAGAAAAAGAATGACCTGGGTACACAAATGGGCTGGGAATAAAGATTAAGGCTGGAACGATCGGTATGTGCTCATACATTTCTCTTCCACATATCATCTAGCCAACAAATCGACCATTCAGATTTTGCTTCTCCCAGGGGAGAGGTGCGTAGCGGTTGGCTGGCAAGGGCGAATGATCGGTGAGGGGCATGCCATCCATACACAAAGAGGGCCTGCCAAGATTGCGGGAACTTATTAAATGTGGTGCTGCAAAAAGAACTGAGGACGGAGGTTCATATCCTTCATACTATTTCCCTGATATAATCCGCAAAAATATTTTCCGAGGGATGCTTGTGACAAATTCAAATTCTGCATTTGTAGGATCGATTCCAGAACATTATGATAAATATTTGGGACCCCTGATATTTGAAGAATATTCCAAGGATTTTGCCAACCGATTAAACATTCCTGATGATGGTAACCTTCTTGAGGTGGCTGCGGGAACCGGATTAGCAACTCGTCATATGAGGAATGTCCTGCACAGAGATATTAGAATCACGGTTACAGATCTCAACGAACCTATGCTAGAGATCGCAAAGAGGAAATTCCCAACCCTTAATAACATGCACTTTCAAACCGCAGATGCTATTGATCTGCCATTTGAGGATTCGTCATTCGATGGAATAGCATGTCAATTCGGAATAATGTTTTTTCCGGACAAACAAAAGGGAGTGAACGAAGCATATCGTGTATTAAAACCTGGTGGAGAATATGTATTTAGTGTGTGGGATAGCTATGCGCACAATCCTCTCATCAAACTTGTAAATGATACTTTGTTGAATATATTTCCTGAGAATCCGCCCTCATTTCTAGATGTCCCCCTGAACTATTATCAAATTGATGAAATAAAACGAATATTACAGGTAGGAGGATTTGGCGATATTGAAATAGCAATTCTTCCCCGAACTATCCAATGCAAGCGTGTAGAGGATGTCCCGTTAGGGTTTATTATGGGCAATCCCCTTTCTTTACAAATATCCGAGCTTGGTGGAAATGTGACTGAAGTGATAGAAACTATATCTAACGAAATTGTTCAACACTTTGGTAACCCTCCTTTTGAGGCTCCTATGCAAGCGATTGTATTCAAGGCACACAAACCAAATACGATATCAATTTAATATTTGCTATTTACTTTTAAATCCCTGCTCAGCTCTTTAAAATAGTTCGAGTTCTTTTTTCAGTCAATTTGAATAACCCAATAAACATTCGGATTCGAGCCCAGTTTTCCACGGCTAATAGGCAGGTAACCGCATTATGTTAACATATTGAACTCAATAATGGGTGAATAACAGGATCTGATCCCTAGATAGTGAGGTCGGAGTCTTATATGCTTTTGCCATGTCCATCCCGCCCAACCAGTCGGCCATGAAGAATTTGCCTCATCCCTTACCCTTCTGGCATAATAAGCAGCTTTGTCGATTTGACCTTGCCCCATGGGGAGAGGTTTGTGGCGTTTGGTCGCCATGACGGAGATTTTGGTGAGGGGCTGCTAAAAGAAAAATTCCACTCTTCGGAAGTCTGGCAATCTTGGGGATATCTAGACCATCCAAGGCCCATAACTTTGCGCCGCCAGCTCACGCTGACTTTACCTTTTCGGAGTGGAGTTACAGTTAGTATCGCGCTTCGTGCACGAAAGGTCAAATTAAGGAATATTTTCACAACGGCGCCGGTTTAGGCTGGTTTGGGTGAGGTACTGGGCGGATTGTTCAATAGTATCCATGTTAGGTGTGAGGCAGTCAGATGCCGCGATAGTTCTCGGCAATATTTTTCCGATATTGCATCGTGCTCATTGCCGTCTCGCGCTTAAAGAAGCGGCTGAAATACGATGGATCGTCAAAGGAGAGGCGATAACCAACCTCTGCGCTTGTCAAGTCCGTGTGGGCAAAGAGGCGTTTCGATTCCAGCACAACCTCTTGGCGTATAAGCTGCCCTGGTGTTTGCCCCGTCACTGCTTTGACCGTGTTGTTCAAGTGACTGAGGGTGACGCCCAATTGCTCGGCGTAGGCTTTTACAGACCGTTCGGTAATGAACTGCCGGGCCACAAGCTGTTTGAAGTGGCGCACAAGCGTCGGAATCGCGCCAATGGAACCTATGGGGTAACGCGTGCCTTCATGCGAGGCATAAATGCGCTGCATATCTACGAGCAAAATGTGCAGATAAGCGCGGAGGACTGAGTCGCTCCCGAATCTGTTACCCTGACATTCAGCAGCAATCGATTGGATGAGTGGTTCCACCCGTTCACATTCCCCCGAACTCAACCCGAGCGCGGGCATAACCTCGATAGAATGGAAAAAGGAAAATTCTTGCAGCACCATATAGTCCGACGGCGCCAGCAAGAGGAAATCTTCTGTAAAGGCGATCATATCTCCCTCTAGTGGCACAGAAGTATTCCAATAATGAACCTGTCCGGGCGAGATAAAGTACACGGTACCCGCAACAATAGGATAGGCGTTGAAGTCGATAAAGTGGGTTCCCTCGCCACCCGTTATGTACAAAATCCCGTAGGAGTCGTGGCGGTGTGGGTATGCCGCCACCACCCCCGCGGGCATAGTCGCAAAGTTCCCATATACGATATTTGTGTGTGAGTGTTGCTGGTCCAATATGTCCCGAAATGTTATTAGGGGGATATCCAGTTTGCGGTGAGCGATATCTATTGTCGAAGTCAAACGTCTGGTCTTCCTGTATGGATGTTCTCCCAAAAAAGTACCATCGGCCTTGCGTAAAATCCCTTCTTATTGCGCCTGTCACACTCTATAATTTGGCATCATTGGAACGATAAAAAGAGTCTTAGATATAGTCTGCGCAATAGTACCATTGGCAGAACGGATAATTCTATGCCGGTTGGAAGCGCCCCGAGGTTAATGTCAAATCATGACTTCAATGCCGAACGGGTCGGTGAGCAGCTTGTTTTCAAGTCAGAAATGAGGACGGTCCGGGTCTGCCCACCCTTGCGCAATGGCGTAGGCCGCGAACTTAGGGGCATCGAACGAGGTCCCGACACAGACTATGATGGACCCAAAAAACTGGACAGCTAAGAAGGGGGATTACGCGAATCCTGCGCTTGGTGCCATTGAATTTCAAACTCGGCTGCGAATGTTCTTCTCTTGCTTATGGGCCTCCTTGCGGTCACCTTTTGGGACACAAATTTCTCTATCCTGTCTCCAGATCGAGGGACCGGCCCATAGATACCACAAAAGATTCATATTCTCTCATGTCTCACTTCCCTATCGCACCGCTTTTCGCGAGTCATTAAGGAGCACAGAATGACAAAAAGACACCCCGTTTCACGTCGGGAATTCATAAAACTCTCCGGCATTGCTGGTTCTGCGTTGTTACTGAGTCGGTGTAGCATATTGAGCGATAACAATCCACTTTCAACTGCGACAAACGTGATCCGTTCTCAACCTTTACCCATTCCAGAATTATTAACCGGGACAGAAATCGATGGAAAAAAAGTTTATGACTTAACTATGCGACGAGGCTCCATGGTTTTTGTCCCCGGGAAACAAACCGCTACACTTGCGTATAACGGCAATATTCTTGGTCCCACGCTGCTCATGCGGAAAGGCGACGAGGTTGTCATCAATGTGACCAATCAATTGGGTGAGCCGACGACTACCCATTGGCATGGCATACATTTGCCAGCAGCTATGGATGGGGGCCCTCATCAAAGAATTGAAAATGGTGACACCTGGCAGGCCAGGTACACCATCATGAATGAGGCGGCTACTTATTGGTATCACCCTCATTTGATGGGTAAAACATCCGAACATGTTTACCATGGTTTGGCTGGATTATTTATCATTAAAGATCCCCAGAGCGAACTGGCGCTCCCTGATCGTTATGGATTCGATGACATCCCCTTGATTATTCAGGACAAAATTTTTAATGCTGACGGTTCGTTAAATTATCCTAGTGGCCATGAGGGTATCAAAGGAGATCATATTCTGGTCAATGGGGCTGTAACTCCGACGTTCAACGCCCCGGCACAATTCGTCCGCTTTCGCTTACTTAACGGGTCCAACGCCCGCATCTATAATTTTGGTTTCAGCGATGATCGTGAGTTCCATCAAATTGCCACAGATGGCGGACTGTTAGAAAAGCCCGTAGCTCTGACCCGACTGAGGCTGTCTACTGGCGAGCGAGCGGAAATCTTGGTCGATTTTAGCGGTCAGGAAACTAGCCAGGTACGGCTGGTGAGTTATTCATCGGAGCTGGATAACATCAACCCGCCCTGGCTCAGTAATGCTCTGGATAAGTCAACTTTCGACATCATGACCATTCATGTCAATTCGGCTACCGCCAACCCCATCACGACTCTGCCTGGCTCCCTGGCCTCTATCGACCGCCTGCAAGAAAGCCAGGCCGTCAAGACCCGTTCCTTCGAACTGGAAGAGGGTTTTTCTGTAGGGAGTTTTTCTGCCACCTTTACAATCAATGGGCAGACGATGGACATCAATCGGATCGATGAGACCATCCAACTGAACGATATTGAAATTTGGGAAGTTATTAACGATGCGGACATGCCTCATCCATTCCATATTCATGACATCCAATTTTTAATTCTGACACGGAATGGATCGCCACCACCAGAGAATGAAAGTGGATGGAAAGACACCGTGTTGGTCATGCCGCGCGAAACGGTCAGAGTCATCACCCAATTCGGTGAGTACGCCGACCCGGATAAACCTTACATGTTCCACTGCCACATCTTAGAACATGAAGACGCCGGCATGATGGGGCAATTTGTCGTGGTATAGGCAAGTGAGAAATACCCGGGCAAACGTTATGTGGAAAAAAGCCCCCATGGGGGCTTTTTACTTTGAAAAGTTCCTCCCCCTCCAGCGGAGTTTGTTCTCGCATTCGCAAACGCACACCTTACCCACTGAGCGTGGAGTCGCCCGAGCTCAGCACGTAGTAAGAACGAGGATACTTCTCCCCCTTCAAGTAGATAAAGTCCGTGGCGACGTAACCGGCCTCGAAAGCGCCTTCAAAGATCGAACGAGTAAGCGTGCGCCACTCGTCGGCCAGGCCTATGTCTGCCCGCTTGACCTCGAGGAAATCGGGTGGAATTTCGACCAGGACCAGATTTCCTTTGGGTTCCTCTACTTCCGCCCCAGGCCTCGGCAGACCGTCATCCGACAGCCCCGCCGAATTGAGTTTTTGGGCACCGGCCGATAGATAATTTGCCAGATCCAGCGGCGGACGGGATCCTTCGATCCGGGAATCCACTCGATTGGATGTGATCCACCAATCGACCTGAAATCTATCCGATGGAAGGCCTCTATTCAACTCATCTCGCATATCGCCGTAGACTTCTCGCTTGTAGGTGCGGCAAACGGCTCCCAGCCTGTGGAGGTTCACATAGGCGTTGACGCTCATCAGGGGATCGAAGGTCCAGGTGGCCAGCCGGATGCCCTGCCGGATCAGTTCGTCACGTTGGGCGCGCTTCAATTCGAATGACAAGCCCCGCCCACGGTAGTCCGGATGCACCCCTAACTGATGCGAGCAGTGCTTGAGGCGCGCCATAGCCACTCGATCGGGACTCTCATCGTCGGTTCCCAGGAATCCCATCACATAACCAACCAGACGGTCATCCGCTAGCGCCCCTATGACCAGACCCCCGCTGGAGGCGACCGTGAGCAGGAGGTGGGCCGGAACGATGTCGGTTTCGCTCCCCGGCCACACCGCTCGCTGCAGATCCTCTGCCTGCTCCATTTCCGCTGCCCCGATGAGTGGCCTGACTATGATTTTCGTCATTTTCATCACGTCCATCTTAGCTGCCGCCCGATAAACTCAAGGGTCCAATTTCGCTCCCCAAGGTACCGTAAGCGATCGATCATCATGGACGGTTTCAATCCGAAGATCCGGGGCAGTGCGTCCAGGCTGGCGGTGCGACTGGAGGCCAAATAGTCGAACCAGAATGTTGTAAGGGGTGGGCTCGGCAGCATCCGCTGGATGAGCCATGTGATGCCCCGCAAGTAAAGCGGGGAGGCGGACACCAGCCATCTGCGACTTCCGGTCGCCTGCATCACCAACTCAACCACCCTTCGCAATGTGAGGAATTCCGGGCCCCCCACCTCGTACGTCTGACCGATCATTGCCTGCTCTTCCAGCGACCAGGTAACGCAGGTTGCCAGATCCTCCACCCAAATCGGCTGGATAGCGGTGTTCGCGTCTCCTGGAAGGAAAAAAAATCCCGGAGAAACTCCAAGCATCATCGCCAGAGAGGTCGTGAATCGATCCCCTTCGCCATAGATGAGCGAGCTTCGAATAATGGTATACGGCACTCCGCTTTTGCGAATGGAGCGCTCCGCCAGCGCCTTCGCGCGCAGCGCAGGATAGGCAGAAGAGGGCTCCGCGCCCAGGTGGCTTATATATATCAATCGACTGACGCCGGCCTGTCGGGCGGCCTCGACCAGCACCCGCGTCCCCTCCACGTCTACTGCGCGCAAGGCGGTCTCTAATCCGCTCCGCTCGGCTCCTGCCACATGTACGACGCTCTTCACGCCCACCATGGCGGCCCTCACGCCGCGCTTATCCAACAGACTGCTGATGGCCACTTCGATCGGAATGCCTGCCGGTAATTCAGGCGATCGTCTGCTGGGTCTCATCAGGGTGCGGACCCGATAGTCTGCCTGAGAAAGCTGGCGGATAACGGCCCGACCGAGAAAGCCGGTCCCGCCGGTTACCAGGACCACGTAAGTGAAGGCATCCAACTTAACATAAGCGCTAAAGGGGGGGCCTGCTTGTTAAAGGGCCCGGATTCTAACATAAGGGGGCCGCGCGACCTTTGAGCACCCACCGTGTTATACTCCTCCGAATCTGGCTTTTGCGGGAAATAGCTCGCGAATCCGGGGTCTTGGCCTCTGGATATGGCCCGAATTCCGCCGACCTGGGACCGTGTCCTGCGAACGCGTGGTTATACGCGGTGAGGACCGGAAACAATCTATTTGGAGGAAGCCGTGAACCGCATACGGGTCGTCATCACTGGGCTCGGAACGCTGAGCCCGCTTGGAAACACCGTCAGAGAGACCTGGAGCGCCATTTTAGAGGGCCGCTCCGGAATCGGACCGATCACGCTCTTTGATGCCAGCCAACTGTTCACGCGCTTTGCTGGCGAGGTCAAAGGCTTTGATCCCGTGGCAGAGCTTGGGCACAAGCTGGCCCGCCGGCTCGACCGTGTCAGTCAATTGACGGTGATCGCCACCAAACAAGCGCTCGAACACGCAAAGTTCAAGATCACGGAGGCCAACCGCGATCGTATCGGGGCCATTATAGGAACTGGGATCGGTGGGATCGGCACCGTGCTCGCTCAGTTCAAGCAGTACCTTGAGAAGGGCCCGCGCTGGGTCAGCCCCTTCACCGTGCCCATGATGCTGCCCGATTCGCCCGGTGGCCAGATCGCGATCTCTTTCGGTATGCGCGGCCCCAATTACGCGGTCGTTACGGCCTGCGCCTCGGGTACCAACGCCATAGGGGAGGCCTCCGAGATCATTCGGCGTGGCGACGCCGATGCGATGATCGCCGGTGGATCCGAGGCGGGGATCGTCTCTTTGGCCATTGCAGGGTTCAACAGAATGGATGCGATGTCGAAGCGCAATGATGATCCCCAACACGCCTCTCGTCCATTTGATCTCGATCGAGACGGATTCGTGCTCGGAGAAGGCAGCGCGCAACTCCTGCTCGAATCGTTTGAGCACGCCAAGGCACGCGGGGCGAAAATCCTGGCGGAGATCGTCGGGTACGGCTCAACCAACGATGCCCATCACATGACCGCCCCGGCCGAGAATGGGTCGGGCGCGGCAGGCTCAATGAAGCTTGCTCTAGAAAATGCCCAGCTCGACGTGGACAAAATTGACTACATCAATGCCCATGGCACGAGCACCAAGTTGAACGACAAAAGCGAGACCGCCGCCATCAAAACCGTGTTTGGAGAGACGGCTTATGACATTCCGATCTCCTCGACGAAGTCCATGACCGGCCACATGTTAGGCGCCGCGGGCGGGATGGAAGCCATTTTTTGTGTGAAGGCGATGGAGGAAGGCGTTCTCCCTCCCACGATCAATTACGAAACCCCCGATCCCGATTGCGATCTCGACTATGTCCCCAACAAAAAGCGCGAGAAGGAACTTGAGTACGCAATGTCCAACTCATTCGGCTTTGGAGGCCATAACGCTACCCTCGTATTTGCCAAGGTGTCGGACGATCAGGAAACTGATGCCGCCGGCTCATGACCCGCCATGCCCACATTACGGGCTGGGGGATGGCAGTACCCGAGCGCGTTCTAACCAATCTAGAACTTGAACAAATTGTAGACACCAACGACGAGTGGATCGTCTCCCGCACCGGGATTCGTGAGCGAAGAATCGCTGCGAATACGGAGACAACCGCATCGCTTGGGACACAAGCCGCGCTTCGGGCCCTGCAGGGGACCGACGTTAATGCCAGCGATATCGATCTGGTCATCGTAGCCACTTCCTCGCCCGAGCACATCTTTCCCGCCACCGCTTCCGTTATTCAGGACAATATCGGGGCTACGCACGCCGGGGCGTTCGATCTCCTGGCCGCCTGCACGGGGTTCATTTTTGCTTTGAACATGGCGGCGCAGGCGGTACGCTCCGGAAACATCGACAAGGCATTGGTGATCGGTTCAGAGACCATGTCGCGCATCGTCAACTATGAGGACCGCAATACGGCAATCCTCTTCGGTGACGGCGCCGGCGCGTTTCTGGTCGAAGGGAGCGCAGAACCCGGCGGGGTGCTCTCGTGTGTCATGCGATCGGACGGCTCTGGCGGCGATTTGTTATCGATTCCTGCCGGAGGAAGTTTCATGCCTACCTCCCCAGAGACCGTTGCGAATAATTTGCACTCCATCCAGATGAACGGCCGCGAGGTTTTCCGCTTCGCCACGCGTGTGATGGTCGCCGCCACACGTGATGCGGTTGAGGACGCAGGGCTCACACTGGAAGACGTCTCCCTGATTGTCCCGCACCAGGCCAATGTCCGCATTATCGAGGCCGCCGCACGCGGCTTGAAAATGCCCCTCGAGCGGTTTGCCATCAATGTCGAAAAGTATGGAAACACCTCCGCCGCCTCCATTCCTATAGCCTTCTGCGAGGCCTGGGATCAAGGTCGCATCCGAACGGGAGATAACCTGGTTCTGGTCGGATTTGGGGGCGGTCTGACATGGGGCGCCATGGCCCTTCAAATGACCATGCCGGAACGTGTGATCACGAAGGTCGATCGGCGCCGCTCGCGTAGAATTAGAACACTGGCCCGCATGCGCTCGATGTCGCGCCGCGTGGGCCGGCGGGTTGAGTCCTTATTCCTTCGAACCCACGCAGAAGCAAAAACCTAGAGACCACGGTCACGTTGTGGAATCAAAAAAGGCGGGGTATTTACCCCGCCTTTTTGTTAGCTCTGGATTATGAGCGGTTAGTTATCTTTTCCGTTGGCCGCGTCTTCGACCGCATCCACAAATTCATCGATCATGTCACGGAGATGGGCCTCGGGAAGCGCACCCACTTGCCGGTGCACTACCTTGCCCTCGGAGATCAGGAGCATGGTAGGAATTCCCTGCACGCCGTACTGCATGGCCCAGCTCGGATTGTCATCCGTGTTGACCTTGGCCACGATGAGCCGGTCGTCATACTCCTTGGCGATCTTATCCAGGATCGGTGCCACCATGAGACACGGACCGCACCACGGAGCCCAAAAATCGACCAGGACGGGCTTAGTCGATTCCAGAACGGTTGCCTCGAATGCGTCGTCGGTTACGTGAATAGGTTCATTGTTCATTTGCTGTCCTCTTCTTCATAGACATCCTACACATCGCGAATCTTACCATTTCAAACTCCCGGATGCGATAAACCGATCACCCTATGAAACTCGATTCGGCCGCATGGTTCTGTGAGCGTATTCACCGACCGGCAGGCATTCTCCTTTCGGTCGCGGAGCATTTTCCCATCCTGTGTGAGGGCGCTGGAATTACGGATGGGTTGTGGACGGATCCAAACGGGATCCTCTGGTTGAGAGGAGAGCCCATTTTTATCATCCTAAGGACGGACTGTATAATCCGCACGTGGATCTCACCTGCCCCGCCTGCGCCGCGCCCGGTCTAATTACCGACGGACAAGGCCATTTCCACTGCGACTATTGCGGCACTCACCTCGTTACAGATCGCACGGAATGTCCGGCTTGCGGTGAGCTCAACGATCAGGGAGCCGATATTTGCTCTAACTGCAGCGAGCCGCTCTCAATTGTGGCCAGCGTGATCGATCGACAGGGCACAACCGGCCGACCCTTGTGGATTCGCCGGCTGCGGTCTCAAGTTGCCGATCTCAAGGAGAGCGAGGCGCGCGCCTCCGCCGATCGGTTTGAGCATTTGATGGACATCGACCGAAGGCGACAAAGCGCAGAAGCTGAGGCGGTTGCGGGCCAACGGCTAAAAGACCGCAACATTCTGTTTTACGGTGTGGCTGCCGCGCTGGTGATCGTGTTTATCATCATATTGCTGGCCGCGATCCTTTAATGGATTCTGAATACTCGGTCAATCTGCCGGTATTCGAAGGTCCGCTCGACTTGTTACTGAGACTCATCGAACATGAGGAGTTGGACATCACTACTGTCGCCCTGGCCCAGGTCACCGATCAATTCCTGGTGCATTTGGAGCGAATCCCCGAGGTCCCTGCGGCAGAACTTGCCGGCTTTCTGGTGGTAGCCGCCAAGCTGCTCCAGATCAAATCGGAGGCATTGCTTCCACGGCCTCCGGAGCGTGAACCCGGTGAAGAGGACCCGGCCGCCGCGCTGGCAGAGCAATTGCTGCTTTATCGCCAGTTCAAACAGGCGGCGGCGGACCTGGCCGCCCGTGGGGAAACCGGGTTACGCACCTACCTGCGCCTCACTCGAGAGCCCCCGGTCGCGGAGCAGCTGGATCTCGCAGGCCTGGGGCTCGAGCAGCTGCGCGCGGCGATGATAGAAGCCATGGCGGGCGTGCCAGAAGGCCCAACTCTGGAGCAGGCGGCCGAGCCGCCGAAGCTGCGCATTCGAGATAAGATCCTCTGGATAGTAGATCTGCTCCGCCGCGAGCAACGGGTCAGCTTCAATTCGCTCTTGTCGTCGGCAGAAAGCCGGTTGGATGTTGTGGTCTCGTTTCTTGCGATACTGGAGCTAGTCAAGGACCGGGTGGTTGCCGCCAGACAGGCAGAGCCCTTTGCGGATATCGAGCTCAGTCGGGGCCCGAATTGGGAAGTGTCTTCGCCCGAGAGGGAAAGGTGATCGAAGAAGAGTAGCCGGCCGCGAGCAGCAGCGCCAGGAATGCCCCTAGCCCATCGATGGCGATGTCCCGGACACTTGCCGTTCTCCCACTGACGAACGACTGGTGAAATTCATCGGTGAGGGCAAATCCAAACGACAGACCGAGCGCCATCCACCAGCGGACGAAGCGCGGAAGCCTGGTGGGCAGAGCATAATAGTAACTTACACTCAAGAGGCCATACCCGACTGCGTGGCCCACCTTCTTGAAATAAACATCATAGGGCCCAAAGGTGGGGATCCTACTGGCAGGCAGCGCGGACAACAGGAAAATGGCGGTCATCAAGACGAGTGCCGGAACCCACCGCAACAACCTCTGGAAGGCAGACATGGGGCGGGATTTTACCACTGGCAGATGAAAAGAGACTGTGAGCAGATTCAAACCACTGGGGCCCGCCCATGTGGCGTCAGGCCCGCCCAGGTCGGGCCGTCGCCAGACGATTGAAGGGTGAGGAAGTAATATGGACTCCTCTCGATCCGCGGCACGAGTTCCGGCCTAAGTAGTTATGTCAAATAAACTCGCGGACTCTACCTCCCCTTACCTGCTTCAGCACGCCGAGAATCCGGTGGAATGGTATCCCTGGGGCCCGGAGGCGCTTGCCGTGGCCAAGGAACTGGATAAACCCATCTTCCTGAGCATCGGATACGCCGCCTGCCATTGGTGCCACGTCATGGCGCATGAGTCGTTCGAAGACCCGGAGACCGCGGCGCTCATGAACAAACATTTTGTGAGCATCAAGGTCGACCGTGAGGAGCGGCCCGATATCGATAGTCTTTATATGGAGGCGGTGGTGGCCATGACCGGCCAGGGAGGCTGGCCGATGTCGGTCTTCTTGACTCCGGAAGGCCGGCCTTTCTACGGCGGCACCTATTACCCCCCCACCCGCAGGTTCAACATGCCGGCCTTTGGCGAGATCCTGCGCACCATTGCTGACAAGTGGAGCAACGATCGCGAGGGCCTCCTTCAGGTCTCGGATGAGCTGACGGATCGCATCTCGGCCGTCCCCAAGCTCCCGCCGAGAGACGGCGACCTCGACGTTCGGCTCTTCGATCAAGCGGCCGAGGTATTGTTCCGCAGCTACGATTGGACCCTCGGAGGCTGGGGGCAAGCGCCGAAATTCCCCCAGCCTATGACAATCGAGTTCCTGCTGCGGCGTTATGCCCGAGAGAAGGACAAATTAGCATTGGATATGGTGACCCACGCTCTGGCCGCCATGGCGGCCGGGGGAATATACGATCAGCTGGGCGGCGGATTCGCGCGTTACGCGGTCGACGACAAATGGCTGGTGCCCCACTTTGAAAAGATGCTCTACGACAACGCGCAGCTCGCGCGAGCCTATATCCAAGGCTGGCAGGTCACCGGCGATCCGCAGCTGCTGAAGATCGCGGAAGAGACCCTTGCTTTTATGTTGCGCGAGATGCGCGATCCGCTAGGGGGATTCTATAGCTCATACGACGCCGATTCAGAAGGCGAAGAAGGCAAGTATTACGTGTGGTCGGTGGACGAAATCAGGCAGGTAATCGAAGATCCCCAGGTGGCGGACCTGGTCATCGCGGCCTATGGCGCGACCGAGGAAGGAAACTATGAGGGGCACAACATTCTGCACCGGGCAGCCAGCGCCGGCGCACTTGCCGAGCAGTTTTCCCTTGATTCCGCGGACATCGAGGCGCGTTTAGCGATCGGACGAAAGGCTCTGCTCGAGGCGCGCGCAGAACGCGTGCCGCCGGGTTTGGATAATAAGGTGCTTACGGCCTGGAACGGTCTCACGCTTATTGCGCTCGCGGAAGCCGCGCGCGCCTCCCGCAACGAGGAGTATCTCGCCGCGGCCCAACAATTGGCCGATTTCCTGCTGAGCAGCCTGGTGGTCGACGGCCGGCTCCTGCGCTCATGGCGCAAGGGCGAGGCCCGCTATACCGCCTACCTGGAGGACCATGCGGCCCTCGGGCTGGGTTTGCTGGCACTTTATCAGGCCGATTTCGACCCGCGCTGGTATCGTGAGGCAAAGCGACAGGCGGACGAGATCGTGGAGGCATTTACGGACCCGCAGGGTGGCTTTTTCGACACTCGTCACGACCATGAGCAATTGATCGCCCGCCCGAAATCGATTCAGGACAGCCCCACCCCAAGCGGAAACACGCTGGCAGTTACGCTGCTGCTAAAAATAGGCGCCTATGAAGGTGAATCACGCTACATCGAGCCCGCCGAGTCGGCGCTGCGCTCGATGGCCAAGACCGCCGCCCAACATCCCGCCGCTTTTGCGGGCTGGCTTAACGCATTGGATTTCGCAATTGGTCCACAGCTGCAGCTCGCAATTGCGGGCTCTCCCGCCGATCCTAACTTCAAGGAGCTGTCGTCCCGCGCGGATACACTTTTCATACCCAATCTCGTCGTGGCCGGAGGTGAGCCGGGTGAAGAGGGACAGCCGATGCTGATGGCCGATCGGACCCTGCGGGAAGGCGTGCCCACGGCTTATCTGTGTCAAGGTTTTACCTGCCAGCTCCCCACAACAAAGGTCGATGAGTTATCCCGCCAGATGGATGAGGCGCTTACGCCCCCAGCATGATGTGGAAACTGAAGCGCGATTTTCTAGTCCGGCCGACGCCGAATTGAACGCTTTACGCTTCTCGAGTAAGATGAACCAACCGTGAAACCGCCCCCATCAAGCGACGCCGAATTCAAACTCGTAACCATCCTTTTTGCGGATGTAGTCGGATCCACGGACCTCACGGGTCGCCTGGGCGTAGAGCGCGCGCGTGTGGTCCTTGATCGTTGCTTGCAACGCGCGAGTGCCGCGGTGGACGAGTATGGTGGAACCGTGGCGCGCCTCATGGGCGATGGCTTGCTTGCCTTCTTCGGAGCGCCCCAGGCCCACGAAGACGACCCCGAACGAGCCGGCCTGGCCGCGCTCCGGATGATCGAATCCATCCGGGAATACGGTTCCGAGCTCGGCGAAGATCTGCACCTTAGAGTCGGCATCAACACCGGCCGTGTGATCTTAGGTGAAATGGGCGGCGAGAGCCTCTCAGAGTACACCGCTATGGGTAAACCGGTCGTCCTGGCAGAACGCCTGCAGGCTGCTGCGCCTGCAGATGGAATCCTCGTGGGCGAGACAACCGCCAGGCTCACGTGGCACCGATTCGAATTGGAGCCTCTCAATTCCATGACAGCAAAGGGCTTCGACGAACCCGTGGGAGTCCTGAGGCTGCACGCCGAACTCGCGCACCCGAAGGCGCCCAAGGGAATACCAGGGATGCACTCGCCGCTCGTTGGCCGATCGGGAGAGCAGGATCGATTGGATGAGATCGTCCGTGATCTCGAGGCAGGACGAGGATGTATTGTCACCATCGTGGGGGAGCCCGGAATCGGCAAGAGCCGCCTGCTCATCGAGGCCAGAGAGACTCACTCCGACATACCGTTGCGCTGGGCCGAAGGCAGGGCCTATTCCTACACTGAAGACCAACCCTTCAGCGTAATTTTGGACTTCCTGGCGGAACTCCTCGATCTCGCGCCGGACGACGCGCCCGCCATGCTCGATCTAAAGCTGGAAACTTCCATCCGCCCCCTCTTGGGGGACGATGTGGGCGAAGTCTGGCCCTACCTGGCCTCGCTCCTCGGTGCTCCGATCCCCCCTCAATATTTAGATACGGTGGAGCAGCTTGATCCTGAGGCTCTTAATGCCAAAATCGTGAACGCAGTCGTTACTCTGGTCGAGGCGGTCGCCGCGCGACAACCGCTGGTTCTGTCGTTTGAGGACTTGCACTGGGCGGATCGCAGCTCGCTCGGATTGATTCGTTCCCTGATGATGACCACCGAGCGCGCTCCGATCGTGCTGATCATTCTCTTCCGACCCGATCGTGACAAACCCTGTTGGGAACTCAAGATGCGAGCCGAGACTGATTTCGCCCATCGGCATACACATTTGGCACTGGTCCCGCTGAATGAGTCGTCCATCAAGGAGTTGGTGGGGAATCTGCTTGCCATTACCGACATTCCCGAACCAGTCGGCGACCTGATTCAATCCCGATCGGAGGGCAACCCATTCTACGTGGAAGAACTCCTTCGTGAGTTGATCGAGCGGGGCGTATTGGTTCAGCGAGATGGGACCTGGGAGAGTAGTGAGGAAATAGCCGAAGTGATTGTGCCGGAAACCCTGGAGAAGGTCGTCCAGGCACGCCTCGACCGGCTTCCGCCAGCCGAGCGATCGACACTACAAGCGGCCTCAGTTATCGGGCGCAGGTTTCCCTTCCGAGTGTTGGAGGCGATCGCTTCGGCCGACGGGGACTTGCGAGACCAATTGCTTCGATTGCAGCAGGCGGACCTGGTTCGAGAGCGAGCCCGCATTCCCGAGCTGGAATACATCTTCAAGCAGCATGTAGTGCAGGAAGTGACGTACGGAACGCTCCTTCGGGAACAGTGCTCCAACCTGCATCGTCAGGTGGCTGAGACCCTGATCGATCTGTTTCCCGAGCGAATCGACGAGCTACACGGAACGTTAGGGCGTCACTACGCAGAGGCAGGCGATGCGGAGCCCGCGGCCGAACACTACGAGCAGGCCGCTCGCCGGGCAGAGGAGGTTTTCGCGTACGAGGAGGCCGCTCAGTTTCTCGAGCTGGCGCTGATACTCGGACCGGGCGAAGAGAAGCAATTCGAACTTCTCGAGCGCCAGGCGGATATCCGAGGCTTCCTTGGGGAAAATGTGGTTGCAGTATCGCTCTTTCAGGCGGCGCAGGAGCTTCTTGACCCTTCGGACAAATGGTCGAAAGTGCGCCTGTTTCGAAAGATCGGTGAGACGATCGCGGCGATGAATTCATACGAGGACAGACGTGAGTACGATGACCTGGCATACGAGAGTCTCGTCCGAGCTACCGAATTGATCGAGGGGGAGCCGCCGAGTTCGGAGTCGGTTCGCGTGCTGCTCACCTGGTTCCCGACGAAGATCCGCCACCTATCGGTCAGGCAGGACTGGGAAGCCGCGGAGGCACATGCGTCAGCCGCGTTGGAGATGGCCGAAGAGCTCGACGACCCTGCCGCTCTCACCGCTGCGCTAGCCGCATTTGAGGCGATCTATCACCGGCAAGACCGGTTCGAAGAACAAACGCAGGCCGCCCTGCGCCGCCTTGAGCTTAGCCGCCATCCGGACAGTCAGGACCTGCGGGCCGAGGCCGCGGCGCTACTGGCTGTCGGCGCCGCCCTGAAAAACTATGGAAACTTTGAGGAGGCGATAGATTACCTGGAGCAGGCGGAGCAACTGGCCGGGAAGATCCAGGATATTGAGGTGCTCGCCGATGCACTTGGCGCACAGACAGAATGCTGGTTCCGACTGGATCGTTGGGACGAAGTCATCAAGATTGAAGAGAGTTTGTTGGGTCTCCACCACCGCTACGGCCTCGCCCGCACGGGTCCGATTTGCTACTACCTCAGCTTCAGCGCCAGCTTAAATGCGCTCCGCGGAGAGCTGAAGCGGGCTCGCGAACTCAGAGAAGAGGCCTACGCGATCATGACTACGGCTGGAAGTGGCTCGGAGGAGCGTTGGGTACGGAGCCAACACTATTGAATCGCACAACCGCTCCTGGCGGAGGGCGAGTTCGCCCAAGTCGAGCATCACCTAGATGTCGGGTTCGGCAAAATGGCGACCGAGCGCGGGGCTATGCCTTCTGATCTCGACATGCACGCCATGTCAGCTGACGCAGCGGCACGCTCCCAAGATGCGGAGGGGTTGCAAAGATACTTGCCAATTGCCGAAGAGTCGGCCGCACGCGCGAACCATAAACTCTATGTTGCCATGGCCCGTCGCGCCCGCGGAGTCGCGCATAGGTTAACGGGCGAGTGGGATCAGGCCGCAGATCAGCTTGCCGCAGCGGCGGAGGAGTTCCGCGCACTTGACACTCCGTGGCAAATCGGACTCACATTGCTAGAGCTAGGAGAGGTCGAGCACAGCCGAGGAAACACTGATCTGGCCGGAGAACACTATTCGCAAGCGTTGACCGCGTTCGAACGCCTCGGTGCGGTTCCCTATGAAGAACGCGCCCGCGAGGCATTGGAGTCGTTGAGTTAGGAGCTAGTGCGGGGATTCTGCTTTTTACCTAATCATCCGCCGGAGCTGGACTCGGCGGGATCTATCGCCTGAACCCGTTAACCAAAAGTCACCACCGCGGTCATTCCCCACTGCAGACGCGGATCGTCCCCGTCTAGGGCGATCTTCACCACATACGTCACATCCCCCTGCAGGATCTCGAACAAGGGCCGGATGGCCGTGACCGTTCCTTTCAATTCCACATCCGATAGCGCGTCAAACGCCACCACCACCGACTGTCCGATCTCAATCTGGGGCAGCTCGATCTCGGTCAGGTTGTCGGTCTCGACAATCCAGCTGGAGAAGTTCGCCAGTACCACCGCCGGTTGGCCGGGGGCGGCCGTCTCGCCTACCTTGGTCATCACACCGGCTACGGTGCCCGCAAAGGGCGCCCTCAGCTCAACGTTTGTTAACGCGGCCTCCGCCGCGGCCAGCTGCGCTTCGGCGTTCGCAAGCCGGGCCTCGGCCAAGGCAACATCGTCTGGATCCGGTCCATCCTTCAAGTCCTCCCACCCTCTCTCGGCATCTGCCTCTCGAGCTTGCGCAAGGGCCACTTCGGCATCGATCACAGCCTGATCAATCTCCGTCGGATAGCCCGTATACCAGTTGAGGCTAGACAACGCCAACCGATAACGTTGAACCGCGGCGGCGAAGTTTTTGTAGTCCTGTGCGTGCTCCGCATCGTCCGATGAAAATTTATTGCCTTGTCTTTCGGCAGCCTCCATGGCTTCCTTGGCCAATGCCAGCTCGGCCTCCGCGGCCCTCACGGTCGTGCTGCTGGCCCGCTGACCTTCCTGTTGGTTCCGCCACTTCCGCTCTGTGTCATCCAAGTCGTCCCTGGCGTTCGCCAATTCGGCTTTGGCCTGAGCAGCCATGCTCCCAGCATTCTCGTAGAGAGCATCCAACGCCTGCTGCGCGCCGATCCGCTCCAATCCAGCCGCGGCAACGGCCGCCTCAAACTGCTCTCGATTTGCCAAGCGTACGAGCGGCTGACCCTTTTCGACCGAATCCCCCTCCGCCACCAGCACTGCGCCGATCTCCCCCCCGGTGTTGAAGCTCAGCTGAGCCGATTCGATTGGATTCAGTCGGCCATCTGCGATGACCGAAAAGTCGTCGACAACGATGGGAATGGCGCCCTCTTCGGTTGGGTTTCCGTTGCTACCGCAAGCCGCCAACGCAACAGCCAGAATACCGAGTCCGATCCACTTTGATTTTCTAATATGCGTCACGAATGAATACTCCCTGTGCCTCGAGCCCTCGATGGAGCCCGCTTGAATCCACATTGAAAGCTCTACTCATACGCCAGGCTTTCATTGACGCTGACCTGCGAGGCGCGCTTGGCCGGCACCCAGCTCGCCACGAGCGACAGGACCACCACGATCAGCAGCCAAATCCACAGCCCGCTCACCGAAAGCTGATACGGACCGGGAAACTGGATGATGTCTCCCAGGATGTTGACGAAGGGTCGGCCGACTAGGATGCTTAGGGGCACCGCGATCACCCAGCTCGTCAGTCCGAGCAGCAGGCCCTCCATGATCATGATCAGCCCGACATCTCGAGAGGAGGCGCCGACGGCGCGCATGACGCCGATCTCCCGCCTCCTCTCGATCACATTGATCGACAGGGTACCTGAGAGCCCGATGCTCCCTACGACCGCCATGACGACCGTCATCGTCATCAGGATAGTGGTGAGAATGCCGAACTGCGCTTGGGCCTGCTCTTGCTCTTCTACGGAGGCGCGCACGAACGCCAGGCCGGTCCCCTGGGCCTCAAACATCTGCTCCAGGTCGCTCACCAGCGTATCTTGCGCCGTACGCGTAATGTCCCTCGAGACGATACGAGCAATCGAGGCCCGGCCTACTTGGTGCAGCTCCTCGTTCAGCGTATCGACATGCAAATAGGCCGTGGACTGGTCGTTAGTGAGATCGAAGATTAGACCGACAATGGTCCAGCTGGAAATGCCGGCGCCTCCCATATCGATTTCGATCTGATCTTCCAGCGTCAATCCCAAATCCTGCGCCAGCTTCTGATTGAGCAGCAAGGCGTGACCGTCCTCTGGATCGAGATTGCGACCCGCGGTCAACTTGGGCGTGTACATCTGTGTGTCTCTCGGGACTCCTTGAAGCGTGATGCGATAATCGGACCCGGCACTCGTATCCCCCGGCACTCGGGCGCCGGCACCCTGAGAGACCCACATCTCAACTCGCCCAACATTGGGGTGTCCTTCGATCATGGCTTCAACCTCATCGATGCGCTCAGGTCCTTCAAAGACGACGAAAGTATCGAAGCCCAGGCCGCCCCAAATCTCAGCGATGGCCTGCGTGAAGGAATAGTGCGTGGTGAGGACCATCATGAACACCGCTCCGGCCATGATCAGCACCGCCAGCGTCAGGGTCACGCGGCCCATCCGTCGGAAAGTGTTGCGCAACGAGAGCGTGACCATGCTGGGTAGGCCCCGAATATTTGCCAGTACTCGATCGACCCGACCCATGCCGTAGCGGCCCGATCCCACACCATAACTGCGAATCGCATCACTTACCGATATCGCCACACCGCGCAGGATCGGCCAGAGCGCCGCAATCAGTGGGACCAGCAAGCCAGCGGCGATTTGAATCCAGATCGAGGTCGACGCGAACTGGAAATCCAACACCGGAACATTGAGGACGCCCAGGATGTAACCCGCGAGTGCGTAGCCGCCAAAGGCTCCCAGTGGTATGGCCAGGGCGAGCGCGAGAAGGCTATAGATCGCCACCCCAGCCAGGTACATCTGCGAGATTTGGCGACGGACGCCGCCCACAGTTTTCATGATCCCGATCTGTGGAATCTGCTGAGCAATTACGGCGTTGATGGTATTGATAACCAGTATGGCGCTCAAAAATAGCACCGCCACTGCCATGACGGTCAGAATCAAGCCGATCCCGTCCAGGATATCCTGCGCCCAGTGACGCGTGGGGTCCCGGACCAGGCTGAAACCCACTCCGATGCCTTGCAGCGCCAGCTTGTCCTCCACAATTTCGGAGACCCGCTCTGCTTCTTCTTCGGTGTAATTGGGGATCGAGAAGCGCAGCTGATCGAAGTTTCTCGAGCCTGCTAGTCGCGACATGACTTCGCGGGTAACGTAAAAGGAAGGCTCGTCCGTGAAAGGTGGAGCCGCGACGCTGGGATCTCGCAGGATGCCGGCCATGGTAAAAGGCCTGGCCTGTCCGTTGACCTCAAAGTAGATCGGCTGTCCAAGCCCCGGAATCCCATAGGGCTTCACGTGGTTCCACTCGACGAGCACCGAATTGGCGCCAGGCCAGGTTCCCTCACGCAACTCCAATAGGTCCAATTCCTGACTCTGGTAATCTTCAATCGCAACGATCGTGGCGTCCGCCCACCCGTCCGTGGGGAAAGCCTTCCAACTGACCCCCCGCCCTGCCCTTCCCTGAGCAGCCTGAACCTCTGGAAGGCGTTCGATGCTGGCAACACCGTCGTCGTCGATGAGTCCCCGCAGGAAGAGCCAGACGTTGCTCGGCGAGCTCGCGATTTGGGCCTCCGTCATTCGCCGGTCCATAAGTGTGTTGCTGGAGAGGATCATGCCAACCGCCATCACGCCGACGGCAATGCTCAACACAACAAGAACCGTCCTACCCTTGTTGATCCACAGATCTCGGATGACCTTGCGGTAGGCGATTCTCATTTCCCGGACCGCGCTCCGTTTTCGAATAACTCTCCGTCCAGCACTTCAATCACACGCGGGATCCGCGCGGCAAGCGAGTTCGAGTGCGTGACCATCAAGAAGGTCTTTCCCCGAGCCACAAGCTCCTCGAACGTGTCCACGACGCCGTGGGCGGTCTTGCTGTCCAGGTTTCCGGTCGGCTCATCCCCCACCAGTAGCGGAGGATCATTGGCCAGCGCGCGGGCAATGGCCGCCCGCTGCTGCTGACCGCCCGAGAGCGCGTTGGGAAACTTTTGTGCCTGGTCGGCCAAGCCCACCTGCTCCAAGAGCATCTGGGCCCGCTCCAGTCGTTCCTTCGGCCGCCCCCTCCGCGCGAAGTCCATAGGCAGGATCACGTTCTCCAGGACAGTGAGCGTGGGCAATAGCTGGAAAAACTGGAATACGACCCCAACGGTGTCGCCTCGCCAGCGGGCCAGACGGTCCTCGTTAAGTTCGGTGAGGTCCTGTCCGTTGACGAGGACTTGACCGGCGGTCGGTCGGTCGACGCCAGTAATCATGTTGAGCAGCGTCGACTTTCCGCTTCCCGACGGACCGCGAATGCCGACAAACTCGCCGGCGCCAACTCTCAGATTGACGCGCTTGAGGGCGTGAATCGGCCCCTGTGGGCCCTCATAGTCCTTAACGACGTCTCGAATATCGACCAGCGCCGCGTGATCGCTCATCTGTCGCACTCACCGTGGATCAACCCTATATACGCAGACATTTTAGAAACGTCGCGGGTGGGAAGCTTGATCAACCCGACCGCGGCAGGAATACGAATTTTACTTGATGAGGAGAAGAACCCCATAATTTCCACGGCAGCTAGCTTAACCTGAAGGCTGCGCTATATCAATGGGGCCTCGGATATGGGCTTGGCGCCCCACGCAGATCTGCGGCGAGGGATTGCGAATCAGCGCGGTTTGAAGGAGAAATATGTCCGGGGGGGTCCAGCTACTCGACCGTAACACTTTTTGCCAGATTGCGCGGTTGGTCCACGTCCGCACCCCGGAGCACCGCGATATGGTAGGCCAGGAGCTGCAGCGGGATTATGGTCGTGACCGGATTGAGCAGCCAGGGGGTTTCGGGAACCCAAAGAATGTGGTCCGCAACTTCGGATATGAGATCATCTCCGTCGGTCGCCACCGCGATCACCACCCCACCCCTGGCTTTGGTCTGCTCCACCTGGCTGACGGTTTTCTCGTACCAGGGATCCTGCGGGCATATGACGATTACCGGCATGTGCTCATCTATCAGCGCAATCGGACCGTGCTTCATCTCTCCCGCAGGGTATCCTTCGGCGTGAATATAGGAGATCTCCTTCAACTTTAGAGCCCCCTCGTATGCGGTCGGCATGTTGATGCCTCGCCCCAGGTAGAGGCAGTGGTCAATATCTTTCATGTGCCGCGCGATCCGCTCGGCCTGATCGCTGCGATCCAGGGACTTTCCCACCAGGTCCGGCACGCGCCTCAAATCCGCGACCAATCGTCGACGGTCGGCCTCCTCGATCGTCCCCCTGAGCTCCGCCAGGAGCACGGCCAGCATATATAAATCCACGAGAGGGGCGGTATAGGCCTTGGTGGAGGCCACTCCGATTTCGGGGCCGGCAAACATGCTGATATAGCTGTCCGCGGCTCGCATCGCCTGCGAACCAATCACATTAACGATGCTCCAGATCTCGGCGCCGCGCGCGCGGGCTTCCTCCATTGCTGCCAGGGTATCCGCCGTCTCTCCGGACTGGCTGATGGCCAGGACCACCGTCCCCTCATCTACCAACGGCTCCCGGTAGCGAAATTCCGAGGCGATATCGACCTCGACCGGAAGCCTGGCCAGACGCTCGATCAGGATCTTGCCCACCATGCCTGCGTGCGCGGCAGTTCCACAAGCGATGATAATGATCTTACGGATGTTGCGGGCCGAATTTTCGTCGAGCTCCAGATGCTCGAACCGCACCCGACCGGCCTTAAAATCCGCCCGGCCGCCGATGGTGTCGGTGAGGGATCGCGCCTGCTCATTAATTTCCTTGAGCATGAAGTGTTTGTATTCACCTTTTTCGGCAGACACCGGATCCCACGGCACGGTCTGGACTTCCAACTCTACCGGTTCCCCGTCCAACGTATAGGCCTCAAAGCCGTCCGCGGTGATAACTGCCATCTGGCCCGAATCAAGGAATGCCATCGTGCGAGTGTGTTCGAGGATGGCCGGAATATCCGATGCCACGAACATCTCTCCCTCCCCTATTCCAATGACCACCCCCCCTGCGTTTCCCAGTCGGGCGGCTACGATTTTGTCCGGCTCGCGGGCGGATAACAACACAATTCCGTGGGCTCCTCGCAGGTGCCCCAGGGCCATACGCGAGGCCTCGACAATACCGCCCGCCTCCCCCGGGGATCCTCCGGAATTCGCAAACAGATAACGCTCTATCAAATGCGCAATCACTTCTGTATCGGTATCCGAGCTGAATTTAACGCCCTCTGCCGATAGCTCCTCCTTGAGCGAAAGAAAATTCTCCACGATGCCATTGTGGACCAACACCACCTCGCCGGATTCGCTGGTGTGGGGATGGGCATTCCGGGCGCTGGGCTCGCCGTGAGTGGCCCAGCGCGTGTGCCCGATGCCGATCGTACCTTCCATAGGCGAGTCGGCCAGGAGCGCGCCCAAATTCTCAATTTTTCCCGCGTCGCGACGGATCTCTATCTTGCCGGCATGTACAATGGCCAGGCCCGCCGAATCGTAGCCCCTGTATTCCAGGCGTTTGAGTCCATCGTAAATAATGGGGGTTGCATCGCGCGACCCGACATAGCCGACGATTCCGCACATGGATGTTCTCCTGAGTTTAGTTACAAAGCTGAGGCCACTGTCCGGGTATTGGCCGCGGCGTTACCGCCTCGGCGTTGTTCCCAGGTACCGTATAAAGAAAGGTGCGGGCGGTGGCACGCCCGGAGGGCATCCGCTGATCGTTCGATATTCCCGGTCCGGCGGTGGAGAGCCGCCGGTTTGCTCCGGTTAGCCCCGCCGCGCGGCGGGGAACCCTCTCCCTCGTCACCCTGGCCTATCGCCAGGGCCTTGCGCTTACCTTTCCAGCATAGGCTCGCTGCTCCCTTTCACCTTCCTTTCCTGATGCTCCCAGCACAACGGGGCCGACATTATACACGCCTCCCCTATGATAGTCCTTAGCATGCGGTCCCTCCGCATGATTGCGGCCGCTAAGATCGGGGTCCGAATTCTTTAAAGTAATGTCATTGCGAGTGCAGCGAAGCAATCTCCTCCCGGGTATTGGGGATTGCTTCGTCGCTACGCTCCTCGCAATGACGATTCGATGATTTTCGCTTCACCACATCTCGATCGTGTCGGTCGTCGCACGGCTCAGATCCGAATAGACGCCCCGTCGCTCCGCCGGCAGCATTCGCGCCAGTACATACATCGCTTCGTCGGTCATCATCCGTAGGCGGTCGTGGTCCCGCCATCCTTCAAGCGGCTTGAATCTGAATGGCCGCCCCACTCTCACGGTGGCGGGCACCAGATCGTTTCTACCAATGATCAGAGTCGGGTAACCTTCCGTGCCTTCGACTGCCACTGGGACGATGGGAGCCCCGCTCTTCAGGGCCAGATAGGCCAGCCCAGTTTTTGCACGCTGCAGGCTGGAATGGCGCGTGCCTTCGGGCGCCACCATCAGCACCTCGCCGGCTTCAAGCACCGAAAACGCCTTGCGCAGCGCGCCTCGATCTACTTCGTCACGCCGGACCGGGATCACGCCCCAAAGGCGAGGGAATATCCCCCAACCCGGAATGCGGGACACGTCGTGGCGCGCGAACGGGACGGCGTTTCTGGGCAATACACTCAACACCACGATGGGATCAATAAACCCTATGTGGTTGAAGATCACAATCGCCGATCCGGTCGCCGGGAGGTTGTTGACGTCTACGGCGCTGCCGAGCCTGGCCACTAGTCGATAACCGGCCTGGTGAATAAGCCATCGGAGGAAATTACGCCTGCGCTCCAGCCGTTTGTGATCGTAGATCAAGCGAGGTTTCGTTGCCTGGAAAGCCGGGCTTGTTTCCGAGGGATCGGGGTTTACTTTGGCCATCTCACGTTTCAGCAACCGACGAAGGGCTAGTAGCGCAACTTGATTTATGCCTGCACGAGCCCGAGCGCCCGTTCCAGCGTTTCTTCGACTCCGAGATGAGTGGAATCGAGGATCACCGCGTCTTCCGCCGGTTGCAGCGGGGCGAGATCGCGGCTGGAGTCGATGTGGTCGCGTGCGCGCATCGAATCCAGGACCTCTTCATACTCCACCTGTTCTCCGCGCGCCATACGTTCCTTATATCTGCGCTCTGCGCGCGCCTCCACCGTGGCATCCAGATAGAGCTTCAGGTCGGCTTCGGGAAATACAACCGTGCCGATGTCGCGGCCGACCATAACCACCTTCCCCCGTCTGCCAATCTCTCGCTGTATTACCGTCATGGCCTGCCTGACTCCGGCGTAGGCCGAGACCCTGGAAACGTTGGCATCTACCGCCTCCGAACGGATCTCCCAGGTCACGTCTTCGCCGTTCACTATCACATCATATGGACGGCCGTCCGCTTTGGATGGAGGGCGAACATCGATTGAAAGTTCGAAAGCTAGCTTTGTGATGCGCTTTTCATCGCCGGGTGGAATTCCTGCTCGCAGGCCGGCAAGGGTGGCGGCTCGATACATGACGCCCGTGTCGAAGTAGAGATACCCTAAGTGCTTCGCCAGACGTTGTGCGAGCGTAGACTTGCCCGACGCAGCTGGGCCGTCGATGGCGATAATTCTGTTGGGCTCAGGGTTCTGACTCAACGGGAAGCAATTCCTCAACCCCTGCCACGTCCTTACGAACCAGCAGGACCCAACGATCGGGGACAGTTGGCAGGTCCCGAACTACCCACCAACTTAACAAATTAGGCGGCAGCCAGCCGGTCCAGCCCCAGGTTTCGCCGATCGTGACCGACTGTCCCAGGTATTCTCCCGGCAGCGGGGCTCCCTCTCGTACGAGCACGATGGCAGGATCCCCGGAGCCCTCGTACAAAGGGTAATCGCGTATCGTCCATGCCAGTCCCGGCGATGGCCGATCCCTCATCTGGATCGGAAGCGCGTCCGGCCGTCCCGTCTGAGCTCGAGAGAGAGTGCGCAGCGACTCACCCAAGGCGCGCATGCCAAGCGTGTTCGCTTGGGGGCGATATAACTCGCGCGCAGTGGGCTCCCCAAAGTTTAACGCCGCTCCGGCGGATATGCCGGCTGCCAGCAGGATCAATACCGCCGCCGCGCCGGCGATGGGGAACGCCACCTCCCTGGACCACCCGACCGCGAGCATGATTAAAGTCAGCCCAGCAAGCCCGACCCCCATGATCGCGGCCGCGAAGTAGGTCGGAAATCCAAGGAACATCTGAAATGATTCCGGTCCGCTCACCCCCGCACGAAGTTGGAGATAAGCAAAAGCCATCAACGCCACGACCGCTCCGGTAAAACCAACCGCCAACCACAGGCTAACCGGCTGAAAAACCTTGTCCAGCAGCGGGCTGATTACGAGAGCCGCCAATAGGGTGAGCGGAATAACACCCCAAAGGGCATCGGCCGGCTGCCGCCCTCCATAAAGAATTAACACAATAATGGCGCCCACGGCCCAGCTGGCAAGAAATGCCTCCAGCCCGTTCCCCTCCCTGAGTTTACGCACCAGACCTATGCCGCCGGCCAATGAAACCAGCGGTTCGTATGCTAAAAACACCACCAGCACGGTGGATACCGCAAGCCCCCCGCTCTGAAACCAGCCGCTGGCCCAGTTCCCCAAACCCACGAAGACGCCTTGCAGCGATTCGGGAAAGGTACCCATGCCGGTGGACACAAGCAATGCCACCACAGCCCCGACGACCAGGCCCCTTCGCCAAGCCTGAGATTTCGGGACCGGGTAAACCAATGATTCGCCCAGGGTGGAACGCCGCCGTCGGAGGGCCGCAAACACTCCGGCCCCCGCTCCGATGCCGGTCAATCCGGTTAATGCCGCCGGGCCCGAAACCAGGGCCAGGCCAAGAAAAGCGGCCGCCCATTCGATCCGACCCCCCACTAAGAGGAAACCCGCCGCCGTGATTCCAAGAGCGGCGAGGGTCGTTCCGTCTGCAGTTCGCGAGGCGGTCCACAGGATCGGGGAAATGGCCATCAGAAATACGCCCAGAAATGCCGGCCCGCGGCCGATCTGACGCCGCAGGAGGGCCGGGGTAAACACAAGCCCCAATCCGGCAAGCGCGGGAGCCCAGCGCGCGGCGGCTTCGCTCTCGCCTCCAAAGGTGAACACCAGGCCGGTGACAGCTCGGTGGGCGGGAGATTCCGACGCCGCGGGCCGTTGAGCCGACGAGCTGGCCGCGAGCGCATACTCGGCCTCCCGGTCCGTCAGGGGATACAGGTCGAGCCGTGCAAACCGCAGCCATGCCGCGAGCAGCACGACCAATACGTAGAGCACAACTTCCAGCGAAAGGGAGGGTTGCGTCTCAGACAAGCCTGACTTTCTGGAGGCCGCTACCGTCATCCCCTAATACCTCGCGAGTAGATGCGCACCGGCCCGTTGTCGAATATCTTGTCCATAAAGGACTCGAATTTCCCTTCATTTAATCTCACGTAGGTTGAGAGCTCTAACGGACCGACGTAAACGTAGTCGATGTCGTACTTGTCGAGCAGCTCGGCCGCCTCGGGCCAACTGGTCGTCTCATACAGGCGCTGGATATCGCTCTGGCGCGAACCTTGTAGTTCGGCGTCGCCTCGCCACTGTATCTCGTGTCCGCCCCATCCCAGTACGGTCGGCAGCCCAGTGTTAGTCGAGACCCGTGCGTACTCGCTGTAGCTACCACCAATGGCCTCCGCGATCACTCCCCCCTGGAGGCTCTCGTTGATCCATTGGATCGCATCGTAGTCCGCCGAGCTTTGGCGAGCCAGGTAAGCGGTTCCATCGAGAGTCCTGCCCCCCGCCGGATTGAACCCGTTGGTCTTGGTCCAGGTTGCCAGGAGCGGATAGACCAGACCCAGCAGGAGCGGCAAGAAGACCGCCATCTTGGCGACCTGTCTGGGCCGAAGATTGGCAGGCCAGAGCTCCACACATGCATAGGCCGCCGCCAGGCCCCAGAGAATCCAAGCCGAGTAGTAAAACTTGAAAACGGTATTCATGCGTGTGCCGAACAGATCTCTCAAATAGACGAACTCTGGCGCCAGCACCAGGAGCGCACCGACCCCGATCAGCAAGATCGCGAACGGCCAGACGGTATCCGATTTCTCCTCCGCCGATACCTTGCTCGACGACACCAGCAGCCAGGCGCTCACTCCAATCGTCAAACCAAGCACCAGAACGGTTCCTGACTGCCACAATCGACGCTGCAGCCCTTCCTCTACCACCGCCCGGAGGCCTTCCTGAATCGCACTGCCGGAGGCCCCCAAGCCGCGCAGCACCTCCTCAAGCAGGATCGGGTCGCCTATCACCGCGGCATAGTTCGTGGCGCCAAGCAGGAGCGCCACAATCAAAAACAAGAGCGGAATGCCAAGGCCCACCTTCCAGATCAAATCGCGATGGCCGCGCCTCCCCCAACCGCGCCAGATCAACCAGACCACGATCGGAACAAATGAGACGCCGAACATCACCACGAATTGCTGAATCCGGGTGGGGAACAGCAGGTTCGCCACGATCCCACTCGCCTGGGAGGCGAAGCTCGGGTACCAGGGCAGGTAAAGAAAGATAGCCGCGGCCCCCACAGATAGGCCAGTGTAGATCATCCTCGGTACCCATTCCCGGACGGGATCTCCGCGACTCAGCCACGCGAGCGTCGCTAAAAGCAACGCCAGATAGATCGGCGAATCCCATGTATTCAGGAACGCCAGCCCGCCAAACAACCAGGCCGAAAATATGAACTCCTCCCGCCGCAATGAATTCGGCAGGATTCCAAAAACAACCGCGAGCAACACGGAGACCAATGCCAACCCTGCAGCCGCGAGCAACAGCTCGATCGATGCGCGCTGCACGGCCTCGAGAACGGAAAGTGCGTCGGATCCGGTTGCTGCCAGGACCCCGCGGAGCAAAACCAGAAACAGCACGATCCCACCCACCACACGCGCCACTTGCATCAGGCGTCCGCGAGCTAGTCTCGGCTGCGCGAAGCGGATTTCAGCGCGCGCGCCGCCAAGGAAAATCTGCAGGGAGAAGGCGACCGACATAAGCGCGACCGGAATCGCCAGTAGATGCGGATGGTTGTCGGCCAGCAGGAAGGAAAAGAAGGGAAATTCGTCAATCACTTCGATGTCGACGCCCGCTAAGTTCACGTCCCTCACCACCCGCGAAGCGCGCCACCACCATAGGTAACGATTCGGGATCCAGCTCTGCCCCGAAATGGGGGGCTCGGTGAGCTGCTTGATATCGAGCCATTGCCAGAAGCCGGACTGCAGGGTGCCGTCGGGCAGTTGCTGCCAGAATATCTGTCTTGAGTGCAGAACGTCCAGGAACCCTTCCAGGTTGCCGGCAATCAAAACGAACAGCGGCGCGAGCAGCGGAGCCAACAAATTTGGCTTTGTTTTTCCCCCTGACCTTGCCGCAAGCAGGTTGTACAGGATCGAGTAGCTGCCGGTCGCCACCATGGCAAACCACAACGCGTTGGCCAGATTGAAGGCGATTCCGGTGGAAACACTCGACAACTGGGAGAGCAACCCAACCATCACGTAGCCAAAGTAGTAGTACGAGATCCCATAACCCGAGAGCCAGGGATCCAAGGGAGGGAACGATTCCGAACGCAGGACCGCGTTGAGGAAGGCCAGCTCCATGGGTTTTTCCGTGAATTGGATCTCGGGGTTATTCGCACGTACGAAGGCCCATACCAGGTAGCTCACGCCGAACAGGACTTCAAGCGCCAGGATAGAACGTCGATTTTCCCTCAGCCAACCCGTGATCTCCCGCCGCTTGCCACGCAGCGCCCACAGACTGACACCAGCCAGCGCCACGAGCGCACCGATCGCACCGCCCAGGTTGTTCGGAACGAAATCCAGGCTCGCGCCCAGCCACAACACATAGCTGGCGCCCATCAAGCCCAGCGGACGGGCAAACGCATATCCTCGGTCCGGAAGACGATGAAAGATGCGGTAGGTTAATGGAAAGGCCAGCACGCCTAGCAGGCTGGCAACCAGCCACCAGGCAAGGATCAACTCAAGACCTCGTAGATGGTCGTGGAGCCGTTGCGGTAGACCGCGCGCAGGAGGCCCAGGGACTCCATGGCTTCAAACTTCTGGATCCCGCCGGTGGGGCAAGCGAGAGCCGAGCCCAGAACTTCACATTGGCTTGCAGGTACATCCAGCGTTCGCTGTCCGACGAGTCTGCCTGACATATCACAGGTCACTCGCCCTCCCCCATCGATGGGCTGACATTTGTCGAATCTCTCGTAATAAAGCCTCTCCAATTCGCCGACCACAACATACCGCACACCGTACTGAGAGAGGAAATCGATCGCCTCGGACGGCGAGCGGGTCACGTAAAAGCTCGAAATATCGTCCGCCCGTGTGGAAACATCGAGTTGCTCCACGACCGCCCGCTGTTGGCGCTGGTGCCAGTTCCACCCAAGCACAGTGGGTAGTCCGGTATAGATGGAGAAGCGCGCGCCCCATCGATACTCCGGGATCTGGGCCTCAACGATAACGGGCGAGCCCACCACGTTATCCTGCATCCACTGGATGGCCTCGTAATCGCCGGCCAGGCTGATTTGCTGCCCGAGGTCGTCGTAAATGGCCTCCTTCATGAAATCCATGCCATCCAGCGAAATGGGAGTCAGGGGAGTCATGCGGTCACGGATCTTGGCGATGGTGGCCGTGAGCGGATAAAGCATGGTCCCTAAGAGCGCCAGTGCAAAGATTGCGCTCCATGCCCAGCGCACGCGCGGGCGCCAGGCCGGAAGATCGGCTAACAGCCAAACTAGCGCCGCGCTGCCCGCCATGGTGAAGAGAGTCCACACTTGCAGGTAGAATTTGAATACCGTATTCATCCGCCCGATATCGCCCACCAGCACAACCGCCTCCACCAGGAAAGTCAGTGCGGCGGCGGTCCCCACCATAACCAGCGCCATTCTTTTCTCAACTGGGTAGTGACGTCGAAGGACGAGCGCGCCGCTCCACATCAGGATCAGTGCCACAAGCGGGGTAATGCTGAAGCCATCGGCGGTAAGAAATGTGATGGCAAAGACCACCACCAGGGCAAGTGCCACTAAGAGCCCAAGATACGGCTGAATCCTGCGGAGCGACGAGAGCGGCGTGGCGGCCATCCACTGGCGAGTCTCCCAGGCCAGCCAGGGGAGCAGGAGGATCAGGAAAAGCCCGTGCACGGTCAGATAACTGTCGAGCGAAGTCCGCGATCCCTGCCAGAGGCCCACCTCCGTGTACCCGACGCCATACGCGATGTAGTAAGGCCGGAAGAATAGGTTGGCCAGCAAAAGCAGCGCCGCTACGCTGACCATGGCCTCCACCGCGACTGACAAAGTGAGGCCTTTCTTTCGAATCACGGGTGCGGCCGCCACCGCCAGTGCGCCCAGCGTCCAGTAAACTGGAAAATCCCAGGTGTTGGTGGGCGCGAGGGCGCCGATCGTTAGGCCGCCGATCCCCATAGCCACAATTCGGTCCACCCACCGAAGCTTGATACCCCGAGCGGCGGCAAGGACCCAGGAGATCCCCCAGGCTAATGCCATCACGGTCAGGGGCAAGTTGATCATGTGTGCATGCAGGTCGGCGTACAAGAAGGTGAAGAACGGAAACTCCGTAATCGGGCCCGCTTCCCCCGGTCCGGGCGTAATTGCCCGGCTTGGCGCCCAATACCACTCGTTCAATCCAATCGGAAGCTGGTCCTGCTGAGAAAGCACTCTCCCAAGTCCGACGGTAGCGTCCACCAATCCCGGAGCGGTGCCGTCGCTACCCCGCGCGCCCACCTCCTCGAGCGCACCATAAATCAACCGGACCGTCCCCAGGTTGCCTAAAACCACCAGCGAAAGCGCGGCGGCCAGGCCCGCTACTCTGGGGCTTATGGTGCGAACCGCGTCGTACGCCTTTCCCAATCGCGCCACCAGGTTGGTGCCAACCGCATAAGCTGACATCGCGGCCAGGGAGAAGAGGGTGGGAATCACCAGGTTGTAGGCCATCGAGGGCAGCAGGCCAAGTAATTTTATGGGTGTGCCCACCAGCACGAATCCAAAATAGTAATAGTTGATGTAGCCGCCCGCATACCAGGGATCGTACGGCGGGAAGGTTGAGCTCCTCAGCACCGCGTTTAGATAGGAAAAGTCCATCGGCTTCTCCCCGCCGAGGTAGCGGTGCCAGAGATCCGGGTTGCCAACCCGAATGGCAAGGTCGAAGAGGAAGAATCCGAGCGCCAGCGCCTCGATGAAAAGGATCTCCCTGCGTCGCTCGCGAATCAGGGCCAGCAAACCTACGCGGTCCTTCCACGCAAGCGCGGCCGAAATGGCAGCCATCAACCCAATCGTTACTAAGATGGTGCTTCGGGTATAGCGAAGGCCGATGCTGCCGGCCATCCAGGTCGCCCAGGCCACAAAAAGCAGAGCAACTAGCTTCGCGAGTGGATAACCCCCGTCACGCAGCCCGGGGAAGGCGGTCCGCACCAGCGGGAAGGCAAGCAGACCGAGAATGGACAGCGTCAGCCACCAGGCGATTACCCCCAGAACCTGGGATCGATTGATCAGGCTGTCCCGGGAGAACAGCTCCGACCAGGTGCCCCCGGATTGTTGAATCGCCAATTGTTCATCGCTGAGCAGCAGATCGGGCGGCACGGATCCAATTTCATTCGGAGGTAAATTCTGCACCCGAGAAACATCCACGGCCGCAAGCCTGGCCTGGATTGCCGTGGGGTCGAACCCAGGTTGTTTTGCGAATATGAGCACCTTCGGGTGGTCGTACACCGTAAAGGCTTCTTCAGCGAGCTGATCTCTGAACTCAAAGGGGCCCAGGCTGGGATTTCGTTCGAAGGTGGCGATCAGCTCGTATCCCAGCTCCCCCTGGAGACGGCCGGGCTGGGCGTCGGCAGCACAGACCTCCACTGCGACACCGGTGGGACAACCAAACAGTGCCCGATAGTAGGCGACGGTCAGCGGCCACCGCTGTGGGAGCCGACCCACAGATCCGTATTGACGGCTCGAAGTGATGACCAGGTAGTCCCCTTCCGTCAGTGAAGAGACGATCCGCTCCAGCTTGTCGGGTATCCCATTGCCTTCGTCGTCTTGATCATCGGCCCAATACAGCTCTTGATTCCTGCCTGTATACAGACTCGCGAAGCCATCGCGGCCATCAATTCGCAGCGGCAGCGCGTCGTCCCAGCTGGTTTCGGTTATGAGCACCGATCCGCGCAAGTTTACGTTTTGATCGAGGCCGAGCTCCAGCCGCACGCTGTAGTCTGTATCGGCTTCGAGCCGGACCGGCCGATCCAGCTTGATTTCGATGGCGGTCTCTCCATCGATTTCAAACGAGCCCGCATATTTCCCGTTTGCGAGCCGGCCATTGTTGTCGTCGAGCGAAACCGTCAGCGAAGTCGCCGCCCCGGATGGCCCGCTCACATAGGGGAGATAGATGGAGATCGCCTCGCCCTCGGACCGGTTCCGGAAGAACAGTTCGGTCGGATCTCCCATATCGAGAACGAGCTCACCCGGATACGGGATCGGCTCGAGGCGCCCATCGTTCAATACCAGATTAACTGCCGCCGGGATGTTCTGGTAGATCCAGGTCGAAGCCTCGTGGCGTGTGAAAGGCCGTACGTAGTTAGCAGCGAAAGCCGCGGCGTAGATCAGAGTCGCCAGGAGCACGAAGGCTCCCGCCCCTCCCACCAACCACCTGACGCGTAGTCTCTCGAGGATGCGCAGCTCTCGCGTCCGGTCCCAGGCTTCCCAGAACGCCCAGGAAGCGAAAAGCGCCAGCGTCGGATAGATCGGAAGCTGATAACGCATAGCGCTCGTGAATCCGGATCCGCGCCAGAGGAAATATCCGCCGGTCCAAACAAGCGGAATGAGGTACCGTTGCCACTCTCCGCGCAGGGAGCGGACGAGCGCCCAGCCCCACCCGGCCCAGGCCAGGATCCCGAGCGGAAGTCCCATGCCATAGGACACCAAATTGCGGAATGTGAAAAGGAGCGGAACGCGCTGAGCCCACTGCCAGGCGGGCGGGAAATCGGCCGCGCCCGAGGTCAGTGTATTCACCTGACCCAGGTTTTCCAGCCACAACGGATTCAACCCCAGGCCCAGGAAAGCGTAAGGCTGCAATATGCGGAAGGTCAGCAGGGACACCGCGGCCGCCAGGACCAACCGCCCCAGTTCGTCGGTCCAGCGTGGGCGCTCGACCGCGCCCCAAAGGCGCACGGCGGATGCCAGGACGATCACTCCCGCCAGCGGAACCGCGCTGATCTTTGAAGCCACCGCCATTCCGAGCGCCGCGCCGAAGAGCAGGTAGTGCAGCAGCCGGCCCTGGTCCATGGCTCGAACCGCGAAGTAGATTCCGGCCAGGATGAAGGTGTTGGCGAACGAGTCCACGACGAAGAAGTGGGCGTGCTGAATCAATAAGACGGAAAAAGCGGTGAACGCGGCCGCTGTAACCCCCACGCGCCGGCTGTAGAGCCTGGCTCCGATGAGGTAAATCAGGTAGACCGAAACGGTATCGAAAATTGCGGAGGCCGCGCGTCCAACAATGTGGATCTGGTCGTATCCAGACTGGCCGATCCACTCACCGATAATACGCACCAGGAATATGGGCAGTGTGCCATACACAAAGAAGGTGTGGCCGACGTTGTTGGGATTGAAGGGTGAGGCTGCGGTATCGAAATACTGGCCAACGGACTCCGGAATTTGAAGGCTGGTCTCCACCATGGTGAGGAAGCGTTCGTCCGGATGCATGTGAGTCTGACGATCCCACCCTATGCCGACCAGGCGTAAGGCGGCCGCCATGAGCAACACACCGATAAGGATGATCTCGATTGTGTAGCGCCGAGCTGAATTGGCTTGGGTCACGAGTCGGTCCCTGGCACCAGATAGGTGATGAAGTCCCTGCCGTCGACCTCTGCCACGTGACGGTTGGTGAATCCACCAGGGAATTTAGCGCGCAACCTGTCGAGGTTATTCGCATCTTCGGGGTGAAGCATGAAGAGCTGAGGGGTATTTACCTCGGTGAGCGAGTCGATCTGGTCCGGCCACAGAACAATATCGGCCCCCGGCTGGCCCGCCAGGAGCGCCACCAGCCGCGAGTCCATCCAGTGCGGATAGGCAATCATAAACACGTCTTCAAACGCGCCGATAGAAGTGGTGAACGATTCGACGACTTCCGCCGCCTGTCCCGTGTTCCAGGTGCTTTGCCGCTGCAGCGCTCCATATTCGCGTATCACCATGTCGTAATTGGTCACGGCTGAGACCAAAAACATCCCCCCGACCAACCCCACACCGATGCGTTTTCTCCACTGCACATCGAAGTTAGTTTGCGACCAGCGCCAAATCGAGGCAAGTGCGATCCCCGCAATCGCGAACACCGGGATAATCGCGCCACCGGCCCGACTGGGGTGTGGATTTTCGCCCGGAAAAGCCAAAGAAAGCGCGGTAGGCAGCAGCAGGATGGGGATCGAAAGGATGAGGAACAGATCGACCCAGTCGCGACTTCTCAGGTAGCGGATGGCGGTCAATACCAGCCCGAAATGAAAGAGGGCCCCGATCACCCAGTCCAATGCCGGGCGGCCGGGCAGGGAAAGGATCCAGATCTGGCCGAAGTCCCATGCGAACATGCGCAACGCGCTCCACATATTTGTCATGAAGAGCTCCAGCGGCGCGCCCGCCAGTGGCCGCTCCGCATCGGACACACGCGTCAGGGTCCGGAACCAGACATCGTCTTGCAAGTCGTAAGCGACCCTCAGGAAGGGGACCGCCACCACCACGGCCAACAAAGCCGCAATTCCGATCCAGCTTAGTGATTGAATCCTGTGGCCGCGTGAGACTCGGTGCACCAGATACAGCGTCAGAGCCAGACCGATCACCATCGGGGTGATGCGGGCCGCGGTGTAGCCATACACGCCCAGTCCAACAAAGATTCCGGTCAGCACAAAATCGTTCTGCCTCCGGTTCTTGAAGCCACGTACCATGTAGTAAAGCGCCGGAGCCAAAAGGAGCGGGAAGAAAGAAAACCGCAGCCCGACTCGACTTATCACGTTGGGCCAGAAGGCGATCCCGAGCAGGGCCATCGCGGCCAATCCGGTCCATCTGCCTCCGACTTCCTTGCCAAACCTATACATAAATGGAAGCGTGAACAGTCCTGCCAGGGCGGTGATGAATTTCAGCGTCAGGAACGAGAAACTTGCCCCGAACCACTTGATCGCCGCCACGGTGGCATAAAACTGCATCGGTTCCCGGCCCGCATTGCGGACGAAGAAGATGGAGGTCTGACCGTTAATAATGTCGATGATATCCAGGTATTTCTCGGCGTGATCGCTCCACATGGCCAATGGGACTTCTGCCAGCCGCGAGAAACGGAAGTAAGCCGCCACTCCAAACACCGCAAGAACCAGCAGGCTCCAGCCGTCCAATCTAAGTCGCAGCTGAGGTTTCGCGAGGAATCTTCTCACCCGTGCGGGTATCTTTGAACCCGGAAGCTCGCCCAGCCAGAATCCGCGCCCGGTTATGAGAATCGAACCGATCCAAAAAACCAGGCTGGTCAGCCGAAAAGTGTTGTCTCCAGATGTGAGGTAGGCCAGTACGGCCAGGCCCACACCCGCGAGCAGGAAATTTCGATCGTAAGCGGCCACCGCCGATTTGCGGCGAGTGGGAGAACTGACCCGCGCGCCGAAGTCGCCGGCCCATACCGCCCATCCGACAAGAAGCGCGGCACCGAGGTAAAAACCAACAAACAATCCGACGCGGTTATGGCTTGCCAGTCCGATTTGAGCCACAAAGGCGAGCAGCAGCGCGGCCGGCACTCGAACGTGGGCGATCTGCACGCGAACCCTGAGATCTTCGGTGGGGGCCGTCGCCTTTTCCACCGGAGCGGGAGGGAGTGCCTCCGGGCGAGTGCCCAGTTCAGGGATGGGGATCGGCCGCAATCGCAGGAGCGAACTGAACCAATCCAGGACGGTGGGTTCGACTTCGGCGCGCTTATCCGTCAAATCAATTTCCCTCGGGTCGAGGATTGCCTATCCGTACTTCCGGTCGGGCCTGAGACAATTGTGCCTCGGTCGGCCCTACTTTGGCGGCGAGATAAAACGTGTAGGTGCCCTCAGGGGAGGGCGCCTCCCGATAGTATCGACGCGTGAACCTCTCCGTCAACAGGAGATTCCACCTGCTCGGCACCAAGATCCAGCGGCCCGTCAGATATCGGGCAATAAGCGTGGGCGCGCCGAAGTAGTGGCCCCACTCAAGCGCCCGCAAGGCGGAAGGCGAAAAATATCGCTGCGATTGTTTAACTTCGAAGCCGGTTCGCTTGAACAAGGCTCCCCACCCTCGCTCATCCAGCAGATTCCAGGTGCGTGACATACGCATAAACCAATCACGATATCCTAGAGCAAGCCGCCGCAATCGCAGCCGGCGCAGGAAACGCGGCAGGCTGAGCTCGGACCGATATCCGGGATTGGGAACGGTGATCGCGAGAGGCGCATCCACCTCAAGCACTCGACCGATCTCGGCAAGCACGCCTTCCAAGTTGCTGACGTGTTCCAGAACGGAGTTGCTCAAGGCGCTCGCAAAGCAGGAATCCGTGAAGGGAAGTTCATCGCCGCTGGCCTGCACTAGCGAGCGATGCGCGCCTCTGCTTTTCGCCTCCATAAGAGATTTTCGGTCCGGATCGAAACCGACGTCGATCTTATTTTCGAAGGCCGTGGATGCGAAATGGCCATCGCCGCACCCGATATCGAGCGACAGTGGGGGAAGCGGCACCGCATGCATGAGCCTGGCTTCGACCGCGCGAAGCATTCCCCTGAAGTAGGGTAGTGCCTCCAGGTGGGGCCAGAGATAGTCCTCCATTAGACCTCGCCCAAAAGCTCCTCAAAAAGCTGCACATAGGCCGCCGCGGTCTGCCGCGGATCGAATTTAGAACGGAGCTCCTCGGCCGCAGTGCGGAATGCGCCGGGATTCTGCAGTACTTCCAGGATCGCCTGCGCCAAGGCCTCCTCATCACCGATGGCGGAGATCTTCCCCATGCCGGTCGTGAGCACAGGCTGCCTCACTCCCGGCAGATCCGAGGCCACCACCGGCGTTCCGCAGATCATCGACTCGATTTGAACCAGGCCGAAGCTTTCCGTGCTGTTGAGGCTGGGTAACACGGTAACGTCGCAGCTCCGGAAGAAAGCCGCCATCTCACGCGGCCGCAGCACCCCGAGAAAAGTCCATTGAGAATTGAACTCACTCAGCAGCGGCTCGAGGCGCGTGGCATATTCGGCCTCGCCGAGCACGTTCAAATATTGGCCCGCGAACATCACCCGCGCCTCCGGGTAGCGCTCGAGAATAACCGGCAGCGCGCGCAACAGGATCTCCACACCCTTCTCAGCCGCCAATCTTGAGGCCATGCCGATGACGGGGCCGGTTTGGATCGCGTGATCGTCCCGAAACTTGTTCAGCTCATTCTCTTCGATCGGCGGGACTTCGACTGGAGGCGGGATCACCTGCACTTTGTCCAGGTAGCGGGACAAGAAAGGTGAGTTTTCGGCGTAGTCCATCGTGTAGGCCACGATGCGATCTGCGAACTTGGCCGATACGCCGTTTGCCAACCCCACGGTCAGGTTCGCTGCGCGGTTGACCAGCCCGACCGGCAGTTTTAAGTCACAGTGGTAGGTCAGGACCGTTGGACGACCCATCAGACTGCCCCGAAGAGCCAGCCCAGCCGCATCGAATTGAGGCAGATGCAGGCTCAGGACATCGTGCGAACGGACCAAGCGGGTGGCCTCCAACCCAAATCTCGGCATAACCACCCCTTTGCTCAGCCGAAACGCGACCGGGACCCTTACGACGCGCACCCCGTCCATATCTTCATTCAGCGAAAGGGCTGCATCGTAGCGGGAGGTCAGCACCGTCACCGAGTGCCCCATATCCGCCAGAGCCTCTGCCAGGCGCTGCACATAGATCGTCAACCCTGAGATGTGCGGGCGATAATAGGTCAGGGCGACGAGAATTTTCATGGGTGGCTTGGCCCGGATATCCAAGCTACCTTACTCGGAAAATAAGTGAGCATTCTCTGAGGCCCAGGCGTAGAGCTTCGCGATCCCCTCCCGCGGCGCTACGGATGGCCGCCAATCAAAATCCCGAGCCGCTTTTCGTATATCTGAAACATAAACCACCTGATCTCCTGGACGCCAATCGTCATGTCTGACCGGGATCGGACTCCCGACCAGCTCCTCAAGCATTGGACCGCACTCCTTCCAGATGGAGAGGCTGTAGTCCGAGCCACCCCCCATGTTGTAGATTTGTCCCTGGGTCTGGTCCTGGCGTTCGATCGCCATGAGCATCCCGTCGATCAAGTCATCGATGTACAGGAGGTCCCGCACTTGTTTTCCATTACCGTAGATGGTGAGCGGATGTTTCAGCAACCAGGCAATGATGAACCACGCCACCCACCCCTGATCTTCGATTCCGAATTGACGGGGTCCGTAAATGCATGAGTTTCGGAACACCAGCGTGCGCAGCCCGTAGATCCTGTGGTAATCCCGAACGTATTGATCGGCGGCTCCCTTGGAGCATCCATACGGCGAGTGGAAATCAAGCGGCGCGGTTTCCGAGATTCCGTGCGGAAGAGAAACGTATCGGTAGCGGGTCTCCTCCTCAGTGACTTCTACCTCCTCCATGCCTCCGTAAACCTTATTGGTCGAGGTAAACAGAAAAACTGGATCGAGACCGGCCTGGCGAATCGATTCAAGGACGTTCAGCGTTCCCAAGGCATTGATATCGAAATCCTCTTTCGGATTCTGCACGGAGGAAGTCACCGCTACCTGCGCGGCAAAGTGGAAAACGGTGTCGAGTGGACGATAACGCTCGATAATTTCCTTCATGCGGGTGAAATCGCGAATGTCCGCCTTTTCGAATGGAGAATCTCCATGCCTCTCCTTCAACCAGGCGAGATTCTTACTTGCCCCCTTCCGGGACAGGTTATCGAGCAGGACCACCTCCTCGCCCTTGCCCAGCAGGCGGTCGGCGGTTTGAATTCCAATAAATCCTGCGCCGCCAGTAATTAGGCTGCGCATGTCGGACTCCATTTCTTGCTTGTGGGAAAATTGGTTGGCATCTCGGCCTCAAGGTTGTGGAAGTTCTTTCGCGAGGCTCTAGCTCGAAGGGATACGAACAAGCCAATTCTGGATGGATCGTCCTTTGCCGCCTGCTCCGCTGCCGCCGTCACTTCTTTCATGAGAGCCGCGGCCCCCGATCCAAGCGGGCGATTATAGCTCCAAGAGCAGTTTGCCGCCCAGCCCGTCTCCTTATCCTTCGTTTCCTCCGTTCGAAGAGAAAATCGATTCAATGAGTTCTTCGGCCGGCACGCCGCCCTCCGTAGGGCGCAGCCACGCCAGATACTCCTGGTTGCCCTTTGTGCCCAGCACCGGAGACCGAATGAGGCCATGTGCGAAAAGCCCGACCTCCGAGGCTCCCTCCGTTACTGCCCCCAGGACTTCTCTCTGGACTTCCACGTCGCGGACGATTCCGCCTTTCCCTACTTGCTCGGGGCCCGCTTCGAACTGCGGCTTGATCAGCACCACGATCTCGCCGTCGGGATCCAGCCATTTGGCCGCTTGAGGCAGGATCCGCAACGCTGAGATAAAGGAGACATCAATCGTAATGAGCGAGACTGATTCGGCGAGCGCCTTTAGATAACGAGCGTTTGTATTCTCCTGAACCACTACCCGCGGGTCTTGCCTGAGCTTCCAGTGGAGCTGCCCCTTTCCGACGTCTATGGCATACACGCGCTGGGCACCCAGCTGAAGAAGACAGTCCGTGAATCCACCTGTGGAAGAACCTACGTCGGCACAGATCCGTGCCTCGGGCAGGATCTGGAATGCCTTTAACCCTGCCTCGAGCTTCGCGCCCGCCCGCGAGACAAATCGCGGTCCGCCCTTAACTTCCAGCTCAACGTCCGAAGCCACCATTACAGATGGCTTATGCACCCTCTCGCCCGCCACCCTGACCTGGCCGGCCATCACCAGGCGCTGAGCCCGCGACCGCGTCTCGGCCAGGCCTCGCTCGACCAGCAGTTGGTCTACTCTTAGCTTATTCTTGGCCATTTAGCTCCCTGGTTCCCCAGCTCCCACGCTCCCTGGCTCTCCGGCTCCCGCGCCCCCCGGCTCCACTGCTCCCTTGCTCCCACGCTCCCCTGCTCCCGCACTCCCACGCCCCCCGGCTCCCACGCCCCCCGGCTCCCTTGCTCCCACGCTCCCCTGCCCCCCCGCTCCCTCGCCTGCTTGCTCCGTGCCAGCGCACCTGCTATTATGCGCGAGATGCTTAAATCGCTCATTAGAGGGATGCGGCCCCGTCAATGGACAAAGAATGTTTTCGTCTTTGCCGCGCTGGTCTTCGACGAGCAACTGACCCAGCGAGACCCCCTGCTCCGCACCGTGGCCGGGTTCATTCTTCTGTGCCTCATCTCCAGCGCCGTCTATCTGCTGAATGACATCGCGGATGTAGAAGCCGACCGGCAGCACCCCACAAAACGCAACCGCCCCATTGCCGCCGGCCAGCTTTCTATACCGGCCGCGTTAGTATTCGCCATTGCGCTGTCGATATTTTCTCTGGCGGCTGGCTTCGCGCTGGAACCGGCTTTTGGCCAAATCATTACGCTGTATTTTGTGATCAATTTACTTTATTCATTCTGGCTGAAACACAAGCCTATTATCGACGTGATGATCATCGCGGCTGGATTTGTTTTGAGAGTAGCCGCCGGCGTAGCCCTGATTGTAGTCACACGCTTCTCCCCCTGGCTGTATGTGTGCACCACACTGCTGGCCCTTATCATCGGCTTTGGCAAGCGGCGTGCGGAAATCCGGCTGCTGGCCGACGGTGCCAATGCCCATCGCAAAGTTCTGGATGGGTACACGATTGCCTTTCTCGATCAGTTGATCATGGTTGTGTCGGCCTCGACCATCATGGCCTACTCTTTCTACACGTTCTCGGCCCTCAATTTGCCCTCCAACCATTTGATGATGCTCACCATCCCCTTCGTTTTGTACGGCGTCTTCCGCTACCTATACCTCATCCATGTGGAGGACGCCGGGGGTGCGCCCGACGAATTGATCCTCACCGACCGCCCGCTGATGGCCACGCTGGTTCTGTGGGGACTGGTCGCAGTTTCGATCCTGTACCTTTGAGGTTGCAGTCTTGGTGACCGACCCCCTGGATACTTCATTCTTCGGCGGGCCAGAAATGGGGACCCAATGACTCAGGCCTCCGCACCCGGGAAGGTGATTCTCCTTGGCGAGCACGCCGCCGTCTACGGCCGCCCGGCGCTGGCGGCGCCCGTTCAGGCGGTCAGGGCGCATGCCGAGGTGGTCCGGCTGGATGAGAATCACGTGCGGGTCGAGGCTCCGGATATCGGACTCGATTCCCTCCTGAAAGACTTGTCCGAAAGCCACCCCCTGGCAAAGGCCATCCGTCTCGCCATGCAAGAAGCCCACGCCTCTGGCGGATTGCGGGTGCGGGTTACCTCCGATATACCGCCCGCCTCCGGGCTGGGATCGAGTGCCGCAGTGTCGGTGGCGATCCTGCGCGCGATTTCTGCGCACTTCGAGCACGAGCTTGTGGCGGATCGGGTGGCACAGATGGCTTTTGAGGTCGAAAAACTGCAGCACGGAGATCCATCCGGGATCGACAATACGGTGGTTGCATTCGAGATTCCAGTGCTTTTCGTTAAAGGCGAGGAACCCCGACCGGTGGGAGTCACCGGTCGCTTTCAATTTCTGATCGGTGATACCGGCGAGCCTTCGCCCACTAAAGCGCTGGTCACCATGTTGCGAGGTCGCTGGACCGGGGATACCGAGTTTGTGGACGCCTTGTTTGATTCCATCGGCGAGTTGACTGATCAGGCCGCGGCCTCCATCGGCCAGGGCCGGATGGGTGATCTTGGTCCGCTCATGAATCACAACCAAACCCTGCTTGAAACCCTGGGGGTCAGCAGTCCAAGCCTGGAGCGATTGGTCCTGGCCGCCAGGGAAGCGGGCGCGGCCGGTGCCAAGCTATCCGGCGGGGGCGGCGGAGGGGTCATGATCGCGCTCGTTGACGATTCGACGCTTGAGGCGGTCGACACCGCCCTGCACGAGGCTGGGGCAGTGCGCACCATCCATACTGAACTCGGACAGTGATTTTCCTCAAGCTTGGCGGCTCCCTCATCACGGATAAGTCGCAGCGCGAAACCGCGCAGATCGGCATCCTTCAGCGGCTCGCCAAGGAAATATCTGAGGCGCTGCGCGCCAAGCCGGAGATCCAGCTGCTGATCGGTCATGGCTCAGGATCTTTCGGCCATACGGCGGCGGCGGAGTTTGGCATTCTCGACGGTGTAAAAACCAAGGAAGAGTGGCGCGGGGTTCGTGAAGTTTGGGCAGCCGCCAATCGGCTGCACCGGATCGTGATGGATACTCTATTGGAGGCCGGCCTGCCCGTGTTCTCTTTTCCGCCCTCCGCCTTCGCGATTTCGAATCACGGTGAGATTGCAACGTTGCCGGATGAGCCCATCCGCAGAGCGCTGAAGGCCGGTCAGATACCGATGGTCCAGGGCGACATCGTGTTCGATCGAGGCCAGGGAGCGGCGATCCTGTCAACAGAGAAGGTGATGGCGCGCCTGGCCAAGAAATTAAGGCCCCAACGGATCCTGCTGGCGGGCATCGAAGAGGGAGTATATGAGCGGTACCCGGCTCGCGATCGAGTGATGCCCGAAATTTCTGCAGACCAGATCGAAGATATCCAACTCGAGGGCGCCGATTCCACCGATGTAACGGGTGGCATGGCGCATAAGGTGGAGCAGGCTTTGGCGCTGGCCGCCTTGCTGCCGGAGGTCGAAGTGCGGATCTTCTCGGGTGCCTCACCCGGAAATCTTCAAGGCGCCCTGCTTGGGTACGCGCTGGGCACGCGCGTAATCGCCTGACCCTCTCCGTTTGGTAAACTAGATTCCTCACGTCCGTGGGAGTCCGATTCATGCAGTCGCTGCTCACTAAACTTAAGCTTGAGGAAGTTAATCCGGGCGCATCCACCGGTCCCGATCAGTGGATCAAAGACCCGGCCGGGAAGGAATTGATCTCCTACAACCCTACCAATAACCAACCGATCGCCAGCGTCATTCAGGCCACAGCCGAGGGTTATGAGCAGGTAGTCCGCGCCGCATCCAGCAGCTTTACCACCTGGCAAGAAGTGCCCGCTCCCAAGCGGGGATTAGTGGTGCGAGATCTGGCCGAACAGATCCGAGAATATATGGAGCCGCTGGGAGAGCTGGTCAGCCTGGAGATGGGCAAGATTCGAGTGGAGGGGGATGGCGAAGTCCAGGAGATGATCGACGTCTGCGACTTCGCGGTGGGCCTTTCTCGTCAGCTGTACGGGTTAACCATGCACTCCGAACGACCCGGCCATCGAATGTACGAACAGTGGCACCCGCTCGGACCGGTGGGTGTGATCACGGCCTTCAATTTTCCAGTTGCAGTCTGGTCCTGGAACGCCGCAATTGCGGCGGTGTGTGGAGATCCGGTCATATGGAAACCCTCTTCACACGTACCGCTCACGGCCATTGCCATTCAGCACATAGTGAACAGGGTCATGGCGGATCATTCCCTGACGGGAATTTTTAACCTCGTCATCGGCAGTGGATCCGAGGTGGGCCAGTTGCTGTTGAACGATCCTCGCGTGCCGCTTGTGTCCTTCACGGGCTCAACCAAGATCGGCCGGCGAGTCGCTGAAACGGTAGCGGGCCGATTTGGGCGAACAATTCTCGAGCTGGGCGGCAACAACGCCATCGTGGTGGCCGAGGATGCCGACCTGGACCTGGCCACAAGGGCAATCTTGTTTGGTGCGGTAGGAACCGCGGGCCAACGCTGCACCAGCACCCGCCGTATCATCATGCACAAAAGTATCTCCAAGGAATTGGAAGAGCGGCTCATCAAAGGTTACGAGCAAGTACGGTTGGGCGATCCGCTCGAGGAAGGGACATTGATGGGTCCGTTGGTGGCGGGGGTGGCGGTAGAGGAGATGTTCGACGCGCTCGAGCTTATCAGGGAGCAGGGCGGCGAGATCCTCACCGGCGGCAAAGCTCGGCCCGATATCGGCCCGAATTTCGTCGAGCCCACCATCGTCCGCATGCCGGAGCAGACAGAAATTGTGAAGCAGGAGACCTTCGCGCCGATCCTCTACCTGCTCGAGTACGACACCCTGGAAGAGGCCATTAAAATCCACAACGACGTCCCGCAGGGCCTGTCCAGCGCCATATTTACGGACAGCATGCGCACCATGGAGACCTTCCTGTCTTCGCGCGGCTCCGATTGCGGAATCGCAAACGTAAACATCGGCACCTCGGGTGCCGAAATCGGGGGAGCGTTCGGAGGAGAGAAGGAGACCGGCGGCGGCCGCGAGGCCGGCTCCGACGCCTGGAAGGCTTACATGCGCCGGCAGACCAATACCATCAACTGGTCCAAGGAGCTGCCGTTGGCGCAGGGAATTGAGTTCGGATAACGCGTCAGCCTCGAACGGTTACCGGATGGCTACAATCCTTGGCTCTAGGGCGGGGAGATCGAACTCGCTAAGCGCGCCAACATCCAACGTTTTTTCGATCGGAGACAATTGCTCGCTCGCGTGTAATAAATCGAGCTTGGATAACGCGCTAACGATTAATGTTTTGCGTTCGATGATGACTACCGGCGCTCGCTCTGGGCAATGGCGGGAGCCTTTGTTTAGCAATCTGTGCCGGCAGTCGGGTGATCTTCCCGAGGCCGCGAGGGCCTGAAACCTTTGGGACCTGCTCTGTCGCGAGTGGTGAAATATTACGGAGGCGTGACGGTTACGGTTGGGCTCTCGGTCGGAGGCGGAGGCCCAGTCGGCTCCAGAGTGGGAGTTGGGGTCGGCGGCGGCTCGAGCGCAGGAACTCCAAAATCACTTCCGCTGAGCGTCACTGCGCCGGACCAGATCCATCCATCCCGCCCCTCGCCGATGCGCCGAATGGACCACCAGGTTCCGATCGGCGTGTCGTCGTAGCGGCCAACCACATTGGCCTGCTCACCCGCCAGGAAAAAATCGAGCACCTCGTATTCTTCACCGGGACCGCTGCGTAGGTTGGCATTGTAATTCGCGGTAACCAGAGGTGTCGATGGGGTGCCGGTCGGCTCAGGCGTGAAGGTCTCCGTGGGAGGGCCAGGCGTCTCGGTCGGGGGCGAGCGAGTGGGAGTTGGGCTCGAGGCATCCAATGTGGACTGAGCGATCGCGCGTGCGGTCTGAAGCACCTGTTGGCTGGATGCCGTAGGAGTGGTCGCCTCGCGAGTAGGACGGTTGCATCCGCTTAACGCGAAGATCAAGAGGGCGCCAATCAACCAATATTTGATCCCGATCCTCCTATTCTCCACCGGTACTCCCCTGGTCCGCAGCCTGCGGCGCTAGAGTATATCCCACCCCGCAAGCTCCGTCGCTCAGGCCTAAAAACACACTGGACTCCTGCCTTGGCTTGCGGCTGAGCCGACCCCCATGAACGGAGGGAAATCGCCCTGGTACTCTGGTCATCTAATCCCTACGCGGGGCGCCATGTATCATAGTTCCATGTCAACTGAGGGCCCCCTGGTCGAGACGGAAGTCGACGACCAGGAGACCGAAACAGGGGTCGACCCCGAAATCAAGCTCGCCAGGGAACAGCAAGCGTTGGCCCAAGCCCGCATGCTTTCGGCCGCACTGGCGTTCTGCGACGGTACGATCAGCGCGGGCCAGCTTCGCGCGGTGCGCGAGTTGCTCCGTGCGCAGGACACGCGTCTGACACAGCTCGAGGGCGAAACACCTCCTGTATTTGTCGAAGATGTGAAGGTCGAGGACTTCAGCTCCGAGGACTCGTCAACCGAACGCTCCATTGAAGAAACACTGAAGATGGAGCTTGAAACGCGGGATGTTCCGGAGCTTATGGAGATGCTCGCCAATATCGACGAGAAGATCGATCGGCTGGAGGATGATCTTGAAAATGGCCGCATAAACGGTTCCCAATACCAGGCCATCCGACGGCACTATCAAGAGCAGCGTGAAGTTGCGATGCGACTCAAAGAAGCCCATCCCAGCAGCAATCGCTGGCGGGTCGTGCTCGAGGAGGGTCGCACTACCTTCTTGATGCAGCTCAACGAGTCGCTCTGTACCTGTGTGGCACTCTACGACCTCACGACTCGGGATCAGATCTTCATTCAGGGCGAATTGCCGGAGGCGGCTGAAGATGCCATGGGACTGCTTCGGACCTTTGGGCCGCCTCGCAAAGAATCCGGACAGGGCCGCATGCTGGCCACCCGTCTGGACGACGGTTCTGGGCTGCTGCTCATCCCCGGCCTGAGCACTGCCCTGCTCGCGGTCTTCTCGCAGGATCCACCTGGATGGCAAGTGCGGGCACTGAAGGAAGTGCTGCTTAACTTTGAGGCCGCTAATCGCGCCGCACTGCGAAAGTCGAATCGAAAAAAACTCATATACCCAGACTTGCGGCGGTTCGTCAAGACCGCCTAGTCGCTTTACCGCTGTATTTTTTCTCCTAACAATCACCTGTTTCCCGCCAGACATTTCCCTAAGTTAGAATGATGCACCGTCCATTCTGCTTCAAATTTGCCGACTGATTCACTCGTCTCCGTCTTCGTGTTCTCCTTCGTGATCGCGATTGCAGCGGTCGTTTCCCCGGGTCCAGTAACCGCCACGATATTGAGCGAATCCCCCCGCCAGGGTTGGCGGGTTGGTCCGCTGGTAGCGGGCGGCCACTCCAGCCTTGATCTGCTGATGGTTGTGCTTATCAGCTTCGGATTGGCCACAGTGCTGCGCCTCCCGCTGGCCCGCACCCTCATCGGGCTGCTAGGCGGACTCACATTGCTGGCCATCGGAGGAAGCTACATTATCGCCGCCGCGCGCGGCACGATCCATCTGCCTGACCCCGAACGGGCGCACCGTCCGAGTTCCTACTCCACATTGTTCGGGCTGGGAGTGGTTACGACGCTTGCCAATCCGTTCTGGTATTTATGGTGGGTAACCGTGGCAACCGGGTATCTCGCCCAAGCTCAGGCGGTCGGCATCACAACCCTGGCCGCATTCTATTTTGGGCATATAAGTGCCGACTTTGCCTGGGATACCTTCCTATCGGCATCCGTCAGCGCCGGGCGACGATTCCTCACCGGTCGACGATACCGCGTACTGATCCTCGTGAGCGGCGGATTCATGGCCTATTTGGGGATGGTCTTCTTTTTTAGCTCGCTCGAAATTGGGATCTGATCTCCAACTTCGGCTTTCCCCCATAATCCCCGCTTGTTATTGATGGCTATGCGCAAACGCCGCTGTGACGCAGGGTGTTAAGTTGGGACCGGGAGGTAGGCTTGCTCTCCTGCATTCACCGAGAGTGGCAGGCGGTTTTGCTCCGGCGCCAACGGGCAGACCCATCGTTCATCGTAGACGCAGGAGGGGTTGTAGGCAAAGTTGAAATCAAGAATCAGATGTTCTTTCTGTGCTCCGAGATCGACCCCCTTGATCCCATCGAGCAGATAACGCCCTCCCCCATAGGTGGTTACGTTATTGGTGGCATCGGCAAATGGAAGGAACAGGCCGCCTCCATAACCTTCCACCCAGAAGAGACTTAGACTGGCATCGGATCGGATCACAACCTGGCCGATCTCGGTGAGGCGGAAGTTCCCGTCCGATCCAAGATCAATGTCCGTCGTCGAGGGCGAGCTCGGCGGCTCGAGCGGTACGATCAGCCGCCACTGCGGATCATAGGGGAAGTATTCCAGTCCGCCGAATTGATGGCGGTCTGGTTTAGGCAGCGGGCTTTGAGGGTGCGTGCGAAAGAGGACATCGCGCTGCCTCTTAAAAACATGCCAGCCCGGCTCAGGATCCAGTTGGCGAATTGTTGAGTACATTTCAGCCACCTGTCTCCGCCAATCTGCAAGCTGGACACGATTATTTCGCATGGCTAATCACAGCTCGGAGGAATAGGGCACTCGTCCATTCGCTGGCCGCCGCGGCGAATAAGACGGCCCGCACGGCAACTCACGGCAATCTACTGTAAGCCATCACGGGTGCGCTCAACCTCCTCGTTGAGAGCACCCGATGCATCGCCCTGAGGCTTGTGGGAGCCCGAAAGAGTACTCGGCGCCTTTCCGCCTGAGCTTCGCCGGGCGAGCAGATTGACGACGTAGATACCCCCGACAAGCAAGACGGCGAAGGCAATTACCGCCACCTCAAAGTACGCGTCCAGCAGGGCCTTCACTGGCTCGCCGAAGAGAGCAATTACCAGACCCACCAGAAAGAAACGACTTCCCCGGCCCACAATGGTTGCCAGAAGAAATCGTTTGAAATCCAAGCCGAAGGCCCCGGCGGAGATGGAGAAGAGCTTGTACGGGATGGGGGTGAAGCCAGCCACTCCCACGGCCCACACGTCGTATCGGCGGTAATAGCGCTGCACCATGTCCACCTTTTCTCGTTTGAAGAAGCGCCTGAGCAGCGGGCGGCCGCCCTTGTCGCCGATGAAAAACCCGAAGGTGCCGCCCAGCGTAGAGCCGGCCGTGGCGATGGCTGCAAAGATCAGCGCCTGGGTGGTCCTGGCAAGCGCCAGCGGGATCATCAGCACGTCTGGCGGAATTGGAAAAAAAGAGGACTCAACAAACGCGACGATAAATAGCGCCGCCCCAGCGAAGGGGGAATTCGCCCAAGCTGCCGTCCACTCTACGAGATCACGCAAGAAATCCAATTTAATTTACCTTCAAGGCGGGCCTGCTGCGGTTCATTTCAGGCGATCTCCCATATGTAGGCCGAACTCCACAAAGTCAATCCTCTGGGCCATGAGCTGGCTCCTTGAGCTGGAGCCATGTTTTCCATCAAACATTGCCAGGACGGCATGATCCGGGCGCTATCTCCCCTGGAGCCCCATACCTGGGGGCCGCCTCCTCAGACGGCTTGGCCCGGGCCGCCCGGATGCTCACCGTCAGCCAGGGGAGCGATTCTCACGCGCTTAATCCTCCGAGCGTCCATCTCCTGCACCATAAACTGGAATTTCCCATAATCGATCTTATCTCCTGGATGAGGAATGTATCCCAGAAAATGCAGCATAAAACCTGCCACAGTATCGTACGGGAGCTTCACAGGCAGATTGAGGCCCAGCGCCACACCCAGGTCATTGATGGACAATGTACCGGGCACGATAAGTACATCGTCTGGGTAACGCTCGAGTTTCGGCTCGGGATGAGGATACTCGTCCTCGATGCTTCCGACAATTTCCTCCATCAGATCCTCGAGGGTGACCAGCCCTGCGGTGCCGCCATATTTGTCCAGCACGATAGCCAGATGTGAGCCGGCCCGTTGGAAACGGTGAAGCATCTCAATCAGCCGCAGGCTGCCCGGAACCAAGAGTGGCTCTCGGGCGACCTCCCTGACGGGCCGTTGGAGATCGTCATTCCGCAATAAGTCCTTGACGTGCGCAACACCAACGATCTGATCAATATCGTCCTCATATACGGGGTAGCGAGAGTATCCTCGCTGACGGGCCAGTTCCAGGATTTGAGTCAGATTGCTATCAGCAGGCACGGCCGCAATGCTGGTCCGCGGCAGCATGATTTCCTGTACCCGCTTATCAGCAAAGCGAAATATGCCTTGCACCAAGGTCTGTTCGGTCGGGTGAAAAGCGCCCGCGGCCACGCCTTCTCGCAACAAGGCCAGAACCTCCTCGTCGGTCACCCTTTCTTCGGATTCCTTCCATCGCGGGAACAATTTCAGAATCAGGCCGCTCGACTTGACGAGGGTCCACACAAGTGGATGCACCAGGCGAGAGAGCCTGGCAATAGGGACGCTCAAACGGATGGCCAGGTCGATAGGCCGGCGCAGGGCCAGCTCTTTGGGCACTAACTCCCCCAGGACCAGCGAGAAATATGAGATCACAACTACGACGAGCAACAAAGCCCCCAACTCAGTGTAGGCCGATGGCCACGGCAAAGACATGGCTGCTAGCCGAAATTCTAGGAAGCGAACAACGCTGGCCCCCCCGATGGCCGAAGCCAGGGTCCCGACCAAGGTGATGCCGATTTGCACCGTGGAAAGGAAGCGGCCAGGATCCCCCCGCAAGGCCAGCACCCGCCGTGCGCCGCTGTGGTCTGCAGCCGCCATTGCCTGTAGACGGCTCCTACTGGACGAAACCACCGAGATCTCAGCGGCAGCGAAGAAGCCGTTGACCAATATTAGGATCAGGATCAGGGAGACTTCCAAAAGGATTTCTTCCATCATTGCCAACTCCATGCTCCAATTGTTTCGGGCTGCGCCTTGGTGGTCAGCGGCGGCTACCAACAGAACCACGCGCAAGAGTATGACCATTCGGCGCTCGTGCTCTGGACCTTGGCTGCTTCTCCTTACAGGGATTGCTGATGGCCCAGCCTGTCGTCACAGGGATTCACCTCAATTCCCGTTCGCCCCGGCCGAGGGGGCAGCCCGCAGCCGGTGGCCCCCGCGCTGTGCGTTAATCCCGCCGGTGCAGTAAAGCAGGCGGGAGTGCTCCGCCCGCTTCATGGGCTGGCCGGAATAGTGCCGCGCCGGGCACCACCAGCACCCCGGCACACTCCAGATGACTCGCGTGGTTGCGGATCGCTCTCATTCTCGACATTTCCCTCCCCTCCATCCCCCCATTTCGGATGGTGGATTGCGGAACATCTCGTTTCGAATTTCAGCGCCATTCCGAGATTCGAACTCCGATTACCCTGTGTTCTTCAGGCCGGCGGCGATTCCCACAGTGCTGAGCCGCAGCGCATCCACAACCACTTCCCGTTCCGCGCTGTCCTGGGGAAGGGCCCGCAAGCGGCGCAGCAGCCCTACCTGGATGAGGCTGAGAGGGTCCACGTAGGGATTGCGCAGGCGGATGGCCCGCTGTAGCACCGGCTCGTTGTCCAGCAGCGCCTGTTGTTCGGTCACCGCCAGCAGTGCCTGCCGGGTACGAGCGTGCTCGGCCTCAATCTGACCGTAGATACGCTGTCCCAACGCATGATCGGCCACCAGCTCCGAGTAGCGGGCCGCGATGGCCATGTCGGCTTTGGACAGAGCCATCTGGGCGTTGTCCACTACCGCCCGGAAGAAGAGCCAGTCACGGTATAAGCCCTGCAACGTCTCCAGGCCGTCCGGGGTCGCCTGCATGGTGTGGGCGAGGGCGCTGCCCAAGCCATACCAGCCGGGAAGGGTGTGCCGGCTCTGCATCCAGGCGAAAACCCAGGGAATGGCCCGCAGGTCCTCGAAGCGCTCCGTCGTGGTGCGTCGTGCCGGCCGGGAGCCAATGGCCAGCTCGATGATCACGTCGATCGGTGTGGCCTGGTGAAAGTAATCCAGAAACCCCGGCGTCTCGTATACGAGATTTCGATAGGCGTCATAGGCAAAGGCCGAGAGGCTCTCCATTACCCCTGCCCACTCGGGTTCGGTCTCGGCCGGTTGCGCCGCGCCGACCTGGAGCACTGCGCCGATCACCTGCTCCAGATAGCGCCGGGCGATGGCTGGATGGGCAAAGTGGTCAAAGAGCACCTCTCCCTGCTCAGTCAGGCGGATGTGTCCGTCCATGCTGTCCGGCGGCAACCCCAGGATAGCGCGGTGGGTCGGCCCACCCCCTCGGCCAACGGCCCCACCCCGGCCGTGAAAGAAGGTCAAGCGTACGCCATACCGGCGGGCGACGGCCGTCAGTGCCCGTTGCGCCCGGTAGAGCGCCCAGTTGGCCATCAGATACCCGCCATCTTTCGTGCTGTCGGAGTAGCCGAGCTGGATCACCTGATGGTCCCCTCGCGCCCGCAGGTGGGTCCGGTAGGCCAAAGTGCCTAGCAAGGTCTCCAGCACCTCAGGCGCCCGCTCCAGGTCGGCGATGGTTTCAAAGAGCGGCGCAATGTCCAGCCCCTTTATCGCCGAACTGCCGGCCAGCCAGAGGACTTCCAACACATCACTGGATTGTCGGGCCATGCTGACGAGATAACATCCCAGGGCCTGTGGGTCTTCATCGCAGACGCGCCGCAGCAACTGGAACAGGTCCAGGGTTTCGACCGCCAGGCTTGAGACTTCGCTACGCTCGAGGGCAGGACTGAGCGCCTCGGCCGACGCCTCGGCGGAGGCCCCAGACGAAGCATCGGAGAGGGTGGATGGGCCGATGGACGGGAAGGTCGCCGTTTCCAAAAGCTGGTTCAAAAGCGTGACTCTGTCGGCTTCCGGCAGCGCGCCGTAATTTGAGACGATACCGGCGACAGACAGCAGTTCGGCCACCACCGCCTCGTGCTCGGCGCTGTGCTGACGGATGTCCAGCGCCGCCGTATGCAGGCCAAAGGTCTCCACCTGGCGCAGGAGCGGAGCCAAACGCTCCTCGACCAACACCGGACTGCTGGTTTTCTGCAGGCTTTCAGCCACCCGGCTCAGATCTGCCAGGAGTTCCAGGCCACCATCATAGGCTAGTCGGGGCCACTTATCATCGGGTCCCCCGGGGCCCGGGGGGCGTTCCGGGGGCGTCTGCTCGCCCAACCGGTGGGCGATGAAACTCAGCGCCTGGCGGTAGGGTTCGTCCGGGTTGCGTCCCTCCAGGGCCTGGGCTAGATCCGGATAGCGCGCCCTTTGCCCGCTCACAAACTGCTGCAGCGCCGGCGTCAGGCGGGCGCGTCCCCCGGACAGGCTCAATTCACCGATGAGCCAGAGCACGGTCTGACCGTGGTGTTGTCGGGCCAGGTCCCGGTGCAGGCGGAGCGTCTCAGCGGTCACTTCCGCTGTCACATAGGGATTACCATCCCGGTCGCCTCCGATCCATGAGCCGAAGCGCAAAAAAGACGGCACGTGGAAGGGACGGCCAGGATAGGCCTGGGCCAGGGCTTGATGAAGGGAGTGGTAGATCTCAGGCGCAACGTCGAACAGGGTCTCAGAGAAGTACCACAGGCCGTTGCGAACTTCGTCGAACAGTGTTGGCCGGCGCTCCCGCACCTCGTCCGTCAGCCACAGGAGGGTAATGTGGGCCCGCAGGTCGGCCAGAAGCCGGTCCCGCTCCCGGGGCAGCAGGTCCTGGGTGTCCAACCGGTACAGGGCGGTGCTGATGGCCCGCAGCTTCTCCAGAATGGTGCGTCGCTTCGACTGCGTGGGATGGGCGGTGAAGACCATCTCGATGGACAGCCGGTTCAACAACTCCTGCATGCCTTCCGCCGGCATGCCCTCAGCCGACAGGGCGTTGACGGCCTCAGCGATGGAGTGGGCCAGGGGGCTGGCACCAGCCCCCTTCTCCCGCGTCCGCAGCACCCGCACCCGCTGGTGTTCCTCGGCCAAGTTGACCAGATGGAAGTAGGTGGTGAAGGCTTTCAGGATTGGTAAAGCCGTCTCTACTTCCAGCCCCTCACAGAGCTCGGCCAACGTTCCGAAGGCGGTCGTTGAAGTGGATGCACGCCATTCCTTGGCCAGGGTCCGTATACGTTCCTCCAGGTCAAAGACGGGCTTGCCTTCATGCTCCCGCAGGATCTGCCCCAAGAGGTTCCCCAGGAGGTGGATGTCCTGGCTCAATGGATCGCTCACTCCTGTGCTTTTCATGCCTTTAACCCCCGGTTTCCGGGTTGGGGAATCCAGAGGCGATTTCCTCCGTCCGGCCCGCATGCTCACTGTCTTATCGCAGGGCCAGCACGCGCCGTACGCCGCTGTGGTCTGCAGCCGCCAATGCCTGTAGACGGCTCTTGCTGGCCGAAACCACCGAGATTTCAACGGCAGCGAAGAAGCCGTTGACCAGTTTGAGGATCAGGATCAGGGAGACTTCCAAAAGGATTTCTTCGATCATTGCCAACTCCACGCTCCAACTGCTACCGGCTGCGCCTTGGTGGTCAGCGGCGGGTACCAGCAAAGGCACGCGCAAGAGTATGAACACTCGGCGTTCGTGCTCCGGATCTTGGCTGCTTCTTCATACAGGGATTGCTGATGGCCCAGCGTATCGTGCTTAGAGGTGTCAGACGGATTCGTCCTCATCGGAATTGGCAGGGGGCAGGTCGACGGTACTCTCGCCTTGCCGCACGCCGTCCTGAGCAAATAGTGTACGCAACATTGGCGGGGTGACCAAGGTGGTGAAGATGACCATAACCACGATTGTGGCGAAGACCTCCTGCCCAATAAGACCCTCCACCAGGCCCAGGTCGGCGATGATCAGGGCCACTTCCGCCCTTGGCACCATCCCCCGACTCCCAAACGCAGGGACTGCCTTGTGTTGAACCCCCCCAGCCGAGCCCCCAGTCCACTTCCCAGGATCTTGCTGAGGACCGCCACGATGCAGATCAGCACTACAAACTGCCCCGAACCCGCGCTCAGCTCCCGTGCATTCACCTCCAGTCCGATGTTGATGAAGAAGATTGGCACGAATAGGGAAAAAGCCAGAGTGTGCATCCCGTCTCCAATCTGCTCACTGAAGTGGCTGCGCTTGAATAGCAATCCAGCCAGGAATGCGCCAATTATTGCCGCCATACCGCCCATGACCTCAGCCGACCAGGCGTAGAGAAGCGTAACGACAATCGTGAAGGCTATGAGCGACCGGCTGATGGGTAAGCCGGCAACACGCTCGATTAGGGCGGGGATAAATCGAAGACCAAGAAGAGTAAAGATGCCCAGATACAATCCCATCCTCAAGACCACCCATGCCACTCCGGCCATCCCGGTCGCGCCGCCCGTTCGGGTGATCACCGCCACAAAGATCGAGAGCAACAAGATGACGAGTATGTCGTCGAAAACGACTGCCCCCAGCAGGCTCACGCCTTCTCGACTGCGGAGCACTCTGAGGTCCAGCAGCGTCTGCGCCGATATGCTCACACTGGTCGCGGCAAGTATCAAACCTAAGAATAGCCCGACCTCCATCGGAAATCCGAAGAGGGCCGCGGTTCCCCATCCCATCAGTACCGGAAAAACGACCCCCAGCGTGCCGGCCAAAGCCGAGACCTTCCCCGAATGCCTCAATTGCCCCAGATCGACCTCCAGACCGGTGACAAACATCAAGAAGATCACGCCCAATTCAGCCAGGAGCGAGATGGTTTCCCCTAGATGAACATCGGTGAAGATCGGCGTGTGAAAAAGGTTCAGGACCGTTGGCCCCAACAAAACGCCTGCGACCAACTGGCCTAACACCGCGGGCTGGCCGAGGCGCTTGCTGAGATATCCAGCAGTTTTAGCGACGGAGACGATGATGATGATAGCGAGAAGGAACTGTAAGAAATCCGTCACAGGCATTCAATACCGCAGGAAGGGCACGGCTGTTTGGCGCTGGCGGAGGGCGAGCGTGCCAGCCGGACAAAAGATAGCGTTCAGGCACAGTCACGGCCAGGAGGAAGACACCCATTAATTCTCACCCTCATCCTCTTTTTGGAGCCCCAGCGCCCTGCTGACGGGGACGACAAAGAGCAGGCCGGTGTGATGGCGAGTAAAGTCGCCGACCACCCGCTCGGTGGCCTCGATGACCTTGTCCAGGATCTGCTCGTCCTCGATGACGGTGAAGAGGGTTCGGTGGTGCATCTCGTGGCTGGCGAGAAGATCGCTCAGAGAGGGCATCAAGGGAAGGTCGTCTCGCACCACACTCCGGATGTGCCCGACGCCGGTGCTCTCCAGTATGGTAATTCCAGGTGCTCCGGCTTCCTCCCAGGCATCCAGAATATCTGAGTATTGCTCCAGATTGTTCAGCACGAAAATCAATAGCTGTGACATGGTGATCCCTCCTTGTGAGCTACGATAAGGAACAGGGCGTTTGCTCTCCACACCCCTGAAAATAATCTATACCTCGACCGCTCCTAGCTTACTGACATCCTTAGGGTAGAGCGCGCGCAGCATGATTGGGGTAAGTAGCGTGGTCGCCACGACCATCAGCACTACGCTGGCGAAGATCCCGTCCCCAATTAGACCGGCATCCAGCGCCACCGAGGCTACTATCAGCCCCACCTCGCCCCGGGAGACCATACCTACCCCGAGCCGCAGAGCCTCGCCCTTTGGGAAACCGCCCAGCCGAGCACCGATCCCGCTTCCGATAACCTTGGAGACAACCGCTACAAGAATGATGACCAGAGCGAAGGGCAGGCCACCAAGGCCCAAAGCCCGGGCGTTGACTTCGAGGCCGATGCTCACGAAGAATATCGGGACGAGCCAGGAGAACGCCAGACTGTGCATACCCCCCTCGAGTTGCTGTCGGAGCGACGTCCGGGCAAAGAGCAACCCAGCCATAAACGCGCCGGTGATGGCCGCCATTCCTCCGATGGCTTCGGATGCCCAGGCGTATAACAGAGTGACTACGATGGCCAGGGACAGCGCTCCCTCACTGATCGGTAGCCGCTCTACCCAAGACCCCAATCGAGGAATCAGCCGCGCCCCAAGCCAGGCGGCCAAACCCAAGAAGCCAACCATTTTCACCGTCACCCATAACAGGGCAGAGACGCCTCCGCCTCCGCCGCCTATCACGGCGATGAAGAGCGAGAGAAACAGGATCACCAGCACGTCGTCCACCACTGCCGCGCCCAGCAAAGCCACCCCTACTCGGGTGCGCAACACCCCTAATTCCATCATGGTCTGAGCCGAGATACTTACGCTAGTTGCGGCGAGGACTAAGCCAATGGCAAGGCTTTGTTGCTGATCAAAGCCAAAGGACAGCGCTGCGGCATACCCCAGACCCACCGGGGCCAGCACTCCCAAGACTCCTGCCAGCATCACCGGCCGGCCGGCCTTCGTCATCGACCGTAAGTCCACATCGAGCCCGGCGATAAACATAAGCAGGAGCACACCCAGATGCGCCATATGACTCAGCGTCTCCCCCAGCTGGGGGTCGCTGAACAGCGGCCACTGCAGCATGTTTAGCACCGTAGGTCCCAAGACGATCCCAGCCAATATCTCGCCCAACACGGCCGGCTGACCAAGTCTGGTGCTCAGGTAACCAGCAATTTTTGCAGCGGCTACGATAAGTGCCACCGCCAGCAGGAATTGCAGAAAGGGGTCCATGGGCAACTGAACCATCAGGCCTCTCCTTCGCAGTTAAACATAGGTCGAACCGGATCAGCGACTTGGCGTACCATTAGCTCGATAGCCACCTCCAGGCCCTCATCCACGTCGTCGTCGCAGATAGCGCTTTTCAATCTCGACCGCCCAGAAGACAATCGTGCTCAGACCCAAGCTGATCCCCAGTTCGAATGGGGTTAGCGCCTGGGTATTGAAGATTTCCTGCAGCGGTCTCCAGAAAATCACCGCCAGCTGCAGCACGAAAGTCAACGCCACCGCTCCCAGCAGCGGCTTGTTGGTGAGCAGCCCGATCTTGAAGAGCGATTCGCGATCCGACCGGATTGCCAGCACGTGCCCCATCTGCGAGAGCGTCAGCGTGGTGAACACCATCGTCTGCCATGCAGGCCGGCCTGTGATCCAGGCCCAATACCCGACCGCGAGCGACACCAGACCCATCAGCAGACCGACCCACAAAATGTGCCGTCCCATCCCCCGCGCGAAGATGCTCTGCTTGGGTGGATAAGGGGGCCGGCGCATCGTATCGCGTTCGGCGGGCTCGACGGCAAGGGCCAGTCCAGGAAGCCCATCCGTAACCAGGTTGATCCACAGGATTTGCAGCGCAGTGAGGGGCAGCGGCATCCCGAGCAGCGGCCCGAACAACATCACGTAGATTTCGCCGGCGTTGCTGGTCAGCGTGTACTTGATGAATTTGCGTACGTTGTCGTAGATCACGCGCCCCTGTTCTACGGCGCGCACGATGGTGGCGAAGTTATCGTCCAGGATGACCATGTCCGCGGCTTCCTTGGAGACATCGGTGCCGGTGATGCCCATCGCCACCCCGATGTCGGCCCGCTTGAGCGCTGGGGCGTCGTTTACGCCATCGCCGGTCATGGCCACAATATGTCCACGTTTCTGAAGCGCGCGGACGATATTGAGCTTATGCTCTGGGGAGACCCTGGCGTAAACCTCGACCTGCTCGACCCTGTCTTCAAGCTGCTCTGCCGTCATCTGCTCCAGCTCCCGGCCGGCCAGGAAGTTGCTGTCTAGAGCGATATTCAGCTCGCGAGCGATGTGCAGCGCGGTCTGCGGGTGGTCGCCGGTGATCATCACGGTGCGGATGCCGGCGGTCCTGGAGATAGCGACCGCCTCTTTCGCCTCCGGCCGCGGAGGGTCGATCATGGCCACCAACCCCACAAATATTAGATCCTGCTCCAAGGCTTCCATTTCCCCTTCGACAGGGAGGTCTTGCAGGGTTCGAAACGCCATGCCAAGCACTCGCAGACCATCGCCGGCCAGCCGATCGTCGGCGCCTTCGATTCGCCGCCGCCAATCCGAATTGAGCGGTTGTGTTCCTGCGTGGGTCCAGACCCGATCACAGACCCGCAGTAGACTCTCCGTTGCCCCCTTCGTAAATGCCACGAAAGGCCGACTGTCGGCTGCCAACAACGATGTAAGCTGGGCTTCCAGTGCTCCGTTCTGAGATTGCTGCTGCCGTTCGTGGAACGTGGTCATCCGTCTGCGCTCGGAGGAAAACGGCGCCTCGGCCACCCGCGGAAAGAGCGATTCCAGGCGAGGCTTCATCAGACCGAATCGAGCGGCGGCGACCACGAGCGCTTTTTCGGTGGGGTCGCCCTGCGCGCGCAAACTCCCAGCACCGTCCGTGTTTAGCTCCAAAACGGCATCGTTGCACAGCGCACCCCCGGCCAGCAGCAGCACTTCGGCTGCTTGCTCAGCGCTGGCCCACTCTTCCTCGGTCTCTCCGACAGGGTTTCCGACCTTCAACGCCTCTGCCAGATCCAGCGTGTGTCCGGCGACATCCAGGATCTTGACCGTCATCCGGTTCTCAGTGAGAGTCCCGGTCTTGTCCGAGCAAATCACGGTCACCGAGCCCAGTGTCTCGACCGCGGGTAGCTTGCGGATCAATGCCTTGCGCCGCAGCATCCGCTGCGCTCCCAGCGCAAGCGTTATGGTCACGACCGCTGGCAGCCCTTCAGGTACCGCGGCTACCGCCATCGCAATAGCGGTCAGGAACATTACGTTCAGGTCTTCTCCGCGCAGAAGGCCGAGGACAAAGACCACGCCCACGATGGCGACCGCGGCCACCGCAAGCCCCTTTCCCAATTGCGCCATTCGCTTTTGAAGCGGGGTTGGCTCGCTCACGACGGTCCGTATCAGTTCGGCGATCCGGCCCAGTTGGGTAGCCATGCCGGTCTCGACCACGACCGCGCTGGCCCGGCCATAGGTCGCCGTGGTGCCCATAAACACCATATTGCGCCGGTCGCCTAACGGAACATGCGTACCTGAGAGCACCTGGGAATCTTTATCCACGGGAATCGACTCGCCTGTGAGCGAAGCCTCTTCGATCCGCAGATTGATCGATTCGAGCACGCGTGCGTCGCCGGATACCGCATCGCCCGCTTCGAGCAGGAGGATGTCGCCGGGCACAATCTCCCTCGCGGGAACCTGCTGGAGCTGTCCCTCGCGGCGCACTTTGACCACCGGGGCGGCCATCCGCTTCAAAGCGGCCATCGCGCGGTCCGCTCGATACTCTTGCACAAATCCCAGGATAGCGTTTAGCACCACGATTGCCAGGATGACGATCGCATCCAGCCGATCTCCCAGCAGCAAGGAAACCAACGCGGCGATGATGAGCACAATCACCATGATCCCGGTGAGCTGTTCCCACAGGATGCGCCAGGGGCTCTTTAAACCACGCTCGACGAGCTCGTTGGGCCCGTGCTCACGCAGCCGCTGCTCCACTTCGTGCGCCGACAAGCCCTGTTCTGGATCCACATGCAGGCGATCCAGGACCTCTCGGGTTTCAGAAGCGTGCCAGGAAAATCCTTCGTCCATCAAGTTGCGTCCCTCACGCTGAAACGAGGTCTCAAATGGGTACTCGCAAGAGTGTTATCTACGGGGGTGTCAGGACGCGAGCCGACCGCCCACATGGAATACTGCGGCGACTCGTTGCCGAGGACGAGCTCCCCACTCGGCTTGATCATGGCGCTTACAGCCGCAGGGCGCGTTCACGGCTCTAAATTTCCCCGCTAATTATTAGCAAGAGAAGAGCCGACGCCGCTCCCGTCCCGGGATTGCACGCCGGCTTATTTTGCAACCAACTTTCCCCTATTTAGGAGATTGCTATTTGCGAAACCTGCCGGATACAGGAAGCTGTCTCGATTTTATGCACCAACATGGTTCTACTTGATATAGCTGGATTTAAGCGCCGTGGCATTATACGCGTTCAAACTTGGGGACGTCAATCCTTGTGATCTCCTGCGGAGAGCTGAACCGCCTCCACCTACCCTTAGGCTCCCATCCAATCCGGGGGCTCCGGCTTTCGCAACTTGCCCAGCCATCACCATCGATCCGGGATCTTTCCGTGATTTACAGGAACGAGAGGATCGCTGCGGGCCGGCACAGGGCGTGGCCAGCTATGCGGCGCCTTGCGATATTCCATTGGAAGCGATTCTTGGACTCAAACGAAATGCTTCCAGGAGGTGACCGGCTTCGACGCGACCGAGGCCAGGCATCGGTTGCAGCATCTAAGTCGTGAGCCTGCGGCTTATTCTACGTAGCCCACCGTTATTAACGGCTGACTTAGCGCGAACATGCCCCCGCAGCCAGTGCTTATATCAAGCTATCTCCAAGCGGCTGAGTGGGTCGGTCTCCCTTTCAGTCAGAAACGCCGTGCCAATATCTACTCTCGAAACGATGCCCACAAGCGTTCCATTCGGCCTGACGACGGGCAAATCATGCAGTCTATGCTGCAACATCATAGTATAGGCGCGCAGCAGACCTGTGGTTTCCTCGACGGAAATGGGTTCGCGCATGAAATCCGAGACCTGCCGCGTGCGCATCTCTGGACTCATACTCACTTCCTCCAACGCGCCAAAATCATGCACGAAGTCAAGGTCATCGATCAGGTTCACACAGGCGGGGAGAAAGAGAGCCAGTATTTCGGAGTGCCCGAATATACCAACGAGCCTTTGGGCCTCGTCAGTGACGGGAAGCAGGCCAACATGCTTCTCAACAAGCACCTGGGCAGCCTCGTCCAGCGTGGTGGCGGTCGCCACCGAGAAGACTTCTCGCTTCGTGCAGTCACGAATTTGCATGTTCTACTCTATTCCAGTCTCCTTCGAAGGCAATGCCGATTCTGTGATATTGGCCAAATCCTGCGGAGATAGAGTGCCCTAGCAAGCCCCTCAGAATCAGACCGGAAATTGGTGTGCATGTCCCGAACCTGTATCGGATATTGACATGTCGGTCGATCATCGGGGAGTTCGCGGCCAGAACCTTGAAGCAGCAGGAAGCTAAATCCGGCTCGAACAAAAAAAGCCGTCGTTTCTCCCACGATTAGGAGTGAACGCCGGCTTACTTTGCAACCAGCCGTTTTTACGACGAAAACTGCTGTTTGCCCAACCTGCCGAAAAAGTTACGATTTATTAGAATCGGTCTTGCATGCGAATTTTACTTGATTTCAGCACTTAACGCCGATTGCACCCTGCCCAACAACGCTTTTTAATAGAACATAATCGCCGTGCCGAAACGGGATTTGGTTTCGATGTACAGCACGCCTGCAGGAAGAACCGTGTCTTCCACATGAATGCCAACGACTAGATTCGGATATCGAACCTAATCGAACAGTTCGTCCAAGTTTCTGTCGACGATCAAGACAATTACACGTTCACCTGTCTTGATGCTCATGTCGGTGTGCATGCTGATCATGTCCAGACCCAGCACATCCCGAACGATTTGCCTGATCAGCGGTCGCGAGACTTCCATCAGTTGGCGCCTGGTGGTTTTGATTATTTCCTGCCCCTTTTCCTCTCTCGCCAGCATTGCTTCGGCAGATGTCATGAGGCCGCTCAGCCGAATGAGAATCATGTCGCTAATGAAGTATGTCCGCGCATCTGAAGGACCCCTGCCCAAGTGCTCCCTCTCAAACTTTATGATTGCCTTGGTAAACGCGTCCTCGGACTCGCCGCGGCTTCTTCGATTCGTGGTCATCATCCCTACCAAGAAAGTGGCTTCATTTTCTTGCGGCATTATAGCAAGGGGAATTGCTCTCTTGCAGCTCCCAGGCGAACGCGGACGGCAAATCAGAGCGGACCGGAACGCCGCGGGTTTATCTTCGCGCACCCACCAATAGACGGTTTTTATATGGATGCGGACCCAAAGAGCGACTTCGGGGATCGACCATTGGATTCGCGTCCTTCAGGGCACAAGTTTGCCTAGGAGGCTTCCTTCCCTGGCCTGCCTGCGCCGGGGCCCCGCCCCGGCCTGACTGCAAGGCACAGGTGACCCTCAGGACAGGCAGGCACCGGTGACCGTCAAGACAAGCATACCCCTCATTCTGGTTCTGGATTGAACCCCCAGGCTACGCCTGCTCCATGGCGGCATGAGCCGCGGCCAATCTCGCGACCGGCACACGGTACGGCGAGCAGCTCACATAATCGAGGCCGTACTCATGGCATAGACGGATCGAGTCCGGATCTCCGCCGTGCTCGCCGCAGATCCCGACCTCTAGATCAGGACGTGTTTCGCGGCCCTCGTCGGTTGCCATTCGCATCAAACGGCCGACTCCGTCCGGGTCGATGGTTTGGAACGGATTGGCGGGCAGGATCTCTTTTTCGATGTACTCCACCAGGAAGCTGGCCTCCGCATCATCCCGGCTGATGCCGTAAGTGGTTTGCGTGAGATCGTTGGTTCCGAAGGAGAAGAATTCCGCAAACTCGGCCACTTCGCGAGCGGTCAGCGCCGCACGCGGGATCTCGATCATGGTTCCGAATTTGTAGTCGATGTTGACTTTCTGCTCGACCATCACTTCTTTGGCTACTTTCTCCAGGGCCGCCTGCTGGATTTTGAGCTCGTTCACGTGGCTGATCAGCGGGATCATTACCTCCGGATGGACGTCCACCCCTTCCTTGCTCACCTCCACCGCGGCCTCCATAATCGCGCGCACCTGCATCTCGGTAACCTCCGGCATGTGGATGCCCAGCCGCACCCCGCGCAGCCCCAACATCGGGTTGGCCTCACGCAACCTTTTGACTTCTTGCAGCAGCTGCTCTTGCTCCTTGAGCCGATCCGGATTTTCGCCGGTGATGCGCAGCCGAGTGACCTCGACCAGCAGGTCATCGTGACTGGGCAGGAATTCGTGCAGCGGTGGATCGATCAGGCGAATGATCACCGGCAGGCCATCCATCGCCCGGAACAGGCCCGCAAAGTCCTCCCGCTGGTACGGCAAAAGCTTCTCGAGCGCTTCCGCCCGCTCCTCCGAAGATTTAGCAAGGATCATCTTCTGGACGATCGGTAACCGTTCGGCCTGAAAAAACATGTGTTCGGTGCGGCAGAGCCCGATGCCTTCGGCGCCGTACCTCCGCGCACGCTCGGCGTCCTCCGGGTAGTCCGCATTCGCCCACACGCCCAGCCGACGGATATCGTCGGCCCAGGACAGGATCTTGAGCAGATACGGATCGTTGAAATCCGGCACCTTGGTGTCGAGCTGGCCGAGAAATACTTCCCCGCGGGTGCCGTCGATGGAAATCCAATCGCCTTCTTTAATTTCACGCCCGTCGATCGAGATGACCCTCTCATCTAAATCGATCGTCATGGCGGTCACGCCTACGACGGCGGGCTTGCCGAACTGCCGCGCTACGAGCGCCGCGTGGCTGGTGCGCCCGCCGCGGCTGGTCAGGATTCCCTGTGCGGCCAACATTCCGTGGACGTCGTCCGGCTTGGTTTCTGGGCGGACCATAATCACCTGGCGGCCTTCATCCTTCGCCCAGGCTTCGGCCTTGTCGGCGTCCAGGGCCACCTGGCCCACCGCCGCCCCGGGCGAAACGTTCAACCCGCTGGCCAACAATCGGCCTTCTTGGGCCGCAGCCTTCATAGTCTCGAGGTCGAATTGCGGATGCAGGAAAAAATCCACTTGTTCGGGCGAGATCCGTTGGACGGCCTCCTCGCGTGTGATCAATCCTTCGTCCGCCAGATCGGCTGCGATGCGAACTGCGGCTTGCGCGGTACGTTTACTGTCGCGCGTCTGCAGCATCCACAGCTTGCTACGTTCTACGGTGAATTCCACGTCCTGCACTTCGCGATAATGTTTCTCCAGGCGCTCGCTGATCGATGCCAGTTCCGCGTATGCCTCCGGCATGTCTGCCTTGAGTTCCTGAATGGGCTTCGTGATGCGGATGCCAGCCACCACGTCCTCACCTTGTGCGTTCAGCAGGTAGTCGCCCTCGATCTCATCCTCGCCGGTTGAGATATTGCGGGTCGTGCTCACCCCGGTTCCGGAGTCCATACCCATGTTGCCAAACACCATGGTCTGAATGACTACTCCGGTGCCCAAATCGTGGGCGATACCGGCCGCGTTTCGATAGTCGACGGCGCGCTTTCCATTCCACGACTTGAATACCGCCTCGAGCGCCAGGCGCAGCTGGTCCATCGGTTGGCTGGGAAACTCCGAGCCCGTACCCTGCTTGACGATCTCTTTGAACCGCTCGGTTATTGCTTTCCAATCCTCCGCCGCCAGATCGGTATCGGACTCTACGCCCTTGCTCTTTCGAAGCTCCTCAATGACCTCTTCAAAAGGTTCGGCCGGGACGCCCATTACAACCGAGCCAAACATCTGGACCAGTCGGCGGTAGGCGTCCTGTACAAAACGCTCGTCCTGGGTCTGCTCGGTCAATTTATCCGCAGTTCCGTCGTTTAGACCGATGTTGAGTACGGTGTCCATCATTCCCGGCATGGAAAACTTGGCGCCGGAACGGCAGGAGACAAGCAGTGGATCCGCCGGGTCGCCGAATTTTCTCCCGGTTGCTTTTTCAGTGGCCGCCATGGCCACCAGGACCTGATCCCACATCTCGTCCGGAAACGTATTGTCTTGCGCAAGATAGGCGTTGCAGGCCTCGGTCGTGACAACAAAACCCGGCGGGACCGGAATTTGCAATCGAGTCATATCGGCCAGATTGGCTCCTTTGCCGCCCAGGAGGCCTCGCACACCCTCCCAATCTCCGGCCGCCTGCTCGGCCATCTCGACTTCCTCGAATCGATAAACCCATTGGTTTGCCATATTCACTTCATCCTATCTTGAGACACGGTAAGGACGCGTGTCTGAATCGCACAATATTACAACGAAAGCACTAAGGCGTGAACGGAGGAACGTGTGGTGTCCGCTCGCGTCGGTCCGGCAACCGCTTATTCGAGTGTGGTGGGTACTATGAGCGCGGTGTTGGCCCGTGTTTGTCCGGTGAGCGCAGGTCCGACCGTGGTGAGTCTAGCCGGATTGGCGTCCAGCCCGCGTTTGTCTGGCAAGCGCGTGGTCCGGCCGTGGTGGGTCTGGCTGGCCTCGGTCGGGCCCGCGTGGGTCCGGTTAACTTTCGATCGGAAGGCCGATCTGGATCTCGTTACCCTCGATCCGGACCGGGTAGGCGGGGATATCCACGATGGCGGGGAGGGTCAGCACGCGACCATTGCGGATATCAAACTTGGCCCCATGTCGAGGGCAAGCGATTTCATACTCGTCGACCTCGCCCTCTGCGACAGGGCCGTCGTCGTGCGAGCATACGTCCGCGATCGCGTAATAGAGACCCGCGATGTTGAATACCGCGATCGGCTCGTCGTCGATGTCGACGATCAATCTCTCTCCGTCGCCCAGTTCGCCTACCTCCGCGACCGTGACATATTCTAGATTTTCGGCGTCAACTTCTATGTAGTTATACATGTCGGTGTGCCCCATGCTGGTGCCCATGCTAGGGCCCTAAGATCGGGCCCTAGTAAAAACCGCCGGCGCTCACCGACGGAATAGGTTCAACTGTCGCGGCATGAGGGTTAGAGCGAGGCCAGCTCCTCCTCAAGCTCGTCCAGACCGTACACCCCGGCCTTGAGCACCTTAAGCGAGAGCAGCGCACACTTCATACGCACCGGGCCCAAATCGATTCCAAGCATTTCGATCAACTCGTCCTTGGTGTACGACTTTACCTCCTCGAGCGACATGCCTACGACCCGCTCGGTTAGCAAATCGGCCGCGGCCTGAGATATGGCGCAGCCATCTCCCGAAAAAGCGGCCTCATTAATACGCCCTTCATCGTCCACTCGCAAATCGATGCGAATGCGATCTCCACACAGCGGGTTGTCGTCCTCATAGGTGTAATCATGAGGATCCAGACGGCCCCGCATTTGGGGATTCTTGTATCGATCAATGATTTGTTCGCGGTATAGATCGTCCACTGGCTAGGCGAAAACCTTCTTGACATCGTACAGCCCCTCAATCAGGCTGTCGATTTCGTCAGACGTATTGTACAGATAAAAGGAGGCACGCGTGGTTGCCGGCAATCCAAGTTTTTCGTGGAGTGGCATCGCACAGTGATGGCCCGCGCGAACCGCAACCCCTCGCCGATCCAGGATTTCGGCTATGTCGTGCGGGTGGGCATCCGAGAGGGTAAAGGCGGCCACGGCGCCTTTATGTTCTGCTGCAGGCCCATAGATGCGGACTCCCGGGACTTCTTCCAATTGATCCAATGCGCGCTCGATCATCTCCTGCTCGTGCTGCCGGATCGCCGGCATGCCCAGATTTGATATGTAATCGACCGCGGCACCGAAGCCCACCGCCTGCGCGATCGGTGGCGTCCCGGCCTCGAACTTGCTGGGCAGCTCCGTCACGGTAAACGAGTCGAACTGCACACGTTTGATCATCTCACCGCCGCCCATGAACGGTGGCATCTCTTCCAGCAGCTCCCGCCGCCCGTAAAGCGCCCCGATGCCGGTGGGACCGCACATCTTATGGGCCGAGAAGACCAGGAAATCGACGTCTAACTCGGCGACGTTCACGGCCATATGCGGCACCGATTGTGCGCCATCTACAAGCACAACCGCGCCCGCGCCATGCGCCATTTCCGTCATCCGTGCCACCGGATTGATCGTCCCAAGCACGTTCGACATCTGCGTAAAACCCACCAGTTTTGGCCCCTGCTCGAGCATTTGGCCGTACCGCTCGAGGTCGATGCGGTGATCTTCGGTCATCGGAGCGTAATCTATCGTAAAGCCAAGTTCGGCGGCCAGCATCTGCCAGGGGACGATGTTGGAATGGTGCTCCATCTGCGTGAGCAGCACCCGATCTCCGTCCTGGAGATTCGCGCGGCCCCAGCTGTGGGCAACCAAATTGATGGCTTCGGTCGCATTCCGAGTAAATATGAGTTGCCGCGGCGACTCCGCGCCCACAAACCGCGCCACTTTCTCCCGCGCCGACTCAAAGGCCGCCGTAGCTTCCTCCGCCAGGGTATGGATCCCGCGGTGGACATTCGCGTACTCCGTTTCGTAGAAACGCGACATGGCGTGGATCACCTGGGACGGCTTCTGGGAGCTGGCCGCTGAATCAAGGTAGACCAGCGGGACCCCCTCCTTGATTTCGCGCCCCAAGATCGGGAAATCCTTTCGAATGGCGCCGACGTCCAGCGTGTTATTGGTTTGAGGGGTTGCCACTTCAGTGAAGCCTCTAGAATCTCTCGTTTGAGGACCGAGATCTGGACTGGTTATTTGCTCTTCATGCGCTTCGCGCCCTTCGCGACTCGACGCTTCTTTGATTTCTGGATCTTATCGCTGTCCTGTCGGGTCCACAGCACCCGATCGGGCACCATCCAGCCATCGGTCAGGTAAACGTCCTGATTGAACTGGACCGCCACCATTTTATAATCCGCCTGAACCACGACCCCCTGGAGCCAATCGTTGACGCGCTGCTCGCCCTGCATATGATCGCATAAGATCTCAACCAGGTCTCCGACGTCATATTTTCGAGGTTCTACGGTTGTGGCGGCTGTGTTTTCTGATGCCATTAGGCCCTTATCCTCTACGGTTCGTCTCGTAACCTATTAGACGCGAGGGCCGAGCTTCTTGTCAATCATTTTCTCGAATTGACTTCGGACGCTCTCGAGCGAAATGCGCTTCATGACTTCCGCGAAAAAGCCCTCCACCAGCAGGCGTTCGGCCTGTTCGCGCACCATTCCACGCGACATTAGATAAAAGATCGGTTCTTCTTCGAGCTGACTGACGGTGGCCCCATGCGTACAGCGGACGTCGTCCGCCAGAATTTCAAGCCCTGGAATGGAATCGGCTCGTGCCTGCTTGCTGAGTATCAGATTACGGTTGGCCTGATATCCATCCGTACGCTGGGCGTCAGGTGCGACATAAATCATGCCCTGCCATACCGACCGGCTTCGATCGACCAACGCTCCTTTGAACAACAGGTCACTGGACGTGTTCGGAGCCAGGTGGTTCTGCTGCGTATCGTGATCCAGATGCTGAGTGCCATCCGCAAAGTAGAACCCGGTCCAGCGGCCCTGGGCACCCCGCCCGTCCAACGATAGTTCTGAGAAGTTTTTTGTGAGGTGGCTGCCCACCGCGCCAAAGATCCAATCTATCTGCCCGTCACGTCCTACGCGGGCCCGCTCATGGGTGAAATTCCATACATGATCGCCCCAGTCCTGGACCTCCACAAATGTGAGATGAGCGCCCTGGCTGACAATAACTTCCACGATTCCGGCGTGTAACGACGCTTGCTCGCCCCCGGGGGAGGCCATTTCATGCACCACCGTGGCGGAGGCGCCCTCATCGACCACAATCAATACCCGGCTGAAGACCGCCAGCTCGCTGCCCGGCGCCCAGAGGGTGGAATATAGCGGCACTTCGAGCTGCACACCGGCGGGTATGTACACCAGCACGCCATCCGTGGCCAATGCCGCAGCCAGCGCGGAAAACTTGCCCTCATCGTCAGGAACCACCGAGCCAAGATACTTCCGCAGGAGCTCCGAATGTTCCCCTATTGCCGTCCCCCAATCGGCGAATACCACTCGCTCATCCGTGATTTGGTCTAGATTGTCCAGTTTGGGATCGTGGCCGGGGCGCAACAGAAGCGACGGTCCGGGTCTGGACAACCCTGGATCCACGCGCCCATTGTCGCTAGGTTTGGCCGCGAAGCGATCGGCCGGCATACTGCGTAGATCTGTCCGCCTCCAGGGCTCGTCTTTAACCGTCGGTACGGGGAGCGATTCCCAGGCCTTCCAGGCCTCCACGCGCCGCTCCCTCAGCCATTTCGGCTCATTGAGCCGCTCGGAAGCCTGGGCCACCTGTTCATCAGAAAATTGAAACTCGGCCGCGGTCGACCGCCGAACGATTCTCTTGCGTTTCACTTTTGGTTCACTACTCATATCTCAGTTCCATGCGAAGAGCCGGCTTCCGCCGGCCCCAGGTGAATCTGCAGTCAGGCATCTGACTAAACATTCGGGCCCGGACTTCGAAGGTGTTAACCGATGGAGCCTTCCATCTGCAGTTGGATCAAACGGTTCATCTCCACCGCATATTCCATGGGCAACTCGCGCACCAAAGGTTCAATGAAGCCTGAGACCACCATGGTGATCGCTTCCTCTTCCGATAAGCCACGGCTCTTCAAATAGAAAAGCTGCTCCTCGCCGATCTTGCTGACCGAGGCCTCGTGTCCGACGCTGACATCGCTTTCGTCAATTTCAATGGACGGATAGGTGTCGGAGCGGGACTCATCATCCAGCAGCAGCGCATCGCAAACGACATTGGAGCGCGATCCTACGGCGTTTTTGTGGATCTTAAGCAAACCCCGGTAGGAAGCGCGCCCACCATCCTTGCTGATTGACTTCGACGTGATACGGCTGGTCGTCCTAGGCGCTACATGGATGACCTTGCCGCCTGTATCCTGATGCTGACCCTTGCCCGCGAATGCCATAGACAAGATCCCGCCGTAGGCTCCCTCGCCCACCAGGTAGCAGGAGGGGTACTTCATTGTCAGCTGGCTGCCCAGGTTGGCGTCCACCCATTCGTGTTTGGCGTTTTCGTGAACAATCGCCCGCTGGGTGACTAAGTTGTAAACGTTAACCGACCAGTTCTGGATGGTTGTGTAGCGCGAGCGGGCGTTCTTTTTGACCACGATCTCAATGACGCCACTGTGAAAAGAATCAGTGGTGTAGATCGGGGCCGTGCACCCTTCTACGTAGTGAACCTCGGCGCCCTCTTCGATGATGATCAGCGTGCGCTCGAACTGGCCGAGATTGGCCGTGTTCATGCGGAAGTAAGCCTGCAGTGGAAGCTCCACCTTTATGCCGGCAGGTATATAAACGAACGATCCGCCGGACCAGACCGCGCCATTCAACGCCGCGAACTTGTTGTCCGTGTGGGGAATGACGGTCCCAAAATATTCCCGGAAGAGATCCTCGTGATTCTTCAGTCCATCCTCGATGCTGACGAAGATAACCCCCAGCTCATCCAGGTGCTTCTGGATGCTGTGGTACACCATTTCCGATTCGTATTGCGCCCCGACGCCTGCCAGGAACTTCTGCTCCGCCTCCGGGATGCCAAGCTTTTCGAAGGTGGCCTTGATCGTGTCATCCACGTCGTCCCAGGATTTGCTCTCGGAATCCGTAGGTTTGACGTAGTAGTAGATGTTGTCGAGATCCATACGGCTGAGGTCCCCGCCCCATGTCGGCATGGGCCGCTCAAAGAAGTGATCCAGCGCCTTCAATCGGAACTCCAGCATCCATTCCGGCTCTTCCTTCATGGCCGATATCTGTCGCACGACCTCCTTATCGAGCCCTTTGCGGGTCTTAAACACAGATACGTCGGGATCGCTGAACCCGTATTTGTACGTGTCCATCCCGTCTAGCTGTTTGAGATCTGCGGGTGTGGCCATGTCTAAACCTCCATTATCTTTTCGTACCCTACTTCTTCCAGATGTTTTGCGAGATCCGGCCCGCCGGATTTGTGGATCCGGCCGGCAAGGAGAATGTGGACGAAATCGGGCTTGATGTAGTTCAGGATACGCTGATAGTGAGTAATAATGAGGATTCCAAGGTCTTCGCCGACGAGTGCGCTGATTCCCTTCGCCACGATGCGCACCGCGTCGATATCCAGTCCGGAATCCGTCTCGTCCAGGATGGCAATTTCGGGCTCCAAAGTAGCGAGCTGCAGGATCTCGGCCCGCTTCTTTTCCCCTCCGGAAAATCCGTCGTTCAGAAATCGTCCGGCGAACTCGTGCGGGATTTTTAGCAAATCCATCTTGCCCTTGAGCATCTCCCGAAACTCAGGTACCGGGATCTTGTTAGCATTTCCATTCTCGCCCGTGCGGCGGGCGTTGATCGCCATACGAAGGAAATTGGCTACTGAAACCCCCGGGATCGCCACCGGATACTGAAAAGCCAGAAACAGACCCATGCGGGACCGCTCGTCAGGCGACCGTCCCAGGATGCTCTCGCCTTTGAAGATCACCTCGCCCTCGGTCACTTCATAGGCGGGGTGACCCATCAAGATATTCGCCAGGGTCGATTTTCCGGCCCCATTGGGGCCCATCAAGGCGTGGATCTCACCCTGTTTAACCGTAAGATTTACACCCTTGAGAATTTCCTTGCCCTCGATTGAGGCATGTAGATTCTTGATTTCTAGCGTGACAGAAATTGGATTGCTCCTTTAAGCACGAACGCGGACGGATTATAGCACGCCGTATAATATTCGTCAATATTCTTTGAAAAATTACCCTCGGGAGAGGTTTACGCCGTAGAATGCTCGCCGCAGATCGATTTCGACCTTGTTTTCGACCTACTGGCGATATTCCGGACTAATAATTATAGGAAAAATCTGATTTATTGACCTCGGTGCGTATGGGGTGTTATACTCCCCATATCATGGGATCCCCTACACGTGAGGTCATCCTGCGGAGGCTGAAGGAGCAGGCAAAGTGCTCCGTCAACGATCTGGCAGAAGCCGCCGAGGTTTCGCCCGTGTCCGTGCGCCACCACATTACCGCCTTACTGGCACAAGATTTGGTGGTGTCGGAAGAAGTCAAACACGGCGTGGGTCGGCCCTATCACGTGTTTTCTCTGACTGAAAAGGCGTTTGACCTCTATCCCGGGCAATATTTCAAGTTGACCAACCGGTTGCTCGATGAGATCAAAGATCACGTGTCAGAGGATCTCGTAACCGAGCTGTTCACCGGGGTGGCGAATGCCATGGCGGTCCAGTATGCGTCCCAGCTGGAGGGTCTGTCCCTGGAGGAGCGCCTGCCTCGCTTAATGGTTATGCTTAGCGAAGAAGGATTTGACGCAGATTATGAGTGGCGAGGGGATGAAGTGATCATCCGCGAACTCGGATGCCCCTATCTTCAGATCGGCCGCAAGCACCCCGAGGTCTGCGCAGTGGATACTGGTTTTATCGCCACCGCGCTCGACCTGCCCGCGGAGCGCATCAATTGCCTGTTGGACGGCGACACGCATTGCACCTTCAGCTTGAAGGTGCCAAGCCGCAAGGAGGAACTTCCCGCATGAGCGAAGATGAAGCACCGGGTGTGATCTGGGAAGCGGATTCCACCGACCCCGAGAAGTCCGAAGAGGTTCGGCAAGCGCTGCGCCAAGTGATGGATCCAGAGATCGGTCTCAGTGTGATCGAGCTGGGGTTGATCCGTGACCTGACCATCCAAGAATCCGGACAACACGTTAAGATGATCATGACCACTCCCTTTTGCCCGTACGGACCCGCCCTTCTGGAGTCCGCCCGCGCCAAGGCGGAGGAGGCCACTGGAGCGACCACCACTATCGAGATGGCGATGGATGCGTGGGATCCGAGCATGATGGAAGACGGCGCGGGCGCCGAGTGGGGATTGTTCTAGGCGGTCGACCCCAGGCAAGAGAATACGCAAAAGGCCGATAGTAAGCTCTCTCGGCCTTTTTTTGTGTACCCTGTTCCGCCCCGCGATCCACGCTGGGAAGCGGAATCTTTTCATTAGTACGGGGTATTGCAGATACGAACTGAGAATTTCAGGCGCCGAGCGCCTTGGATTGGTCTCGCCGGCGCTCCATGATGCCGATGAGCCCCAGCAGGCCCAGCAGGAGGCGGATCGCAAATCCAAGCGCGCTGGCAATAAAAATCACGAGCGAGGCCAAGATGAGTATCAGGATCCAGGGAGAGAACACCTGATCCCCCTTGATTGTCACCAGCCGCCCCCGCAGTTCGCTCACAAATATGGGGCTCGGCTCAACCGGTACGAGCGATTCGGCGAGCAGTTTTTCGATCCGCTTGCGATTTAGGCGCTGACGAATTCCACCCATCTGCATGTTTTCCTAACTCGATCTCCCGTTAACTTCGTCTTCCATGGTCTTGATCTGATCACGCAGCGAATTGAGGGTTCGATGATACAGACTCTTGATCGCGCCCTCGGTCCGGCCCATGATCTGTCCGATTTCGGCGTTCGGCAACCGCTCGACAAACTTCAAGATAAGCAGCTGCTGCCGTTCGGGAGGCAGTTTCCTGACCACCTGCAGGAGCATCTGGTTCTGCTCCTCGGCCATAGCCAATGCCTCGGGATGCGTAATTGCGGCGGTATCGGGCACATGGTCCTCAAGCGGAACAACCGGGCGGCGGCGGCGGTCGCGATGCCAGTTCGCGACCAGATTGTGCGCGATCCGATATAACCACGCCGAATAAGGCACACCCTGGTTCTGGTAGTTTCCCACGTGCCTGAGTGCGCGCTGGAAGACGCGCGCGGTCAGGTCTTCGGCGTCTTGATAATCCCCGGTGCGATAAAAGATGTAGTTGTATATCCGCGTGACGTGTCGATTGTAGAGTTCACCGAACGCTTCCGGCTCGGTTGCCGCACGGCTAACGAGTTCTATCTCATCGCTTTCGCGGAGCGTCATGGCACCATTCGCCCCGCTCCACCCACTTCTCTAAAACAAACCCCGACTGTCACGACTCGTTACCTTTAAGTCACACCCTTTTGGTCCTCCTGCATATGGAGGGGCGCGCAGTATAGCACAGCGGTTATACTGCAAGCGCTTGCCATAGGATGCACTCCGCGCATGCAAACCCTCGTTGCGCTAGACATCGAAACCACCGGATTAGACCCCGTAACGGACGCTATTATCGAGATCGGCGCCATCCGCTTTCGCGATTCGCGTGAGGATGGCGAGTGGAGCCGGCTGGTAAATCCCGGACGACCTCTCTCGCCCTTCATCTCGCGACTGACGGGGATCACCGACGAGATGTTATCGGAAGCACCCAGAATTACAGAAGTTCTGGCATCGCTCGAGTCCTTTGTGGGGGAGGATCCGATCGTGGGCCACCGGGTCGAGTTCGATCTTGGTTTTCTTCGCCGCAAGGGCTTGTTCGGCGCCAACTTTCCGCTCGATACTTACGACCTGGCGGCGGTTGTTTTGCCGGATGCCGGGCGCTACAGCCTGGGCGCGTTGGCTAGCCTCCTGAAGGTGCCCTCGAAAAGCGCACACCGCGCGCTGGACGATGCCAGAACCACCATGCAAGTCTTTCAGCGCCTGTACGATCGCGTGATGGAGCTCCCCTACCCCCTGATAAAGGTACTAAGCGAGATGGCCGAGCCGATCGAATGGGGCACCGGTTGGGTTTTTGAGGCGGCACTGGACCAGATTGCCGAAGCGGGCGAAGATATGCCGGAAACCGGTCGACTCCAGTTTGCCTCATTCGCCTCTCCTCCGACCACAAAACGTGCTTTATCCCCGGCTGACTCGCCGTCCGGTATGGACACCGAGGAACTTGCGGCGCTTATCGAGCCCGGGGGCGCGCTCGCAGAGGCGATCGAGGGGTATGAACATCGTACGCAGCAAGTTCAGATGCTCAGGGCGGTAAGCGAGGCGTTATCGGAAAGTCGCCACTTATTGGTTGAAGCGGGGACGGGGACCGGGAAATCAATGGCTTATCTTATTCCCAGCCTCGAGTGGGCGGAGGCGACCGGATTCCGGGTGTTGATATCCACGAACACCATCAACCTTCAAGATCAACTGATACACAAGGACATTCCAGATCTACAGAGGGCGCTCGGAAAAGACTATCGGGCCGCGGTGCTCAAAGGGCGGAGGAATTACCTCTGTCCACGCCGGCTTTCCGCAATCACTCACCTGGGTCCCCGCAACTCGGAAGAGGCGCGGGTCCTGGCAAAGATACTAGTCTGGCTGGTCCGCGGGGGTACCGGCGATGTCAGCGAGATCAACATCCGCGGCCCGGTGGAGGCCGCCATCTGGTCTCGACTGTCTGCAGACTACGAAGACTGCAGCATGGAAGCCTGTCTGCAGCATACCGGCGGGACCTGCCCCTATTATCGATCCCGTCGGGAGGCGGAAGCCGCGCATGTGGTCATCGTCAACCATGCACTGCTCCTGGCGGATATCACCACCGGAAACCGCGTGATCCCGGACTATAAATACCTGATTATTGACGAGGGACACCATTTGGAATCGGCGACGACACGCGGCCTTCGTTTTGATGTCACGGAGGCCGATCTGATTCGGGTGCTGCGGGAGCTCTCGGGAACCACGATCCGGCGCGTACTCAACCTGGCCAAGCAGGCTCTCCCGGCCGATCAGTTTGCGGAATTTCGACCTGTAGCAACCACCGTTACCGAGTCCGCGCGCGAGGCTCAACAGTTGACAGCCGGTTTCTTCGAGCGGCTAACAGAGTTCCTGGACCGCAGACGGGACGGCCGCCCAGTTGGCCGCTACGGTCAACAGGAACGGATATTGCCGTCCACGCGTACGCTCCCCTTCTGGAGCGAAGTCGAGATCGGATGGGACGAGCTTCGCAGCCCGCTCTCCAAAGTCCTGGATTCTCTGCAGCGTATCGTCTCTGCCTCGGAGGAGATCGGCGAGCGCGGCCTCGATGCGCCAGCGGAAGGCCCGCTGCAATTCTTGGAGGCCGGCTTATCGGAGGATCTGGCAGTAAGCTTGCGCGCCCTGGCCGATGATCTCGCCGAGATCATTTCCAATCTGGACGAGCTGATTTTTGAAGCCGATCCTCAGCGAATTTATTGGCTTGAGCTGCAGCTGGAACCGGGTCGCCTGTCTATGCACGCTGCCCCGCTGGATGTCGGGCCCCTGGTCGAGAAGTATCTTTGGCACGAGAAGGAATCGGTGATCCTCACCTCGGCCACCCTGACCACCGCCGGGGAGTTCGACTACATTCGGCGTCGCCTCAACGCGGACGATGCTGACGAGCTGTCCCTGGGTTCACCCTTCGACTATGAGAGCTCAACCCTCCTGTATCTGATCGATGACATACCGGAGCCCAAGGAGAACCGGACCTATCAGGCGGCTCTCGAGCGCGGCCTGATCTCCCTTTGTCGGGCCACGGGCGGTCGCACGCTTGTGCTCTTCACCTCCAACATGCAACTCATGACCACCGCGCGGGCAATTTCCGCGCCACTCGCCGAGCAGGGCATCTTAGTGCTGGAGCAAAGCGCCGGAGCCTCCCGCCATGCACTGTTGGAGACTTTTCGATCCACCGAGCAAGCCGTACTCCTGGGTTCGAGATCTTTCTGGGAAGGGGTGGATATTCCGGGCGATGCTTTGTCGGTCCTGGCCATTGTGCGTCTTCCGTTCGATGTGCCCAGCGATCCGATTATCGCGGCCCGGGCCGAAACCTACGAGAACTCGTTCAGCGAATACTCGTTGCCGGAGGCCATCCTTCGTTTTCGGCAGGGGTTCGGTCGCCTGATCCGTACGCGTGCCGACCGGGGGGTTGTTGTGAGCTTCGATTCCCGCTTGCTCACCAAGAGCTACGGCCGCGCCTTCATTGACTCCCTGCCACACATGACTCAGCACGTCGGTCCCCTGAGCGACCTCCCGGGGCGGGCGACGCGCTGGTTGGGGATCTAGTCGAACATCCCCGGCTGCTGCCTGGCCCCTTATACATCCCCTCTGGTCTCAAGAAGTCAACACAACGATCCGCCTGTCTCGAAATAAGGGCGACCGCTGCTGCCCAGCCGCGCTATAATCCGAGCCGCCATGATTGACGTCAACGAACTTCGGAGCGGGATCACCTTCGAGTTGGACGGACAAATATACAAGGTGATCGAATACGCACATCACAAACCCGGTCGCGGCAAGGCCACCATTCGAACCAAAGTGCGCGATCTTCGCAGCGGCACGCTGTTGGAGAAAACCTTCAATTCCAGCGATCGGGTTCAGGATATCCGCCTCGACTATAGGACCGCCCAATATCTTTATCGCGAGGGCGATCTATTCACCTTCATGGACATCGATAACTACGAACAGCCGACGCTCGACGCTTCGGTTCTCGGGGATGCGGTTCAGTACTTGACCGAGGGATTGGAAGTCAAACTAACTTTCAACGGCGATGAGCCGCTCGAAGTCGAATTGCCAACCGCGGTGGACCTCAAAGTTACAGAAGCCCAAACCGGCGTAAAGGGCGACACCGCCACGGGAGCCACAAAACTTGTTACCACCGAAACCGGCGTCAAAGTGCAAGTTCCCCTGTTCGTCGAGGCCGGCAATACCATCCGAATCGACACTCGCAGCGGTGAGTATCTCACGCGTGTGTGACGCTTCTCCTTAACCAGGGGCTAACACACCGCCAGCACACTCTTGCTATAATTTCCCCGGCTAGGAGTGGAAAGATTCTAGGACCAATCGGCATCAGTATTCGGTCCCGGCCCTCACCGGCGCTCGGTCGATCCGAGAGCCCGTCAGCGGCACACATGGGGGACTACATATTTCAGGCCCGCTAGACGGACCTGAAAGAATTGGGGTATTTGGCTATGCGCACACCGGCAGGATCAGAGTGCCCGTACTATTATGAGGATTATCACCGCGGCCGGGAGCGGCAAGAGTGTCGTCTGATCAATGATTCGCCCAACGGCGGGAGGTGGGCTCCGGACCTATGCGGAAAGTGCCACGTCCCGCGCATCGCCATGGCGAACGCCTGCCCTAATCTAGTGCTGGAAGCCAAGGCGAAATTGGGCGTGCTTGGATTTGGCCGAGGCGTGGCGGTTTCCTCTTCATGCCTGCACACCGCCAAGCCGGTGGAGGTACCGGAGATTGGATGTGGCCACTGTCACGAGTTTCTCGATTTTTCGGTCGGTAACGACCCCTCGCCTTCCTGAGTTCACCTCAACCTGCTCTTAATTTGTTGCCTCAGTCCTTAGGCTTCTTGCCACCGCCGCGTCCGGATTTATTGCGTAAATCGGCGCGCACGCAGCTCCAGCTTCCTCCGCAAATGTCATCGTAGAGCGACTGAACTTCGGATTCGCTTACTCCATACTGCTTGGCCAGACGTGCCGCAGTATTTTGCCCATGATCCGGATTGTCCTCGGAATGCGACTGGCTCCGCAGTTCTTTGCGAACGCAGCCCCAGTCTTGTGCGCACGTCCCATGGTAGAGATCGAGAACTTCCTGGTCGCTCACGTCATACCGCGCCGCCAGCTGATCGGCCGTTCGTTCGAGTCGCTCCTGGCCTCTGTTCGATCGGTCCTCTTCTCGGTCCGTTCGCTCCTCGTCTCGCACCTGCTCACGCGTATCTCGGATGCCGGTGTCCAGGACAGACATCCAGTCGCCGTCATCCGCCAGTCGCTGCGCCTTCCCAATCTCGCCCCAGCTGTAACCGGCGGTATGGGCCTCGGCGACTTGGATCCAATCGGAGTCGGACCGTTCGGCCAGCCGCGCGGCGTGGGTCAGCTCCTGGAGCGAAACACCTTCTGCTAGATAAGTATCGAGCTGATCCGGATCTAGCTCCAGGTCTTGAGCGGTGCGATAAAAACGCCCCAGCTCGCCCGGCGACATGCCGTCCCCCAATCGGGCGAGCGCGTCATCGAAATCGGCCTCATAGCGCAGGACCGAACGAACGGAATGGCGAATCTCGCCGATCGTAGCATCGCCGCTGATCACGAGCCCGACCAGCTCGCGAATTCCATGTTCTCCAAGTAATTCGGCAAATCGATTGAGCTGGGTCAAGCCGCCCCAGCCGTTCCCGTCCAGTTTCCAGTCGCGGATTTCTTCCCAGGTGAGATCCTCGATGATCTGGGCTAACTTGTAAGCATGCCACAGGCGCCCAAAGCCGAGCTGGGATCCGGTCAGTCCTCCGCGGACCATGTCAAATATGTCCTCGCAGGTGTACAGCTGCTCCGCCTGGCTAGGAAAGAGCATGCTCACGCCGTCTGCGATGCGCTGCGCCATTGGGTGACATGCCTCCTCATCCGGATCGATTACAACAATAGGAAGCGTGTCCGATCCCATCAGACCGCAATCGTCGGTTACCTGAACTGACGCCTGGTATTTCCCCACCGCGGTGTAGGTGAATGAAGCGGCTCCGCTCCCATCAGCCGGGTCGGCTGACCCGTCGCCGTCGAGATCCCAAGTGAAGGCGTAAGGTCCGATCCCACCGCTGACCTCGGTTGAGAAATTCACCGTGGCCTGGCCATTCTCGAGAACAACCATAGGCGGGAAGGGCTCACTCGTGAGCGTGACGACCGGCCCGTCGATAACGATCGTCCCGGTGACCTCCGCCGTGGCGTTAGCGGAGTCGGTGGACGACAGCGTCCAAACGTACTCCCCAGACGCGGGGTACATGTGGTCCACTGTGACCGGAAAGCCGTCGATGTCGGTCTGAAGGGGAATATCCTCATCACCGAAGCCCCAACTCAGGTTGTACGGGCCGGTGCCCCCTTCGGCAGTAGCCGTCAGAGTAGCCTTGTCGCAGCTTACGGACGTTTCCACCCGCAGGCTAAACCCATCCTGCGCCGCTGCGGAAGCTGGGGCTAGCACCAGCATGATTGTCAGTACACCTGCAATCAGACGATGAGTGAGCATTTCAAATCCTCCTATATGCGACGCGGGTTTTGTTCTACACAGGCTAACGGGGGATGATGGCGGCCGTTACACATGCGTTCAGTACCTTCGGACTATCGCCGGCAACTCGATCGTTGCGGGTATTCGGCCCTATTTACGGGCGGCGATACCCGTATGTCTGGTCGCTTAGCAGTTGCAGTGCTCGTGCTTACGGTGTCGGTGTGCAGTAGTTCGGGTGTCCCGGGTCTTCCTTGCATTTCTTCGGGTTCTCAGTGGGCGCTGCCGTAGGTGGAGGCGGAGTGTCGGTCGGCGCGGGTGGCAGAGTGTTTGTCGGCAGCAGCGTGGCGGTGGGCGGAGGTGGAGTGTCGGTCGTTGGCGGAGGCGTATCTGACGCAGGTAGGGTAGCGCTGGGGAGAGGCGTCGCAGTGGCGGCAAGTGCCTCGTCCGTCGCCAGAGCCGACGACGCTGTGGTCGGATCCTGGTTCGCTTGAGCGGGCTGGCTCGCCGCGACCTCTGGCGATGGGTCCATTTCCGGCGGGAGGACCTCCCCGGTGTCGTTCCCGGAAGGTTCGATCAGCGAGGGGTCCTGCGTGGGCAGTGGAACACCAGCTTCCAGAGAATGGGGGGCATCCGCGGAATCGGTCGCTTTGGTAAGCCGTTCGCCGGGCAGTTTTATCAGGCCGGCCGAATAGGCGGGGATAGTCCCCGCGAGCCCCAGCAGCAGGATCAGCACGGCGGCCAAACCAGGTCGAAGACGGCGAGAACGCCTGATCGGCGCCGGCTTGGGTTTCGGATCGACAACGGGTTGCACGGTACCGAGTGCGATCTGGAGTGCCCGATTGGCCTCAGCAACCGACGCGAATCGATGAGAGGGTTCAACCGAAATAGCCTTTGCCAGTACCCGCGAGGCTCGTTCGTTTAGGTCGGATTGATTCGCTCGACTGTGCCCCTCAACCGATCGCTCTCGCAGTGCTGCCAGCGCCTGTCCCGCAGGGTTGCCCGAAAGCAGCTCCAGGGCCAGAACGCCGAAGGAGTATTGGTCTGAGGCCGGGGTGGCAGGCTGGCCAGCGGTTATCTCGGGCGCGCGGTAGATTTCCCGCTCGCCAGATGAATGGAGAGATTGAACGGCCGATTGACCGAGACCGATTAGTCTTAGATCCCCGCTCTCCTCATCGAAGAGCAGTTGCGATGGATCCAGCGCCCCATGGTGAACACCGTGGGCGTGGGCATACTCAAGGACTTCTGCTAGCTCCTTCACAAGCACCTCCGGAAGGAGCGAGGAGGCTAGCCCCGCTTCGAGCCGATCGGATAAGCTTCCGGCCGTGTAGTAGGGCACCACGATGTACGGGTGGCCCTCAACAACGCCTGATGCCAGGGTCGGCGGCACCCGCGCATGCCGCAGCCTGGAAACGGCATTCAGGCCGCTACGCAACCGTGACAATGTGTCGCTGGCGCTTGAGGACAGCGAAAAGACCTTGACAGCCACTGGATTCTGGCCGCCCTGTGAGTCGGCCAGGTACACCCGCGCGCCCGACCTGCCCCTCGGCTCTTGAAGCGTAGCGCCGGCCGGTCCATGGATCAGCTCAACGATCCGATATCCATGGATGGTTTGTCCAAGCAAACTGGCCATCTCGATTCTGAAGCGCTTTCCTCACGCGAAGCTGTGCAACCCGATCCCGCACCATAGGGGTCACGGCTGCCCCGCGCTTGCGCAGAGCTTCGGGGGCGATGATAAGAATGACGTCCGTTTCCTATTCCCTAGAACCGGGGGTGTGAGGTAGCGTTACAGAGCGCGCGCATGACCTATATCCCAGCGTCAAGGTGACCATTGAAACGGGACGCTCGACGGGAACCTGGCTTCAGAGCGACCGGCCTCCGCAAATGCATGTAATGCATGTATTGGGCTAACGGGCTAGCACGATCCGCGCCCGCCTTCGGGTGTAACAGATCGTCCGGCACATCGTTGTCATGAGCAAAGTCGAGATTCCTTCACCCAGCGACGCCGAACTCATCGCCCGTGCTCAATCCGGGGATGAGGAGGCTTTCGGAGATTTATATGTACGGTATCTCGATCCGATTTATCGTTACCTTCGAATCAAAGTCGATGAAGCCGCGGACGCGGAGGACCTTTGTGAGGCAGTTTTCTTGCGCACGTTCGAAGCCTTAGACCGATATCAAGAGCGCGGCCACCCTTTTTCTGCCTACCTGTATCAGGTAGCGCGCAGTCAGCTGGCCGATTTCTACCGGACGCATGTAGTCGGTGTTGACCTCGAGCAGGTACCGGAACCTGCCGCCGAGGATGCGGATCCGGAGGCCACCTATGCGCAGCATGAGCAGGCGCTGGATGCCGTTCGATCGCTGGGCAAATTGCGTGAAGACTATCAGGAGGTAATTCGGTTGCGGGTCGTCCTTGAGCTTCCAACTTCGACGGTGGCGTTATGGATGGATCGAAGCCCGGGCGCGGTGCGGGTGCTGCTGCACCGTGCCCTGATCGAGCTACGAAAGGAACTCGATGAGTAAGATGGAGCCCGACGTTCTCGATCGCTGCCTGCTTCGGATTCAGAGCGGCCAGGCGACGCTTGAAGAATGTCTTATTGATAATCCTGAGCATGCCCAGGAACTCGAGGCGCTCCTTCGAGTCGCGGCAGTGACACGCGCACAATTGACCCCTGCGGGGCCTTCGCCGGCATTTCGAATAAATTCCCCCAAGAGAGTGATGAATCTGGCCAGGGCGCGGCGGAAGGCATCCGTAATGGCACCTCGAAGTCGCCCCAAGATAACCCGGCAGCCGGCTTTCCGTCTGGTCGGTGCCCTGGTCGCCGTGGCACTGCTTGTTGGAAGTGTGGGAGTCGCCTACGCGTCGGCTGACGCGCTCCCCGGGGACAATTTGTACGGCATCAAACGTGGGCTTGAGCGTGCGGCACTGGTCGTCAGCCTCAGCGCGGAGGGCGATGCCGAGCTCTGGCTGGAACAGGCCGACCGAAGAATCGCCGAGGTGGAAGAGCTGGTGCGGCGTGGGCGCGGGAAAGATGTCGGGCTCGCGCTGGCAGGCTACGAGAATGCGGTGCGCGAGGGATTGGAGATCGCCTCCGAGCAGGGCGTCGGCCTGAGCGATCTCGGCGCTGCGCTCAGCAAACATGAGCAGACGCTGATCGAGGTGTTGGAGAAAGCTCCCGAACAGGCAGCTCCGGCCCTCAGCCGCGCGCTTGAGCGCTCAAAGTCCGGGCGGGAAGAGATTAAGCAGATCCGGAAGGAGGGTCAGCACCCAAGCGACCCGACTCCTGGGCCGCAGAAGAAGACTCCTAAGCCGAAAAAGGAAGCGACCGAACTTCCTCCAGGCCAGCAGAAAATAGATGAAGCGCGGGAACGCGGCTTGCCCGCCGGCCAACTCAAGAAGACTGAGACGGCAAAATCGAACGGGTCTGATTGAGGCGTGAGGCCGACCTTCGCTGAGGGCCTCGGCAGCGAACGTAGTTGTGTTTGCGCTCCCTCTTCCCGCGTACCAGACAGAGCAATCGCAGCGCCCCAGTTCCGCGGAGATTTTGGTGACATGTCGGTCAGGCATCACCTTGAACGACGCGTGAGCGGCCAACCTGCAAGCCATTGGTACCAGTCCTGGATTGACGGGGTCGGACTGTCAGCCCGGTCGCCCTCTGGGCCCAGGGATCTGCCTTCTCCACAGTGCCTCACTCGCTGCATGAAATGAGATCAGGATGTGCGGCGGCTGGGCTGGTCAACCGGGCGTAGGCATCTACTCCTCGTTCCACCGTCGGCCGGAGCGCGGCGGAGGCCTAGAGGAGTTCACGGAGTGAAGTCAGGATTCAATCTTCATACTGGGCTCATAGAGGCAGAGAGGGTCGCTTCCCAGGTAATTGCCGGTCTTCGCATAGGCTCGGGCCCGCGACCCCCCACAAATGCCATTGAATTCGCATCTTCCGCATTTGCCCCGATAGTTAATGGTGTCCCGAATGCTCCTGAACAGCTCGGAGTTGCGGTAGATTTCTACAGGACTGGATTTCCGAACGTTTCCAGCCGACAGGGGCAGAAAACCGGAAGGATAGACCTCGCCGGCGTGAGAGATGAACATGATCCCGTTACCATCGCGCACGCCAAATCCCATCCCTATGGGGCTGCGCCAGATACTGGCGGCATCCTGCCCCTCCATTCCCATCTTTAACCAAGCCACGCGTCGGAAGTGGTGTGCCTCAGTCGTCGCGATCACAAACGGCGCTTCCTTGGAAAGGGCATAGAGCCACTCAAGCAACGTTTCGCACTGAGCAGGGCTGATCTCGTTCAGCAGGCGTCCACGGCCAACCGGAATCAGAAAGAAGAGGCTCCAGCGTATGATCCCCAAATTTTTGACCAACGCATAGATCTGGGGGAGGTCTTTCAGCGTATCCGCCGTGATCAGCGTGTTAATCTGAAGGTGAAGTCCTGCTTCACGGGCAAGATTCGCGGCCCGGATCGTCCACTCGAAGCAGCCCGGTACCCCACGAAACGCATCGTGTTTTTCTGAAGTAGAACCGTCAAGGCTCAGAGAGATACTGCGAACACCACTGACCCCCAGTCGACGGATGCCAGCCTGTGCTAATTTGTGCGTGCCGCTTGGGGCGACTGACATGCGCATCTTCAGGCTAGCCCCGTACTCTACCAAGTCGAACAAGCTGGGAAACTTCATTGGATCGCCGCCGGTGAATACCAGGTGGGGTGCGGGTTCGCCGAATGAGTGGAGCTGCCTCATCAACACTTTGGCTTCGGACAAGCTCAATTCGCGCGGGTCACGCCAGTCAATCGCCTCAGCCCGACAATGTTTGCAAGCAAGATCACACGCTCGGGTAAGCTCCCAGTAGATGAGTAAAGGGGCCTCAGAGAAGGTCCGTTCACCAATCTCCTCCTGACTCTCAGTTATCAGCGAAGGATTCATTTGCAATCGATACCTCTGGCGCGGCTGCTCCAAAATTGCCCGTCACAGAGGAAGCTAAAGCCTCGGGAGGCACACCCACAGGCAGTGGGGGCATTTGGCGGAGCAAAAGGCATTGCACCGGGTTGAAGTTTAGCGACAAAAGCAGTCAGGCCGAAGGTCCAGGCGAGCAATTAGGAAGAGAATGATGTGTCTGAGACGCATGACGCGGGGATGTGAAGAAGATGGGCGCAGGTAATTGGCAATCTTGCTCATGGTTTCAAGGATTCCTCCATGGGCCCCCGACCTATCCCTCGGCGGTCCAATTGTCATCCATTGTAGGCTCTTCCAGCCTGCCGAGGCAGTGACATTATTCCTCTGGAGATATGTGCGATGTCATAGCGCGTCACCGTCTTCGGGTTTTACAGAGCCGGCACTTGGGCAGATCATCCAGGGGCCACATCGAGAATCAGCAGCATCTTGAGGTGGTTTCATCTGTCTAAGGAATTGTCTTAGGTTGCATCGATCTGATAGACATGCCCGGAATCTCGAATCCCAATAGACCGATCCATCTCAAAACGGTGTTTCTTCTCGGCCGTGGGCACAGCCAGTGAGGAGCCTACCGTAGCTGATTCGCCAATGGAATAGATGGTAAGCTCCCGCGGCCGCTGAGATCAAGACCTTCTGGGCTGCGCTCTACGAGACCGATTTTGCACGTCTGCTGCTGGGAGAATCGTTTCACGCAGGCGGTCTTGAGCTGACCGAGAGACCGGGGAACCTGCTCGATCTTCGTCTCGGACAGCGGGTGCTGGATGTCGCCTCCGGCACAGGTGCCAGTGCGGTTTTCCTGGCAGAGAGTTTCGGATGGGAGGTCGTGGGCACCGACTATAGTGCAGAACTCGTGGGCCAGGCGCGACGGCGCGCCCGAGAGGCTGGCCTGGGTCATCTCGTACGGTTCGAGCTTGGGGATTCGGAGAGTTCGCCCTTTCCGGACGGCGCCTTCGAGGCTCCGATTTGCCAATGCTACTTCTGCACCTTTCCAGATAAACACACTGCGGCTCGGGAGTTCGCGCGCGTGCTCAGGTCGTAAGGGCAAGTGGGGTTGAGGGACGTCACGCGGACCGGCCCCCTTCCGCCAGAACTATCCCGTCTCTTGGCCCAGATCGTTTGCCTCGCGGAGGCGCCCTCTGATCGTTATGCGGCTCTGCTCGAGGAGGCCGGCTTTGGAATTGATCGGATCGAGATGCACGCGGAGGCCCTCAGATTGATGGTCAGAAATGTGCAAGCCAGGCTGCTTGGGGCAGATTTAATTCCCAAGGTAAAGAATATTGAATTACCAGGAGTTGACCTTGGACAGGCCAAGAGTGTTGCAGCCAGCGCAGCCGGTCCTGCGCTTTGGCGCTCAGATCGATTGGTCGGTTTCGGGAGAAGTAGTAGCCTGTCCTGCCTGCGCCAGTGCCCGCAGGCACAGGTGGGCGGACAGTCCAAGGAATGCCTTGGGTAGTCCAACTATCCGCATTGGGGCCTCCTAGATTATCGGTTAACTTAAGGATGGCCCCAATCTCTTTTCCCAGCTACTGTCTCACACGCATCTGAACCTAATCACTGCTGAGGTGCGACTTCAGGCGAAGTTTGTCGTGTAGGAAAAGCTGAGTCCGGATGGAAACGCAATCTACGTCTTGGACAATGTGAAGGGGTTGTCTAAAAAGTACCTTAGACAGCCCCTCGGCTTGACCGTACCGGTACACCGCCATCGAAGCGTGATTTGTTCGCGCTTGTCCAGGTCTATCGTGGAGTTCCAGGTGCAGATGCTGTGGGTGACGCTGATCCCCTCGGCCTGGGCTTCCCTGTCGGTGCGTCCTTCAACGTCAGAGGAGCCTTCGACTGCCGGCGGCAGTTCCTCGGGAACAGTGGCCTGGACTGAGGAACGGAATGGGCTGCCTCCCGGCAGCCCATGTAATCCGCTACAATTCTGACCCCTCGCGCTACTCTGTTACCTCACAAGGTGGTGCGCTACTTACAGAACCCGTTCTCTAGGGTTACTTCGTCCCAAGTCAGCCCGTCGGCCGTCACGTTGGTGACGGTGGTCGTGTAGCATCCCGACTTGGCGTTCTTCAAGCAAAAGGTCACGGTGCCGTCTGTGCCCGTCGTGCCGGTGCCCGAAGTAAGCAAGGAGCCGCCAAGGTTAAGATCAATGGAGACGGAAGCGCCCGCGACCGGCTGACCAGAGTCATCCACGAGGGCCACAGTGATGTTTAGGTGCCTATCGTTGCTCTTGCCGCCTTCGGTAGTGTAAGTGATCGAATCAACGCTCACCGTCGAGGCGGGAGCGCCGTCGCTCTTCCAGACCCGGACACTTGCCGCGCTGCTGGGTGCCGCGCATTCTTCGCTTGAAGCTCAATTAGGAACTGATTTGGCGACGTTGCCGGATCAGCCGGGATTTTCAGAGCGATGAAGCGCTTCTGCGCATTTCAGGTGCACATTGCACCATCAGGCCATGATCGGGATGCCTTGACAGTCTCCACCAATACGTGTTAACTTCTACAACCACAATCAAATAGGAAAAGCTCTTATCCAGAGAGGTGGAGGGACCGGCCCTGTGAAACCTCGGCAACCGGTTGGGTGAACTGTCCAACAAGGTGCCAACTCCGACAGCGTCAGCTGGGAGATGAGAGATGGTTATTAGACTCTGACCTCTCCAATCTTACGGCGGAGGTCTTTTTTGTTGGACGGGATGGGAGCCCCGGAGGAGGACTCTCATGGCAACACTCCCGTCGCAGACGGATCGAACACCAAGGCTCTCAACGGAAGCCGTGCACGCAGGCGAGAACAGGCCCTACCCGCACCACGCCCTGACCCTGCCCATCTTCGACACGTCGACATATACCTTTGAGAACACGGCAGACCTTCGTCAATTCATGGAAGCCCGCATGTGGGGGCTGGCGGAGGGACGGGTGGAGTATGGGCGTTATGGCAACCCCACCATCTTCGAGGTCGAGGCCCGTGTGGCGGCGCTGTCGGGCGGCGAGGCGGCGGTTCTCATGTCTTCCGGTATGGCCGCCGTCACAAGCACGTTGCTCTCACTGCTCTATGCAGGAGATCACCTGGTGATCACGGACGATTCGTACCGGCGCACCCGGCAATTTTGTTTGACTTTCCTCAAGCGCTGGGGGATCGAGTGTTCGGTGGTCCCGGCCGGAGACCTGGAGCAGCTGGAGGCCGCCATCCGTCCCGAAACCAAAGTCATCGTCTCCGAGTCGCCAACCAACCCCTACATGCGGGTCCTGGATCTCGAGCGCCTGGTGGCTATCGCGAAGCGTCACAAGGTCAAGACCCTAATCGACAGCACTTTCGCAACCCCCATCAATCAGCGGCCGCTCGAATTTGGCGTAGACCTGGTGGTGGATTCGGCTACGAAGTACCTCGGTGGCCACAATGATCTTCTGGCCGGGGCAGTAGTGGGTTCAGAATCGCTGATGGCCATGATTCGGCAGAACCAATGGGTCCTGGGAGCCGTATGCGATCCGCATACCGCCTACCTGATCCAACGCGGGCTCAAGACATTGGCACTCCGCGTTCATCAACAGAACACGAGCGCCATGAAGGTGGCCGAATTCCTGGAGGCCCAGGCCGGGGTCAGTCGCGTTTGGTATCCTGGACTGCGTTCTCATCCGGATCATGATATTGCCCGCCAGCAAATGGATGGTTTCGGAGGGGTAGTAAGTTTCGAGCTTGAGGGCGATCTGGAAACTACCAGCCGATTCATTGATGCGGTTAAGCTCCCGCTCATCGCCTCCAGCCTGGGAGGGGTGGAGACGCTGATCGAGCAGCCGGCGCTCATGTCGTACTTCGAACTTTCCAGCGAAGAGCGGATGGAGATCGGCATCAAGGACAATCTCGTCCGGCTGGCAATTGGGATCGAGAGTCCGGAGGACTTGATAGCCGACCTGGCGGAGGCGCTTAAGGTTGTGTGAGGAGGACTAACGCTTGGGGTCAGCGCCGATCGATCGAGGGCTCTCCGGATCGTTTGACGTGGACCAATGCCAGTTTACGCTGAGCCGTGTCCCGATCCCACCAGGGATCGTTAACGACAATTACAGTTAGCCGTGCCCCCGAATTTTTCCCCCAACCTGGGATTACCGCCGGCTCAAGATCTCCTCGGCGGCCTTCAACTGGTCCCTGACGGCACTGGGTGCGGTGCCGCCCAAGCTGCTCCTGCGCTCTAACGCCGCTTCAACGTCGAAGACCTCGACCACATCCTGCTCGAAGCGGCCATCCAGCACCCGCAGCTCTTGCAGGGGAACCTGGTCCAACGCGACCTGTTTCTCATCCGCCACTCTCACCACCCTGCCCGCGACGGCATGCGCCTCTCTAAACGGCAGCCCTTTCCCAACCAGGTAATCCGCCAGATCGGTCGACAGCATGTCGGGCGTGATTGCGGCCGCCATCCGAGAGGGATGCAGCTGCAGCGTCCCGATCAGGCCGGTTAATACCGGCAAGACCTCGAGCAACGTGTCGTGAGCGTCGAAAACCGGCGGCTTGTCTTCCTGCAAGTCGTTGTCGTAAGCGGATGGCAGGCCTTTGAGGGTCGTCAGCAATCCGGTCAGATGGCCGACCAGGCGTCCGGCTTTGGCGCGGGTCAGCTCCAGGGCGCCGGGATTCCGCTTTTGGGGCATCAGGCTGGAGCCACTTGTGTAGCCCTCGTCGAGCTCGACGAATCCATATTCAGGGCCGCTGTATAAGATCAGCCCTTCCGCGTGGCGGCTGAGGTTCACCCCCAGCATCGCGGCCGCGAACAGGTACTCCACTGCGAAATCCCGGTCGGAGATCGCGTCGATACTGTTTGGACTGACCGAATCGAAGCCCAAATCGTCAGCGATCGCCTGGCGGTCGATCGGGTAAGCCGTGCCGGCCAGGGCCGCGGAGCCCAGAGGTAATACCGAAGCGGAAGCGCGTGCCAGGGCGAAACGGTCTCTGCTGCGGATGAGCGGCCAGAAGGCTGAGAGCATCCAGTGGCCCCAGGTGACCGGCTGTGCCGGCCGCATGTGCGTGTAACCCGGCATCGGCAGGTCGACGCCGGCCCGTGCGCTCTGGACCATGGCCCTGGCCAGATCCAGAATCGCGACCTCGATCCGGTCGCAAGCGCGCATCACCCACAAGCGGAAATCGGTCGCCACTTGATCGTTCCGGCTGCGGCCGGTATGCAGTTTGCCGGCCACCGGACCTACCTGCTCGGTGAGCAGACGCTCGACGGCGGTGTGGATATCTTCGTCGGTCGGGAGCGGTTCAAAGGCGGGGTCCGCGAGCGTTCCGCGAACTTCTTCTAACCCTGCGACGAGGGCTTCGACTTCGGATTCGGTCAGCACCCGCGCGCGGCCGAGCGCGCGAGCCCATGCCAGGCTGGCATCGACGTCCTCGCCATAAAGGCGGCGGTCGAACGAGAAGCTGTCGCTGAGTCGAGAAAATGCCGCGTCCGGCTCTTTTCCCATGCGACTTCCCCATAACCTCATGCAGCTTACCCTCCGTTACGTTCGATATTCCGCATTGATCGACACATACTCGTGGGTCAGGTCGCAGGTCCAGACGGTGGCGGACGCCTCACCTTGCCCTAAGTCAAGCCGCAGGGTGATCTCCGGCTCAGCCAGGATCTTGGTGGCCTCGGCTTCTTCCCAGTCGGCCGCTTCGCCGGCCCGAACCAGCTGAAGCTCCCCCACGCCATCGCTGCTGATCCACAGCCCGAGTTGGCTGGGATCGAGCTCCAGGCCGGCGCGGCCGGCCGCGGCCAGCACCCGCCCCCAATTTGGATCTCCTCCGGCCAGAGCCGTCTTCACCAACGGAGAGGTGGCAATGGTTTTTGCGACTCGCACCGCGCCGGCTTCATCCTGCGCGCCCACCACCAACAATGTCACGAACTTCGAGGCGCCCTCCCCGTCTCGCACAATCGCGTGTGCAAGCGACAGGCAAACCTTATCGAGCGCCTCCGAGAAGCGCGCCACGCTAACCTCATCCTTCACCTCCACCCCGCTGGCGCCGTTGGTGAGGATCAGGACGCTGTCGTTGGTGCTGGTATCGCCATCTACCGAAATACGATTGAATGAACGATCCACTGCGCTACGCAGCAGCCGCTGCAAAACCGGCGCAGCGATGTTCGCGTCGCTAGTGAGCACCGCCAACAGGGTGGCCATGTCGGGATGGATCATTCCCGAGCCCTTAGCCATACCTCCGATCGTGATCGGTCCTCCAGGCAACTCCACTCGAACCGCAACCTGCTTGGAGCGGGTATCGGTGGTCATGATCGCCTCGGCGGCAGCTGTGCCGTTCTCCTTGGAAAGTTTCGCGTAGGACTGGCGAATGCCCACTTCCAGCTTCTTTACATCCAGCTGCTCGCCGATCAGGCCCGTGGAGAGCACCAGCACCTGCTCGGGGTTGCAGTTCAAGCTCTCGGCGGTGAGGCGCTGCATCTCGCGCGCGGCCTCCAGTCCGGCGGGGCCGGTGCACGCGTTGGCAACGCCAGAATTTGTGACGACGGCCCGGTACCGATCCGAATGGGTCTGGAGCGTCTCGCGGTCGAGGGTCACGGGCGCGGCCGGCAGTTGATTGCGGGTGAACACACCCGCGCCGCTGCAATCTCGCTGAGATACAACCAGTGCCAGATCCGGGGCGCCGGACGATTTTAAGCCGCAGGCGCTGGCCGCGGCCTCAAATCCCAGCGGGGCGGTTACTCCGCCGTCGGGGACAATCTGCATTTCCGAAGGCCTCTCAATCGCGTTGGACCGCGAGCTCGGGGGACGTGGAAGGGTCCTGTTCCGTCAGCGCCCGCACCTTCATCTGCAATCCGAAAAGGTCGATGAAGCCCTTCGCGTCGCGTTGATCATACACATCGTCGGCGCCGAAGGTGGCCAAATCCTCGCGGTAGAGGCTGTATGGGCTGGAGCGCGCAACGGCCGCTGCGCTGCCTTTATAGAGCTTGACGCGCACCCATCCCGTCAGCGTTTCCTGGGATTCCGCTATGAAGGTCCCCAACGCGTGCCTTAAGGGAGTGAACCATTTGCCGTAGTAGATCAACTCGGCATATCGAAGCGCGATCAACTCCTTGAAGTGAAGCATGTCTCGATCGAGGCAGATCGATTCGAGATCCTGATGGGCGACCGAGAGGATGGTCCCACCGGGGGTTTCGTAGACGCCGCGCGACTTCAGGCCCACCAGTCGATTTTCGACCATGTCCACCCGACCGATTCCGTGACGCGCACCCAGGGTATTCAGCTTTTCGATCAAGGCGGAAGGTCCGAGCTCCTCCCCATCCACTGAGGAAGGCACGCCTTGCCTAAAACCGATCTCCACCATCTGAGGCTGATCCGGCGCATCTTCGGGGGAGGCGGTCCACTGAAACGGAGATTCCTCCGGCTCCTTCGCCGGATCTTCGAGCGGACCCCCCTCATGCGAGAAATGCCACAGATTGCGATCGCGACTGTAAATGGAACGTGTGGTGGCCGAGACGGGGATGTTTTTCAGTTCCGCATACTCCAGCGCATCTTCCCGGGAGCGGATTTCCCACTCCCGCCAGGGAGCGATCACCTTGAGTTTCGGGGCAAGCGCCTTATACGTCAATTCAAACCGCACCTGATCATTGCCCTTGCCGGTGCAGCCGTGGGCAAGCGCATCGGCGCCCTCCTGAACCGCGGTGGCCGCCTGCCACTTGGCGATCAGCGGCCGCGCAATGGCGGTCCCTAACAAATACTTGTGCTCGTAGACCGCGCCGGATTGCAGCATGGGAAAGAGGAAATCGCGTGCAAACTCTTCCCGAAGGTCTACCTGAACCAATTTGCTGGCGCCGCTTGCGACGGCCTTCTCCTCCAGCCCGGCCAGTTCCTCGCCCTGCCCGACATCCGCGGTGAAGCAGATCACTTCGCAATCGTATTTCTCACGCAACCAGGGAACGATGACGGAGGTGTCGAGCCCTCCTGAATACGCCAGTACTACTTTATGGATATCTGATTTCGACACGGAAACCTCCTAGTCGAACAAATAGCTCGGCGTCATGCGGCATTCAAATTCATGACAACCGCCACTTCGTCGCAGTGATCCTGTATCGGGCAGAGTCGGCAGTCGCGCCACACTTTTTCAGGAAAACGCGGCGCCAGGCTGAGCTCGAATCCGAGCTTCTGGAAAAAACCCATGGCGCGGGTCAGGGCAAATAGTGTGTACACCCCGCGATCACGCGCCTCTTCGATGAGCGCTTGTCCAATCGCCATGCCCAGGCCGTTATGTTGGGACTCTGTGGACACCGCCAGGGAACGGACTTCGGTCAACGTCGAGGTGTACTGGACGAGCGAGCCGCAGGCCTGAACGGCATTACCCTGAATTGCAACTACCCAATCATCTAAGCTCGATGCGATTTCACTGCGAGTACGGGGCAGCAGCTCGCCGTCTTTTGCGTAGCTCGCAACTAGATCAGCGATCCCCGGAACGTCGCGCGGCACCGCCCTGCGGATCTCAGTCTCCATCGACCCGCCCCAACATGTTCCAATTTTCGGCCAGTACCTGCAGCCCGGCATCGATCTCTTCAGGAGAGATGGTCAGCGGCGGGCAAATTCGCAAGACCTCTTCGCCGGCGCTGATCACGATCAGACCACCCTGCCGGGCGGCTTCGATCAACGGCTTGACCGGCCCATTTCCCTGCATGCCGAGCAATAAGCCGCGCCCTCGCAGCTCGACGATTCGTTCTTCGCCAAGCGCAAGCAGGCCCGCACGCATTTTCTGGCCGTTATTTTCCACCTGCTGAAGAAATTCCGGACGACTGACTTCATCGAATACGGCACTTGCCACAGTGCATATAAGCGGGCCGGCCGCGAAGGTGCTTCCATGATCCCCGGGTTCGATAGCCGAGGCGATCGGATCGGTGACCAGAGTGGCTCCGATGGGCAATCCACCCGCCAGCGGCTTCGCCAGGGTCATGATGTCGGGTGTGACTCCGGTCCACTCGTGCGCCCAGAGTCGGCCGGTGCGCCCCAGGCCGCATTGCACCTCATCGAAAACCAACAGGGCATGGTGCTGATCACACAGCGCGCGCAGCCCAGCCAGGAACTCCGGATCGGCCATGTACACACCGCGCTCGCCCTGGATCGGCTCGACAAATACTGCACACACTCGATCGCTGATCGCGCGTTCGGCCGTGGCCAGATCGTTGTAGGGGACAAACGTCACGCCCGGGACGAGCGGCTCAAAGGGTCGCCGGTAGGCCGGTTTGTGGGTCAGGGACAGGGCGCCCATCGTGCGGCCGTGGAACGAGCCCTCGAAGGCGATGACCTCGGCCTTGCCCTCCCCGTGGTTGAGTCCAGCCCATTTGCGGGAAAACTTAAGTGCGGCCTCGTTGGCCTCGGCGCCACTGTTGGAAAAGAAGACCCGGTCGGCGAAGGAGCTCTCCACCAATCGGCGTGCCAATTCGACCTGCGGCTCCGTATGGAACAGATTGCTGACGTGGGTCAATCTCCCGCCCTGTACCTGCAATGCCTCGAGCCAACTCGGATGGGCGTGGCCGAGCGCGTTGACGGCGATGCCGGCCGCGAAGTCGAGATAACGCTTGCCTTCGGCATCGAAGAGGTAGCTTCCCTCTCCGCGCGTGAAAACCACCGGCGGACGGTTGTAGGTATGAACCAGATAGCGGGATTCGGCCTGGATGACCTGCTCGGTATCCATGGGTTAGGACCCGCTCGCGGTAAGCAGCGTGCCTTCGCCCGCGGCCAGGCCGGGAAGGTCTACGATTCTCACCTGCGACACTCCGCCGCGAAGCGCCTCCGATCCGGCGCGCACTTTGGGGACCATCCCCGCGCGGATCTCGTTCCTGGCGATCAAGCTCTCAGTCTGACCAATTTCGAGCTGGGGCACGATCCGGCCCGAGCGGTGCACACCTGAAACATCCGACACAAACGCCAGCTCGTGGGCTCCCATCGCCTCGGCGATGGCCCCGGCGATGTTATCCGCGTTGACGTTATAGATCTGGCCGTCCAGGCCGAGCGAAAGCGGCGATATAACCGGGAGCAGCCCGGCTTCGAGCAGGCTGTAAAGCAATTCGGTCTCGACTTTGACTATCTCGCCAACCTGTCCCAGGTCCTCGGTGGGGTGATTCAGCTTGCGAACGCGTACCAAACCTGCGTCGAAGCCGCTCAGGCCAATGGTCTTGATTCCCTTCCGCATCAGCGCCGTTACCAGCTCCGCTCTCAATTCGCCGCAGAGCACCATCAGCGCCGCGCGCATGGCCTCCGGACCCGTGCGGCGCATCCCTTGTACCCTCTCCGGCTCCGAACCCAGAAGAAGCTGAATTTCGTCTACGGCCTGGCCTCCGCCGTGGACCAGGATCATCGGCGACGGCAACTCGGCAATCACGCCAGCCAACTGCTCTCGAAATTCCGGCTGGTCCAGTTTGTTCCCGCCGACCTTGATGACTCGCAACGGCATTTTATCCACCGGGCTCTAGAGCAATCCGGTGGTTTCCTCCAGTCCGAAAACGACGTTCATGTTCTGTATCGCCTGTCCGGCCGCGCCCTTTCGGAGGTTGTCGATCGCGGCCGTGATCACGAGCATTCCGTCGACTTCGGTCATGCCGATCACACATCGATTGCTGTAGTTGACCTGACGCAGGGTCGCCACCTCGCCCAGAGGGAGGATCGTGATGAACGGTTCCTCCGCGTACGTCTCAAGGTAGAGATGATGCACCTGCGACTCGACCCAGCCTGAACGCAGCGGGACGTACAGGGTGGAAAGTAGTCCGCGCGGGATGGGCACGAGGTGCGGGCTGAAGATCAGCCTGAGGTCCGAATCGCCCCAGCGGGCCAGCATCGTCTCCATCTCGGGCAGATGTCGGTGTGCACGCCCAATGCTGTAGGGACGCAGGTCCTCCGCTACCTCTACAAACTGTGTCGCCAATTTGGGCGTGCGGCCTGCTCCGGACACGCCGGATTTAGCGTCCACGATCACTCGTCCGCCGACCACAGATTCGAGCAGCAGCGGATATAGAGCGAGCAGCACCGAGGTCGGATAACATCCAGGGTTGGCTACCAGACGGGCGTCAGGCAGCCGCTCCCGTTCGGTTTCGGTCAGTCCGTAGACCGCTTCGTCGAGCAGTTCCGGGGCAGGATGGCGCTGCCCGTACCATTTCTGGTAAAGCTCCGGGTCTGCCAGGCGAAAGTCGGCGCTGAGGTCGATCACGCGGGTGCCCTCTTGCAGCGCCTCCGCGGCCACTTCGGCCGACTGCCCATTCGGGAGACAGAGAAACACCAGATCCACGTCTTCGATGGGGGCCTGCACCGGATCGATGAGATTGATATCTGGAGCTCCGGGGAAGACCTTCGCCAGGCTCTGATCTGGACTGGATCGGGAAGTTGCGAATTTGAGCCGGACCTGATCGTGGCGGCCGAGCAACCGGATCAACTCCGCTCCGGTGTAGCCGGTCGCACCCAGAACTCCAACCTCGATCATGCTGACTCCTATAAATGAAACCGCCAGACCTCGTTGCCGGTCTGGCGGGGATTGCGTGCGAATGGTAGTAGCTACTCAGGCAGCCCCAGAGTCCAGACCAAGGATCCAGTATGGTCGACGATCACGTGGCTGAGGGGCTACGGGCAGTTTCATCGTTGGGAAAGCATATACGATGCCCCCGGCCTTGTCAACACAACGACCATTTTGTCTGCACCATTGGGTTGGGGCGTGCTTCCGATGTCTCGGGCCGACCTCCCAACTATGCATCGACCAGTCGCCTCGCCTGCCGGAAGACATTGTGAAACATGGAGCGCGTGAGCCGGCCGGTGAAGGTGTTCTGCTGACTGGGATGGTAGCTCACCAGTAGGTGCAGGCCATCCGGGAGGGTGCTCAGTGCGCCGTGGGCGAACTTAGGTTTCGGCCGCGGGAGTTCCCCTCCGGCTCCGGCCCAGGCTACCAGGAACCCATCGAAAGCGATCTTGCCCAGGCAAAGCACAACCCGCAGATGTCGAAGCGCGGCCAGTTCACGAATCAGGAACGTGCGGCAGGTCTCTTTCTCAATTCGACTGGGCTTGTTTGCCGGAGGCGCACAATGTACGACGGCGGTGATGTAGGCGTCCTTGGGTTTGAGCTCGTGGTCGGTTGTGGCGGAGGGCGATCGATTGGAGAAGTCGTAACGATACATGGCCTCGAACAGCCATTCCCCGCTGCGATCACCGGTGAACATCCTTCCGGTTCGATTCCCGCCGTGCGCTGCAGGAGCCAGGCCGACAATCATGAGCCTCGCCTGAGGGTCCCCAAGAGACGGCACCGGCCGGCCCCAGTAGGTTTGGTCGGCAAATCGCCTGGTTTTTCGGGCCGCGATGTCTTCCCGATGGGCCACCAGGCGTGGGCAGGCGCGGCATCCAATAACTTCTTCCCGGATGGCGGCAAGATCAGATTTCATTTTGGGCCGTTCAATTGGAGGCACAGACGGAATATTTCGCGTACGCGGCCGGTTCGCATGCAACGTTAAGGCAGCGTTGCCATCAGCAATCCATAACCAAGCGTGCCTTCTTCGATCGTCCTGGCCGCGCTTGCCGCCACAATTCTGGCTTCTTCGAAATCAACCCCTGGTATTTCGAGCTTTTTTACTTTGAATATCAACTCGGCGCCGAGCAGACTGGCGCGCACGTTTCTAACCGTCGTTTCAAGCACTTCCGGATGCGGCTCGATGTGATCAATTCTAAAGCCGGCTTCTTCGAGCAGGGCCGCATAACGATCCGAGGGAAGCGCCTCTGAGATGCACACGATCTGGGCCAGGAGCCCGGATAATTCTGGCGGAAGCGGGCCCGACCGCGTGACGTCACTCAAGCCCACTCGACCTCCGGCTCTGAGCACGCGCGCAAACTCCCCGGCCGCAGTGTGTTTGTCTGGGAAGGTACAGAATGAACATTCACAAATTAGGGCATCGAAACTGCCGTCCGGAAAGGGCAATTTCTCGGAATCTCCGAGTTCGAACCGCACGAGATGAGCCAGGCCGGCCTCTTGGGCGCGCCGTCGCGCCTGGCCCACGAGTTCTTCACTGTAGTCGATACCCACGACCTCGCATCCGAATTTCTCTGCCAGGTAAACCGCGCTCGCACCTGTGCCGGAGGCAACATCCAGCACCCGCTGTCCGGGGCGAAGATCGAGCAATTTCCCCAACCTTTCGGTGAGCTCGAGACCGCCCGGGTGAAACGATTCTCCCAGCAGCAGTCGCGCCCAATCGCTCTCGTAAAGCGCGGCACAGCAGGTCTTGATCTCGGCGGCCGCGGGGGCGGAAGTTATCACTTGCCTGCACCATTCAAATTGAAGGAGAAGGTCAGGGGTTCGGGATCGAATGCAAGCCCTTCCTGCTCGGCCTTCCGTCGCGATCGCTGGCGCTGCGCCAGCTGCTGGCGGGTCTGCTCCCGGTAGCCGATATTGTTGTAGGCACAGAAGGGGATCTGCTTGCCATCCGGCAGCAGGATTACCTTGCAGCACTTCATTACATTCTTTTGGTTGAAGGTCCAGGGGTCAAGGAAATCCTGGAGGGCGATCATGAACACGTGATCCGTGATGGCCGCGAGCTCCGACTCCTCCAGCAGGTCGCAGATGGAGCAGGAGAGTGCGAAGTCGCGCCCCGACTTTTCCGTTCCCGGGACGGCCGAGGAAGACCAAAGCGCCTCGAGCGTGGTCTGGATCGTCTCGGCGCTAAACTCACCGAGATCCGGCACGATCCGATTTGACACATAGTCAAGGTAGTCCTCGACCTTTAGGAAACGTGGCAGAGGCAGGACCGTCTCACCCTCGACATAGGCATAAGTCATCGAGTTACAGGTGGGGAAGCAGCAAGGGACCGGGAAGAAGTCTTTCTCCACAAAAAGCCCATCCGTCTGCGCTTCAATCAACTTGATAATGTCAGGGTTCGTCATTCGAGTCAGCGGGTCATGGTCCTCATGACGGCCTGAGTGAAATGCAGGTTGAAATGTGATCCCGCGGACCGCTGGATGTTTCAGCCCAAATCTGACGATCTCGCCTAGCTCATGCTCATTGACATCTCGCTCAACCGCCGGCACGAGAATGACCGTACAGCCGATCTCCGCCAGCCGATCCAGTGCGCGCAGCTTCTGATCCAGAATATCGGCCTCGCCCCTTAGGATGCGGTAGGTTTCCGACTCGAAGCCGTCAAACTGAAAATAGATTGCGGGGCGCGGATCGATCCCGGCCAGCTGCTCGAGAAATCCGTCGTCATCGGCGATGCGTTTGCCGTTGGTATTGAGCATAACGCGTCGGATATTCCGACGGGTGGCAGCCTCCAGCATCGGGATGATGTCTGGATGGATCGTGGGTTCCCCTCCCGAAAACTGAACCGCCTCCGGTTGTCCCTCGGTTTCCACGAAGTGATCCAGGATTCCTTCCACTTCCTCTAGCGTGAGATTGAAACCCACGCCGGCGTCCGCAAAGCAGAGCGGGCAATCCATGTTGCATGCGGTATTTACCTCGATGATGCCCAAGCAAGCATGCTGTTGATGGTCGGGGCAGAGACCGCAGTCGTGCGGGCAGCCGTGAACGATATCGGTCGAAAACTTAAGCGGAATCGTGCCCGGTTTGTTGTAACGCGCGGAGCCCACGTAGGCCTCGGCGTCTCCATAGATCAGCGCCTCGAAGGGTCCATGCTCCGGACAGCGCTTCCGCATGTAGACCTTGTCGTCACGCAGCAGAATGTGAGCATCGATCACCCGCCGGCAGACCGGGCAGATGCTGCGCGTGAGCTCAAAAAATACGGAATCCGAATCTTGCTTTACTGTGTTGGGCGAAGGTGAGATCATCAAAGGGGTGTCCATTCTTTAACTCCGACTAACTGTAGTGAAATCCGCTATGGCTGGGTGTGAGCGCCCATACAACAAAGGACCTACGATAATGTTGCCTGCCCCAGCCGAGCTGCTTCTCGGTAGAATCCGTTTCTGGAAGGCGGGGAGTCACTCGCGAGGCTCGTACTAAAAGCAGACACTCGTGAGGCGCGTGCTCCAAGCAAACATTCGCGGGCCTCGTACAGCCGGCCGGAACTCGCCGGCCGGGCACCGTTGGATATCATGCCGAAAAGGACCTCATCCATTGGTAGCTGAATCAGAACCCCGGAAACTAAAGATAGTGCAATCTCTGGTTTTTTACCCGCGCGGCGGCAGCGCTCAAGTCGTACGCTACTTATCGCGGGCGCTAATCGACCTGGGCCACCAGGTGCACCTGGCGACGGGTTCGCTGAGCGACGGGGACCCGGAGCATGAGGCGAGCAGGTTTTACGGCGATATCCCGCTCACCATGGTCGACTACACGGAGGCCTGGCGAGGGTTCAAGGAGGGCAGAAACCCCATTTCTCCGGAATGGGATGCGCCATTTCATCCGAGTTATGAGGACAAGGCGGGCGTACCCGACCGGGCATTCTACAAGGTCAATTCCGATGAATACGCCGCGCTCCGCCGTTCCTGGGAAGCTCTGTTTCAGGATATCAAGCGGCGCTTCCAGCCGGACCTGATCCATCTGCATCATTTGAACCACATGCACCTGGCCGCGGCGGAGGTTTACCGGGAGCTGCCAAGAGCGAGCCAGCTGCACGGCACCGAGATCAAGATGTTGGAGAACCTCGCCAACCTGGAAGAGGAGAAGCTTGAGGAGGCCCCCTTCCGAAGCTTATGGCGAGGGATCATGACCGAGGCCGCCCAATCGGTGAAGCATTTCTTTGCCATCAGCCCCGACGTCCGCCAACGGGGAATGACCGAATTCGGACTTGAAGACCAGGACCTCACCGTCATACCTAATGGGGTGGATATTTCGCTCTTCAAACCACGCGGCTGGACGGACACCAAGAAATTGGACTTCTTACGACAGATCCTGCTGGAGCAGCCGCGTGGCTGGGATGAGAGCGGCGTGGCCGGGAGTGTGGGTTATTCGGAGAGTGACCTGAAGCGTTTTGGCACCGCTTCGGGTGGCCTCAAGCCCCTGCTAATGTTTGTCGGTCGCTTTCTTGACTTCAAACGCGTCCCGCTGTTAATTGAAGCGGTGGCTGATGTCAACGCTCGGTTCGAAATGGGTGATGAATGGCCTCCCTTCAACCTGCTCGTTTGGGGCGGGATGCCCGGCGAATGGGAAGGGCGGCACCCTTACACGGTTGCACGCGAATTAGGGCTCACGAACGTATTCTTTACCGGGTGGTTACCGCATGCAATCCTGTCGAAAGGGCTCAATCTAGCCGACGTGTTCGTCGCGCCTTCCTATTATGAGCCGTTCGGCCAGGTGTTCCTTGAGGCGATGGCGTCCGGAATGCCGGTGATCGCCACTCGCAGCGGAGGCCCAACCAGCTTTGTCCTTGATACTGGGCCAAATGCGAATGGCTGGTTCGCGGAGGTGGACGATGTTCAGTCTCTGGCGGAAACCCTGTATTCGGCGCTCGAGGATGGCCCGGAGAGAAGTCGGCGGGGAGCTAACGCGCTGGAGCTGGTTCGGAAGGAATATAGCTGGGCGGGAATCGCAAGGCATTATGTTGCCGCCTACCGCCAACTGATCGAGTGACGGCAGTTGGCGAGCGTCCGTACACAGTTCGAGCCTACTGGCAGCAAACAATTGTGTGCTAATTTATATTTTCGAGGATTAATCCCGGCGCCTCCCAACCCGCGACTTTGCGATGCGCGTCAAGGCGGGAAGCGCCTTGCAGCAGTCTGGCTCAGTTCATGATGGCTATGCGCAGTCGAATTCGCCGGCGGTCCACAACCGGCCATCCGTCGGCCTTCGCTGCCACCGCGCTCCAGACCCAAGTCGAAGAGTCACGGTTAGGCCTTACCTAACGATTGACAAGCCGTGCCTCACGCGCGTAGAGTGACCCCAATGAACATCGCACGTTATGAGGTTTTCGAACAACTCGGCCGAGGCGGAATGGCCACGGTGTATCGCGCTCGCGATCCGCGGTTCAAACGCCAGGTGGCGATCAAGTTGCTGCCGCGTGAATTCCTGCACGACCCAAATTTCAAGGCCCGCTTCGTGCGAGAAGCTCAGACCGTCGCGCGGCTAGAACATCCCGCCATCGTGCCGGTTCACGACTTCGGCGAACATGAGGGCCAGCCGTACCTGGTCATGCGGCATATGGGAGGTGGCTCCCTGGCCGATTGGATCGAGCGCGGCCCTTTGCGCGTTGAGGAGGCGGCCGCCGTCGTTATGCGGGTGGCCGCCGCACTGGACTATGCACACGGTCGGGGCGTGATCCATCGCGACCTGAAGCCAGGAAATATCCTCTTCGACGAGGCCGGCCATGCCTACCTGGCCGATTTCGGAATCGCCCAGTTGGCGGAGGCCACCCTGGCACTCACCAAGAGCGGGGTCTACATCGGGACACCCGCCTACATGAGCCCCGAGCAGGTGCGTGGTGATCTCGAGCTCGATGGACGCAGCGACGTCTATGCGCTTGGCATCATCCTTTTCGAAATGCTCACCGGGAGGCAACCTTACACGGCCGACACGCCTGCTAAGCTCATGATGAAACATGTGCTGGACCCGGTTCCAAGCCTTCGTGACCTCGACCCGGCGCAACTGCCGGCCGCCGATCAGATCGTGGCACAGGCCATGGCCAAGGACCGGGAGGAGCGCTTTGCGGGCGCGGCCGAGCTCGGTGAAGCGGTTGGATCCTTAGTCGGAGACACTTCCTCCCAGCTCATTGCCGAGCGTCCGATCACCGGTGTGGGAAAACCGCCACGTCGCGCGAGCTTGCGCCACCGCTGGTCGTGGATTCTGGCCGGCCTGCTACTGCTCGGCACGGTAGGCGGCGCACTTGCGATGGGAGCGGCCGCGCGCGGCGAAACCAACGCCGGATACCGCGCCTGCGCTTGTAATAGCCACGGAGACCGAGGTCCCCTCATCGACCCCGACGGTTGTGCCCAGCCATACTCCTGAGCCCACCATGGGTAATCCCGGACCGATCTGGGCCCAGATGATGCAGGATGCGGCTTGCCGCGCCGGGCCGGGAACCGTGTATGAGATTCTGGGTTATGTCGCCGCCGGCCAGTCTGCCCTAACTTACGGGACGGATCTTGAAGGGGACTGGTGGTGGATCCAATCCCCGGACGGCTCGCGCAGGTGCTGGATTTCCAATTTACTGGTTTCGTTTCAGAGCAATCTGCCAGAAGTTCCGATCCTGACCCCCGAACCGACGCCGCGCGAACTTCCTGCGACCGCGACCGAGGCCCCGCCTCCACCCCCGGCCCCGACCGCGACCTTCACTCTTGTGCCGCCACCGCCGGGACCGACCTTCACACCCACGCAGGCCGGTACACTCGAATTCCCTGAATGTGGCTCACCTGCTCCGGAGATCTGCCCGTAATAGAGCCAGCGTTCTCCCAGCAGCCGCCAGGAATTAGGTCGAGGCGCTTCGCAGCGCGTGGGAGGTTGAGAGCACGGTCGCGTGTAGTACGACCGTCCAATTCACACAGCCACCCGATCGCGAGCCATAATGGGTTGGCATGAGCAGCAAGCGGTTTCGTCTCGGAATGTTCGTCATCTCCGGCGTACTATTGTGCGCGGTTGGCGGCTACCTTGCCGTTTCATGGCCGCACTTGGCCGAAGAGGGGAGCGAGGTGACGCCGGCTCGCTATTCGGCCATACAACGACGCTGGGCGGCCAAGGGTCCCTATCACTACCGGCTCCTGGCGAGCTACCACTATGACATTGTGGGTGGATGTTCTGACGACGTCGAAGTGATGAACGAGAGAGTGATCCGCACCTATCGGACCGACTGCGGGAGTCCCGGATTCCTCACAGTCTCGAAGATCTATGACATGTTTCAGGACTTCGTCGGACAAGAGAGCACTCGTCCCCTGGCCAGCGATCGGTGCAATTATTATTACGTCAACGCGAACTTTGACCGCGCGACCGGGTATCCCCGCTACTTGAAAAGCCAGCTCATCTCGGCACCGACCCGAGGGCAGTACTTCTCGCTCGAGCGGTCCTCCAGCGTTCAGAGCTGTTTGGCGATCGGGCCGCCGAGGCTCACCGCCACGATCCAATCACTCACGCCACTCGACTAGCGCATATATGATGCTCGCATTCGTCGAGAACAAATTGGCCGCCCCCAGCATGTGAGTCTCGACCCCCTACCTAGGAGCCGCTCGACACCTTCGAAATTGCGTCCTCGACTACGTCTTCCAGAGCTCCAGCCGATTGGGGCCCGAAGGCGCGCCAGAGCACATCCCCTTGAGGATCTAGGATTACATAGCTGGGATGACCGGGTAGGCCATAATGTTGGAAGACGCTCCTACCCTGACCCGAGGCCGCGTCAAGAGCGCGTATTTCTACCTGATCGCCGAATGTTGATTCCAGCCCGTTCACGACGGGCGTCATTTGCTCTCACTGAAATCAACCCTCGGTATAGAAGTAAAGGAAGGTCGGCTTGTCTGGTGCTGGGGTGATCGGTGTGGATGAATTGGCCGATGCACACCCGGTAAGCAGCAGCGCCACCAGGGTCAGGCTGACCGCGGCAACTTTTTTCTTCGGGATATCCATCACGATAATTCTAACCGGTTGTTCAGGCCTCCAAACCCGCACCTTCGATCGGATCGGTGACCCTAACCCCTGACCGCGGCATAAACTACTAGGTGAAAAACCTTACTCCGCGTAATAGAGAAATATGTTAATAATGAGCTCTGATTAGAAGAGAGGAGAGTGCCATGCCTTCAGAGAAAAAGACAAAGAAGGTCAGTCGAAAACAACTTCAAGCGGAAAAAAAGCAGCGAGCTGCGCGTCGCAGAAATTGGCTTTGGGGGCTAGGGGCGGTAATCGTATTGTTCGTAGGATATTCCTTTGCCAGCTCCGGGGCCGGGCCCAAACCTGGTATCACGGAAGGGCTTTCTGATGAAGAGATAGCTGCCTTGCCCGCTGCCCCAGTAGTAGGCGCTCGTGCGCCCGACTTTACGATTTTAGATGTAGAGGACAACTCCTTTACGTTAAGCGAGGTCTTGGGAAAACCCACTGCCATCATGTTTTTCCACACTTGGTGACAGCCTTGTAATCAGAGTGCCCCCGCGTTGCGGCGGGCCGAAGTGGAGTTTGGGGACGACCTAACGATCCTATTTGTTGATGAACAAGAGCCGTTGGATGCGGTGCTTGAGTTTGCTGATAAATATGGGCTTACGAGCACATTCCTGATGGATCGGTCCGGTGCCGTCGGTTTTAGTTATCGCCTGACCTCGACACCCACGACCTATTTCCTGGATCCGAGCGGGGTCGTGCAGGACATCCGGATCGGTGCAGTGAGTTACAGTTGGCTGGAGAAAAATGTGGAAAGAAGCCTGCAGTGATTCAGGATCAGTCTCGACATTCGCGTTAAGCCCAAAGCGGCCAACGGACGATAACCCGCAACCTCCTCCCCCCTCACTTTAAGCGCCTATCTCCTCTCTGCGCGTTGATGACTTCGGTCGCCGGACTGGCTGACATAAAGGCCGCCCCAACTGCGTGAGAAAGGAACACTCCGAAATGCGTCTACAAGAGCGACGAATAACATAATAATTTTCGGTCTGACCCCCCGAGCCAGGTTCAGACAAAGATCTGACATGGGCCTGCTTCGCAGCTCGCCAGCTATGATCGCCCGATCTGGGGAAGTGCCTGGGGAGACGAAAGCCTCCTTGTCATTGAATCGTTGAAGTAAGTCGGTCGATGAGAGGAGCTTTGTCACTTTCAATGCCCTGTATCCATTCCGACAATATAGATGGAGCTTATCGGTATAGGTGACGGCCCGGGCAAAAGGCAAGGCTTCAGGTTCTTGACCACGGCGGTAAGCCTTCTTCGAAGGCTTCGCCGAACCTTATCTTTCAACTGGAGGAGTCAGCTCCTGTCCGGTAGTTCGGCTTAGTGCGGGTTTTCCAAACCAGGCGACCCATGGGCCGTGGGCGACGCTATTGAGTGGACAAGTGAATACCTTCTCCTTGCGGCCCGCCGCCATATTGGGAGGCGTGCTGGTTTTGGCATCCCTGGTTGTGCTCAGCCTGATCTGGGCCACATCTGCGCGTAGGTCCGGATCCAATGGCCAGCTCATTTACTTCAATGCCACAAATGATCGCGGTGAGCTCCTCACCTATCGAGGAGGCCCTGATGTCATCGGCCCAGGCATGATGGGCACACGTCTCAGCTGCGCTTCCTGTCACGGCCAGGAAGCAAGGGGTGGCGTGCACATGATGCACATGCGGGTAATGGACGCGCCCGATATCCGCTGGTCGGTTTTAGCCGGCGAGGTTGGAGAAGAGCACGCCAGCGAAGGCGACCCCGAAGACGAGCATACGGAAGCGCATGCCGGCTACGATCTAGTGAATTTCCGCATGGCGGTAGTGGAAGGCCAGCATCCGAACGGCGAGCGGCTGAACGCTGAAATGCCACGCTGGCAGATCGGCGACGGCGATCTGAAAGACTTGGCAGAATTCTTGAGATCCCCACCGTTGCTAGAGAAAGGAGTGCTTATGATGCCTGGAGGTTTTTTCGGAGGCGGAGGATGGATCATCTTCCCCATCATTGGAGTCGTCGTCATGATGGTATTCATGTTCATGATGATGAGCCGACGGGGAGGTATGATGAGCCGACGGGGAGGTTTCGGGTCTAGTCGAGACGACTATGGCCGAAGCCCCCGAGGCCACAACACCGAGATGGGTGAGACGGAAACGCCGCTCTCGATCCTGAAAAGCAGGTATGCCCGAGGCGAAATCAGCAAAGACGAATATGCGGAGATGAAGAGCGAGCTACAGTAGGGTAGCTCGCTTTGGATCATCTTAGAGCGGTAGACTCTATTGCTCTTTGTCTCCTGCTCGCTATTCATTGCTGCCAGGGGCCTCTGATCGCCCGGTCACTTCCCCACCCCCTCCCGGGGGCCACGAAATCCAAGACTGGAACCTGAAACCTGATTGGTTTTGGGGGCTGCAAAGCGTCGCCTCGCGGCTCAGGATGAAGTCTTCAAGGGTGACTAATACCGTGCCAATTTTGGGTTCTGGCGCCCCCGCTACGTTCGAACAAGATCCAACGCGTGGTCGCATTACACCGTCCCAAAAAGCGGAAGATATAATCCCTCGACCGGGACCTGCGTGCCTGTACTCGATAGAGTGCGCCCGCCAGGGTGTTCTGCCCCACCCAGAATCGGGGCCGAGCCAAGCGCGAGCGGTTGATCACATTCATTCAGCAGCAGTTCCCGCAGAGCCTGCCGAGGCTGCGGCTCGAGGGCGAGTGTGTCGTAACCGCGGGCACTAGAATTGGGCTGGCGCGGGCCTGTTTCGGAAGGCGGCCTGGCCGATGGGCGAAACGAGATCATCGGCAAATGACAGAGGGAGGGAAACGTGGGACGGCAAGAAACGATTGAGAAATTGAAAAACGAGCTGGATGAGCTCAACGAGAAGCTAGATTCACTGGAGGCCACGGGCGAGAAGATCAGTGCCGACGTGAAGTCAGCCTACACGGAGCAAATGGCGGCGCTGCGCGGACGGAAGGACAAGCTCGCCGAGAAACTCGGCGAAGCAGAGCGCGCAGGCATGGACCTCTGGGAAAGGGTGGCGGGCGATTTTGAGATCGCGCGAGCCGCGCTCGAAGCCGGCATCACGGAGTTGCGGGCACAGTATAAAGATCAGAAATAGATCGAGGGGCCGACATGCCGTGCCGCAACCCTCTTAGTCAGGGGAGAACGCGTAACACCATGCCACACCCTCCAAAACCGTCTCGCCATCGGCGCGTGTCACGGTGATCGCCAGCTCGGTAACCGGCTTGGATTCGTGTACGCTGAGAACTTTGGCCTCCGCGGTGACCGTATCACCGATAAAAACCGGGGCCGTGAACCGCCAATCCTGGCTGAGGAAGACGGTACCGGGCCCGGGCAGGTCTTCGGCCACAAGAGCATGAAGCAGGCCGGTCGTCAGGCCGCCTTGCAGGACAGCTCGAGTTGGGAAGTCATGGCCCAGACCTAATCGGTGGCGCGAATAGGCGGCGGGGGGAGCCTAAGGCTGGCTGGATTACGTCGGAACATAGCCGAGGCGGAGATCACTCAATACCGAAATTCATGCACGAGCGCCAAGGTTTGAGGTCCGATTGTTCCCTCAACCATCTCGACCAACTCTCCGTCAATCCATACCCCCACTACGAATTCCTGCTCGACCTCGTTCCCGCAAGTTGCATAGTAATCCACGATCACCTGATAATTGCCTGAGGGCGCCGTGCCAGCCTTCCAGAAGATGCTCTCCAGCGGCTCGGTTGTCGCCGTGAGACAAGAACCATTGGCTTCGTATTCCAGCAAGCCCCCAGTCAACGACCGAGGATTTTCGAAGTAGATCTCCTCCTCTCGCGGATCAATTACGTGCAAATCCAAATCTGCAACAGACTGCCAAAGAAGAGAAACCACCAGATCTCCGGTTACCTCAATCTCACCTGCCCTTGATCGCAAGGCAGCGGACCGTGGGATGGATGTCGGCTGCGGAGTCGGCAGCGATGTCGGGGTGGGGCTCGGAGGGGGTTGCACGCCACCGCAGGCAAGTGCGATCTCATAGTTCACCCCTGAATCGTCGCTGATCAGCGTGAAGCTGTAGGTTGCCCGTCTCGGCAGCAGGAAACTTCGCGTGTCCGAAGAACTTGCCCCACCGCGGGCATGAATCAGGCTCTCATCTTCGAGCTGAAGATCGAACTGCAGGTCGGAACTGTCGCTTGCGCTGAGGTAATGCACAGAGAGCACATCCCCCGGCTCGCCCTCAATCTGCCAGGTGACGTTGCTGTGGGGAAGGAGCTCATGACGGATGGACTGGCCACAAGGCAAAATTAAAGGCAGCAAAGGCTCAGACGATGGGGTGGCGGTTTGAGGTTCGTCTCCCAAGGTGCCGCTAGAAAACTTCCCGCTGGTCTCCTGTGAAGGACCCGCTGAAGTTGAGACGGTTACTGCAAGTAGCCCCGCTGAGAGAGCCATGCAAGCCGCCAGGCCCGCCAGCCCGGCAAGGCCTCCCGCGAGCAGAACGGGGGTGCTGCGGGCACGATCGGAGGTCCGCAGCACCCGGTAAAGTCCGAGACTGAATTTGATGTTTTGCCCTCAGGCGCTACTTCGTGGATATGTTTGCGGTCACCTTGCTGGGTCGCTCCGCCTTTAGCTTGGCAACCTGTCGGCCGTTGTCACGCCAGGCTTCGGCCACCATAGGGGCCGAGTATGTGTAGAAAACCTCGCGAACGGGCTCCTTGATCAGAAAGAGCAGAATGACAACATCCACCCCAGCCGTCAGAGCGTACGTCGCAATCGAGCCGAGCCCCAGACCGAGTACAGCGAGCCAGTTGGGAGCAAGCGATCCGATGCCGAGCGCGACCGCGCCGGCCTGGCCGAAGAGCCCGCCGATGATCCCAAGCAGGGCCAGGAACACGGCTCCCATTCGAGCCGAGTTCCTCATCTTCACCAGGTCTCTCCCAGTAACGGCATAGAGGCTAACGAGCAGCAGGCTCAGTAGCGTGCCGATGATCGGCAGGAAGAGCTTCTGAGCTAGTCCCGTCGAGCCATCGCTGAGTATCGGCAGAATGGCATAGACGATGATGGCCACCGCACCGATCAGGTAGGCGATCGCCATCAGGAAATGATAAGCCGAGGCGAGGCTTACCTGGTCGTGAATGACTCTATCTTTGGTGTTCATTTTGGTTCTCTCCTTTGCGCTAGGGTCGGTCAGTGCAACGGCGAAATCATGAGGTCATCGCCGAAAGTCGGATAAGCAAAATCTGTTGCTCCGCTGCCGATGGTCGCGAGCTGTGAATCGGCGAGCTCCGTCAACCCAATCGGCGCGGACTTCGAGCTCGGATCCTGATCGGAAGGTGCTGGGATGGTGAGCAAGTATCCGACCGGCAGAATCGTCGAATCGTTGAGGGCGTTCACCCGCAGGATGTCATCCGCAGTGGTCCTGTGCTGGTCGGCAATCGCTGGAAGGGTATCGCCCGCCCTGACGGTGTACGAGGCCACAGAGGGCGACCAAGCGGCCAAGTCGGTTCGCCTGAGCACATCGAACCCGCCAAGACCGGTCCGGCGGCGCCAGCTCCCGCAGTTTTCACAGGTACTGCGCAGCACCCCTGCGTCTGGATCCATCGGGTCGTACAGCAGAACCCGTTCGATCCAAAAATCCCCATTTGCCTGTTCTTGATTTGTGACTGTGTAGCTACGGCCATCGCCATCCACTTCAGTGACGACGAACATATGCGAGAAGGCGCCACGGCCTGAGTACGTGAAAAGAAAGTCGCCGGGATAAAGCGGCCACTCCGAGAAATCAAAGCGCTCAATCGATTGGGTGAACCGGTGGATTCGGTATTGGTCGCTCGGGAACAGGGACCATGGCCGGCCGTTAGTGAGGGGATCGGCCAGCCAGTAATTGGCGAGGTCGGTGACCGGCCCGGCCGCGCTTGGCAGAAGCCCGGCGTGCTGAAGAATGGCTGCGGCCAGCGGCCCACACATGTTGGACGGATCCTCATATCCATACCGTTGAAAACCAATCGCCCGTGCGACTTGTTGGGTCTCTTCCCGAGAGCCGGTAACAAATTTCTGGGCTGTCGTGCGGAGCCTGTCCTGCCAGCCCAATAAATCCTGTGAAGGCTTGGTCTGCAGCTCGCGAAGGTCGCCGAATCCGGCTTCGCGCATCCAACTGCATATAATCGGCCCGCCGTGTGGGTCTGTGGCGCCGGCCGAATCGAAGTAGCCCTTCCTTCCGGCGAAATACCCATACTTGCCCAGCAGTTGGTCGAGTGCCTGTCTCGAAAGTTCTCTATCGCCTATGGCCACCGCGTGAACATGGATTTCGGAGCCGGGGTAGAGCTCGTCCTCATCACGCAGCCAGGCCGCAAAACCCGCGGCTCGAAGCGCTCTAACAACCCCCTCGATCTCACCATAGAGGACCCGTTGCGTTTGAGGATGCTTGACCGAAATATCCAGAACCCCGCGGTCACGATGCGGGTCTGGCATTGGGAGCTTGCCAGGGTGATCGATGGAGACGATCGCGGTTTCCGTCAGATCGATGGACCCGCCGTAGATCTGCCCGGCCTGTTGAAGCATCCCAAAGGTGCGAACGCTCAGCACCCGTTCTCCTACTTGGACCGGGGAATAATCCTCCACAGGGGAGCCGCAGCCGGCCGGTTCGAATCTGGCTGTCACGGCAGTAAAGGGGACTAGCTCCTCCAAGGAAGACGGCTCGGCTTGGGGCGGGCCATCGGAATTGGAATGGGTGGTTACAGCAGCCGGAACAAGTGGCACGATCGGCTGGGATTGGGTGATTGAAGATAAAGGCGTCCGGGTGAGCGATGGGTCGTCCTGGCCATCCGCTTCTGATGGCGCATTTTCGGGCGCGATCGTGGTGATCGCAACCGCCACGGCAAGCACAACAAAGATCGCTTTCACCATGGAAAGCAGGATCGCCGAAGCGATCAGAGGCAGACGGAGATCGGCGTTGCCGACGATTAGCATAAGCCCGGTGTTGACCCGGTCGAGAAATGAAATGCCCGCTGTCCCTTACCGACAACGGGCCACTCCAGACCGCGATCAAGGTAGCACGAGATCCGACCTCGCAGCCTTACACTTGATTAACAGCCCGCCAGATCTGCCCTACAGATGGGGTGGGGGATCCCGACTTCAGGGCGGGCCTCCGACAACCACGGCCTTAATGCGGACGATGATTTCCCTAAGATCTAGGAGGGGGAGGTTTTTGGTCCAGGCGAGACGACTATGATCGAAGCCCCCGGAGCCTCAACACCGAGAGGGGTGAGACCGAAACGCCGCTTTCGATCCTGGAAAAGTGGTATACAAAAGGCGAGATCAGGGCCTGCATGCCCCCGTCGGGGTATCCCGGCAGGCTCGAATTCGTGTGCTGTGAGGCCTGCAGTATTAGCAGAAAGGCGACTGCGCCGGCGCCTTCCCGGCCGGGGGAAGTGCCGAAATTCACGCGTGCCTTAGGGTCACCGCTCTGAACACCGTCCCCCGACCCAAGATCAATGAGTCTCGAATGCCGAGCGTCATCCCACCGAGTCAGGGGAGAACGTGTAACACCATGCCACACCCTCCAAGACCGTCTCGCCATCGGCGCGTGTCACGGTGATCGCCAGCTCGGTAACCGGCTTGGATTCGTGTACGCTGAGAACTTTGGCCTCCGCGGTGACCGTATCACCGATAAAAACCGGGGCCGTGAACCGCCAATCCTGGCTGAGGAAGACGGTGCCGGGCCCGGGCAGGTCTTCGGCCACAAGAGCATGAAGCAGGCCGGTCGTCAGGCCGCCTTGCACCACTAATTTCCCAAACCGAGTGCCGGCCGCAAATTGCGCGTCAAAGTGCAGAGGATTACGGTCCCCTGTCAGCTCAGAATATGAGAGCACGTGCTCGGTTGTGAAGGTATTGCTTCGCCGAGCGGTCTGACCCACGTAAATATCCATCCCACATCACCTTTCTAACAACGGGTCGGATTGGGTGAGTCTATCCGCGGCCCACGGCCAGTCGTTCTGCGGCCGGTAACCGGCGCAACGCGAGCATCCCCCAAATACCTACCGCAGGCCCAATCGCAAGGAACGCAAAAGCCCATTCCCAGCCGATCCAAGAAACAAGACTTGGGATCAAGCGGATCGTGAAGAGCGTCAGGAGAAAGCCCATGCTGGTTTGAAGCGTCAATGAGGTTCCAACATACCGCTGGTCGGTGAGCTCGCTTACGCTTGCCGAGAATTGGGCGGAGTCGGCCACTACTGCGAATCCCCACACCAGGCTCAGCGCGATCAGCGGTATGGGTGGTCCGCCAAATAAGAGGCCGACAATCAGGCAGCACGCGCCACTAATTCCCATTAGCAGCGAAGTAATGACCGTCCTACCCATCCGGTCAGCGAGCAGACCGGCAAGCAAGCTCCCGAGAGCGCCGGCTGCGAAGACTGCAAAGGAAACCAGGCCGGCAAAGCGAGCGTCCAGACCAATCGAGGCAAAGCTGGCCACCAAAAAAATCGGGAGCCAGGCCCACATGGCAAAGAGCTCCCACATGTGGCCCAAATAACCAAGGTTGGCGAGCATGATTTCGCGTTTGCGCAGGATCACGCCCACATGACGCCAGTTGAAGTGCGGCGCCGGCGCCGCAAAGGGTCCCTCCCGAATGAAAAGCGCCGAGACGATACATCCGACCGCGGCCAGTGCCGCCGACAGATAAAGCGTAAAGGTCCAGTGCCCAAGCCCTCCGGCGGCGTTAAGCAGGTGCGGCGCACCCGATCCGAGTGTGAGCGCACCCACCAACAGACCAATCCCGAGCCCGCGGTCGGATTTGGTCCAGGTGGCCATGATCTTCATTCCGACCGGATAGACACCGGCTAGGACCAACCCCGTCAAGAAGCGAAGCAACAATGCGAGGCCCAAACCCTGGGCCAATATCGGAATCAACGCGGTTGCCAGGGCCGCAAGCCCGGCTGAGATCGACATCATCCAGCGCGAGGGCAGCCGATCGGCCAGGCCGAGCAGCGCCGAGCCGAAAGCCCCCACAACAAAGCCAATCTGAACCGACATCGTCAGCCAGGCACGCCCTGAGTCGTTCAGCCTCCAGACTTGAGTCAGTTGCGGCACTACCGCGGAAGCTGAAAACCACACCGACATGCTCAGCAGCGTGGCCACAGACAACAGCAACAGCGTGGGCCGCTTGCCGACGACCAGGGCTAGGCGAGGTCGAGCTAGTACTTTGCCCAGGTAGGACGCCTCCTTCTCTCCGCGTTCAGTGATTGGAACCCGGCACCACCCAGTTTCGATTGGCTATTTGAGGGTCTCTGTGTTGTCGCCCTGAACCATCTGGCGAATCTGTTCCACCACTTCGGGGTTGGCCAACGTGGTGACATCGCCGATATCCCTGGCGTCAGAGATGGCCGCCAGGACGCGGCGCATGATCTTTCCGGACCGCGTCTTCGGCATATCAGGCACGATATGCACACGTTTGGGTCGAGCAATCTTCCCAATCTCCGTCTCGATCGCGGCCACCACCGCCTCCTGAATCTTCTTGCTCGGCTTGTATTCAGGTTTCAGTGAGATGTAGGCGTCCGGTACGCGCCCCTTGATATCATCCGCCATTGGCACAACGGCTGCTTCCGCAACTTCTGGAACTAACAAACACGCCGACTCGAGTTCTTTCGTGCCCAATCGATGTCCGGCGACGTTGATCACGTCATCAACCCTGCCCAAAATCCGATAGTAGCCATCGTCGGCCTGAATTGCGGCGTCTCCCGTGAAGTAGGGCCAGTCTCTCCAGTCTTTGCTCTCCGGGTTCCTGCAGTATTTCTCGTAGTAGGTTGAGACGTACCGCTTGCGGTCCCCCCAGATCGTCTCGAACCCCCCCGGCCAGGGGTTCTGAATGCAGATGTTTCCCGCCTTCCCCGAACCGCGTTCGATCACACTGCCGTCCTCGTCATAGATGATGGGATGGATGCCCGGCATCCCCGGGCCCGCACTCCCAGGCTTCATCGGATGGATGGCCGGCATCGTGCTGCAGAGGAAGCCTCCCGTCTCGGTTTGCCAGTAAGTGTCCACGATCACCGCTTTGCCTTTGCCAACGGAGTGGTAATACCATCGCCAGACCTCCGGCTCGATCGGTTCGCCAACGGTGGTCATGTGCTTAAATTGGAACTGGTACTTACCAGGTTCGTCCGGACCGGCCTTCCTGAGCATCCGGATCGTTGTCGGCGCCGTGTGAAATATGTTGACCCCCAATCTCTCGGCGATCCTCCACGTTCGCCCGGCGTCCGGATAGGTCGGTACTCCCTCATACATTACGGAAGTGGCCGCCAGCGAAAGCGGCCCGTACACGATGTAAGAATGGCCCGTAATCCATCCGATATCCGCCATGCACCAATACACATCTTCGGGGTGGATATCCTGCACATATTTCGAGGTGCCCGCAACATATGCAAGGTAACCGCCCGTATTGTGTTGACAGCCTTTCGGCTTCCCCGTGGTACCGCTCGTGTACATCAGGAAGAGCGGCGCTTCGGCCGGCATGGATACGGGTTCGATGCGGGCGCCGAGATAGTTGGGAAGCAGCTCGTCCACGAAGAAGTCCCGGCCCTTTACCATCTTTGACTTCGAGACGTATTGTCCGGGGTACCGCCGCCAGACCAACACCTTGTCGACGACCTGACCTTCGTTACCGGCCACCTGAACTGCTTCGTCCGACTTCACCTTGTGGTCAAGTAAATCGCCCGCGCGATGGTAGCCGTCCATCGTTATCAGAATTCGAGAACCCGAGTCCGCGATCCGTTCGCCGCACGACTTGCCACTGAACCCTCCGAAGACTTCGGAATGAATTACACCCAGCCGGGCGCAGGCGAGCATGGTGATGGGCAGCTCGGGGACCATGGGCAGGTGCAGCGTCACCCGGTCGCCGGCCTTGAGGCCCGCAAAGTCCTGGAGCAGCGCCGCGAGCTCATTCACCCTGACGTAGAGCTCTTGGTAGGTGAGGGCCACATCCGCTTCTTCCTCCGGCTCCGGCACCCAGATGATGGCGGCCTTATTCCGGTGGTTTGGGAGGTGACGGTCGACGCAGTTGTAGCAGGCATTGATCCGCCCGCCCACAAACCAACGCCAGCTGGGGGCGTTGCTGGTGTCGAGAGTCGTATGCCAGTACTTGTCCCACGTAAGTAAGTCTGCGTATTCTTTGAAACACTCGGGAAAGTTTCCGAGCCGAAATCGGTCGAACACCGCCTGATCGGTCTGATTGGCCTGGGCGATGAATTCCGCCGGTGGGTAGAAATACTCCTCTTCCTGCCAGTGAGCAGCGATTTCGGCTTCGCTAACTTCGATGCCTTCCTTATCGCTCATAAAAGGTCCCTCCTGTCGGCCCGATCTGATAGTTTACAAGATGAGTTTGCTAATGTATGGATCGAATCGGATCTGCAGATCCGTCTGAGTTCCCTCACATTTGTACAACATTTGTCTCGTTTTTGAGAGGCGGGAGCATATCCAGCTCGCTTCTGCGAGCTCGTCATCGGAGACATGGCCACGATGATCCCAGCGGTCCTGGCGACCGCCATCCCGGTCACTGTAGCCAGGGTGATGATCATGGTGTTCACGCCGATCATCTGGAGTTGCGAGCGCAGATCAACCGTGACCAGGGCGGTTAGAGGTCGCAGCAATTAAAATAGAACTCAAATCTCAGATAGCCTCCCCGGGCCGGTGTGTCAGGGGTTCGCCTTCGTGAGTGTTCTGGAGGACAGGAACTTGGGAACACGAAAATGAGCACATTATTCGTGGCTCCTGAAGGCATCGCTCAAAATTTGAACATAAGGTATGAAATGGCGCTCATTTTGAGCGGCCATGAGTAAAATGCATTGCACTGTGTCATAGGTCATGAAGCGGGGGGACCAAGCTCGCTTCAGGCGATTTAGCGACGAAACCGATCCATGATCCGCGGGCGTTTGGGGATCTAGCCGAATCCCATCGCCATGAGTTGACTGTTCACTGCTCTGGACCCATAAAGAAGAAGATGAGGATTGCCGCGAGCCACGGACGCTTCATAAGTCACCTCCAAAGGATTTGATCACTATATTGTTTAACTGTCCAAGCTGGCGAAACTGTTCGGTCTACATCCACCAATCTGCATCGCACGAGCGCCTTGAGGGTCCATAACATTTACAATCCACACTTGGAAAAAAGGACAGGACCGACCGTCTATGTGTCCGTCCTACCCAGCTGCGGCGTCAACGAGCGGCAGCTCCTCGGCCCGCCTCATGAAATCTGGGGCGCAGAGTCGGAGACCCATAGACTCTTGATCATTCGCAGTCCATAGAGGAGGTTCACACACATGCCTAGCTTTGCGATCGCTACCAAGGGAGCATTGCTGCTTGTTCGGCAGGGAAATGTCGAACAGCATCTGCAGGGGCTGGCGCCCGAGTCGATTTCCCTCGATGAGACCGACCCAACCCGACAGTATGTTGGGACCTCGGGCAACGGTCTATGGCGCAGCAGCGACACCGGCCGCAGTTGGGAGCCGGCGGGCGCAGGCATTCCGCATAGCGAGATCACGGCAGTGGCGGTCGAGCGAGCAGGTGATGCGCGCCCTGGAGTCGTTTACGCCGGGACCGAACCCAGCACGCTCTCCCGCTCCGATGACGCAGGAGAGACCTGGCGCGAGTTGACGGCGCTCATGGACCTGCCCTCAGCCACCAGTTGGAGCTTCCCACCCAAACCCGAGACTCATCATGTGCGCTGGATCGAGGTCGATCCTACGGTCGAAGGAAGGCTGTACGTGGCAATCGAGGCCGGCGCGCTGGTTCGGTCGACCGACGGCGGCGACACCTGGCAAGACCGCGTAAGCGGCGGACCGATCGACACGCACACCGCGGCCACCCACCCAGCAGCGAGCGGACGTTTGTATTCGGCTGCAGGAGACGGTTACTTCGAGAGCGATGATGGCGGGGATAGCTGGTCGCGACCAATGGATGGCCTACAACATGGCTACTTGGTCGGCGTGGCGGTGGATCCCGGGGACCCCGATACGGTGGTGGTTTCCGGCGCCTCAGGTCCGTATCTGGCATATCGGCCGAGCAATGCTGAGGCCTATATGTACCGAAGGATGGGTGGGCGGCCATTTGAGCTGGCAATGGAAGGTTTGCCAAACGGGCGGGGCACTGTGGCCAGCCGGCTTGCGACGCGTGCGGATGAACCGGGCGTCTTCTACGCCGCCAACAATCACGGGCTGTTCCGCTCAAAGGACGGTGGGGTGAGCTGGAAGGCGCTCGAGATCGCGTGGCCAGATGGCGTGTTCCGCCGCGGCGTGGATGCTTTGATCGCCTTTCTTGAGTAGGGCGCCGCAGGGCCCGCTATTCATCAAATCGGCGGCGGGGGCCTTGCGCCACTAGTAGAAGGAGCCTTCCCGCCTGCTCAAGAGTTCATACGCTCTCTTGAGGGCCTGGCTGCGGTTCCACACCGGCCGTTGACCTTGATTTTCCATTTCGCGCGCAAAGGAGAATCGGCCTTGACTCTCCGCCTAAGTGAACGCGAACGGACCGGTTCAAGCGGTAACTAAGGGATTTGTAAATCTCATATCCGACCAGAGCCAGAAGCCAAACCTCATCTTCCTTCCACAGCCGGTGACCATCCACATCCTGGAACGCCGGCTTTGGCAGTCGCCGTGAGACTGCAAGTCCCATATCAAACTCATGAACGGCCATTTAATTTCCCGGCATCGCGCCCACGCAAGCGTCAAGAAGATTGCCGCAAATAAAACACCAAAGCATCAGAACGCAATGAACGGGAACAGCTCGGCAATTAGGTCAGTCACTTTTCAGAAGCCGGTGCGAGCACCTCTCCAATTATGGTGAGGTCGCTGCCTGATTGCCAAGCCTAAGAAATCCAAGTATGCCTCTGGCTCGAAGATGTTCCAGATTTCCACTGGGCGATAATCCTGGTCGCAGCGAAACTCTCCGCTACTCCCGTTATGCATGAACCGCCACCCGAGCAAGACAAAAAAGGCGTAAAGCCCCCGCTCGAGAGTGGGGCTCTGCGTTTTTCGCAGCTTCCTGACCGCTTGACAAGAGAGGGGGAGCGGTGGACCGTCTGAAATCCGTCGGCATTCCCAAATCGCTCGGCAACAGCCGAGCGGTCGGTTCGAAACTCGCACACCGTATTCTTGACCGATCGGTAAAAATAAGATACAGTTTGGCCTCTCTCCGCTAGATCAAATGGCGCGAACTGTGGATTGTGACCCCGATCGAGCTTTGGTTTGAATCTAGCCTTCAGGCAACTGTGACGAGAAAGGACACACCATGCAACCATCCAATCCGACGGACCTGGCCTACTGTTTCGCCTACGGCATCGACGCTGTTGGCAGAGGGGATTTCGATCGAGGCGTCGCCATGTGGGAGGAGTGTCTTGCCGAGGACTACTCGTTCAAGTTCACCTTCTACCCTGGTGGGCCTTCGGTGGAGTGCCCTGGACCTGACTGCCCGGTTCAGGAGTACGAGAGCCTTGCACAGCTGCGGGCTCAATTTGCACAGGGCAATTTCAAGCAAGAAGGATACACGGCCACGCAGCATCAGATGTTGAACGTCGAGCTTAGAAGTCAAGACGGGAATGAAGCGGAAGTTTTTGCCTACATTCAGGCGAATCATTTCCTCCCCGACGGCGTTATTCACATCTTTTGGGGTGACTACTCCATCAAATGCGTCGAGAAGGTTGGGCGTTGGCGAGTGCAGCGTGAGGAGATCACAGGCACCTCCTTCTTGAAATTCCAGGGCTCACAAGTCGGCTGATCAGGAGCCGACAACTCGTCTCTTATTCAGTACATAGGTGGCTACTCAATGGGGCGCATCCGCGCGGCAACGGTGGCACGGTCGGGCGGATGCCTTCAAGCCTCATGTATTGGGAAACAACCACCTGCGGAAGAAGCGCGTGATCCAGGGCATCACCCAATAAGTGGCCAAAGTGGCCACGATGCTGACCGTCACGAGGGTGCCCAGCGCTGGCGGAAACTGGGTGGTGTCGGCAACCCATCGGCCAATCACGAGGATAAGAGGATAGAGACCGACGACGGTGAGGATGGCCATCTTGTATCGTGCTGGACGCCCTGGCGATCGCTGTACGGCCGGCGGCGTGAACCACCCCTCCAAGCCATGGGCCTCCTCCAAAACCGGCTCACCCTCGGTCAACTCCATGGATTGCTCCACGATGCTTGCTCGCTCCGATGACGCGCGCCACAGGGAGTAACGGTCGAAGCTGTCAAAACGAAGGATGATGACATAAGTCGGGTGGCTTGGGTCAACGGGCCGGACGACGTCCATCCCGACGTACCCTTCGAAACCAGACACCACACCCCTTATCTCATCGATCCAGGCCTCAAACTCGGCTACGCGGTCGGGCTTCACTCGACGCGTGATGCCGACCGAGATCGGATCCGGATCATTCAGTCCATCGGTATTCATGGTTCGCTGCCTTTCTGTACCCGTAGGATACGCAAGCGGCTCGGCCAGAAAACCGCCGCCGATTCACGGCCGATCCAGTCAAGTCCCGCCCATAGACGTACTCTGCTGAGGGGCGGGATGTCAGACGTGTACTTAGTTGGCATAACATCGCCGGCCGTTACCGTGGCCTTAGGTCCTCCCGCGGATATAGCCATCGCCTAAAGACGCGTGTGACCCATGGCATCACAACGTATGTGGCAGCGGGCGCCACGATTCCCACAGTAAGCAGCGTCGAAAGCGCAAAGGGCACATCGACGGGGGAGTAGAAGGAGAATGAAACCGGTGGCCAGGATCAGCGGATAAAGCGTGCCAAACGTCAGGATCGCCATTTTATGCCTCGGGGGAATGATTAGGTCGTCGTCCGGGGGCGCAAACCAAGATTCCAGACCATGCCGCCCCTGCAAAGCTGGCCGCGTAAGGCTGAATTCGTCGGCGAGCTCGATGAGTTTTGCCCGCTCCCGCGAGTTGTGCCAAAGAGCATATTTGTCGTGGCTATCAAATCGCAGAATCACCGTGTATCGCGGTGTTTTCCCGCGAGATAGCCGGGGCCGGACGACGTCCATGCCGGCGTAGCCATCAACAGCACTCAGCGCAGCCCTGACTTCCTGCAGCCAACCTTCGAATTCATCGACGCGCTCCGGTTTGACGTCCCGTACGAGGGCCACAGAAACCGAATCACGATCCTTGAAGTCCTCCACACTCTCCACCTTTTCAATTCGCCTTCCTGCCCGCCGGATAGATTACGCCCGCACCTCAAGTTTTCCTGAGCTGCACTTCGTCACCTGGGGATGTCAGGCCGTTGGCGCCGGCATCCTCTGAGCAGCGCGATGCTCCTGCGCATCGCCAGCCGCCCCTAGGCCGGAGCCAATTCGGGGTGCCGGCGGCCGCATGCATTTCAAGCGGGAATAGCATTGGCGGAAGGCTTTTTTGGCGCACTAAACACCCATGCCACATGCTTATGTTGGGGTCGCGAGCCTGCGACTGGCTAGGCTGCAGCGCTAGTTGTGATCATGCTCGACTTTGCGGATGGATCGATTTCCACCTTCGAGAGCGTCGGATTCCACGCCCCAACTCCAATGAGTATTGACCCGAATAACAATGATCTCTCGGCCATCCACTTCGTCGATCTCAGCAGTGCCATGGATCTTGATCCCGCGCGGTTTCCACGGAGAAACCGATGCGAGATCGTCGATTACCAGCGCGACCTTTGTATTGCCGCTGCTGACATTCTTGTACTTAAGCGTGGGCTTGAGCTTCAGGCCGGAAACGATGAACCGCCCACCCTCGAACTGGAAACCTACCGGGGAAACATCGGGCTGCATTGCCGAAGAAACGGTCGCGATCCGGGCCAACCGTTGGCTTGCCAAATAGGCTATTTCGTTGTCTGAAAACATAAGCATCTCCTTTGATCGCGAGCCTCGTCCTGCAACCAGCAAGTCAAAACGGGCTTCGCACTCGTTGCTCCAACACTCCGATTGTCACAAGACCTGTCAGGGCGATTGCCAGCACCAGGACGGTGCTCATTCCAATAGCCAGAACGATCGCGATCGCCATCACAACCATGGGCACGACTCGTGTCAGAGCTAAGGCACCCGTCGCCCTCCACAGAGCGATGGCCATGCCCCCAACAAACAAGGTTATCCCAAGCGCGAATGCAAGGGTCGCCGCCGGAGGAAGCGGTTCAGCCGCGTGTACAAGAATCGCTTCCATAGAAGTTGCATATGCAATGACACCGGCCAACATCAGAAAATGAATGAAGCTGTAGGAATCTCTAGCGATCATCGATCGCTTGGAACCTGGATTAGAAGCCAACGCTCGTTCGAGTGCCGGCTTGGCTCGCGCGAAGTAGCTCCACCAGAGCCCTCCGGTGACTGCAACCGAGAGCACCGCTACCAGCAGCAGTTGGCTGGTCCAGATTGCGTCGGCGACGCCGACGGCAACCACCGTCAAGGTCTCGCCGATCGCTATGATCACGAACAGGCCGTGACGTTCGGCAAAGTGCTCAGGATGTATATTCCAATCTTTAGCTTGGACACTTACGCCAGCGGCGATGATGTCTAAGAGGATCGCCAGCCCCCAAAGCCAATACTGGGCGACACCTCCAATGATTCCGCCGATCAATACGGCCGACAATCCGCCAGTCGATAGAACGATCCAGGTCCGAAGGGCCTGTCGCAGACTAGGATTTTCCAGGGAGACGAAAAACTGCAAAGTTAGACCCATCGTGCGCACTAATGCGTACGAGACGGCAAACAGGAGGGAGCGGTCCCCGAAGGCTTCCGGGACCGCCACGGCCACAAAAAGGGCCACCCCGGTCGTAATAAGGATACTGAGTTCAACGAGCGGGTGAGTCGTATCGGCCGCGTTCAGACTCCAGGTGAGTTGAGACCAGGTCCACCAGACCAGCCAGAATATTAGGATCGACTGTCCTACGGCGATCCAATCGTGTCCTTCATTCAGGAGCTTAACGATTTGTGTTACAGAAAAGACGAATACAAGATCGAAGAATAGTTCAACAAATGTAACCTTCTGATCTTCCGGGGATGTGATCGCCATATTCCGACCCGCGCCTAGTGGTGCTGTGCCAACGATAGGGTCTTTAGCCTCATCTTGCTTTGCCTGATTTGAGGCAGCATGCGGCAGCTACTCTCCCAGGTCGGCGACATCTATCTTGCTCCCGGTGACAAAATTGTAGGAGTCCACAATCAGCTGCAGCACAGATTTCAACTCTTCGTGAGTCTGCGGCGTAAAGATCATCACTAGCCCGGGGACCCCGAGTTGATCCGCGATCGGCTGGGGTTCCGCCCATCCGGCATCGACGGCCTCCCGGGCCCGATCCAGAGGAAGCGAGGCATGCAGGCTTCCGTCGGGGTGGATGTGGGCAAACTCGCGTCCGGAAACGATCTGGTCCTGACGAACAATGGTCACGCTCTCGTTGATCCAGAGCCCGCGGGCACCAGGAAGCGAAAAGGTTGAGGGGCGATTTTCGACTCCGGGCAGCGCAAAAGCGCGTCGAAAAAGCTCTTCATTCACGTCCGGCACGGGGTCCACGCCGATCTGCTGGTGAGGAACCGATCCCGTGGTTTCCGGTCTCGGGCTTTGTCGTTCGGGTAGCGTGGGGTAGGTCATTATTGGCTCCTCTTCAGATTGAACCGTTGGGGGGGTACACGCAGCGACGCCCATTCCGATGATAAGGGCCCCTGCGAATATCCCCCAGTGCAAGTTTCTGATAGGTCGGCGGTGGGCCGACCGTTCAGCAACACTAGATGTTAAATTCATTTCGCTCCTAGTATGCACAGCGGCCCCCAAAATCTCGTGACCGGAGGGTGTCCGGTAATTTGGCGGACACCCTCGCTTCAGGCAGATACAGGACGATCATGAAGCCACGCGCGTCCGGCGCCACATGAGCACACCCATGGTCAGCAGCCACAGCGTGAGAAAGCTGGAGAAGCTGGAAAACAGCATGCTGGTCACCAATACGGAGAGGCCGGTGTAGGCCTGCACGAATCCAGTGATGAGTGACGCAGTCGCGAGGACAACGGCCACCCAGCCCAGCCACCGGGGATAATTATCACTGAACGCGACCCCAAGCCCGTAGAGCAGGAGCGTGACGCCGAAGAACACAATGATAAAGGTGCTGAAGAGACCGATGTCGATCTCCTCCATCATTTCGGCAATCGCTAAGGTTCCTGCGCCGGGTGCGGCAGCATAGGCGTCGTGCACGACCTTCGAGGTGATGCCGTCAAGGCCGATCAATACGACCCACAAACCGGTGCTAACTAGCGCGCTGACATAGCCAAACTCTGCCCACGCCGCGCCCGGCTGGCCGCTGATGGATTTACGCAGGGCGACCAGACCGCCGAGCAACAGCAGGCCGCTCACGAGAAGCACAAGGTGGTCGGTTAGCCAGATGTCGCTGGCGGCTACGGCCTCGATCTGTGCCTGTGTAATTTCAATGTTGGGTGAGCGCGCGTGCAAAATGTTGGCGACCATGAACAGCACCGCTCCGATGATGGCCGATACCGCCCCTATTCGGATGAGCGTTCGGTCGTCGGCAGCGCTGGATGCTCCATCGTCCAAGCTACCGGATGCATGGGATGCAGACATTATCTTATTGCTCCTTTTGCGGATCGTGTATTTACGGCCAAAGTACCGAGCGAGAATTCCACCGCGGCGAGTCTATTGGGCGGAGCCTCCTTTCGATTCTGATAAATCCTGTTGGTTATTCTGACCAGTCGGTCAAGAATATTGACAAAAAAACTAATCGAGCACGGACAGTGTGGTTTCGACGATCCCCTCCAGGACTTGTCGGTCTCGCGTCGTTTTCGCCATTACGCGCAACCCAAACATGGAGTTGGTCAGATAGTTGGCAAGGGAGGTGATGTCACGTTCCGGGCGAATATCGCCCGTCCTTTGTCCGATAGCCAACAAACGGTAAAACGTCTCTTCATACTCTTTCCTACCTTCTTTGCCGATGGCTGCAAATTCTGCGTCATGGGGGGCCAGCTCCACGATGGTGTTAACGAAGAAGCATCCCCGACACTGCTTATCGGCAACGGATATGTCGACTTTGTGGGCAAAGATCTCCGCGATGGTAGATTTGGCCGAGCCCAAATTGTCATAAAAATCGGCGGGGGGTAAATTCAGTTTGAGATAGCGCTCTAGCGCCGCCAAATACAACGCGCGCTTGCTCCCGAAGGTGTCATACAGGCTGCCCTTCTGAATTCCCATGTGCTCGCAGAGTTCTCGGACGGAGGTAGCTTCATATCCCTGCAACCAGAACAGCTGCATGGCGCTTTCCAAAGCTCGAGCGGGGTCAAATTCTTTAGTTCGCGCCATGGGATCTAGCGGTGAGAGGCCAACACTGTAACCTATTGTGACCGACCGGTCAAGAATGCGGTGCGCGAGGATGGGAACGCAGGGTCCCCGGGTCACGGATTTGCCTAATTTGTTGCCAGGAATCAGCGGCCGCGCCTGGCAAAGGCTTGGCTCAATCCGTCCGACACAATTTTTGTCTTTTGGCCGAGGGATTGTTCTAGGACGCGATTTGCCTCGGTCTAATACTTCGGTTGGGAGATCAGCCAGACTAAGGAATTTTCCACTCCGATAGCGCCGCCTCAACTTCGGCACACGGTCGTAATTCCAAATCGCGTCGCAAATGACTTGGGCCGCCGGTTGGCGTCCCGGCACCCGGCGCAATCGCCAGGCACAGCGTTTCCGTGCCAGCATCGCGCAGCCGGATCCGCCCCTCCTCATATACAAAGCGCTGCCGCGGCTGGTCGGTGCACTCCTGAAGGCGAAGTTCAGCGCCCGCCTCGACGCTATCGGCCTCGACGCACAGCTGGTAGGCTTCCATATAGATTTGGCCCACCGATGGAAAATTGAATGTGAACGTTTCGTCTTCGGCGGCGCGTAGTTTACAGGTGTGCGCCTGGAGTGCGCCTTGTAAATTCAGGCTTAGGCCAGCCCCGGGAATATCAACGCAATAATATTCTGGCTCGTCTAAGGGATCTTGAAGTTGGATCAGACCCGCAGTAGAGGCCGGATCGCTTCCCGCTTGCCCAGAAGGTGATGGTTCTGTCGGCAAAGTGACTGCAGTCTGGCAGGCCGCCAGGCTGCCGCCAACTAGCAGATTAAGCACAGCCAAGCGCAGAATTCCGGCTTGACGCCCTTTCAAAAGCCGCTTGCCCAAATATATATCCCCGTTGTCTATGCGCAACAAAATCTCCCTCTCATCCACCGTCGCCGACCGGAAGTAATACCACGATTCTAATCTGGAGCGACCTCGTATGATTTTAGGCGCCGGTCACCTGATGGGCGGTTGGCATCCATCCTCCAAGAACACTCTGCTCCTTTATGGGTCATTTCGATCTATGGGTTGCAAACCAGTTTGTCCATCTAGGCTCGGACCACAAGGGTATTCAAAGTCGTTCCCACATTTCTCAAGATGAGAAACCGATTTCGACGTCCGCGCCAATATTCCTCAAGGTTGAGGAGAGGGAGAGTAATTTTTGAGCACGCCTATTGAAGGATGAGAATATCCCCAGCTGGGTTCGGTAAGAGAATCGGACGGTAACGGGCGGATACGAATTCCACAACGCTCTGAGAGCCATTCAAGGCGCGTTTTCGGGCTCACAGGTCATTTGATCCCTGCGAATCTAAAGATAAATCTCGCAATTAGCCGGGGAACCCCACTCCGGACAACCTCACCACGGATCTCCAGACTGCGTCCTGCATGCTCCGGTCGTAGAAGTGCTCGTCTTGCTGGACCTCAAGCGTGCCGACCATCGCGCCGGGCGGACAAGGCGACTGTCGCGATCGACCGTTCCGCTGCCGACCGGCTAACAAGCCTGAATATAAGCTGGGATTAGGGCGCCGCTGGCTCAAGAAGGCCTAGGGAGGCGCGCCACTCATGATCCAAGACGTCCATGTTAAGAGCGTAGATTTGAAGGAGGGCGTCGTCGTAGGTGCTGCCTCCCTGGAAGACAGCCAGCAACTCCCGCATCTTCGCCCAGCCATAGGTATCGATCAGGTACGCCACCAAACTCTGGCTCTGGGCATAAGAGAGACTGGCTCCCAGGTGGCCGGCCGGGAAGCTGCTGCTGAGGCTCCGCAGCGTAATGAGAGTATCCTCTGCGGCTGCACGATCCAGCGCCGACTGCTGATACGGGGCCAGTGGCCCTTCGGCGTAGGTAGCCAACCCTTCATTCAGCCAGGGCGGCAGGCCTCCGAAGCAGTTAAAGGTAAGTTCCTGGATTAGCAGATGCGCCAGCTCATGGACCAACCCGCTGACTTCCTCCTCTGCACGCTCAGGTGAGATGGTGATCAGCAAGATGTTTTGGGATCCGAAGGCCAGGCCCCCAGTCCACTCCTGCGCAAAGAGGATGGCGCCTTGTACATCTTCTGCGTCTGCGTAGATGAAGGCCTGGATGGGCTGCACCAGATCACTCCCCAGCTCTAGAGAAGCGAGACCACCTGCCATAGCCTGGGCCAGCTCTGCGACGAAGTCCCTCCCGCCCGTGTACCAGTGCAGCGTGATGTTATCCTGGGTGAGGGACTGCCACTGGAACCGCTTATCCTCGTATTCCAGTTCTTGCCGGTGGCTTAGATAAGAGCGGCCTCCTTCGTCCTCGAACCGCCAGCGCCACCACACCACGGTCCCCGGGGGGATGGAGCCGGTCTTTTTCAGCTCCCATTCCCAGCTAAGCTCCACCTCAGTGTCCGGTTCGAAATCCAGACGTACGCTGGAATATTCTCTTGTGGCACAAGAGTAAACGTGATCAGTGCCAAATTCCAAGTCTACCTTCCGCAAGGGGAGGGCGCTGGATGCGCTCAAAATGAAGTCAATAGAATCCGGGAAGTCGATAGTGGCCTCGCTGGCAGCCAGCGTGACATCGGCATAGTCGAGCGTTGGGGCGGCTGTGGGAGTCGCGGCGAATGTGGAAGCAGGCGCGGGGGTAAGGATAGGCGCGGAGGTCGCGGTCCCGCATGCGATCGTCACCACCAAGCTGGCAAGGCCCAGCAATACCCTCGGCCTTATTGCGACCACCATCAGCCTCCCACTTTCTTAGCGTTCAATGGAGAGGTCCTGAAGAATCGGAATACCTATCGCCGACAGCTCATAACCCTTCACGTATGGGCGCACCAGGACATAGCTGCGATTGTGCCAGAGCGGGACGGCGACCCAGTCGTCCAGGATGCGCCGCTCAATCTCCTGGTACAGGGCCATGCGGGCCTCGTGGTCCGGCTCCACTGCAGCTTCCTCCAGCAGGCTGTCCACCTCAGGATTGGAGTACCCAAAGTGATTTTCGTCGCTTTCGCTGTGGAACAGCACCTCCAGGAAGTTCTGCGGGTCTGGGTAGTCGGCGCACCAGCCGGTGGCCTCCAGAGGCAGCTCCTTGGCATCCCGCCGGTCAAGGTAGTCTTGCGGTTCGGGAAGTGACACCGCTTCCACCTCCACCCCTAGATATTCCTGCCACATCCAATGGAAGGCGTCGTCATGCGTGAAAGACACGATGACGGGCAGGTTTTCCGCACCACCGTACCGAGATTGTTCCAGCAGGGCCCGGGCTTGAGACGGGTCGAAGGGAACCGGCGAGAGGGACGGGTTATGACCGGGCATATCGGGAGGAACAATGCTGCTGGCCCGGTCTGGCATCCCCTTCAAGCTGACGGCCAGTAGCTTATCTATGTCCAACGCGAGAGCAAAGGCCTGGCGAACCTTGGGATCGTCAAAGGGTGGCATAGTTACGTTGAAGGCTAGATAGCTCGTACAGAACTGCGTGGCCACCTCCAGGCCGTTGCTGAGCGGATTGGCCGGGTCTTGAGCGCGCTCGATGTTAGAGGTGAATACAGGGACCAGATCAATCTCGCCCTGCTCATACATAATCATGGGGCGCCCCGCGAACAGGCGGTACACGACGTGCGCCAGCTCGGGCACGCCGCCGTAGTATTGCTCATTTCGCTCCAGGACAAGCAACTCGTCTTTCTCCCACACCTTGAGCTTGAAGGGGCCGGTGCCATTGGGTGCATCGGTCCAGTCGTCGCCGGACTCCACGTTGTTCCGGTCGACCACGTAGGCGGTGGGGTAGGCCAACTTCTGGAGGAAGTAGGGCTTGGGCGCGTCAATGGTCACGCGAAGGGTCAAGTCGTCCAGCACCTGCAGGCCGGTTATCTCTGTCGCCTCTCCGTCTAGCTTCTCTTTTACCCCTAAAATGTCGCCCAAGTAGGTGCGGGCTGTGGGCGATTCAATGGCCGGGTCGGCGGCGCGCTCCCACGCGTACTTGAAGTCGTGGGCCGTCAGCTGCTTGCCATCGTGGAAGAGCACGTCCGGGCGCAAGTGGAACGTGTACACAGTCCCACCGCCCGTCACCTCCCAGTCCCCAGCGATGTCCGGCACTACCCGCAGCTCTCGGTCCAGCCTGACCAAGCCGCTGAAAATTGCCCCGGGGACCCCCGCCGGGCTGCCGCGGTAGAGGGGTGGATCTAGCGTCAGGATCTCGCCTCCCCCTAAGAAGAGCGAGTCGTCTTGCGACGCGCCAAAGGGAGCGGGGGCTTCTAGCGTAAAGCTGGAGGCGAAGGCGTTAATGGCTCCAGCCAGCTGGTCGTATTCCGCCGCGGGGGTAACGACACGGATGAGGAATAGTTGGGTGCCCCTGACGATCGCCGTCCAGTGCTCACGCACCTGAAGCCCGGCCTCGGCAGCCCAGCCGAACACGGCCTGGTATCCACCGGTGTCGAGGCCCAGTTGCACGGACGACTCCCTGGTGATCGTGACCTCACCGTAGCCAGCCACCGCCTCTCTGAGCCACTCCTCTGCCGGCTGAGGATCCAACAGAGGGAAGATCCAGATCTCGGCGTCCAGAGTCTGTGAGGGATTTTGGATCACCAGGGTGGGGGCTCGATCGCCCGTCTCCTGGCCCTCCCACCCTTGGGGCAGCACCAGAGAGAAGCCTTCAGTAGTGTTTCGGTAAACGCCCGTGAAAGTTGGAGGTGGGCCGGGTGTTGGAGTAGGGATCGGCGTGGAGGTGAGCGCAAGCTGTTCCGCCGCTGCGAATGAAGGGGGCTCGAGGCTCCACGGCACGGCGGTGGCCAGCATAGCCGAGCTGGCGAAGCTTATGATTAGATAGAAGGTGTGGTTCGGCCGCAGCACCCTATCGGTTACCACATACGCCCAGATCCGCTGAAGATCCGAAAGTGTGGACGCCTTCTAGCCCCACACGGATTCGTTCATTGCAGCAAGAGCGCGCATAAAAGAATCGGCTAAGTTGAATCATGCGTTCCATCTCAGCCCACTATTCTAAGGCCTGCGACGGACCTTTGTTCAGATAGATTAAAAAAGTCGACAAGCTGTTCTTCTGAGAACCCCGAATCAATGAACGCGTCAAAACGCGCGCTGAGCTCCAGGTCTTCGGTTGCGTCAATTCTGTCGATCCTGTCAATGAAGAGGGCCACCGATTCGCTCTCTGATATCGTGAAGACTTCGAGCCTAAATTCCTCATCCTTCGACTCGGTCCCAGCCAGAGTGATCTATAGCTCATCGACTTGGGACTCCGCCCTCGATAATTCGGTTCTGGCCTGTTCGAGTTCCGTCGAAAGACTCGCCATCTTAGATTTTAGTGCATCGACCGCTGATTAAGCTGAGGCAAGATCCTCGGACAGTTGGTCGAACTCGTTCTGTGAAACACATCTCGCCGCAAGCGGGATGGCGACGATCAAAGCAATTCGGCAGACCAGAATTCTGAGATTCATGACAATTCCCCGCAGTTCGATTGAGGCAAGTGACGCTCTGCGGAGCAACGGCTGGCTTGTCCTGGCGTAGCCGCCCGGCTAGGCCACTTGTACCTGTGCCACAAGTACAGGCAGGGAGCGGCCCTGCGCACGTTACAAAGCCCGACGTCACGCGAAGTCGGGCAGGCTGGTATGAAAAGTTGGAGCGTCTCCCCACCGCAACAATGGGACTAGCTGTTTACAACCCGAGCAGATGAGAGACGATGCGGAGGCCGGGTCCGCTAGTAACGAGGGCTGTAAGCGGGGCTGTTGGGGTTTGGCACGGTCCTATAGCACGACCCTCATCTCCAAGTAGCGCGAAAATTCTGTTCTCGGAGATGAACGTCTCAGTCATCGCGAGGATGTAATTTCATATCAAGGACGCTTCAGTAATGACTCAGTGTTCGATCTTCGAATGGCGAAGGCCCTCGGCTAAGAATCATAGCGGTGAAAGGATGAAAGTCAGATGCAAAGTACGCTGCGGCGTCAATGGATCGAACAAAGTTCCTACCGGCTGCGGCGGCGGCTTAATGGCAACAAATAACACAAAGTCGTGGCTCGGGGCTTTGCATCCTATTCGAGTTCTACTTCCGCGAAAACTTGACGGATAGGCTAGAAAACGATTGTTTCAATGCACAGCGACCGTCAGCCCGCAGACTCCCCATAGACCTCGATCTCGATCGCCCCAGTGTTGCCGCCGCTGGTATCGACCGCTTCGAAGCGCAGGCGCTGCGCCGTGAAGTCGGTGTCGAAGTAGTACACGGCCTCCGCGTCGCCGAGCTCAAACGGGCCATATATTTCGTCCCTGTCGGTCACGACCTGGAAGGAGAATACCTGCGCCGAGTCACCCATGGTACGCGTCCAGAAACCGATCGTCTTGATCTGCGTCACTTCGGGCAGCTCAATCTCGATCCAGGCCTCGTCGCCGTCACCGTTCGACGACCACTCGGTCGTGGGATCACCGTCTAAGGAATTGTTCGCGCCGAAGGCGGAGTCCTTCGGGCGGTCCTGGTAATTGGAGCTCACGCCCACCACCGAGGCTCCATTTTCGAGCAGGGCGAGGTTTTCACCCTCGATTTCCGGGGCAGGGAAGCGTGCCGGGGAGGCGAAGGGCTGGGCTCCGTCCACGAGGAACCACGATAGGA
>JADFRG010000041.1 GCA_022561385.1 Chloroflexota bacterium
TTCCTCCTGGCATCCTTGCTGGAAAACGTGTCAGAAGAGGTTGTGGGATGGCGACTGCTTTGGGACACTGTGAACTACTTCTTCACCCAAATTGAAAACGTGGCCGAGATCATATTTTTCTTGGGTCCTTACCTCGCCTACCTGTTTGTCTTGGGGCTGGTTCGAACTCGCGAGCGTCCAAATCCTATGAAGCTGGCTGTGGTCGCGATGGCAGCGATTGGATTGATGTGGCTTACGGGAGCCTATAGGACTGGCGAAACCGTGCGGGGGGCATTCTAGGTCTATCCGTTCTTATTTATGCCTATTGCATACTTGGTGTCCACTATGGATTTCTCCCGCTTCTACACCTTCACACTCCCCCTACTCATCTTTCTCCAGGCCTTGGTGATGCAGCTTGTTGGCAACTTCCATTGGTAGCCAGTCTGTGCGCGCGGTGAATGAACGCCTGCGATCTCTAGTAGAGCGTATCTGGCCGATTGTCTTACTCGTCGCTCTTCTGTGGGTTGTGCGGTATTGGCACAGCTCCGAGTTCGGGCTCTATGAGGACGACCTGACTCATTTGCCCTCGGCGGCGGTCATGTCGGGGGAGGAGCTGCTGCAATTCGTCTTCGATCCGGTGCGGAATCTGAGGCTCCACGGCAACGGGCACCCCCTTCACTTCACCCTGATCTTCACCTTGGCGAACTTCGGATGGCGATTGGGCGATCTAAATGGCCCTTACTGGATCGGCTTCGTCATCGGGGCGATCAATGTCGCCCTCGTTTACATTCTTTTAAGGCGTGTGCACGGCAAGTCCTTGGGTGTGCTGGGCGGACTGGCGTACGTGCTCTATTCCGCCGACACCACCCAAGCCTTTCTCACGCATTCGCTGGGCCTGCAGCCGTCTATTACGCTCTTCCTCATTGCGACCCACGCGTATTTATCGGGCAAACGGTGGATCGCCTACGTTTTGGTTGCACTTACCCTATTCATCTATGAGACGCCTTATACGGTCTTCTTCGCCGTTCCATTGCTCATGCCAAAGCCAACTCGTGGCTGGGTGAGAGATCTGGTGCGGCACGCGGCCATCTTGGGGACCATTCTTCTAGGGGTGATCGTGTGGCGTATATTCGTCGGCGATGATCGCATCGCTGGATTAAGTCCCCTTGAGTTGGTTTCTGTACCTCTCCTTCATATGCTCGAAGGACCATTCGTGAGCCTTGGGACCTACCTCTTCCGGCCGATTCAAACGCTTGGTGGTCTGAACGCTGAAATCGTGCTCGTGATGCTGGTGAGTTTTGTGGGAGCCGGACTACTTTTAGCGCGCCTATCGATTAAGATGCCGGTTTCGCTGCGAGAAAAGCTGGGCTCGGCTGCGAAGGGTGCGCGCGCGGGTCAAGGGCTCAGAGCATCCTCCCGGTCTGCATGGGGCCGTCTCCCTGCGGAGCTGCGCTCGCTTCTCCGCTTGGCCGCAATCGGCTTTATCATGCTGGTGCTCGCGTACCCGCTTACGTTCACAGTGCGCGCTTATGCCATAAGCGGTAGAGACACCCGCGTGCACGCTGGCGGCGTGGTCGGGGCTGCGCTACTGGTTGGCTCGGTGCTGCTTATCGGGCTGCAGCTGGCAGAGGCTTATGGCTGGCGCAAGCCGATTGCGTTAATTCTCGCAGGTTGGATCAGTTTGATGATCGGGTATGGCTTCGTCATACAGGAAGATTACAGGCTAGCCTGGGAGTACCAGAAGAATTTCTGGACAGACCTGGTTCAGCTTGTGCCGGACGTCGGTGCGGGATCAGTGATCTTGGTGGATCCGGAGGGTCTGAGAGACACGCGGCAAATTGGCGCCAACTATTGGAACCTCCCGCGGGTCCTGGACCAGCTGTACGAGTTCCCTGAAGATTGGAAGCCTCCGCCTCGGGTCATCCGTTTGGCAAGCGATTGGGAGGCCGAGATCCTGGACGATGGCGGAACGCTGCTCCTGAACGCCTCCACAACTTTTGCGCCGCCGTCGACTTACGGAACGTTCGACCCCTCGGACGTCGTACTTGTCGAATTCGTACAGGGTAAATGGGTGCGTATCTCGGGGCCCGTGGTGATAGGCGGACGAGAGCTGCAGCTCAGGCCGGCCACCGGATCAGGTGAACCGGCCTTCACGCACGGCTTTCTGTATAGTCTTCTGATTGGGGAGCCCTCCGCCGAGTAATGTCGATGAAATTACGAGTGCTCATCTCGGCCCCTTATATGCTTCCAGAGATCGGTCGATTTCAAGCGGTGTTTGATGAGGCCGGCCTGGAAGTAATCGTGGCCGATATTGACGAGCGCTTGGAGGAGAGGGAGCTCTTAGAGTATGCCGGCCATATAGACGGCGCGATATGCGGCGACGACCGGTTTTCAAGAAAAGTGCTGGAGGCGGCTGCGCCGCGGCTGAAAGTGATCTCAAAATGGGGAACCGGGATCGATTCGATCGACGAGCGAACGGCTGAACGTCTCCAGATCCAGGTCTTCAACACGCCCGGAGCCTTCACCGAAGCCGTCGCGGACACCGTGTTGGGCTACATGCTGAGCTTCGCGCGCGGGCTTCCGTGGATGGATCGTGCCATGAAGAGCGGCAATTGGGAGAAACGCAGGGCTCACGCCCTGCACGAGCTGACACTGGGCGTCATCGGCGTAGGTAGGATCGGCAGGGCTGTCCTGATGCGCGCCGCCGCATTCGGCATGAGGCTGTTCGGAAATGACATCGTCAAGGTGGACACTGAGTTCGTCGAATCAATTGGCGTGCGCATGGTGTCGCTGGAGGAGCTGCTGCGGGCCAGCGACTATGTCAGCCTCCACTGCGACCTAAATCCGACCTCGCGCGGCCTCATCAACCAGGAGCGGCTCAGAATGATGGTGGAGGGGGGGATCCTGATCAATACGGCTCGTGGGCCGGTGGTCGAGGAGGCGGCGTTGATTGAGGCCCTACAATCCGGTCGGCTAAATGGGGCGGCTCTCGATGTATTTGAGGTGGAGCCACTCTCAGACGGGAGCCCGCTGCGGAGGATGGAGAACGTCTTGCTCGCGCCTCACAACGCAAATAGTAGCGAATCTGCTTGGGAGAAGGTGCACTGGACCAGTCTTCGCAATCTCTTCCGCGGACTCGGACTGGAGGTCCCAGAAGTGGTCGAGCTCAATCTTCGAAGCGGCGCAAGAATGGATTGAGACGTGGAGCGAATGGCACTGATCACAGGAGCGGCGCGGGGGATTGGCCGTGCGACTGCGGCGAAATTCGCCGCCAACGGTTGGGAGGTCCTGGGCGTCGATCGCTTAGAGGTCGCCGATCTTCCAGACGGCGTTGATTTCTGGCGGGCAGACATTTCCGATCGCGAGGCCATTGCCGCGCTGTTCGACCATCTTGGGCAGGACCGTGGAAGGCTAGATGCGCTGGTGAACAACGCCGGCGTTGTGCTCACCAAGTCGATCCTTGAGACAAACGAGAGCGAATGGGATCGAGTCCACAGCACGAACCTGCGAGCCGTCTTCACAGTGAGTCAACTCGCCTACCCGTTTCTGAAAGCAGCCAAGGGTGCCATTGTGAATCTCGGATCTGTGCACGCGTTGGCCACCTCGCCCGACATTGGTGCCTACGCGGCCAGCAAAGGAGGTGTTCTTGCGCTCACGCGCGCAATGGCACTTGAATTCGGAGGCGGGGGAGTGCGGGTGAACGCGGTCGTGCCAGGCGCGGTGGACACCGAGATGCTTCGAGAGGGTCTCAGTCGGGGTCTACAGAATGCGGGTTCTCGCGAGGACGAGCGCCGAGCGCTTGGCGCACGAATTCCGCTTGGCCGGATCGGCACCCCAGAAGAAATCGCGAGCGCCATCTTATTCTTGGCGGACGGGCAACTCTCTTCCTACATCACGGGCCAATCGCTCGTGGTGGATGGGGGTGCATTGGCCAGGCTGGGCACCGAATGATCCTCAAGAGTTCCGCGAGGAGTTGCAGGCTTTGAGGCCGGCTCACCCAGTGCGATCGCGGCCACGTCCACGCTCCGGCCGACCATTCCTGAATCGATAATGATTCTCGCTCCGCTGCTCACTTATCTCACGCTTATCCTGTCCCTTGCCACCTTCATGCCCACATGGAATTGGGGCAAGGTCGCACTGCGCGGCGGCCTCCTCTGGGGAAGCTACGCCGTAGTCGTCACGGAACTGCTGAGCCTGCGGTCTTGGATGACTAGGGGGGGTGTAGTCCTAGCGTGGCTTCTTCCTCTCAGCGTCACACTAGGCTGGCTCATATGGCATGTGATTAGGGGCAGGAGGATTCGCCTCCCTGATTCCCCCGGCTCGATGCGCTGGTACGAGATCGTGCTCCTAGCCGGCATAGCCAGTGTCATTCTCGTCACAGGCATCGTGGCTTGGTTTTCGCCTCCTCAAACGTGGGATTCGCTCAACTATCATATGCCGCGTGTCGCCCACTGGGCGCAGCAAGGCTCCGTTCGGCACTTTGCCACCGGCATCGAAGTTCAAAACAGCCGCACTCCGGGAGCGGAGTATCTCGTGCTCCATACCTATCTCCTCGCATCGGGAGATCGCTACGCCGGGTTCGTCGAATGGGGTGCCATGGCCCTCAGCCTGATCGGCGTTGGCACCATTGCGGGGCAGATGGGAGCGGGGAGACCGGGCAGGCTAGCTGGAGTGCTGTTTGCGGCCACACTGCCCATGGGCATCATTCAGGCCTCCAGCACGATCACCGATTACCTGGTCGCATTGTGGCTGGTGGCCGGAGTATCGGAGGTACTGAGGATTCGAGCGGGGAATTCTGGCCTCACGGCATTTTCGTTCCTGGCGTTGGCCACAGGACTTGCTCTGGCTACCAAGCCCACCGCAGCGGCCTTCCTGGCACCATTCTTGGCCTATGTGGCCTATCTATTGTTAAGCTCGGGTGATTGGCTACGGATCGTCAAAACCGCCGCGATCGCAGCTGCGCTGGTAATGGTTTTGAACGTGGGTCACCTGGCACGGAACATACTTACTTATGGGAGCCCGCTGAACCCAAGGCAGGTGGCGCTCCACTCAAACCAGATGCGAGGGGTGAGTGGCACGGCGTCAAATTTGTTAAGACATCTGGGCCTGCAGGCAGGAACTCCTTCACCCCACATAAACAAGGCCATTGCATTGAGCGTGCAGTGGGTACACGGCGTTCTAGGGATCGACGTCAACGATCCGCGAACGACCGTACATGGGGTGTTTAAGATCAGAGGGCCGACCACCAACGAAGACCGAGCTGGAAATCCTCTGCATTTCTATCTGCTGGTGTTTCTAGCTAGCTCGATGCTGTGGTGGCGCCGTAGGGTACCGCGACTGATCTGGCTCTACCTGTTGCTCTTGGCACTTGGCTTGCTTACCTTGAGCTTCCTGTTTAAATGGCAGATCTTTGCGACCCGCTATCATCTTCCCTTGTTTGTGCTTGCCGCGCCTGCGGCCGGCTATCTGATGGAGCGCATCGCACCCGGCGGATGGACCCTGATCTTCGGCTCCATCTTGGCGCTTGGGGCCTTACCCTGGCTCTTCCAGGTGCAGTCTCGTCCACTCATTCCCGAAGAAGGGGTCTCATATGTTGGCAGCATTCTCACGGAGCCGCGCCCGGTCTTGATGCTGGCCAACGGCCGAAATCTCCTTGAGCCCTATGAGGAGCTCACCCGAAGCATCAGGGATTCGGGCTGCAAATCGGTCGGCATCTCGCTATCTGGTAACGCAGCAGAATATCCACTCTGGGCTTTGCTAGGCGCACCGACTTCAGGAGTGGAGATCCAGTGGATCGTCGCCGGTACTCCCTCGGAGCAGTACGCGCAATCGAACTTTGAGCCCTGCGCAATCGTCTGCGAGGCTTGCCAGGTTGATGGAGAGCGGAGACGCGGTCTCCCGCGATTCGGCCAGTGGGGTGAATTTACGCTGTTTCTGGGAGGGTCGGAACCATAGTCATGGAGCAATACCCAGATGCGTCCTCACGTTCAACTCGCGCCCGCTTGAAGAGGATGATCCCGAATACTGTATGGCGCCGGGGCTCTGACGCTTACTGGTGGTGGCGGAACCGTGGAAACCATCAACTGGCCGCGATGTTCGGCACTCGCCTTCGGAGTGACCGAGAGCGTTTGGTGGCATTCCGTGATCGACACCGTGGAGAGCGCTGCTTTGTCATCGGCAATGGTCCCAGCCTGAAGCAGACCGATCTGTCTCTGCTCAAGGAAGAGTTTACGTTTGGCATGAACCGGATTTATATGATTTTTGCTGAGTTGGGCTTTTCGACAACCTACTTCCTCGCCATCAATACACTGGTAATCGAGCAATGCGCCTCAGAGATTCGCGCCCTGCGCATCCCCAAGTTCCTGACTTGGCGAAGTCGGCGCTGGATGAGCGGAGATTCGGGCACTATCTTCGTTGACACCGATTATCGTGGACCGGAAGCGTTTTCGACCGATCTGACGGGCAGAGTCTTCGAAGGCGGCACCGTGACCTATGTAGCGCTGCAGGCCGCGTATTGGATGGGCTTTCAGGAAGTGATTCTGGTGGGTGTCGATCATCGGTATTCGACCCAAGGACCGGCCAACGCTACGGTCGTCTCGCGAGGGGAGGATCCGGACCATTTTGATCCCGAGTACTTTGGCCGCGGCTTCCGCTGGCAGCTCCCCGACCTCGAGGCTTCGGAGCGATCCTACCAATTGGCCCGCGCGGCCTTCGAGGCAGACGGCAGAAGGATCGTTGATGCGACCGTTGGCGGCCAGTTAGAGGTATTTCCGAAGATCGATTACAAGTCGCTGTTCGCCGGCCAAGGCGACGCTTGATGTTCTGCTTCGCGCTCGTATCCATGGTGCCCACAGATCGAAAGAGCTACTCGGGCAGATGAACCGCGATCGACTCAAGGATTTGGCGAGGGTCTACTGGCCGGTGGGGTTGGCAGCGTTGATCATGATTCCGAGGGTACTTACCGCCGAGTTTGGACTGTTTGACGATGGGGAAACGCTGCGCGTCGCCGAGGACATTCAGAATGGAGATTGGAGTGTGCTCGCCAAGGAAGCCGCCCGGGGTCGGTTCCGGCCAGTCTATTGGATCCAGTACGCCCACATATACGCGCTTGTTGGGGTTCAGCCCACCTGGTTCTTCCTCTGGAACACGCTGTTGTTCATGGCCATCACGGCCCTGACCATTCACATTGTCCGGCGAATAGGCGGCGGCGTCGTTCAAGCGGCCGCCACGGGCCTCCTTCTCGTCTTGGCCGGACCATTGGTCGAGAACATCTACACCCTCTCGAAACCAGAGCTGCTCCAGATCTTGCTGATCTTGGCAGCGGTGACACCATTCACGCGGATCATCAGGGGCAGGCGCAATCGGGTACTCGCGGCGATTTGGGCGACGCTGTTCATCTTCGTCGCCACGCTGACCAAGGAAACCTCGGTAATCATGGTGCCCATCTCCGCCGCGTGGCTGCTCGCGGCTCTCGCAAGCGCACGCCGCGAGGGCAGGCGAGGGCGGGCCACGCGATGGGAAACGCTGCTAATGGCATCCTCAGTCGCCACGCTGGCTTATCTCGCTCTGCGCAGCCAGTTCTTGGAGGTTTCACTCTCAGAGGGAAGCTACACCAACAATCTGGAGCTGAGCGTGGCGCGGCTGATTGATTCCACGGTGCGATGGTCCGGCTGGCTGGTCAGGGATTTCGCCTGGCTCGCTCCTTTGCTCTTGATTCCGATCCTGGATCTCGTGGATCGGAAGCTGGAGCACTCTCGCCTGTTGGCCGGCTCTGCAATTTGGACGGTGGCTTGGATACTGATTTATTTGCCGTGGGAATTCACGGTGGAGTACTACATGCTCCCAGTAGCGATCGGCGTTAGCATTATCGGCGGAGCGGCTCTGAATTCCACGGTGACAAGGATTCGCGAGAAGCGTCGATCTGCATGGGCCTGGTTATCTCTTGGCCTCGCCTCGATTCTGTGGCTGACCACGCTCCCGAACAACTATAGCAACGCGCGCCAGCAATTGGCGGTGGACACCTCCAACGCGCGGATGCTTGAATATCTCGTTCTTCAAGTAGACGATGTTCAGGATGTCATCGTAAACATCCAATATGAAAACGAATATGTTTACGAGGTTCGTACATACCTTCAGGAAGTCTGGGGTCTCCAGGGAACCTCGGTCGAAGTCTTCAGCCCTGGAGAAGGACTAGCCCCCGGCCCATTGCTGGTTGCCTCCCCATTTGTTCTCCATCAACCTTTGCTGGCGGTCCGAATGGGGGTGGTGGAAAGCACGCAAAGTGAGTGGAATCAATCCCTGGCAGAGACAATGGGATCGCAAACCGAGATAGCCTTTGAGTGGGAGGAGAGTTTTGGTTTGGTTCTGATCGACCTTCCACGGCTGCTATGCGCCGCGCTGCCGGACCGCGGCTATTGCGCGGCCGAGCGACCCTTCATTGACACTCGAGAGTTCAGCTATGGCTGGAAGATCTATGAATTGCCCGGAGATCCAGGTGGCTAGGAACGTGGACGAATAAGTATGGGCAGACGCTGGCGGCAGGTTCCCTTGCTCATCCTCCTGGGATTGGCGCTCGTAGCATCCGCGTTCATCGTAAGGATTCAAGTCAGCCCCTGGTACGTAGGCATGGGGGACGACAGCGGTTTTTTCGCGGTCGGGGGCCAGCGGATACTCTCCGGAGACCTGCTATATCGGGACATCTGGGACACGAAGCCCCCGGGGGTCTTCTACCTGAACGCACTCGCAATCAGCGTTGGAGGTCCGAATCCCTGGTCCATATGGTGGCTTGAGACGGTTTGGATCTCGATCACCATCATTGCGCTTGTCTTGGTTCTGGGCAAGCTGGCTGGTGTTCTACCCGCAATCCTGGCTACGATCCTGTTCACTTTCACTGCGCTGCACCCTGAACTGGTCGGCGGGGGGAACTTCACGGAGCTCTATGCCCTGCTGCCTATTGTTCTCACTCTGGGCGCAATCGTCGCCTACTTCTCCTCGGCCAAGTACGGCTGGATCGCATCAATAGGCGTGCTGACCGCGGTGGCCTTCATATTCAAGCAAAATACGATCGCGCTGGGAGTAGCTAGCCTCGCGGCGGCTCTGCTTGAAGCGATTCGAGGCCCAAACTGGCGAAAGGCGCTAAAGGTCCTCGGCGCGTTTGTGATCGGATTTCTGCCGCTGGTTCTCCTAATAGGTGGTTATTGGGCCCAGCGAGGTGCTCTTGAGGACTTGTGGAGCGTGCTTTTTCGGCAAAGCTTCGTCTACATCCAGGAAGGTTCATCGCTGAGTGGGATATACGCTACTGCCCGAAAGTTTGTCGTGGAGCAGCCGATTGCTGCGCTTTCGTTGATCAGCGCCGCCTCCTTGGCAGTTTTCATGGTCCGAAGCCGGCCGCAGGACCTTGGGAATTGGCCAGCCCCTGGGAGCGGAGCTGGGCCGAGTCGTCATGGCCTCAAGAAGAATGACTGGGTCTTCCTCGCCGCATTCCTATCCCTTCCTCTGGAGGTTCTGCTAATCGCGCTCTCGGGCCGGAGTTTCGGCCACTATTTTCTGGTTCCACTGCCTGCCATGGCCGCCGCAAGCACCTACCTATTTGCTGCAATCCTGGCCGGAACGCCTCGGGTGCGGGCTCGGGATCCGTGGTTGGCCCCTCTGCTCGCGGTGCTGGCATTGGTCATCGGAGCTTGGGGCATCGACGTAATTGGGAAACAGGCTCCGGAACGAGCCCATCTATCCGACCTTCTGTCGCGGCCACTTCACGGCTGGTTCTGGACCGATAGCCTCGAGCAATACGTGGTAGAAAGCACGATGCCGGAAGACACCATTCTGGTGTGGGACTACAATCCGGGGGTTCATTTCTTGACCGGCCGCCGATCGCCCTCTCCGGTGCTAATCCACCCACAGTTGTTCACGCCCGGACTCGTAAGTGTTGACCCGTTCGCCCGACTTACCCGTGACATTGCCGCGAACCCACCCGTTCTTATCCTGGCAAGATTGAATTCACCTCACCTTATTCCGTACTTCGGAGCCGAGTCCGGAGACCCGTGTCCCGATTGCACGCCCGAGGCGAAGCAAGGGATCCGTGAAATCCGGGCGCTAACTGAGGATCAATATCGGCTGGAAGAATCCATTGGGGACTACGTGATCTACCGAAAGCGGTGAGGCCTAAGTAACCGGCAGGCAGTGACGGGTCTTATGGAGAAATGCTTGCGAGCTTGCGGTCGTTCTCAGAGCTCATCAAATCCAGGTATGAGCGGGAATTAATTCTTGACGACTCGTTTGCAGCCTATCAGCTCACGACTGAGTAGGATGACTCTCTGGCGTCCCGCACAGATGCGAGACGCCATAACCAACTGTCTGTGAAAAAACTAGGTTCAGTTCCGCTTCATCCATTTCTCTTTGCCGTCTATCCAGTTTTGGCCCTGCTTGGGCATAACTTCAGCGAGGTCGACCCCATGGTCGCATTGCGACCAATGCTAATCTCAACCGCCGCCGGCCTGACGGCGTTGATCTTGCTGAGATTGGCATCGAGGTCGTGGCACAAAGCCGCCATCATCACTTCGTTGGCGCTGCTCATTTTCTTTGGCTACGGCCAATTGTATGGCCAGATAAAGAACATCGTCTTCTTTGACATCGTTGTTGGCCGCCATCGATTTCTGCTACCGGTTCTGGGCGCGATCTTGGCCGCTGTCTCTATACTAGTTTTTCGAAGCCATTCATCCCTGGTGCGACTCACTCAAATATTAAACGTAGTAGTAGTCACACTTATCATTTTTCCCTTGGTTCAGATCGGTGGCTCGGCGCTCCAGTCAAGGATCAGGAGCCTGGATGCCGAGGAACTGGGGTCAGAGAAGAATAACTTGGCTGGTCCATCGGATGGCAAACTTCCTGACATTTACTACATCGTGCTCGATGCATATACACGGGCCGATTCGCTTGAGAGAGATTTTGGGTTCGACAATAGCGGTTTCATCAATTCTCTGGAGGAACTTGGATTCTATGTGGCGGAGTGCGGCCGGACAAATTACAGCCGAACCAAGGGTGCGCTCACGGCCGCCTTGAACATGGACTATTTGAGCGAGCTCGGGGGATCGAACGATGATCCCTATATGGCCTTCGATGAATCTGCAGTACTTCTACGGAAGAGTCAAGTCCGGAGGATGCTGGAAGATATTGGATATACCATAGTAGCTTTCGATACAGGTAGGGAATGGAGTCGCCTGAAAGACGCTGACATCTACCTCACTACCAAGAGCGACTCAATAATGTTGGAGCAACTTGACCCATTTGAATCAATGCTGGTTGGCAACACCCTGGTTCGTGCGCTTGCCGACCGGGATCTCCAAAACAGAAGGTCAAGGACTAATGTAAAAGTTAATCACTCGATTGAGACCAATTTTCCTATTGCCGCTTACGCAAGGCAGCAGCTGTTCATTCTGGACCAGCTCCCTGAGATCGCGAGGATTCCTGATCCAACCTTCGCCTTTGTGCACATTCTTATCACTCACGTTCCGTATATTTTTGACTCGAATGGCAAGATCTGGGATGATGAGGCGTTCTACAACTCCGTTTCACAACAGCCCATCGATGACAATTATCTACGAATCGGCTACGTCGGTGCCATTCAGTTTACGAATACGCGGATGCTGGAAATCCTGCGACAGATCTTGGAAGATTCAGAAGAGGCGCCAATTATCATCATGCAGGGCGATCACGGACTGACGGAGCCCAATCGGCTCCAGATTCTCAGCGCATACCATCTTCCGGAGGGCGGGAACGAGCGCCTTTACCCTACGATCACCCCGGTCAATTCGTTCCGAGTAGTCTTCGATGCTTATTTCGGTGCAAGCCTCGGACTCCTTGATGATCATAGCTACTACGAGGGATCGTCGACACCTCGTCCTGACTCAGCCCAAGGCTGTGCCGGTATGGCGACGGGCAGATAGGTTTTCTCTTGGCGATCGGGCAGTGCAGCATAGGTAAGCCTGATGGGGCTTGAGGCCAACGCAGTGGCGGATGTCGGTTCGGCAGCCGATCTTCCGCTTGTCAGCGTAGTGACGCCGTCCTACAACCAAGCCCGCTACTTGGAACAGACGATGCGCTCCGTGTTCGCTCAGGATTATTCGCCGCTCGAATATATCGTGGTGGATGGAGGCTCGACCGATGGAAGCCAGGACATCATCCGACGATTCGAAGGCCAGTTGGCATGGTGGATCTCTGAGCCCGACGATGGACAGGCGGAGGCGATCAATAAGGGCTTGGCTAAGGCGAGCGGCGAAATCGTGGCATGGCTTAATTCGGATGATCTCTATTATCGAAGTGATGTGGTCAGCAAAGCGGTGAAGGCGCTGTCGGAGCGCCCCGATGCGGGGCTAGTCTACGCGGATGGGGTCATGGTTGACTCTGACGGCGTTCTCCTGGACTGGCATACCTATCCGCAGTATGGGTTGGTGGACCTATTGGCGTTCAAGGTGATCTTGCAGCCTACAGTCTTCATGCGCAAGTCGCTGCTGGATGAAACGGGATACCTGCGCGGTGACCTGGACTTGATTCTGGATCATGAGTTGTGGATACGCCTTGCCTCGCAGCGTTCGATCGTCCATGTGGATCAGATCTGGGCTGTGGAGCGCACTCATGATCTGGCAAAGACGATCGCTAGGTCCTCCGGATTCGTCGGAGAAGCCTTTTCGTTGATCGATGCACTGCAGGATCAGGAGCCGTACTCTCAGATTATCCAGGCTAACCGAAGGCACATTATGGCTGGGCTGCACATATTTGCCGCCCGCCGGCTCATCGACGCGGAACAGCCGCGTTCGGCGCTTGTCCATTTTCGCGAGGCTCTTCGCTATTCCCCGAAGGCGGTGGCGAGTGTCTGGTATAAGGTGCTACAGGCCGGGGGCGGCATGCTCGGTATGAATTCAGCCTTTATTCGCTATCGCCAGTTACGCCGGGTGTTCGTCCACAAAGGTCGCAAGGTAGAAGTTGCCGATACGGGTGTCCGCTGGACGTAGAATTGGCAATTGAAGGGGTATGCCTCATTCTCCTCTGCCGCGCCAATGCTTGAGGGCCAGCCGAGACATCTGGATGGATGATGATTGCCCCATAAAGCCTTGGCAAGGCTCAGTAGATAAAGTTCATCCCCATCCTGCGAGCCTATCGCGCAGGACCTCCCAGGCCAGAATGGACTTATGTTGAACCTAAGACCCTTACCATGGCTGGCAATCGCCGCCAACCTTGCCGTTATGGCGCTCGCCTATCCTCAGCTCACCCTTGCTCAAGAAAGTAACAGCTGGATGAAGGATTGGGCAGTACAGCCGGGTTTTGCATTGGACGTAGCGGTAGAAGGTCTGAATCTCCCCACTTCAATTGCCTTCGTTCCGGAGCCAGGTCCCGACCCCAAAGACCCCGCATTCTATGTTGCAGAGCTTCAAGGGGCCGTCAAAGTAGTTACGAATGATGGCAGCACACTTACCTTTGCTGATGGATTCTTTAATTTGGTAATAAGTGAAGGAGAGTTTGGATCTTTCGCTGAAACTGGGCTCGCCGGAATCTGCCTGGCGCCCGAACAAGGATACGTCTTTGTCACCTATGCTTACAGACACGAAGATGGCTCAATTCGAAATAGCGTGGGACGTTTTGACACAACCCCTCAAACTTTCGATGTCCGGCCAGAGTCCTTCCAGGAATTCAGGTGGATCTTTCTAAGAGATGAATCGGGTGAATCTCATCAGATCGGATCCTGCCAAGTCTATGAAAATCATCTCTTCGTTGGTGTCGGCGATGGCTCTCAGCCTGAGAAGAGCATCGATTTAGAATCAAGCCTCGGGAAAGTATTACGGATGACCTTCGAGGGTTTGCCGCCCCCCGACAACCCGCACTTCTCAGACGGCGTCAGGACCAATCCTAGCAATTACATATGGGCCAGAGGTTTTCGAAATCCGTTCGGGCTGCGGGAGGCAGGAGGCCGACTGTTTGTTGCGGACAACGGAACGTCGGTGGATAGATTCTTGGAACTCGAGATCGACGGGAACTACCTCTGGATGGGCGAAATAGGTAGCTTTATGGCCGTGTCTGATCTCCTGATACCTGAGGGTCGCGGAGTAAGTCAATTCGACTTCTACCACTCTGGGCTGGGTTTCTTTCCTGATGAATTCAACAACCACTTCTTCCTCGTGCAAAGCGGTGACCCACAAAGCCGAAGAAATCCTCCTGCAATTCTGACTTTCGAATTCGGCTTCAGCGAGCGTCGTCTGCTGAGCACCGCGAATACTGTAATGGAGTACCGCGGGGAAGATATACAGGTCATCGTCTCCGCCACGTTTGGCCCCGATGGGCTGTATATCGTCCCTCTTTTTCCCAGTAACGACGGGGTGAGCCGCATCCTGCGGATGACCTATGATCCTTCGAACGCGCACCCTTATCCGATTTATCCCGCCGATCAGCCGATACAAATAATGCGCGAGAGCGGTTGTCTGGAATGTCACTCCTACGGCGAGCCCAATCTCAACGCTACCGCTCCACCACTCGACCCGAATCAGCTAATCCCGCGCCTAAACGCCCGGCTGAATTCAAGCGAGTATGAAGCGACTCTCAGAGCAGTCGATGAACTGAGCCGAGAGCCCTTCGCCAGCTATAGAGAAGCACGCGCGCAGCTTCTTCAGTTGGAAGGAATGGACCGAATCCGGCTTTGGTTGGAGCAACGGCTTCGTGAGCCTAGATTTGACGACCCGGGCGCACGTATGCCACAACCAAACCTTACTGAGGCTGAGATCAAAATTCTTACCGACTTCCTCCTGCCTGCGGTAGATACGAGTCAATCCGATCCGGAGCCCATCGATGACCCGGAGCTATCCCTCGCGGATCGGGTTCGCGCACTTCTTCCGAATCCCATGGGGATTCGACACTTGGCATCCTTCTTGATTGGAGGAGCCATCATTGGATGGCTGAGTCTGGGTGCTCTCCTCTTGGCGGTAAGATTCATTCGCAGGGCGGATCGGTTCACCGGTAACCGAGCCAATGACAAGGACTCGTGACTTTCGGCTCGATCGCCACACTTACCCGCATTGTGAATTGCGCGACCTACTGGCATTCAAGGTATGGCGCCAGCCAGTTGTTTTCATGCGTAGGCTCGTGCTGGAGATGCTGGGATACTTGCGCGAATCTTTCGACTTGATCTTGGATCACGAACTCTGGATCCGCATCGCGGCTAAATATCCAATCTTACACGTCTCGGAATTCTGGGCCGTAGAGCGCACGCACGACGTGGCCAAGACGATTGCCAGGTCGGCCGACTTCGTCGAAGAGGCTTTCGGCCTGATCGAGAGGCTGGAACAAGGAGAACCCTTCACGTCTTCCATCCGCGCTAACAGAAACCAGATCATAGCTGGACTGCATGTGTTCGCGGCTCGCCGCTTGATAGACTAGACTCGGGGCAGCCGCGTGAGGCCTTAGCCCACTTCAAGGAAGCTTGGCGACATTCACCAAAGGCCGTAGTCCGAGTCGGGTACAAGGTGTTTCAAGGTCTAGGGGGCGCAGTGGGCCTGAGCGGGCTGTTCCTTTTTTACCGGCGGATGCGCCGAGCAGTCATTCATCGAGGTCGTAGGCTTGCTACTGACAAAGGAGAGGTGCGCTGGATCTAGTAGGCTTCAGGGACGTAGCTGTCACCAACATATAGCTTTACTTCTCCATAATCTCCAACCAAAGGCAACCCATGGAGCTCAGTTCTATCCCCACAAATGGTGCAGATGACCGCACAAGGGCGGTAGTCCGGATCAAATAACTTGGCCAGCTCTGGAACCGGGTATACGGTTTCAATGTGTATTCCGCTTTGTGGGGCGTCCAGCAGCCACCAGAACCAGTACTCCTTGTCGCGGGAGTCGATTCTGAGGCCTACATTCTGGCAACCACTCTCCCGAAGGTTATCAGCAGCTCGAACCGCAGAATCCTCTTGTAGCCGCCAATTCGCAAAGAGCAGATCTACCGCAGGGACTTCGAGGATGCTTCCTACGTGAGTGCACCTCAGGAAGCATGGAATCTCTATACTCTTTGGGTCAAGTTGCATGCCAATGAGCGGTCGCGTGGAGTTGAAGAGACTCCAGGGTATTGTCGCAAGCAACAACCCGAATACGGCGGCCGATGCCACGTAGCGGCCAGTCAACCCAGCGAGCACCACGCCGAAGAGAGGAGCCCATGCGACCCAGTACGGCAACTGGTAGCGAATGCCCCACGGATCGAATTTCACGACCAGCGCAAGCATCACGAACAGGCTGGCCACAACGAGGGAGTATTCCAACGGCAAATGGCTCTTGAAGCGCTTGCGAGCGAGGACAAGACCAAGGACAGTAATTGCCACAAGCACAACATGGAGAGGATTCCCGGCTAAATCCTCATGGTTCCATCCCCACGTCAGTTGGAGGTTGACGACCGTCTGGTCATAGGAGCCGAGTGCAGCCCTCACTGCATCCGCAATTCTTGCGTTTAGGTCCTCGTTAGGAGTGACGAAATGCATGATCGTGTTTCTCGCCATGGCAGCGGTGACGGCCATGACCGTTCTGGGCAGAAACGTCATCGAGTCGATCCACTCAGATGCACCCAGCGGGCCGCCGAACGTGAGGGTGTTCCTCAACCAATAGCCGAAGTTGATCATGATGACAGGAACTGCGACTAGGAAGCCACGCGCAATACTCGTCCTCAACCCATACCCGCGGATCTGGTGGCTGAAGAACCAGATGACGACGGGTACAGCGTAGGGGTAATAGGTACCTTTCGTCAGGAGCCCAAGGGCCAGCACCAGACCAAAGGCAAGCTCCTCGTCCCATGTTAAGGCTCGGATGACGCGCAGGGCTGCGAAGCATAAGAGCGAAATCAGCCAGAAAGCGACAACATAATCATTCTGAGTGCTGGTAGCTTGCATCAAGCCCATGGGTATGCTGAGGGCAAAGGCAGCGGCAACCAGTTGCCCCCTTCTGCTCGCACCCAGGAGCTTCGCCGCGAGCGTCACGCCGATTAGGCTGCCGACCATGCTCAGCCACTGGACGAGGTTTGCCAAGCGGTCATCGCCCCACAGTAGGCGAAGATGGAGGATTGTCGTCTCTGCGAAGATCGGATTGACGAGCTGTGGGTAGAACCCGGTCGCATAGTGCCTCAAACTTTGGTTCTGAGCCCAGTGGGCAACCCGGCTCATATGGTAGAGGAGTGAGTCAGTATTGTTCGGTGGAGAGAGGATGGCCACCACAAAGAGCAAGCCGGCTATGAGGGCGAAGCCGGAGAACGCTGCAATCTCGAACCAGCCAAGAGATGGCAAAGATCGAATCAATGCATTTGCACCAGCCGATAGCCACCCCTTTCGCCATCCTGTCCCTCCGACCACCAATAAGGCCAAGATCCAAGCCGCCGAGAGCCCCGCTGGCGTAAGAACCTTGAAGAGGCTGAGCAATTCCGCGCTAAGCGCCACAAATGCGCCCACAAAAGCTGCGGCCTGCAGGAACGCCAGTCGGCTGCCACTCGGTTCCGGCCTTGCAGCATGAAATGCTCTCAAGTTGATGAAGGTAGCTATGAATATCAGAAAAGGCAGAAGAAGAAGCATGATACGTTTGGCA
>JADFRG010000016.1 GCA_022561385.1 Chloroflexota bacterium
GACGACTATCTGGAATTCTCCGCCGAGCTCGGCAGAGAGCCGGAGCGTTCGTTCTCGGGCAAGTTCAATGGGCAGGGTACCTCCGGACCTGCACCGCCGGATCGTCTATAGAGCAGAGTTGGACAACATGAGCATGAACAGTTGGTTTGTCCGTACTCTCGCAAGCAGCGTGGCTAAGCCGGGGGACACGAACGAGCTTGCGGACTGGTTTGAATCTCCGCGGCGACAGGCCTCCTCCTGCGCGTGAGGGTAGGTATCCTCAGCTTGATAACGCCAATGCTCCTGCGCGGACACTGAACCTGGTTGCGTGCGCGGAGTCAGATATGTGGATGCCCAAGAAGGACCAAAAAAAACTCTTGCTCCTGACCAAGCCGGATTAGCGGTCTCCTTCTCAACCTAGGATTGGCAGGCAGACCATAATCCTCGGCCAGCGGCCTCAGCGGCTAGCTCAAGCTCCAATAGCTCATCATAGTGCTTTGTGTCGGGGGGGTAGTAGTAGGAGTAAGCAAAGCCTTCCTCAACGAGGACGGCATTAACAAACGTGTTGCCTACATAGACATATCTGAGCAATCGCTCATAGGCATCTCGGTCTGTTGTGTCAAACTCGAGCCTAACCAGTTCCCCCTCGACAAGCTCTCGATTTCTCTCGGTGGCTTCCGGGCCATAACACTCTAGCCCTCGTCTTGGGTGGTTGGTCTCAGGTGTATCGATTCCGAGGTATCGAACACTTTCGCCGGATTCCAGAAGAATGGTGTCGCCATCGATCACGAGCGATACAAGAAACAGATCAGTGTCCTTATCTGCCAGGTACCTACTTGCGAAATAGAAGAAAAGAGCCGCCAGCAGGGCGGCTCCGATCAGGATAAAACCCAGTAACGAGGCTCTCCGGCGAGCGCTCAGGATCAACAGGTCTCCACTTGGGAGCGGCTCGTTGCGACGATTTGGGGTAGGCCTCTGAACCTGGTTACTTCGCCGGTCACCACAAGGCATCTCCCATCGTAGTCGGACCAATCCTCACCCCACACTAGCAATGTGAAGCTGTGGGATGGAAAGGGCGCGTCATTGCAGAAGGTGGGTTCGCCGCTAATGTCAGGGCGGTAATCGCAGTCGGCTCTTTCAATTCGGCATGTGGTAAACGTTCCCGCCTTCGCACGAGAACAATCGTCATAGGGAGGACTTGTCGGTGGAAGGGTGGGAGGAGGCTGGCTCGATGGAGGCGTGGGCGGAGGTTGGGTAGGTGGTGGCGGAGCTGGTGGCTGATCTGCTTCCGTCGGTGGGGCATCAGTTACTACGACCGTGATGACTGCGGGCTGCCGGGAGCATGAAACCGCTACCAAGCCGACCAGAAATAGAAGGATGAACAGGCGGCTCTTTTTCATAGATGCCCTCTACCCCGTGAACCAACCACCTCAGCCCCTAATAATACACCTACCAAAGCTCTTGCTGCAATTAAGCTTTCACTGCAAGATTATCAAAGTGGAACACTGGCTTTAGCCGGATTTGACAGGCGATGCACGGCAATAGTTCCACCAGAACTGGCCTGTAATCAGCGTTCAGGGCGAGCAAATACCAGGTCGTGGAATAGATGCGTTACTAAAATCGTAGTGAGATTTCGCTGACAACGGCTCCATCCTCAGAACTGGAATGGATGTGTCTCCGTTCGAATATGGTCTGAGGGGGCTACCAACCAGCTGCGTGTTGATCAGAACTTCAAAACCGTAGAGACCCCGGCGGGCCAAAGTGCAACATATGTGAAGACGATCCTGGACAGCCACGGGCATCTCGCTAGCTTGTACTTCAAACGGAGAATGCCAGCTCTTGAGCTACACGGGCGCATTCACCGCATACGCGGTGAGGTATCCGCGCCAGATACGTCGTCGGCGTGCGGTGAGGTATTCTGCTAATCGATTTTGCGCTTGTATGAAGATTTCAGGGCCTGGTCGGTCGGCCTCGCGTAAGGCGACCTCCGATCCGAGGGGGGTTGATTCTTTTGATTGAGGGAGCGCTTGATTAGATTCGGAGCTGGATACGCTCACCGGCTCCAGGCGACCCGGATCGCAGCAATCATAACGGGAGTCTACCAAACCTCGGGGTGCGTATAATCGATGTAAATGGCTGAAGCAGAGCGGGCAGCACGGGAGCGCATGGTGGAAGTTCAGCTGCGCGGGAGGGACATCACGGACGAGCGCGTGCTGAAGGTTATGGGCGACGTGCCGCGCCACCACTTCGTCCCGGAAGACCTGCGCCACCAGGCTTATGCCGATGGTCCGGTGCGCTTGGACAAAGGTCAGACCATCTCGCAGCCCTACATCGTGGCGTTGATGGCGCAGCTCCTTGAGCTAGAGGGAGAAGAGGCCGTCTTAGAGATCGGCACGGGATCGGGTTATCAAGCCGCCGTTCTATCGAGGCTGGCGGCACGAGTCTATTCACTGGAACGCATCTCGGAGTTGGCTGTCCAGGCGTCGGAGAAGCTGCGAAAACTAGGATACGAGAACGTCGAGGTCCTGGAGCGTGACGGGTCGAAGGGACTGCCGGAGCACGCCCCGTATTCGGCCATCGTGGTGACCGCCGCCGCGCCCGAACCTCCGGAGCCGCTCAAGGAGCAGCTCGCTCTCGAGGGCCGTTTAGTGGTGCCGGTCGGCAGCCAGGATGGCCAGACATTGGAGCGCTGGCGCAAGGGCAAAGGCGGAGCACTCAGCCAGGAGCGCATCGCGCCAGTCGCATTTGTACCCCTCATGGGCGAACATGGCTGGAAAACCGACCATCGCCCATTCTGGGCGCGGTAACCCGCCGACCGGTAGGTTCAGGCGTTCGCTTTTTCAACAGATTCTGAAGCGTCTCTTCGTCAAACGGATTTCGCCCCGCCTGAAGCGAACCAATCCACTGCAGGCGAGTGGGGGAGTATTGATTGTGGGCCGCCGCGCCGGGGTACGGGCGGAGTAAAACCTCTTCCGACGCTCGGACTCGACGGATAATAAAAGCGCCCGTCTCTAGATCAAACTGGAGACGGGCGCACTATCTATACCCACGTTGCGCCGGCCCGAAATCATCCCCGAGTGGCGCGAACAGCAAAGATGCGAGGGTCGAATTATTTGGGCTCGACCGGGACCAGATAGGCGATGGCCTCACTGGCTTCGCCGTTCATGACCAACTCGGCTCGCAGGTCATCCGGCAGCTCGATGACGTGCACAAGATCTTTCCACCTTGCGTCATCGGGAAACAGCCTTGTAAGTGCGTTCGGCGAACGGTCGAAAAACTCCTGGTTGAACTCATCCCTCTCGTCCTCGAGCGCCACGGCCAGTGGATAAATCCCCGCTTCGACCAGGTCCTGGAAAAAGTGTGTGCCGTAGGAAGGTTCCGGTGCCTGCTCGTCGGCCACAACTTCGATCAGCGCCTTGGCATTGTAGATATCCCCGTAACCCACCGGGATGCCCAACCTGGGATTTTGAGTTCCCCATCGACCCGGTCCCATCAGGATGAAAGACTCATCGGCCAGACGAGCGTTGATGCGGCCAACCAGCCGCGCAATCTCCGATCGATCCGAATCGCTGATGTCTCTCAGGTAACCGTAGGGGGATATGTAGACAATGTACCGAACATCCCTGACTCGACCATCGGGGACAAGCCGCCGGCTAGCAAACAGCAGCCGATCCTTGGGAACGTTGGCCGGTATCTCTACCCGCTCCAGCTCCAAATGGCTCTGCGGCCGACACTGGAGCAAGTACAGACTTTGTTCTTGAGGATTGTCTCCCAGCAGAGCCAGGAACTCAACGTCAACCGGTCGCCGATAGGCCGTCTCCAGCTTTTTCAAGATATGCATCATGTCGCTGGCAAAACTCGACTGACGCAGCAGGCCACTGAAGGTGATCACCGTTTCATCTGGTTTCAGCGAAAGCGGCGCCGTGACGAAGTCCTGCAGCACACCGTCCCGATAACGCTGTCCGATCCAGCGCAGATGGGGGGTCCTGCCATTTAACACCTCGCTGACGGGAAGCGTACGCATGGTATTGGATTCGAAATCAATCAGATCGACGAAGTGCTGAGAATAACGTCGGATCCGGGCCGGGTCCCGGTCTGGGCGCAGCTCCGGATGGCTCAGGGCGACCAATCGCGGATAGTCGTTGCCGACCTGATCGACGGCCCGCGTCCCCAGGCCCCAAACCAGTCGCACGAAACCAGCCTCGCGACGGATCATGGGGCTCCAGCGGTACTGATTCTGCGAGAAGGCCACGCCGGCCGCGTCCGGTAAGAAGTACCCGTTCATTCGCCGCCCACGGACCTCCTGAATGAGGACCGCCATCCGCTCGTCATAATCGATAAGCCCTTTGCTGCTGCGATACAGCAGCACATCCGGGTTGTAGACTCCGGAGTAGACGTCGGCCACAGCTTGAAGCAAGCTGCGCAGATTTTCCTTCGGAGTGCCTTGATTTCCACAAAATATGCTTTCGTACTTTCCAGCCAATGAGAATCCAAACGAGTCTTCCAACAGGCTGGACGAGCGAACGATCAGCGGCGTCTGCCCTAATTCGTCCAGGATCTCTCGCAGTGGATCCACAAACTCCTCTGGAAACCTTCCGTTCTCGTAACTCTGTCGGATTGCGGGGTATTCCTCACGAATTTCATCTTCGCTCTTGTACTTTTGGTTTGCGAAGTCGAAAAAATCGTTGAATTGATTGAATCGATAAAACACATCGGCTGCCAGGAACCAAGACTTCGGGAAATTCACCCGACTCAGAATTTCGTCGTCGGCGGACCGTGTCAGAATAGCGCGTGCCAGCTCGATTCCGGCCGCTTTCCCGCCGATCTTGCCGCGCCCGATGCGGTGTTTCCGGATGGCCTCCAGGTCCGCGATCGAAAGCCATTCCTTGGCGATCCCGACATATTCCAGGTGGTCACTGATCATGGCTTTAATCAGTACCACCTTGATCTCCTGGAGGTGGTGCTCCACCTGTGCGCGCTCCTCCCACGGCCGCGATTCGTAAGCCGCTCCCTGGGCATAAAGCATGTCCCAGGGAGCTAGTTCCGGATGGAACGCAAGCACGACATCGCTCGCCTTGCCACGGTCCGCCAGCGTCTGGCGGACCAGCGATTCGAAAAGCTCATGCGGCAAGTTGTATGCGAAGTAGAAGTCGGTCAGGTTGTCGCGCGTGATTCGCAGACGATTCATCCACACGTCCGGAGATTCCTGATTATCCGGATCTCGAAGGCCTTCTCGTTCCTGGGAAAGGATGGATTTCTCGCGGACCTCGGTCTCAAAGGCCTCTTTGGTGATCACGCCGCGCTTGAACATCTCCCCCCGCATATGCTCCCGGATCTGAGGCGCCAGAATCGGATATTCATGCAGCTTGAGCAGCAGGGTCAGTACTTTAGGAAAGCCGTCGGGATCGAATGCCATGTTCTGTCTCTAAACGTATTCTAGCGAACGCGCGATGGAATCAAAAGAGGGAGTAGTTGGAAAGTTGTGCTAGTGGGTGGGCGGGCGCTCGTAATGGCCCCGGCGCTGGGCATCCATACATCCGAACATCGTTGAGAAGGGCGGGAGAAGGACAGCGGATTGAGAGTTTCGGGGAGAAACTAACGGCCCAGGTGCATGGGCATTACGACATGAAGAAAATCATCACGTCCGACGGGCTTGATCACGCCTGGGGAGGCCGGGCCGCTGGTCTCGAGCGCCACGCTCGACGAATCGACCACGCTCAGTACATCTACCAGGAACCGCACGTTGAAGGCTATCTCGATAGGTTCGCCTTCGATCGTGGCGTCGACCGTAATCTCGTTGGAGCCTGTCTCGGCGGCGGTAGCCGTGACTTCGACCGTACCTGGGCTCTGACCGTCGCCGGGAGTGATGTTGAGTCGTGCCGAGTGGGCCGATTCGCGGGCAAAAATATCGGCCGCCTTGCAGGCGTGCAGAAAACTTGCCGTTGGAAGGATGGTGCGATTGGTGTGGCTGGTTGGGATGATGCCCTGATAGTCTGGAAAGGTTCCGTCGATCAACTGCGAGACCAACTCGAAGTCACGCCCGCGAAAGATCGCCTGACTTCGGTCTGAGGGCAGGATCATCTGGATGGTCTCTTCGTCGTCGCCCGCGATGCGTGCAAGTTCAGATAACGCTTTGGCCGGAATGATGACCTTCACCGATCGGTCCACTCCGTTTGCGAGTTCGGCCTTGCGAACGGAGAGTCGGAAGCCATCTGCGGCTGCCATGGTCATTGACCCGCCCTGGATTTCAATCAAGACTCCCGTGAGCACCGGTCGGGCGTCGTCGGAAGAAGCGGCAAAGGTGACCTGAGAGATCATCTCTCGAAGGTCTTCCAGATTCAGCTCGATCGCGCCCTCCGCCTCAGTCGCCGGCATGGGGGGGAATTCCTGTGCATCGATACACTTGATGTTGTTGTTAAAGGTGCCGGAGCGAAGGTTGAGAGTCTGGGTGCGCGTCGTCAGCTCCATCTCCACGGTATCCGGGGGCAGCGTATTGACCAGGTCAACAAACGTGCGTGCGGGGACGGTGGTAGCGCCTTCGTCCTGTACCTTAGCCCCGACCCAGCAGGTAATGCCCAGCTCCAGGTTAGTGGCGGAAAGACGGAGACGGCCGTCTTCCGTAGCGACCAGAATGTTCGCTAATACCGGAAGTGTGCTGCGTGGGGACACGGCGCGAGCAACGGTCGCAAGCCCACGTGCCAGGTTCTCTTGAAGGACGGAAACTCTCATAATTTGTGCGCAATCGCGCGTAAATGCGAGTATACCGCGGAGTCAGGGGCGATGCGTGGACAAGGCCTGAGCTCTCGAATAAACTTGGCGCATGGCGGTTCAGGACACCAAGGCGGAACTTGATTGGCTTCGGGAGCTTGTCTACCAACGCTCCAAGCTGGTCGAGATCAGCCTGACGCTAAATTCCACGCTGGAGCCTGACAGACTGCCGCAGCTCATCATCAAGATGGCCACCGACCTGCTCCATGCCGAGGGCGCCTCGATCCTCCTGGTAGATGAAAACACCCACGATCTCTACTTCGCGGCCGCTACGGGCGGAGATCCCAAGGAGCTGCGCAATATCCCAGTCCCCATGGAAGGCTCCATAGCCGGGACGATCTATCGAAAAAATGAGCCCCTGATCATCAACGAGGTGGCAAAGGACCCGCGCCACTTTTCGCAGGTAGACGCCAAAACCCAGCTTCAAACCCGCTCGCTCATCGGGGTCCCAATGCGAATCCGCAATGAGGTGATCGGTGTACTGGAGGCACTCAACAAACGCGCCGGAGAGTTCACGGAGGAAGACATCCGCACGATTGAGATCATCGCCTCCACCGCCGCGGTAGCCATCAATAATGCGCGCCTGTTGGATGCGCTGAAGCGAGCGTATGAGGAGCTCGGCCGACTCGACCGCATGAAAACGGACTTTATCGCCATCGCCTCGCACGAACTGCGCACGCCGCTGGGCGTGATCCTGGGTTACGCGGCGCTGCTAAAGGAGGAGGCGGGAGGAGAGTCCTCGGAACATGCGGAGACGGTTTTGAATCAGGCCTTACGGATGCGGAGTCTGATCGAGGATATGACCAATATCAACACAATGAAGGTCGGGTCCAAAGAACTGGATCTGCATCAGCAGCCGCTGCAGGGCCCCGCCCGCAAGGCCCTGGAGGAGGTCTCGGCGCTAATTCAGGCCAAGGGCCAGGTGCTGACGATCAGCCTGCCGCCCGATCCGCTGGCAGCTAACATCGATGCGCCCAAGGTAACCATGGCGCTGATCAACCTGCTCAACAATGCCATGCGGTTCACCCCGGCCAGAGGCAAAATCGAGCTCATTTTGGAAAAGCACGGTGCTGAGGGGTGGTTGAGGGTGGTCGATACGGGAATCGGGATCCCGGAAGATCAGGTGACTAAGATCTTTGACGAGTTCTACCAGGTCGAAGACCACATGACACGCCGCCACCAGGGGATGGGGCTAGGCCTTTCCATCGTTCAGGCTATCGCTGAGGCACACGAAGGCCGCGTCTGGGCCGAAAGCCCGGGGCCTGATAAGGGGGCAACCCTTACGATCGCGCTCCCCCTCAGCTGACTTCTTCGGCCTCGTGTAAGTAGAGCCTGTCGCCCGCGCGGACACGCTCCGTCACTTTAATAGCGACCTCTTCGCCGGTCGAGCCTCGCTCAACAGCCTCGTTGTCGACATGCATCGATTCGATCATTTGCTCGAAATCGGTATGAGCTCCCTTGAAACGTACTTGATCTCCGATCTTGAGATCGGATTCAAGGTCCACCACGCCGACACTGATCTTGCCAAAATAGTGCACAACCTTGCCGATGCGCTTGCCCTCAGCCATCTCTCCTCCTACTTCTTCCTGCGTTCCTCTGTTCATACCGCATCTCGATTTTACACCCCGCGCTGCGTGGAGCGATGCTCCTCTCTAACTTCCATCCGGGTAACGGCGAACGCTGCGATCACGAAGGCGACCAGCGTAAGCGAGTAGAGCGTCAGATAACCTGCTTCCTGACGCCCTGTAAGCCGGTTGATGGGGTCGATAAGCGCGCCCCCGGCCAGGCGCGCAATAAAACTACCGCCGGCGGTGGCAATATTGGCGATTCCCAGATATACGGCCGCCATTCCTCGAGGGACTAGATCGGTAGCAAGTGCCCAGCTGGCGCTAAGGAATATCCCTGTCGCCAGCCCGAGCGCGCCTCCTCCGAGAATCAACACCGGTCGCGTGCGAGCGCCCAGGATCAGCAGATTACCAGCCACGGCCACCAGGCAAGCGGCCAGGAGAATGGGTCTGCGCCCAAATTTATCCGACAATCGGCCGGCTGGAATCGTGATGACCAACAGCGAAACTCCCAGGACCACCGAGAGGTCCCCAAACAAACGGGAGGCCTCCGAAAAGGTCATTCCGACCACGTCCACCATGTAGAAGATCACAAAGAGGTTGAGCGCGATGATCGCAGCCCAGAAGAGGGCGCGGTTTACAAACCACCAGCCAAAACCCCTGGGCCAGTTTTTTCTGTGGAGAAAGGCGGAAATGCCGGGGGGAGCCTCTCCGTCCATTCCTGGAGCGCCCTCACTCTGAATCTGGCCCGGGGGAAGCGAATCGATCTCCTTCTCGGAGACCGCAGGGATACGATTTGCCCGCCAATATCGGGCGGCCAACGCGGTGACCGCGGTGGTCACTATTAGAACGGCCGAGGCGCTCAAGATGGCGGTTTGCGGGGTGCCCTGAGCCACCATATAACCCGCGATTCTTCGCCCGAGGATGAAGCCAAGGATCTCGAACAGGCTCTTAAACCCGGAGGCAGCCCCGCGCAGAGAGGCCGGTAGCTGGTCTGGGAGCAGGGCCTGCCAGGGAGCCTGGGCGGTGTTCGCTCCGAACTGATAGGCCAGAACGCCCAGCAGCAGGAACCCGACGGTAGGGGCTAGCGCCACCACAAATAGAAAAGCAACCGCCAGAAGGGAGCCCACAATCATGTAGGGAATACGCCGGCCAAGCGGGGCGCGAGTCCGGTCGGAGAGGGCCCCGATGATCGGCTGCGTGAGGGTGGCGACCAGCAGACCGGCGGCGGTAATCAGGCCAAGCGCGGTATTCCGGTTCGCGGGGGCAAGTTCGGCCACCTTAAAACTCAGCAGCGCTGGATCCAGGGTATTGGTTGCCATTCCCAGACCCAGCGCGAGCAGAGTCAGGCCGGCCAACCGCAGCCAGATGGTTCGCGATCGAATCATCGTGGGGTCATAATCGGCGCACTTCACCTCGCCTCCGGGTGAAGGGCGCGGAACCTTGGGGCTAAAGTGTGAAGCTTTCCCCGGGTTGAAGGACGTGGGGCTCGGTTTCTGTCTCGGACCGGACCTTTTCGGCCCAAACATCCGCATCCTGTTCGATCAGATCCCAGGTACTGTGATGGACCGGGATGACGTGTTTGGCCTGCAGCAGCTTCACGGCGCGCAGCGCGTCGTCGGGCCCCATGGTGAAGTTGTCCCCGATCGGAATCACCGCCAGGTCCAGCCGCTCCTCACCGATCAGGGCCATATCGCCGAATAGTCCCGTGTCACCCGCCAGGTATACTTTTTGGCCGCCGGGGGTAGTGATTAGAAAGCCACAAGGATTTCCCCCATCGGATCCATCGGGCAAGGCCGATCCATGAAGTGCGAGGGTTAGCTTCACATAGGCCCAGCCGTGGTCGTGCCCTCCACCCAGGTGCTGGCCGTGGGCCTCTACACCTTGATTCTGAAACCAGGTCGCGATTTCAAAATTGCTGACGACCTTGGCTCCAGTTCGCCTGGCAATCGATGCCGCATCTGCTACGTGATCGCTGTGGCCGTGTGTAATTAGAATATAGTCGGCCTCGACCTCTTGGGCCTTAACGGTGGCGGCTGGATTGTCCGTGAAAAACGGATCTACGATCACCTTGGTGCCGTCCACATCGAGGCCCGAGGTGCCGTGGCCGAGCCAGGTGTAGGTTAAGCTCATCGAAGCCTCCTCGAATCTTGGGTTAAAGGCAGTATAAACCCGGGCCGCGGCATGGGCCCCCAACGCAGGCACCGGGCGAGACTCACGGTAGCCTGTACGTCAATCGGGACGGTTTCAGCGTCAACGCGCCGCTGCCTCCACTGACCTATCACGGTGCCTTCTTGGTTTGCTCCGACAAGTCTCTCCAATCTGAGAAATCCCAGACGCCGTACGGGTTGACCCCTCCCACCTCCAGAATATATCGCTTGTTTTTGTCACGTAAGTTGGCTGCGATGGATCGGCCGTTGCCTTTCCGCCGACATATACCAAACAATCGACATCGTCGTTTTTCGCGAGTGCGTCGCTAAGTTCGCCACCGGGTCCGCTGACAAGAGAGACGGGTAAACGTGCGCGGCTCGCGATCGAGCGAGGCGGCGGCAACGATCAATCCACGGGCGATCGGTCCAACTCCCGATAGTAGTCACACAAATCGGAAAGTACGCATTCCTCGCACAGCGGCCGCGGGGCTTTGCAGACCTGACGGCCGTGCCGAATCAGGTTCAAATGAACCGCGTGATAAGTTTCGGGCGGAAAGAGGTCGGCCAGGATCTCATGTGTTTTCTCCCGCCCGGCCTTTTTCGGGCGCAGGCCGATGCGCCCGCTCACGCGATGGATATGGGTGTCAACGGGAAAGGCCGGCATGTCAAGAGAAAACTGCATCACAATGGCCGCGGTCTTCGGACCGACGCCTTTCATCTGGACCAGCCAGTCGTGAACCTCGCCCGGCGGCATCTCTCGCAAGAACTCGAGTTCGATTCGTCCCCTTTGCTCGGTGATCGTACGAAGCGCGGCCTGTATTCGCGGCCCCTTCTGATTGGCGATGCCGGCGATGCGGATGGCGTCGATCACTTCATCCGGTGGAGCGTCGCGAACCTCTTCCCAGGTCGCAAATCGTTCACGAAGGCGGTTAAAGCCCCGATCGCGATTGATGTCGTTTGTATTCTGGGAGAGGATGGTGGATATCAGCTCGTCGACCGGAGGCAGGGGGTTGCGCCAGGTGGCCTCGCCGTAGGCTCCCAAAAGGCGGCGATGGACTTGGCGGGCCAGCTTCTTCTTGGAGGGCTCAACGGTTTTCTCTGCCATTTTCGGACTGGAGGCCGGTTAAGCGAGGCCTGGATGGCGGGCGAAGCGGGCTCGTCGTTCAGCTCTGCGCGGCCAATCTCGCGTCGATCGCGCTACATGTGTTCGATGATGGCGTCCCCGAACTCCGAAGTTTTGACCTTGGTGGCGCCCTCCATCAGCCGATGGAGATCGTAGGTGACGGTTTTGGCCGCGATGGCGCCCGATAGGCCGGTGATGATGCGATCGGCGGCCTCCGTCCACCCCAGATAACGCAGCATCATTTCCCCGCTGAGCACGACTGAGCTTGGATTAACGACATCCTTGTCGGCATACTTCGGGGCGGTCCCGTGGGTGGCCTCGAAAATTGCATGGCCCGTCTGATAATTGATGTTGCCGCCCGGCGCGATCCCGATCCCGCCCACCTGGGCCGCAAGGGCGTCCGAGAGGTAGTCTCCGTTGAGGTTCATGGTGGCGATCACGTCGAACTCACGGGCGCGGGTGAGGGTCTGCTGGAAGGCGATGTCGGCGATGACGTCCTTGATGAGCAGTCGCCCCTCTGCGAGCGCGGCTTCTTGTTCGACGTTGGCCGCCTCTTCGCCGGCGGCCTCCCGGGTCCGTTCCCACTGGGCCCAGGTGTAGACCTGGTCGCCGAATTCGCGCTCCGCAAGCTCGTAGCCCCAATTCCGAAAGGCACCTTCGGTGTACTTCATGATGTTTCCCTTGTGCACTAGAGTCACCGACCGGCGGTTTTTCTCCAGCGAGTATTCAATGGCGGCCCTGACCAGGCGTTCGGTGCCCTCTCGAGAAATGGGCTTGAGGCTCAGCCCGGAGCTGGCTGGGAAGCGGATCTTGGCGTAGGCCTCCGGCTCGTTAGTTTCCAACCAGGCCAAAAACTTCCTGTTGCCTTCGGTGCCGGCCTCAAATTCCACACCGGCGTAAATACCCTCGGTGTTTTCACGAAAGATCACCATGTCCACATCGCCCGGTTTCTTGACGGGTGAGGGGACCCCTTCGAAGTAACGAATCGGGCGCAGGCAGACGTAGAGATCGAGCATCTTTCGCAGCGCCACGTTCAGTGAGCGGATCCCGCCTCCTATAGGTGTCGTGAGCGGTCCCTTGATGCCGACGATGAATTCCTTGAAGGCTCGTACCGTCTCGTCCGGAAGCCACTCGTCAAACTGATCGAAGGCCTTCTGCCCGGCATATACCTCCATCCAGGCGATGCCCCGCTCGCCGGGGTAGGCCTTTTCGACCGCCGCGTCGAACACCCTTACCGAGGCGCGCCAGATGTCGGGTCCGGTGCCGTCGCCCTCGATAAAAGGAATAATTGGGTGAGCGGGCACCTTGAGCTGGCCGTTCTCCGTCGCGATGCGCTCCCCGTCGGGGGGGACTACCAAGTGTTCATAAGACATACGTTGCTCCTGGGGAAGTGCGCCTCATTTGAGGCAATTCGAGCGGGATATTCTCTCGCAGAATAATCGGGGAGGCAATGTAACATTCGGCCTCATTTGTATCCCTGCGGATGTGTTCGATGCCACTCCCACGCGCTGGAGATGATGTGCTCGAGATCAGAATATTCGGGAGACCAACCCAGCTCCCCGCGTATTTTTTCCGAGCTGGCGACCAGGCGCGCCGGGTCTCCTGCGCGCCGGTCGGTATCGGTGGCGGGGAGTGCGTGACCCGTCACCTTGCGGGCGGTCTCGACCACCTGCCGCACAGAAAAACCTGATCCGTTGCCTAAGTTGTAGATCATCTGGCTACCGGGCTCAAGTGCCTCGAGGGCCAGCAAATGGGCCGAGACCAGATCCGAGAGGTGGATGTAATCGCGGATGCAGGTCCCATCCGACGTAGGATAGTCGCCGCCGAAGATACGGACCTCCGGGCGCTGACCGAGCGCTACCTGCAGCACAAGCGGGATGAGATGGCTCTCGGGGGCGTGCGCCTCGCCGCGATCCGCCAATGCACCCGCGGCATTGAAGTAACGCAGCGCGGCATAACCAATGCCATGCACGCGTCGGTACCAGTCCAGCAGGCCCTCGACCATTAGCTTGGTCTGCCCGTAAGGGTTGCTGGGTCCCAGCCGCGCGTCTTCGAGCAGGAGCTCATCACTTGTAACGTAGACGGCCGCCGAAGATGAGTAGACCAATCGCTTGACCTCCGCCTGCACGCAGGCCTCCAACAGCCACAGAGAATGGTGGGCATTGTTTTCGAAGTACTTCCCCGGCTCACGCATGCTTTCGCCGGCCTCGGCAAAGGCCGCAAAATGCATCACGGCATCGTAAGGCTGGGCCTTCAAGGCCTCGAAAACCAGCTCGTGATCGCCAAGATCCGCTTCGATGAAATCCGCGCCGTCCGGCACCGCCGCCCGATGGCCGGTCACCAGCGAATCGAAGACAGTGACCTGATGGCCGGATTCCAGCAGCGCCGCGGCGGCCGCTGATCCGATGTAGCCCGCGCCTCCCGTCAGAAAGATCTTCACAAGTTAGTCGAAGCGGGCCGCGGAACTAGGTCGGAAGGCAGGCGCGGGGAGCAAGGGTGTGGCGCAGGGCCCGACAAGTTTCATGGATCCTCGATCTGCAGGCCGGCCATGGAGGCCACAAGGTGCTTGATCCCCACTTCCTCAAAGTTCACGGTGACCTCCTCATCGTCGTACCCCAGTTGAGCCTCCAGCACGACGCCCTCGCCGAATTGGGGATGGGTCACGTGCATACCCGCCTGATAACGGGCCTGGGTCGGCACGGGTACCCGGCTCTGCCAACGCGTCTCCCTGAAGTACTCGTCCTGCGCGGGGGTGCGCACCCCAATCAGGTCGCCTTCCAACCTGTCCGCAGGCAGATCGTCCAGGAAACGAGATGGATCGGTCAGAGTCGATACGCCTCGCGCGCGGCGCCTGAAGGCGCGCAGCAAAATCACGCGATCCTGGGCGCGGGTCAACCCGACGTAGAATAGTCGCCGCTCCTCGGCCATGGCCTCCGGGTCGTCCTGGGAGCGAAAGTGCGGCAGCTCGCCTTCGTCGAGCCCAACGATAAACACGATTGGGAACTCCAGCCCCTTGGCCGCATGCAGCGTCAGCAACGTGGGCGCGTTCAGGTTTTCGGTTAACGTGTCCTGATCGGATACCAGCGCTACCTGCTGCAGAAATTCAACCAGGCCGAGCTCACTGAACTCTTGAGCCACACCGCGCAGTTCCATCACATTGGCCCAACGATCCTCCGCGTCGCCCAGGTACGCACGGTACTCTAGCTGCTCGAGCACCCGGTCGATGAGAGATTCGAGCACTACCTGATCCTTGATCTCAATCCAACCATCCAACAGCGCACCAAATCGGGAAAGCGAAGCGCGGGACCGAGCGGGAATTCCCGCAACCTCTTCCCCTCGACCGAGACTGAGCAGAATATCGACCGGGGTCGCCTCGGCCTGGTCCGCCGCTACGCGGAGCGCTTCGAGGGTCTTATCCCCGATCCCTCGGGGGGGAGTACGGATGGCGCGCATCAAGCTCACTTGATCCGCAGGGTTGTGAATCAAACGCATGTAGGCGATGAGGTCCTTGACTTCCTTTCGCCCATAGAAGCGCTGTGCGCCTACCAGCCGGTAGGGCAGGCCGGCTCTCAGGAAGGCCTCCTCGATGGCACGCGATTGGGCGTTGGTGCGATACATGATGGCGCAATCCCCGGGCTCAGCCTCGCCACTTAAGGTAAACATGGAGATTTTCTCCACGACGAATTGAGCCTCCTCGTCCTGATCGTAGGCCTCGTGGACGAGAATTCGAGCTCCGCTCCCGCGCTCGGTGAACAGCTGTTTGCGCTGACGATCCGGCTGACGGTCTATGACCGCCATGGCCGCGTCGAGAATGGTCTGGGTAGAGCGGTAATTTTGTTCCAGCAAAATCGTCACTAGATTCGAGTAGTCCTTCCGGAGAAGCTGGACGTTGCGGTAGTCGGCACCGCGCCATCGATAGATCGACTGATCCGGATCGGCAACGACAAAAAGATCGGGATCAGCCCCCGCGAGCATGCGCAGAAGAGTATATTGCGCGGTATTGGTGTCCTGGAATTCGTCAACCAGCAAATGGGGATAACGCCGCCGATAGGTCTCAAGCGTCCCCGGGTGCTCATGGAAGAGCCGAATCGGCAGCAACAACAAGTCGTCGAAGTCTAGGGCGTTGTTGGTCCGCAGGTATTGTTGATAACGCTCGTACACGCGCCGCGTGATCTCGGTGAAATAGGTGTCGCTGGAGAAGGCCTGTGGTTCTATCAATTCGTTCTTGGCACGCGAGATGGACGCGAGCACCCGTCTCGGCTGGACCTGCTTTGGGTCCTGGTTGAGTTCCTTAAGTGCCTGCCGTACCAGCGCCAACTGATCGGCGTCATCGAAGATGACAAAGTCCCGCGTGAAGGGCAGTCGGTCCGCCTCGATCCGCAAGATACGCGCGAAGGTCGAATGGAAAGTACCCAAGCGGGGTCCTCCCGTGGAGGGTGAGCGCTCCAGCAGCGAAAGCGCCCGGCCTTCCATTTCGCGAGCCGCCTTGTTCGTGAAGGTCAGCGCCAGGATTTCGCCGGCCGGGATCTGCAGCTCCTGTACGAGGTAGGCCAGGCGGTAGATGAGGACGCGTGTCTTGCCCGATCCGGGACCGGCCAGCACCAGGACCGGGCCGGGAGAGGCAGTCACTGCCTCGCGCTGTTGTGGGTTGAGATCGCTGAGCAGATCCATCTACAGCTTCGGCCTCAGGTCAACCAGCCCCGACGAGGCCCATATCTCTGACAAGGGTTGCTCGGGTAAAGCCATGACTCGGCTGTCGGCGAAGTAGGGGAAATCGAAGTGAACTTCGTCGCCGGCTACTCGTTCCGGAATAGGCATCAAACGTGCGGTCAAGGGTTTGTCGTGGCGCAAGGCGAGCGCCCCAAGATCGACCAAGAGTGCGGTCACGGATTTAGGATCTACATTACCGGGGAGCGGAATGGTATCTAAACCGGTGCCGCACACCGTGGATAGGAGAAGCAGATCCTTTAGATCCAGGCGGCCGCTCGCGGCTCGCTCCGCCAGCACCGAATCCTCAAGGACGGGCAGGAAAAGGCCACAGAAGCCGGTGCGCTGAAATTGTGCCTGATCCAGGCAATCCGCCAAGAAAGCGGCCCCAGCAACGGTCCCATGCAGGCCGGCTTCCGCCCCGCTCAGCATCTCGAGTGCAGTTCCAAGCGAACGTTCCGGCTGCGGGTACGGTGCAAACGAGAAGTCGATTCCCAAGAATCGGAGGGAGTGTTTCGCGGCAATCGGTTCCGCCGCCAGGGCGAGCGCGCTGGCATGCGTCTCGATGGAGGTCACTAGCCGCTGACGTACCTTAGCGAGCGAACTGGCCTCCCGTATGCTTTCGATGGCCAGGTCGGCCGATTCGGTCGCTATGGCAATCGCTGAGCGCCCTCCCCTGTGATAAGCGGCCGGAAAGAATGGCCCCCCGGGTGGCACGTTGGCCAGCGAGGCGAAGCGTAGATTAGCGAATCCATCGGGGGAAACGGTCGAGGCACTGAGGATGGCCTGCGCGCAAGCTTCAGCAGCACGAACCGAGAGTCCAATCTCCGGATCGGCGTACAGGCCCGAACAGAAAACAATCTCGGTGGCCTCCAAGATATCGGGTACCACCTCGAAGCCTTCCGGCTCTTCCGGAAGCGCCGGGCCGATGCTGGCGTAATCAAGTCCGTGTACGAAGCACTGGGCCTCCAGGTCACTTGCAAAAGCGGGCCGCTCGTTTGGGGGGACAGGAGCCGAAATCTCAGAAGGCGGCGGCGTGGCAAGCCTGAGCGTCTGGACCTCATATCCCGCCTGAACCAATACATCCCGCGTCTCGAGCAGGCCGGAGGCCACAACCTGGATATTATCCGGATTCAGGGGCCAGCCAGGATCCAGAAAACCCGTGATGGCGCGAATTTTCATTTGGCGCCTCGGACGCGGATCGATGCGAGCGGATGGGGTCTAGCTAAAGGGTCAGGTGGAGAATTCAGGAGATCGGCTTGGCGGCCTTGACCACGGAGGAGAAGGCCTTAGGATCGCGCACGGCCATATCGGCAAGAAACTTGCGATTGATCCGAATATCCGCCAACAACATGGCGTGTATCAGACGACTGTAGGTCGTCCCATTCAGACGCGCGGCAGCATTGATGCGGGAAATCCACAGTCGGCGCAGATCGCGTTTCCTGACGCGTCGGTCTCGGTAGGAATACCAGAGGCTCTTGGTGCGCGCCTCTTTCGCGCGCCGGAACAGGTTGTGCCGGGTCGCGTAAAAGCCGCGCACCTGTTTGATTAGTCTTTTATGTCGCTTACGGGTAACTGTCCCGCCTTTCACTCGTGTCAAATCGTAATCTCCTTCGTCACGAAGCGCCGCCGCTACGCGCGTTCGGATTGGCCTTGTACTTCTTGAGGTAGGGCACGAGCCTACGCACGCGCTTGCGAATGCCGGACCCTTCAACGGAAATCATTTTGGTGAACAAACGCTTTGTGCGCTTGGACGTACGCCGTCGAAGATGGCTCTTACCACCTTTGGTCCGGACCAGCTTTCCTGTGCCGGTAAGGCGGAAGCGCTTGGCGGTGGCCTTGTGGGTCTTTAGTTTGTATTTACCCTTTTTTTTGCTCTTCTTCGTTTTGCGGCCCATCCGTACTGCCTTTCATGAAAACCGCCGGGCTCATAACTGCCCGGTCGGCGACTGGAACCTGTGCCTGGGCTACGCCTTACTTCTTAATCGGAGCAAGCACCATGAACATGGTTCGTCCCTCCATTCGGGGGGCTTGTTCGATAGCTCCTACGTCCGCCAACTCCTCGGCGATCTGTTTTAGATCCTCCAGCGCAATCTCTGGATAGGTAATCTCGCGTCCTCGAAACCGGATACGGGCCAGCACTTTCTTCCCCTCGGTCAGCCAGCGTCGAGCATTCTTTACCTTGAACGACCGATGATGTTCGGAGGTCTTCGGCCGAAGCCGAATTTCCTTGACCTCCACCTTGGTCTGTGCCTTGCGCGCCTCTCGATCCTTCTTGGACTGCTCGTAAAGGAATTTTCCAAAATCGAGCACTCGCACTACCGGAGGTTCAGCCTTTGGGGCGATCTCTACAAGATCCATCTCAGCAGATTCCGCTATCGATAGCGCCTCATCAATGGTCACGACGCCTTGGTTTTCGCCGTCCGAGTCAATCAAGCGGACTTCTGGGACCCTAATTCGTTGGTTAATCCGGTAGTCAGATGCGCTGATGCTGGGCACCTCCCAAAGTCGGCCCGAGCCGCTCCACAAGCTGCTGAGCGGCTCGCGAGCATAATACCACGCGATCGGATCGAAGGTCAATCGAGCCCATCTGGGTGGTGCTCCGTATTACTGTAAGGGGCCCGGAGCGAGTCGCTCAGCAAGCGAAGTCAACGCGATGGCGGCAAAAGGGGCCATTGTCCACGCAAGTGCGATGGCCAGCGGCCATCTCAGGGCCGGCTCGACCGGCGTCAGCAGGTATTCCAGCCAGAGCGCAGCCGCCAGCCACGCCGTTAGAAAGAATGCTCCGGGAGCGAAGAGTTCGATTCCGTACCCAGGTAGAAAAGGCAATCAAGGTACCGGAGAGGGTCAGGAAGGAGAGCGCCACGGACCACAGCTCCGGAGGATTCAGCAACAGGGAGGTGCTGATCACCAGCCCCAGGATCACGTACAAGAGCTAGATTTCTCTGGCCCTCATCGGCTTCCGATTGGGGTCTTGTAATCCACCGCAAGCGGAACAAGTTCCGGAGGGCGTACATCTGAGAACAGGTCCCCCTTAGGGGAAACATCCGCCTCAGGCTCGACCGGTCGATGCGATCCGGCAAGCAGCGGGAAGCGAATATCCACCCCGGGAGGGGGAAGAGCTCCGGGCGGCCCCCAGTACCCGCAATCGCCCAGCAGCCACATCTCCAACGTGGGGCGATCCACTCCCACAGGCGCCAGCAGACTCTCGACGGCGCGCGTCAACAGCTCGACGTAGGCTCCCACGTCTAAGGGCCAATCGCGGGAGTCTCCCTCCCACACACGCACCTTCTCCGGACCAGCCACGTACACAAAACGCAGCATCTCGCCGGGGCTGAGCTCGACTCCGGCCTCGATCAGCTGCCGCGCCACACGCGCAGCCGGGGTGAGTACCCGGTAATCTTCCGGCTGGCGCGAAAGACGTTGAGTGACCACCAGATCCCGGGTCGCAATCTCGCCCGCGCGCAGTGCCCTGAGCTTCTCCTGTGCAAGGGCCACCACTTGCGGGACGGCAGCCCGAAACCCGTCGATGCCCCGGGCCTGAGATAGGATGGCGAGCATCTCGAGCTGAGTATCCTTGATGAAGGGCGGTGTGTCGTGGCGACGGGCTTCGATGCCGCGCAGCTTCACTGAGCCATCCTCATAGGCCCCAAAATAGCGATTGGCGACCGCGACTCTCGGCTCGGTACGCGACGGTAGGAAGGCCAGCCAGCTGTAAACACCTTCCAGGCCCACTTGCAGACCCGTACGGGCCCGAATACGGTCCAGCAGGCGATCGTATTCCGCCTGACCCGCTCCTTCCTTCTGGATCCACAGCCCGTCCACATAGAGATGCAGCACCCGGAACCCGGCCTCTTCAACCAGCTCCTTGGCCTGCAGCAGGACCTCCCGGCCGTAGGCGTTGACCGCCTCATGGGCCTCTATCCGCCCGAAGCGGGCGTTCTTGTAGCCCAGGTATCCAAAACAAGTGACCAGCAGCCATTTGTGAGCCGAATAACGTCGCTCGAAACGCTGACGCTTCGGGTCGCCGGCCGGCAACTCTCGGATCATGGCCTTATATCGGTTGCGCTTCTCCAGCAAGGGGGCCAGCGTCTCAGGCACCAATCCCACGCGGTGACGGCAGATCGAGGTTCCAAGCTCGGGTACCACCTCCCCCTCACAACATTGAGCGAGAACCGTCTCTGGAGAAACGTTGTAGTGCACCATGATGCTGGGATACATGGCGGTGAAGTCGAGCTCAGCCACCCCCTCGTAAAGCCCGGCAATCGGGGTATAGACCAGCCCGCCTTTGTCGGCCGCGAACAATTCCATACCGGTCTTAAGCGACTCTGGCTGGCGCTTCTGCCAAGGAACCAGGACGCCGCGGCGCTGCGCGGTGGCCACCTGCATGGCGCTGATCCCCGTTCCGGTGGAAACCCGTGCGACGGTCTGCACAGGAAGCCCGCTGACCCGCGCGATTTCCAGGATACCGTCGAGGCCGTAGTAGTTCGACAGGAACGCGTTTTGCCGATCCAGATGCCAACGACCAAACAGGAGGTGCTGTTCGTTGCGGAACACAATCCTGCCGTACGAGAAGTAGGAATGGGACCTTTTGTGCTGCACGGCCTGCTTTGGGTCTCGGTTCAACGGCAGGCGGATTCCGTAATGACGCGCCAGCCGCATCAGTCGCGGCAGGATGTAGTTGTCTCCGTAGGCGCTGATCAAGACGTCGGGGTCGAAACGTTCAAGCAGGTGGCGCATACCAAACACAAGCTTGCGGCCCTGCCGGAGAGGAAAGCGGAAACGCTGCTTATCGACCTCGACCAGCAGATCCCCCCGCTGGACCGCATCTGGCTCCAGCGCGATCCTTCGACTGGGATCCTGCAGATCTCCGTCCAACCGGAGGGTCATGACGCGTAAGGGAGGCAACTCGTAATCGACATCCCAGGGAGTGTCGAGGGCTTCGATATGCCGGATGCGGCCGTGAGCTTCGTCGACCGCGCAGTATGCAAGCGGAAACAATTCACGGTCAAGAACGTACCGCTGAGGCAGGGGGATATCGGCGTCGAAATAGGTCAGATCGGGGAAAGCCCGGCTCGCCTGCTGAAAGACGCGTGGCAGCTCGCCTGGAATCCTCAATCGCACTTCCAGCACCTCGACCGGCCGGTCTAAGAACAGGTCGGTGCGCTCCGTCAGCCGCAGCTCGACGGGCGCGCGCTTCTTGATGTGGAAGGCCCAAACCTCTCGCAATCGAGCGCGCGATCCTTGCACATAAAACCTGGGAGCGAACCGGTCTTGAAACGCGTGCGATCGACCCTGGCGGTCGATCAACCAGACCAACATGCCGTCCCCGGACGGATAAACATCGAAGAGCCACGCGAAGAGCGTCGACACGGTCAGTCCCGAGAAGATAACTGGGTTCGAAGAGCGTCCATTTCACCCCGCAGGCGCAGCACGTGTTTGTGTTCTTCCACCAGCATGGCCAGCAGCATGACCTCAAATGGAAGGAGATGGGAGGCGTAGGCGGAGGCCGCCAGGTGATGTCGGGCGGAGGCCAGAAGATCGTCGAGAGCACGCTGGTCCTCTCGGCGTAGGGCTCGCCGAAATCGAGCCAGGGAGGCCTGCTCCTGGAGGAAGGACTGGGTGATTGAAGGAAGCGTGCGTCCCATCCGCGGTATTCGCTTCCTACAGCAGCCGCGGCTGCTCGACGGTCTCGCCCGGAGCTGGAGCCAGCATCCAGGCCACGTCCACCGCGACCTGCAATTGATCAAGCAGCTTCCAGCGCTCCTTCACCATCGTCTTCGGCTCCTGAGCTCCGACGATGACCGGGCCTACAGCGGCCAGTCGCTTCAGATGGGAGATCACCTTGGCAAGCAGTCGCTCGGCGTCCGGCAGCGGGACACTTTCGTCATAAAAGGTGCTCAGCAAATCGAGGATCAGCACCGGAGAGAGACTGGCATGTGCTTCCTCAACGAGCTGCGCCAGCTGGTAACAGGTGAACGCACGCGACAGGCGCAGGCGGCCCAGGACAACTTCCGGCCTGGGGCTCATGCGGCGAGCCATCCGGGCCACGAAGTATCCGTCGAAACGATTCCCGCCGTCGAAGACCCGGGGATCCTTGCCTCGAAAGGCCAGCCAGGTGAACATGGCGAGCAGCGCGTGCGTAGGAGTGCGCGCGCCCCAGAACAACGACAAGCGTGGCTCCTGAGCGGCGGTAAACACCGCTGGATCCAGGCCCGGAACAAGGGGCAGCTGAGTGCCAAGAGAAAGGTACATAGGACCTCCAGTCAATGGGTTGCGGAGGGCCGGCCGCTCCTCAGCGCAACAACCCTCCATCTGCTAAGGCTCCGAGACCGTACGAGAAGCGGCCTCGATTAGAACGTACGTTCTACTTTACGACGCAGCGGAGCGAATCACCATCCCATGAATGGGGGAATTGAGCGGGGGACAGGAGCTCCCCCGCGCGGGGGAGCCTGCCAATGGCAGCGGCCGACCATCCGGCATGGACCCCTACGACATGGTTCGTTGAAAGGCACTCCGTTCGATGATATAAACAATTCCGGGGGTCAGACGCGCCTTCCGCGTCCTAAGAAAGCAACCGACCTAGGCCCGGCCACCACCCTGTCTCTGCGCCCCTAGTGGGGGCAGAGCAAGTGAGTCAGTGAGCTCGCGTTCGGTGGAAACGGGCTGCGTTTCCCGGGTCCTGTAGAATAAATCGGACGGAGTCTCATGTTGGCTTGCTGCCGCGCGCAACCGCCTAACCCATGTCTATAGAACCCAACACCCTGCTGAACAATCGCTATCGCATCCTCGAGCAGCGAGGCGGCGGTGGGATGGGCGCCGTCTATCTCGCACACGACGAGAACCTGGACGTTGAGGTGGCGGTCAAAGAAAACTTCTTTGTCTCAGAAGAGTCGGCGCGCCAGTTCCATCGTGAGGCGCACTTGCTATTTGAGCTGCGCCATCCCGGCCTGCCGCGGGTCATCGACCACTTTGTGATCGAGGGCCTGGGACAATACCTGGTCATGGATTTTATCGAGGGTGAGGATGGCCGAGAGATTCTAAAGAAAGCCGAAGGCCCTTTGGAGGAGGGTACCGTTGTGGATTGGGCGGGTCAGCTTCTGGACGCTCTCAAGTACCTGCACTCCAGGCAACCTCCCGTCATCCATCGCGACGTCAAACCTGCCAATATCAAAATCACGCCTGCCGGCCGAGCGATACTGGTGGATTTTGGGCTCGCCAAGGAATACGACGCCACCAAAAGCACCACGGTGGGGGCGCGGGCCTTCACGCCCGGCTTTGCGCCGCCCGAGCAATATGGGCAGGGACGCACCGATACGCGCACGGACATCTACTCGTTGGGAGCTACGCTCTACAACTTGCTGACCAACAAGGTTCCCGCGGATGGACTACGGCGCGCGATGGGCAAAGAACGCCTGATCGCGGTGCGCGACCTCAACCCAAACATCTCGCCTCACGTAGCAGCCGCAATCGAGCGCGCCACCGAAGTCAAGCCAGATGACCGATTCGAGAGCGCGGCGGCATTCGAAGCCGCGCTTTTTGCGCCGAAAACTATGGTGCAGAGTCCGGCCACAAAGCTGGGGACGGCCTCGCCGTCGCTGGCCCCGCCGATCGCAGCGCCTAAACCTCGCCGCTCGATCGTGCCCATTGTTATAGGGGCTATTGTGATGCTGGCGATCGGCATCGGAGGCACGCTGCTTTTATTCGGCAACTCCTCTGGCGCCGGGGGCTCGCCCCCGCCCACCGAAGCTCCGTCGTCCACTTTGGTACCGCCCACGGAGGAGCCGATCGCCGCAGTAGCGGAACCCAGCGACGTTCCGACCCAAACCCCTGAGCCGACTGCAACTCCGGAGCCAACCGAAATTCCCGCTCCCGTCGAGACCCCGACGCCGGCCGGCACCCCCAGAGGCGGCGGGGCGGGACAAATCGCATTTGCAAGCGAACGCTTCGGGTTGCCCCAGATCTTCCGCATCGACCTGGACGGAGGCAACCTGACTCAGCTGACGACGTTCGTCGACGGCGCTTGCCAACCGAGCTGGTCCCCCGATGGCGAGCGACTGCTGTTTACTTCGCCATGCCGCGACAAGCGCGATGAATATCGCAACGCGGCCATCTACGTCATGAATGCCGATGGCAGCGGGTTCTCGCCCCTGATCAGCCTGGTGGGTGGAGTCTACGACGCAGATTGGTCCGAGCAGGGAATTGCGTTCACCTACCTGGAAAATAACCTGCCCTCACTCTGGATGGCCGGGCCAGATGGGAGCGCGCCGGTGAAGATCAGCCGCGGGAACGCACGCGATCGACAGCCCAGCTGGTCGCCGGGCGGCGATAGGCTGGCGCTGATGAACACCTCGCGCGCGGGAAGCGCCACCATCTTCTGGGTGTTTGGGGACGGCTCATTTACCGGTTCCAATCCGGATCAGGTGACCCGCGATCGGGCGGCGAATGAGCCTAGCTGGTCCCCCCTGGGAAATCTGATTGCCTACGTCTCCAATATTCACATCTGGGTCGTCCCGTGGGATTCAGTCGGCTTTGGTGCGGTGAGGATTTCGGATGAAGGGCCGAACGATGGCCCGGCCTGGTCACCTGACGGGCAGTGGATAACCTTCGAGACCTGGCGAGATGCGGCCAACCACGACATCTACATCATGACCGCAAACGGAGGCCAACCCACGCGCCTGACGAATCACACCGCCGCGGACTATCACCCGGCGTGGAGGCCTTAGATCCGCTGAGGAAAGCATAACGACGAGATGGCTAGGACAAAGGCGTGCGAGCGAAGAAATCCAGGATTTGCCCCGCGACTTCTTCGCCCGAGTCTTCCTGCAAGAAGTGACCCGCGCCCTGGATCGTGACGCGCGGCTGTTCGCGCGCGGAGGGGATGAGCTGGCGGAAGAAGATATGCCCGCCACGGGTGACCGGATCTGAGTCCGAAAACATAACCAGCACCGGCTTCTTCCATGTGGAGAGCACCTCACGGGCGGTGTGCATTTCGGCTGCACCCGGGTCGTCGGGTCCTAGCGGAACCAGCGACGGCCAGACCATGGCGCCTGCCTTGTAGGTGACGTCTGGGAATGGTGCCTCATAGGCTGCCAGCTCCTCGGGCGTAATCTGGTCGGCCTTACCCAGCCCCGCCTTGATCACACGCTTGATCGGCATGTCGCTCACGCGTTCCGCAAACTTGAGCCATCGGTAGTAGGCGTCCGGCATGCGGCCGGTCCCATCGGGCAGCCCGGTGTTCATGATCACCAGGCGCGCCACGCGCTCCGGCATCTCGCTGGCCACCGTAAGGCCGATCAGTCCACCCCAGTCGTGCACCACCATATTGAAGTCTCGAAGGTCGAGCGCCTCAATAAATCCGGTCAATGCGTTCTGATGCAACTTGAAGGAGTAATCCTCCTTTTTGGATGGCTTGTCGGAGCGCCCGAAGCCGGGGAAATCCATCGCGATCACGCGATGGTGCGGAGCGAGAAGCGGAATCATCTTGCGGTAAAGATAGGACCAGGTCGGCTCGCCATGCAGGCACAATACGATCTCACCTTCCCCTTCGTCGACGTAATGAATCCGATTTCCACCGAGATCCAGGTAATGTGGAGAATACGAAAATCCGGGTAGATTCGTAAATCGTTCGTCAGGGGTCCTCAGTGATTTCATGGTGTGTCCAGAGAACCTGTGTCCTCGGCCGCAGGGGAGCCTCCTTTTTCCTGCTCGAGCAGCTCCTGCAAACGGGGATGATCGGCGTAGTGGCCCCAGTACCGCCGCGGCAGTAAAACCGCGATGCGGCACATGAGTTCATCTGTGTTCTTCCGCAGGGAGGCCGCCTGGCTGTTCCCGTCCAGGGGCGGAAGCATAAACGGCTTTCCTATTCGCAGCGTGATCCGGGGGCGTCGGAACCGCCGAAAGAGGGTTCGCATCGCCTCATCTGTCCCGATAAAACCTGTGGGTATAACCGGTACGTTTGCCTCGGCCGCGAGGTAAGCAGCACCGGTTTTGCCACGTTGCAGCGTTCCCTGCCTGCTGCGAGTGCCTTCCGGGGCAAGCACGAACGGCCGGCCGGATTTCAACCAGTTTATGGCCTCCTGCAAGGCGGATCGGTCGACCTTGCCGCGCACAATGAAGATGCCGCCGCTCATGTGGACGATCGGGGCCAGAAGCGGGTGGCTGCTCCATTTTGCGGCGACCCATGCCTTGAGGTCCCGTCTCCCAAAGAAAGTCAACCCCATCGGGATGTCGACCATACTCATATGGTTGCTGACAATGAGGTAGGCACCCGACTTGGGCAGGTTCTCCCGCCCCTCAATGTTTGGCCTCGAGAGCAAGTTGATCAGAACAAAGAACATTCCGCGCATCAGACGATTTAGCATTTGTGCTCGATTGTAGACGCACTTTCGGAGTGTTACAATCCGCGCCCGGTGCCAGTTAGAGACCTAAGCAGTACAATCGCCGGCAAAATGCGGGTCACCGGGAGATTACAATGAAATCGCATCGCATCTCACTGAGGGGTGTTCCAACGGATGCGGGATAATAGGGACTAGGAGGATCACTGCATGAGTTCAACGCTCGAGCGGACCGTAGCCACGCCAAGCTCGACGACGAGCAAGCCCATTCACGCCTGGCTTAAACAGCTGAGAGTGAGCTACGTGCCGGGCGAGACCAGCGCTACGATGGATGTGTTCGCAGAACGGCTATTCGAACAATTCGCTGCTCTGGAACACGAAGTGCTTGCCCAACCAGAAGGCCATATCGATGTCTTGTTTGCCACGGCTCGCTACGGCGAGCCGGTTCCATGGAGGCAAGCATTGCTGTTCACCGCTCGCCGGCGTTACGGTCTTGAAAACGACCCGGAGCCGATCACGCTCGTGGATATGACCTTGAAGGAATACGAAGGCGCGCTTGAGCATCTCGCCGAAGCGCTGGACCGTGAGCCGCCGGACCCGGCCGATTTCGAATTCCCAGGGCTTGCCCCTGATTCTTATCGAGTGCTGGTCGACCAGGGTCGCCGCGGAGGGCCGATACTGGCCCTCGAACGTTTAGTGCAAGCGCACGCCAAGAGCATCCGCGTCATCTTGATGGTGGGAGATGAGGTGCCCCTCTGGGCTCATTACTTTGATTTGGTCGGAGGGCACCCCAAGATCGAGCTGGCCGACGAGGCAGACTATCGGGACCTGGTGATGCGGGTGGTGACCGTGATGAGCACCGAAGAGGTGACCCACCACGAGGTCGCGGGCGAGCCACTTCCCAATGCGGAATGGGTGCGCTCGGAAGGCCGAAAGGGCATGCTTCAAGCCGGGCCGGAACTGGGCCGCCGAAAATTCTTCACCGCCATGGTGCGGATTTCCGATATAGTTCAAGTACCGGCGGTTTCTCAGGGCGTGGCCAGTCAGTACAGCGAGGGCTGCTTCGCGACCTGGGATCCCGGGATAGGTGCGTTGATCGCAACGGTCACAGGAAGTGCCCGGCCGGTCGAAAAGGACGACTTGAAGGATCAGGATTTGGCGGTGATCATTGGCGTTCGTGAAGATGGATTGGGAGCACTGGTCAGGCACGTGGAGGGCAAACAGAACGACCCGCCCTCTTCGGAGGCGGTAGAGTTGATGGATATGGACACTTTGCTGCCGCGAGTGGACCTGGACGGAACCCAGGTGCCGGTCGTTCGTTCGAAACTACACGGACACCGGGGAATTGCCAGCTACGATCCAGAGCAAGTGGAATATGCGCCGCTGGACCCCCCTTATTATCACTACCCGGTTTCCTGTGCGACCTCCGCACAAGCAGAGGGAATCAAAGGGGCCTTTTCTCGAGCTGAAGCGCTGCTGAACCCGAACGACCCGCGCCAGCTTGCCTTTACGGTGCTACCGGGGCACGGTGTAATAATTGCGGAAAAGTGGGTGCCTGGGAAGGTGCCGTTCCAATTCATCTGGGAGGCCATGGATTCCGGTGCACTGCAGGTGGATAATCGGGTGCCGCAGGGCATGTACCGGTATATAGAAAACGGGGATGGCGCAATGGTTCTGGACGAAAGCTAACACGGTCTGAATGTTACGCCAGGCGAGCCGGCCGCTATTGCGACCGGCTCTTTTTATTGGCGAAAGTGGGCCCCTGACCCGGGAATCGAGCGGTGAGTTATCCTAGAAGCCCTCCGGCCGCCGCGGCCCCGAACCCCAACAAGCCAATGACAAACGTCGCACCGAGGCTTATGACACCGATCACCACCCAGGCAATCACCACCGTAACGATCACTTTTAACCAGTCCAAATCCAGGGCCTCTTTGACGGCGATTGACGAGGCCACCAGGCCTGCTAGCGCCGCCACAAGCCGCACGGGCCCAACGATACAGGCCAGCGCGCCGATGGCGCCCAGTACGCCCAACACCCCGACCGCCTGCCACACATAGGCAAGCCCGAGGGTACGAACGAGCTCATCGAATGTCACTTCGGCCTTGAAGATAGTTCGACCGATCCAGCTCACGACTACGGCGCCCACTGCAAATGCCACGAGCGCAAAGACGGTGCCGATGACGGTGCGTACAAGCCAGCCGAAGAGATCGTCAAAACCCCCGCCGGCACTTGCGCCCAGCTGGCTCAATACGCTGACTACCGCGACAATAATCCAGGCGGTGCTCGTAAAAGTGGTATCGTGTTCGACCTCCAAGTAAATGCCTTTCCGGAACGTAAAAGCACCGATGATGCGGTCCATACTGGTCTTCCTCCTCTGGCCAGCCCAGGCGAATGGGTGAGCTGACTCACCCCGATAACCCCCAAAAGACTACGGCGTTCCGGCCGATTACACGCGGCCCAACCTCTCCTCCACAGAAGTCGGCGGTACCGTGCCAGCCCCCCCGATCCTCATCCAGTGGCACGTAGGGTCAACGGTTTAGGCCAGCCCGTGCGTCTGTAGGCGAACGTTTAGCGCTCGGGCTCCTCGCCCCAGGGATCCAGCGTATGGACAAGTAATCGCAGCTCCGACTTGCTGTGCAAGCCGAGCTTGGCCAGAGTGCTGCGTACATGAGACTTCACCGTTTCGCTGGAAATTCCCAGTTTGTAGGCTATCTCGTGATTGGTCAGCCCTCGCACGGTTAGTCGGGTCATGTCCTTTTCCCTTGGGGTGAGGATCCCGATGGCCGCCTCCGCCCGCACCCGGTCCGGCTCCTGATCCAGCCCTCGCGCCAGCAGCCTGGCGGCGAGGATCTCCGGAGCCCAGCGCCGTGTGAAGGCAGCCAGCCTCAACCGCGAGGATAGCTCGGGGCCGAGGAGAAACGACAAATCGGCCGGATACTCGGCCGAGGTCTCGCCGATCGCCCTGACGCGCTCGCGTGGACCGAGGCGGTAGATACGTACTTCGGGTTCTAAGGGTGAACCGTCCGCCGACTCAGGACGCAGGGACGGTTCCGGTCGGCTTGAGCTCTGGGATGGGTCTTCAGGCGGACTGGAGGGTCGACCCCTCCGCGCGTTCGAGGCCAAGGTGGCCCGATTATATAGAACAAACGTTCTACTGTCAACGGTCGTGGGCGACAGACCTGCACCGGTCGTGGATCCGGCTCACCCCCGAGCATGGCGTCGACCACGTCAGACCAAGCGACTCGATCCAGGCGCCGCGATCCGCCGAGAACGCCTGGCGCCTCAGCCAGGCCCTGCCAGACTTATTCCGATCGCGGCTCGATCCGAGGCCGGGTGTTTATGGACTTCGCTCGAGGCGGTATATCCCGCCGTTGTGGTCGGCCAGATAGACGGCCCCGTCCACGCCGGTCCCGAATGAGCTGATATTGAACGGCGTGCTGAATAATTTCGAGTTCTGCCACAAACCGCTGGCATCCCGCAGCAGGCCCCAGATTTCTCCGGAGCAGTAGTCGCCATACAGGTACACCCCCCGCCACGCGGGCAGCTCGGGATCGCGCACGACCACCCCTCCGGTCACCGAGCAACCATCCGCCGGGTTGGGGTATTCCGCCACGGGATCGATCAGCCCCTCCGTTACCTGGCTGGCAAACGGGTGTTTTCCCTCCCGCAGCTTCCAGCCGAAGTTGGCGCCGCTCGGCGATCCGGCCGCCAGGAAGTCGATTTCCTCCCATCTGTCCTGGCCTACATCTCCAATATATAAGTCACCGGTTCGCGAGTCGAAGCTGAAGCGCCAGGGGTTCCGTAGGCCATAGGCCCAGATTTCCGGCCGGCCGCCGCCCGCGGCGAAGGGATTGTCGCCGGGGATCGCGTACGGCTCCGCAGCCCCGACCTTAATACGCAGCAATTTGCCGAGCAAGGTATCCAGGTTTTGGCCGTTCCCGAATGTGTCGTCTCTCAAACCCCCGTCCCCGGTGGCTATATAAAGGAATCCATCCGGCCCGAAGTGCAAATCTCCCCCATTGTGATTTGTGAACGGTTGATCGATGCGCAAGACCGCCGATTCCGTGGAGGGATCGGTCGGACCCTCCCCCAGCCTGGCGGTGAAGCGGGATATCATTGTGTCTCCGCCCGCGTCCGTGTAGTTGACGTAAAATTCACCGGAGCGCGCAAACTCCGGATCGAAGGCCAATCCCAGCAATCCCTGCTCAAATGACGAGCTGTTGACCCGGTCGCGAATATCCAGAAACGGTTCCTGGAGCACAATCCCGTCCTGCAGCACCAGAACGACCCCTCGTTGTTCTGCTATGAAGAGTCGGCCGTCTCCCGCGTGCCCGATCGCCACTGGTTTCTGAATTCCGTCTGCCACGATCGACCATTGGTACCCGAGCGGGCCGGGCATCCCGGGCACGAATTCTGGGGTTGCGGTCGGCGGCGGGTCGGTCGGGGCGGGACTCGGTGGAAGGGTCGGGGCCGTGGTCCGGGTAGAAATGGCGGCCGGAGCGGCAGTTTCGCCCGGCGGAGAATCAGTCAGAGGGAGGCTGCAGGCTCCGAGCGACAGTAACAGGGGCAAAAGCAGGCGACGCAAATACATAGGTTGAATCCAGCAGATGAACGACAACTTATACCAGCAACAACTGGAATTCACATTCGAAGCGGTAGGTGGTGGCGACCGGCTGCCGTTCAGGCTCCGAAACGACCGCAAGATACACTTCCATCGCACGGTGTTCGTGTGGATCATGATCGCTGCCGTAGTAGCCGCATGCGGCAGCCCGCGCCCTGCCTCCCTATCTCCGAGGGAGGCGACCGGCGTGGAGCGATCTCCGGGGCCAGGTTTGGGCGACAGCAAGGGGATGCTCCCGGAAGTAAATCTGTTGGAACTGGGTGGCGCGATCGTTTCCGCTGGAAGCTCGACCGTTTTTCCCCTGACGGAGCGAATGGCAGAGCGCTTTATCGATGAAGGGTACGCTGGGCAGCTTACTATCGACAGCATCGGGAGCGGGGCCGGTTTTGAAAGACTCTGTGTAGCGGGCGAAATAGACATCTCGAATGCCAGCCGACCGATCAAGGAAAGTGAACTCAAGTCCTGTCAGGAGATTGGACGCGAGCCGATTGAGTTTCGAGTGGGTACCGACGCGCTGGCCGTTGCAATGAGTCGCGAGAACGATTTCGTGGACAACCTGACGCTCGAGCAGCTGGCTCAAGTGTTCTCGACTGCGGATACCTGGGCCGCGGTCGACCCGAGCTGGCCTCGACCTACACGATTGTGATCGTCACACATAACATGCAGCAAGCGGCCCGCGTGTCGGACTACACCGCTATGATGATGCTGGGAGAAGAGAAGGCTGGCGTGCTGATTGAGTATGACGAAACGAACACGATCTTCACTCGCCCGAGCGACCCGCGCACCGAAGATTACGTGACGGGCCGTTACGGATGAGCCCTCTCAGTTCCTCCCCGCCGATGAGGATGAGATCGGTGGCCGTTTGGAGACCGCGGCATGCCTGAATTACACATCCGGTCCCGAGCCCAGCTCGACCGGGAGCTGGCGGCGATACGCGAACGCATGCTGGTACTGGGTGGGAAAGTTGCCAAAACAATCGAAGTCTCCCTTCGGGCGCTTCGGCATGGGGACCCGGAATTGGCCGAAGCGGTTATCGCGGGCGACGCCAGACTTAATGACTTGCGCTTCGAAATCGAAAAAGCATGTGAGTCGGTCATAGCCACGCAGCAACCGGCCGCTAGCGATTTGCGGGCGGTCGTCGCGGCCATGCACATCGTTGTGGATCTGGAACGTATGGGGGATCACGCGGCCGGAATCGCGAAGACCGTACTGCTCATGGGCGATGATCGATTCGAGAGCCTCCCTGAAACCCTGGAGCGAATGTCGGCGCGAACTCAGGACATGTTGCGACAGGTGGTGGATGTTTATGCAGAGGCGGACTACGATCGGGCCTACAACGTCGCGCTCATGGATGACAAGATCGATGACATCTACCAATCGCTCACCAACGAGCTGCTACAAGACATGTTGGAAGACGAAAAGTCGACCACCCGTGGGCTGTACCTGCTTTTTGCCGGTCATAACCTGGAGCGCATCGGAGATCGGGTCACCAACATCGCGGAGCGTGTGATTTTTATGGCCAGCGGCAAAATGAGGGAGCTCAATCCGGAGCCGGGGGAGGCCAGGATCTCCTGAGCGACGGTGCCCGACGACCCAGAAGGGCCCCCCTCTCAAAGTTCACAGATCCGTACCAAGCCCGGGACCGCAAACATCCGGATTTTTCTGAAGAACGTGTGATTCGGAGGGCATTGACAATGAAGATTCGACAAGGAAGAGTCCTCGCCACTGGTTTTATATCTATTGGCTTGATGGTGGTCACCGCATGTGGATCGGCCACGATCGAGACCGTCGCGGCGCCCCCAACTGCGCCTCCCGCGGCCGAGACCGTCGCGGCGCCTCCAACTGCGCCTCCCGCGGCCGAGGAAGGTGAGGCCGCTCTTCAATGGTCCTCCCCGCCGACGATGGAGATCGATCGCTCCAAATCCTACGAGGCTGTATTCGTGACGGAGATCGGCGATATCAGAGTGCGGCTTTTTGCTGATCAAGCTCCGGTGACGGTCAATAATTTTGTATTTCTGGCCAGGCAAGGCTACTACGACAATACAACCTTCCATCGCGTCCTACCTGGTTTCATGGCCCAGGGCGGCGATCCGACCGGTACAGGGAGCGGAGGGCCGGGTTACACGTTTGAAGATGAGTTCGACCCGGATCTTCAATTTGATCGAGGCGGTTTGTTGGCGATGGCCAACCGCGGGCCAAACACCAACGGCGCGCAGTTCTTCATTACGTTGGCACCAACGCCTCACCTCAACGGCCTTCACACCATCTTTGGCGAAGTGGTTGAAGGTGCTGACGTCCTCAGCAGCCTGAGGCTGCGGGACCCAGCGGCCAACCCCGATTACGAGGGAGATGGCCTGGTTTCAATCGAGATCATCGAGCTCGATGAATAATTTCCCAAAAAGGAGCGGCGCCCTTCCAAAGTTGATGGCCCTCGCAGCAAGTTGACACGCATTTCGGAAGGGCTGAAAACCCGCACGGTTAATGCGCGCCGATTATGACGGAAAGCACCCAAATCGCGACTGAGGAGCGAGATTTGGTCCACGACCGCGCCTGGCACGCGCTCGAACAGCGAGCAGTGGCAGAGGAGCTTCAGACCTCAATCACCAGCGGACTGGACGGTGATCTGGCCGCACGCCGTCTGATAAGCCACGGGCCCAACGAGCTGGCCGTGGCGCCGAAGCCCCCCTTCTGGAAAAACCTGCTCGCGCAATTCAGCAACTTCCTGGTCATCATTCTTATTTTGGCCGCGGGGATATCCGCCATCCTGGGAGAGTACATTCAGGCCGCGGCCATCATGGCCATCGTGCTGCTGAACGCCGCCCTGGGGGTAATTCAAGAGCGCCGGGCGGAGGAAGCCATGGCCGCCCTGCAGAAATTGGCCGCTCCCGAGGCGCAGGTCGTGCGAGGGGGGCAGCGTCACACGGTCCCGGGGCGCGAAATTGTGGTGGGGGACCTGGTACTTCTCGAGGCCGGCAACTACGTCCCGGCGGATATGCGGCTGATCGAATCCGCGAACCTGAGGATCGAGGAGGCCGCGCTCACCGGCGAGTCGGTCGCGGTCGACAAACAGGCCGGGGGGGTGTTGGGACGCTCAACGCACCTGGGTGAGCGGCACAACATGGCGCACAGCGGAACCATGGTTTCCTACGGCCGGGGCCGGGGACTGGTGGTAGCGAGCGGCATGGATACTCAGATCGGACAGATCGCCGAGATGCTCCGGTCGGTTGAGACGGAAGCCACGCCCCTACAGCGAAAATTGGATCAGCTCGGAAAAGTTCTGGGTGGGGCCACGCTGGCGATCAGCGCTGGAATCTTTCTCCTGGGGTGGGCGCGCGGGTATGAGCCGCTCGAGATCTTTCTGGTGGCGGTCAGCCTGGCAGTGGCGGCAGTGCCGGAGGGATTGCCAGCGGTGGTCACGGTCACGCTGGCTCTTGGCATGCGAGAGATGATTCGACGCAACGCACTGGTACGCAGACTATCGTCTGTTGAAACGCTAGGGTCCACAACCGTGATCTGCTCCGACAAGACCGGCACCCTCACGCAGAATGTGATGACTGCCACCCGCCTGTGGGTGGATGGCACGATGTTTGAGATCCACGTAGGAGCCGAGGATTCAGGAAACGGAGCGGCCCCTGCCGAGGGGATTTTCCGCGTCGACGGCTCGCAAGTCGATCTCGTCGATTATCCGGCCTCCACCACCGCGTTGTGGGTGGCGGTGCTGGACAACGACGCCGAATTTGAAGCCGCTGATGACGGCTCCTATCGAGTGGTCGGGGACCCGACCGAAGTGGCGCTCGTGGTGGCCGCCAACCATGCCGGCGCACGCCGGAAAGAATTGGAGCAGGCCTACCCGCGCATCGGTGAGATTCCATTTGACTCAAATCGCAAGCGTATGACCACCGTGCACAAGGTGTTGGTACCCAAGCCCGAAGACGCGAGCCCCTTCTACGACGGCAGCATGCTCGAGTGGGAAGTGGCCGCCACAAAGGGCGCACCGGATGTGGTGCTGAATCTGTGTACCTATTATCAGACCATCGAGGACAAGACGAAGCCCATGGACCAGGCGACGCGCCGGCGCGTCCTGGACGCCAATGAGACCATGGCGCGCGGTGCGCTGCGCGTAATTGCGGTGGCTTATCGTGTAGAAAAGGAGGTGCCCGACGAAGCCACGCCTGAAATGGTGGAGAAAGATCTAATTTTCGTAGGGCTTATCGGGATGATCGATCCAGCCCGTCCGGAAGTAAGGCCGGCCCTTGAGCGGGCGCGGGCGGCCGGCGTGCGCACCATCATGATTACCGGCGATTATCCCGACACGGCCAGGGCGATCGCGGAAGAGATCGGTCTGATGCAAGAGGGACACCAGGTACTCACCGGGCAGGCCATAGAGGGCATGGATGCCGGGCAGCTTATGCAAGAGGCGAAACGGACCGACGTCTTCGCGCGGGTCACTCCGGAACACAAAGTGCGGATCGTTAATGCGCTAAAGGCTGCCGACGAGGTAGTGGCCATGACCGGTGATGGCGTCAACGACGCCCCGGCGCTCAAGCGGGCGGACATCGGAGTTGCCATGGGATTAACCGGCACCGATGTAGCAAAAGAGACCGCCGATATGGTGCTCACCGACGATAACTATGCAAGCATTGTGGCGGCCATCGACCAGGGCCGAGTGATCTATGCCAATATCCGAAAGTTCGTCTTCTACTTGCTTTCCTGCAACGGGGCTGAGATCCTGACCATTCTGATCCCCATCATGGCCGGATTGCCCTCTCCCCTGACCGCCATCCAACTGCTGTGGCTGAACCTGGTGACCGATGGAGCACCGGCACTGGCCCTGGGGTTGGAGAAGGGCGAGCCGGATATCATGGATAGGCCGCCGCGCCCGGTGCATGAGGCCATCATCAACCGTGAGATGTGGTTTCGGATCGGTATCCAGACCATCGCTATCGGGGCCGTGTCGCTCGCGGCTTATTTCATCGGTCTGCGGTTCTTTCCGGAGCTCGCCAAAACGATGACCTTCGCGACCATCGCGTTCTCGCAGCTGCTTCAGGCGTTCGCCTACCGCGCCGACCGCTATCCGTTGCTGAAGATCGGGATCTTCAGCAACCGCGCGATGTTGTACGCGGTTGCCACATCGGCCGTGCTGCTCTTTGCGGTGATCTATGTACCAGGCCTGCAACCAATTTTCGATACCGTCCCGCTCGGTACAACGCAGTGGACCATCGTCCTTCCCCTGCTCCTGGTTCCCGCGCTCGTCGCAGAACTGACCAAAGCCTACCTCTCCCGCGGCTATAATTTGCGCACCAGTACCCCATAGTCTGAAATCAGTTGCCCGTAGGGTTTGGAAACTTACAGAAGCGCGCTCACTAGGTGAGTAGCCTTAGTCTCTGGACCTAACTATTAACTACGGAGAGTTTGAATGAAAATGTCAATATTTGGATTCCGACCGACGTCTCTGTCTATGGTCATCGCGGCCTCTTTAACTCTGGCGGCGTGTGCAAGCGCCGCGCCGGAGCCGGTGGGTGTGATCCGGGTAGGGATGCAGCCGATGGTGCAGACCGACCCCGCCTTCATATCATCCGACACAGAAGTGCTGTTTGCGAATCACGTTTACGATTACTTGGTGGACGTCAATCCTCAGAATCAAGTGGTTCCCAGGTTGGCGGCCGAGTGGTCGGTGAGCGACGACGGCCTGATCTATACCTTCACGCTGGCGGAGGGTGTGAAATTCCACGATGGCACTTCGTTGACTCCTGAGGACGTTGTCTGGACTCTGGATCGGCTGCGGGATCAGGATGTCGGATCGCCTGCCGCCGATCTATACGGCAACATCGAGGCAATTCAGGCAATCGGGGACAACCAGGTTCGGATCAACCTGGACCAGCCGAATCCGTTTTTCCTTTATGACCTGAGCGACAACCATGCCTTGATTCTCAAGGCGAACACACCAGATCCAGCGACCGCGTTTAATGGAACCGGACCGTTCAAGGTTGAAAGCTACAGCCCGGAGGACCGGATTGTGCTCACCGCGAACGAGGACTACTTCGTTGAAGGCGCACCGGGCCTGGCGGGCATGGAGATAATCTTCTTCAACGAAGACAGTGCCATGGCGGACGCCCTCCGTGGCGGTCAGATCGACTTGATGATGCGGATGAGTACCGCCCTCTTCGAAAGCCTCAAAGTCGCCCCCGGAATCGAGACCTACGACATACCCACCAATGGGTTCGATCTCGTCCGTTTACGGTCGGATCGGGCTCCTGGAAACGATCCGCGCGTCGTGCAAGCCTTCAAGCTTGCGACCGACCGCGCCGAGATTTTCGAACTGATCCAGCAAGGGTATGGTGCGGTAGGTCGCGACAGTCCTATCGGCCCCCTTTATGTGGATTACTATTCGGAGGAGGAGCAGATCCCCGCTCGCGACGTTGAAGCGGCCCGGGCGCTCCTGGCGGAGGCCGGCTACGAGGACGGCTTGCAGATGGAGCTACACACGCCAGACACCGGAGGTCGGCCGGATCTCGGAGCGGTGCTGAAGGAGCAGTGGCGGGAGGCCGGAATCGAAGTAGAAATTATCGTTGAGCCGGAGAGCGTATATTATGGCGCCGACGGCTGGCTGGAAGTCGACCTCGGGATCACGGGTTGGGGATCGCGCCCGATCCCCCAGTTCTATCTGGATGTGATGCTGAAATGCGGCGCGAAGTGGAACGAGTCCCACTTTTGCGATCAGGAATTTGACGACTTGGTAGATATCGCCGGCTCGACCCTGGACGAGGACGTACGCAAGGCAGCATATCGAGATATCCAGCGCATCCTGATCGAGCGCGGGCCGGTCATCATTCCTTATTACTTCGCCCAATTCGCGGCAATCCGTGAGGGCTACGAAGGGTTCGAACTCAAGGCATTTGCCGGACGGACCGACCTGAGCCAAGTTAGCCTATCGCAGTAATATCCGAGTGACCAAGGAATCGACCACAGCGGGCGTCACCCCGGCACGGGTCTGGCGCCCGTTTACTGTGCTGACCCGCCTGTTTGGTCGGCCGGCCTCCGCGGCCGGGACCTCGATCGTCCTAATCTTTCTATTGATGGCGCTAATTGGGCCGTGGATCGCGCCTTACGGCGTGAATGAACAAATTCCATCAGAGACTCGGCAAGCTCCCTCTCCCGACCACTGGTTTGGTACGGATCACCTGGGTCGGGATGTCTTCAGCCGCGTGTTGTTTGGGGCGCGAGACATCTTGCTGCTGGCCGGTCTGGGCACATTTCTGGCGGTCCTTGCGGGGACGGCCATCGGCTTGCTCAGTGGTTATCGGGGCGGGACCTTTGACGAAGCGCTGATGCGGGTGTTCGATAGCTTGCTGGCCATCCCGGCCTTGCTGCTCGCGCTATTACTCCTGGGGGTGGTGGGGCCTGCGCGTAATGCACTGCTGATTGTGATCGTGTTCGTCTACACACCGATCGTGGCACGCGTGGCCAGGAGTGTTGTGCTGTCGGTCAAGTCTAAAGGATTCGTGCAGGCGGCTCGAATGCGGGGAGAGTCGGAAACTTGGATCATCTTCCGCGAGATCCTGCCCTCGGCATTTCCTACCCTGACGGTCGAGGGAGCGCTGCGGTTTTCGTACGCCATCTTCCTTATCGCGGCACTTGGCTTTCTCGGGATCGGCGTGCAACCCCCAAATCCAAACTGGGGGCTGATGGTAGCGGAGGCGCGCGAGCATGTGTTTCAGACCCCATGGGCGCTCTGGATGCCCGCGCTCGCCATCTCTGTTTTGGTGATCGGCGTTAATTTGATGGCCGATGGTCTTCGCAGAGTGTTGAGAGTCCCGGGCGCATGATTCCGGCGCTCAGCGTGGAAGACCTGACTGTCAAATACCGCAATGGGCCGGGTCCGGTCACCGCGGTACGAGAAGTGAGCCTTGAGATCCAACCGGGAGAGGTTCACGGGTTGGTGGGTGAGAGTGGATCCGGAAAGACGACGCTGGCGCTGGCCGTGATGCGGCATCTTCCCGAGCAAGCGGTGATCACAAGTGGCAGCATCCGTGTGGATGGGCAGGAGCTCATTGGTCTCAGCCCGGAACGTCTTCGCCCCATTTGGGGAAGCCAAATCGCGATGGTTCCCCAGGATCCGCTGTCCGCGCTGAATCCAACGCTGAGAATCGGCAAGCAGCTCAGCGAGCGATTCGAGGCCCTATCTAGGTCAGACGCCAGGGACAAGGCCATCGAGCTGCTTGAGATGGTGCAGATCGCCGATCCGGCGCGGGTGGCGCGCAGCTACCCGCATCAGATCAGCGGCGGCATGCAGCAGCGGGTCATGATCGCCATGGCCTTAAGCGCCGAACCCAAGCTGCTGATTCTGGACGAGCCGACCACCGGTCTGGACTCGACCACCGAAGCCGTCGTACTGGACCTCATCCGGGAGTTGATGCGGGCGCGGCAGACGGCGACCTTGTATGTCTCCCACAGCCTGGGTGTCATCGCCCAATTCGCCGATCGACTGACCGTACTTTATGCGAGCGAGCTAGTCGAACATGGATCGAAGATGGACCTGTTCGAGAATCCGCTCCATCCGTACACATGTGGGCTGCTGGACAGTGTTCCGCGACTTGGCGAAAACAAGCGTGAAATTCAGCTGCGTTCGATCGAGGGTCGCATTCCTTCGCTGGAGGATCTACCGTCCGCGTGTGTGTTCGCTCCTCGCTGTCCAGTCGTAATCGATATTTGCCAGGAGACTCGGCCCGCTCTCGAGGGAGCGGGAGCCACAAGGCAGGTGCGTTGTTACCGGTGGGAAGAGACCCGTGCCGGCGAAATAGATCCCAGGCAGCCTCCCGCGCCGCCGCCGCTCGAACGGCCCACCATTGCTGAAACCGCGCTTCAAATTGAGAATCTGGAGGTTCGATACGATCAACCGCGGTCACTGGCAGAGTGGCTGCGGCGATCCCCGCGCCAATCGGTTCGCGCGGTCGACAACGTTCGACTAACCATTAGGAAGGGCGAGACACTCGGCCTGGTTGGAGAAAGTGGCAGTGGCAAGACCTCGCTCGCTCAGGCAGTCGTCGGGCTGGTCGATTCTGCTGAGGGCCGAGTGGAGCTGTTCGGGGCCGAACTACCGACCCAGATTAAGCACCGTGACCGGGAGACGCTGAGCCGCTTACAAATGGTGATGCAGAATCCCGACGAAGCGCTGAACCCATACCTCACAGTTGGCCAGAGCCTTTCTCGTCCGTTGGCGCTTCTCCGGGGGATCCATTCGGAAGAGGAAGTCCGCCGATTGCTGGAGGGCGTTCGACTGCCGCCCGAATATGCCGACCGGTACCCCGCCCAATTAAGCGCCGGAGAGAAACAGCGCGTGGCCATCGCGCGGGCGTTTGCGGCCATGCCGGGTCTCGTGCTGCTCGATGAGCCAGTGTCCTCGTTGGACGTGTCAGTGCAGGCTTCGATCCTCAACTTGCTGAATCGTCTGCAAACAGAACACGGTACGAGCTTACTCCTCATTTCTCACGATATTTCCGTCGTCGGATACATGTCCGAAACCGTTGGGGTGCTCTATTTGGGGCAATTGATGGAGTTGGCTCCCTCAGAAAACCTCTTCGATCCGCCGTACCACCCGTACACCGAGGCGCTGCTCTCGGCCATCCCCCTGCTGGATCCGAAGGCGACTCAGGAACGAGTGCGCTTGCGCGGTGGGATTCCCAGTTCCCTCGAACCCCCCAGCGGTTGTCCGTTTCACACGCGCTGTCCCCGATTCATCGGAGATATTTGCATTGAGCAGACTCCGCCCTGGCAGGAGGATAAGACGGGCAAGCGCATCTTCTGTCACATACCGGTGAGCGACCTGCGCCGGGAGCAGGGACAGGTCTTCGCCATGCGGAAACGCGAATAATGCCGCGCTACGTACTGCGAAGGCTCGGCTTCTTGCTGCTCACGCTTCTTCTGACCTCCAGCATCATATTTGCAATTACGCAGGTCTTGCCTGGGGACGTAGCGCGCGTGATCCTGGGTCGCGAGGCGGGCGAGGCGGCCTTGAACTCCCTGCGGGAGGAACTGGGCCTGAACGATCCGCTGCCCGTTCAGTACCTCCGATGGCTGGGCAACTTCGTCCAGGGCGATTGGGGTGAATCCTTCAGCACCCGAACCGAGGTGCGTCCCCTGGTCCAGCAGCGCCTGGGAAACTCGCTGATGTTGGCGGCGGTTACGCTTGGGATCGCGGTGCCGGTTGGTATCGCGCTAGGAGTTATCGCTGGATTGAACGAAAACACATGGGTCGACAGTGTGGTCAACGTTTCTGCGCTGTCGGTAGTGGGTTTGCCCGAGTTTGTGACCGGCATCCTGCTGATCGAGATCTTCGCGTTCCGACTCGGATTTTTCCCCGCCAATTCATCCATCCGCCCCGGGACGAATTTTGTCGAAGCTTTGCCGATGCTTATCCTTCCGGCCCTGACCGCTTCGCTGGTTTTGCTCGGCTACATCTCGCGCATGACGCGCGTCGGCGTGATCGGAGAAATCAGCAAGCCTTACGTACGAACCGCCAGATTGAAGGGATTGAGCCGCTGGTCGGTGACTTATCGTCATGTACTGCGAAACGCGCTCATGCCTACTATCACCGTAATCGCCATCAGCTTCGGATGGCTGATCAGCGGACTGATCGTAGTTGAAAATGTCTACAATTATCCTGGGCTCGGGCGGTTGATGTTATTTGCAATCGATCGGCGGGACCTGCCTCTGCTTCAGGCGGTGGCGATGTTGGCCGTACTGGCCTTTGCGTTCGCAAACCTGGCCGCCGATTTGTTCTATGCCTACCTGAATCCGAAGATACGACTCCAGTAACCGGATGAACCTCGCCCAATTGCGTGAGCGCTTTGATCCGCACGGTTGTGGCTCTGGTTTGTTGGCCGGCTACGAGTCGGCTGGGTATTCGGGGAGCCGACCGATGTCTGAAAATCCCTTGCGCTTCGTCACTTTCCTTGCGCCAAGTATCAAACCCCTGTACCAGTTCATCGCCGACTATGTCGGCCGGCAATTGGGAATCGCAACCGAACTATCCGTCGGAGGTAACTACAGCCGGGCCACAGATGGAAGTATGGACGTAGGCTTTATCTGTGGGCTGCCCTATGTCCTGTTAACGCGAGAAAACCCGGCCTCGATGTATCCGGTCGCCGCGCCCGTGTTGCAAGGCGATCGGTATCGCGACCACCCCATTTATTTCTCCGATGTCATCGTGAAACGGGATAGTTCGTTCAACAATTTTGAGGCATTGCGTGGCAGGCGGTGGGCATTTAACGAGCCTCTGTCGCAATCCGGGTACGGGATCGTTCGTCAGAAGCTGATCGAGATGGGGGAGACCGACGGATTTTTCGGAGAGGTAATCGAATCCGGCTACCATCAACGGTCGATCCGCCTGGTGCAAACCGGAGAGGTGGATGCCTCGGCGATCGATACCCAGGTGCTGGAAGTGGCCATGTGCAAACACCCTCGGCTGCAAGAAAAAATCCGAGTGATCGACGCGCTGGGCCCGTCTACCATTCAGCCGGTGGTGGCCTCCGGCTCTCTGCCCGCCTCGCTCCGGGCCGATCTGGCCGCAGTTTTACAGCAGATGGGCGACGATCCCGCCGCGCGCCCGGCGCTCGATCAGGGTCTGGTGCGCCGCTTCGAGGCGGTCGACGAGGGGAGCTACAGTGACATACGCGAGATGGTTCGCACCGCGGAAGCGCTCGATTTCACCGATATTAGATAATTGTGAGTCGATTTAGGCATCAAAAAAGAGGCCCGCGATGGGCCTCTTCGATTTCCCCGGCATCGTCCCTCGTCGGGGGCGATCGCCTAATTTTCTACCTTCACCCCGCGCCAAAATGCGATGTAGTCTTTGATTACTGAGGCGGCTTCGCTGGGCTCCGGGTAGTACCACGCCGCGCCCTGGTTGACCTCTCCGTCCACCTCTACGTCGAAATAGCTGGCAGTGCCCTTCCAGAAGCAAACCGTATGATCCTGACTCTCACGGAAGTACTCACGTTTAATCGCCTCGGGCGGAAAGTAATGATTTCCCTCCACAACGACGGTGTCGTCGCTTTCCGCTATCACTTCTCCGTTCCAAATCGCCTTCGCCATTTTTTTAATCACCTCAGAGTTATGATTTATTCGCTTGCACCAGAGATAACTTAGACCCGGCGCCGCGTAAATCGCGTGAGCCGGCTTACGGTCCACACGGCTTAGATGGAGCGGAAACAAGCTTTCTTACTCAGCTTTTCTAAAGACTACGATTCCACGCCCAAGCCTTATGGCCGGTGCCCAAATGCCCGCGCGGCCGCGCCGATAATGTAAACTTCCGCCCATGGTTGTTCCTGCGGTTAGCCGTCTTGCGGGCCCCTACGCTGCTCGGCGGGCAGCGATAACGATCCTCTTGTCGCTCGTCCTGACAGGATGCGCAGCTCAGACTCGACCCGCGCCGCCAACCATCGAGACCATCGCGGATCTACGCTCCGCGCTAGGAGCGGCCGGAGTTCTGGTCTCTCAAGCGCCGGACGCCTTTGCGCCCGATTTAGGCCTGGAGGGTCGGGGATTACTTGTCGGAGGCGAACCGGTCGTTGCCTACGAATACGATTCAGTTGTGGAGCGCCGTCTGGTATCCGATACGATTCGGGCCGGCGGCTATCGGGTGAGTGGGAAGCCGGTGGACTGGCCCGCACGCCCCAACATCTGGGTCACAGGGCGGCTCCTGCTCGTTTACTCCGGAGTGAACGGCGGTACGGTCCTGTTGCTAAGCGGTCTGCTGGGAGACCCCCTAACGTTTGAAGCGCCGGCGGTCGACGAGCCTTATCCACCTGCGATCCTGGCCGCCATCGGTGCCGCCGCCGAGGCTGCGGGCGCCTCACCTGAAGAGGTAAGGGTCACTGAGTACGAATTCCAGGAGTGGCCGGATGGCTGCCTGGGTCTCCCGGGCCCGGACGAAGTTTGTGCACAGGCGGTGGTGCCGGGCTGGCTCGTCCGCCTCAATGTCGGCGGAGAATTAATCGTGTTCCGCCTGGATAGTGTAGGGGCGGAGCTCAGGCAGGAGTGAGGCAAGGTGCGCGGGCGCCCCTCACCTCCCACTCTCCCCTCGATCCAATCTAATGGCACAGCTTACGCGCGACGGATGGCTGGTGCTCGCCTCAAAAGGCACGCGCAGTTTCGGATACGGCTTCCTCAGCGTGATCCTCGGCCTTTACCTTGACGAAGTCGGTTTTTCACCGGTCCAAGTAGGTTTTATATTGACGGCAACTCTGGTGGGGTCGGCCCTGCTCACGGGAGTCGTAATCTCACGAGCCGACCGCCTGGGGCGCCGTCGGATGCTAATGGTGAGCTCCGGGTTGATGGCGCTCAGCGGAATCATCTTTGCGGTCGCGCAGGCCCCCTGGCTGCTGCTGGTCGCGGCCCTCACAGGAACGATCAGCCCCACCTCCGGGGAAGTCGGACCGTTTGAGACGATTGAAGCCGCGATCCTGCCCCAAACTGCTTCTGAGAAAACGCGGAACCGGGCCTTCGGGTTGTATAACGCCGTTGGGGCGGCTATGGTTGCCCTGGGAGCTCTGGCGGCGGCGATTCCCGCCACCTTGTCCCTGTTGGATCTGCTCGCTTCCTACCGCTTGATGTTCATGCTCTACGCGGCGTTGGGGATCGCCACATTTCTGGCCGCAAGCAGGCTGTCGCCCAAGGTCGAACTCGCGCGATTACCTGAGCGCGCGAGCTTCATAACCCTGACTCACTCCCGCGGGCCCGTGCTGAGACTGGCCGGGCTGTTCGCGGTCGACTCCTTTGCGGGGGGATTTGTGGTGCAAAGCCTGCTTGTTTACTGGTTCAGCCTGCGCTTCGGGGTGGGCGCTGAATTCCTGGGGCCGCTGTTTTTTGGGGTCAACGTGATGAAATCGATCTCCTATCTGCTGGCGGTGCGCATCGCGGATCGGATCGGCTTGTTAAATACGATGGTTTTTTCGCACCTTCCATCGAATGTGCTGCTGATAATGATCCCGCTGATGCCCTCGCTTACCGCGGCCAGTGCCGTCTTGTTAGCGCGGCACCTCCTTTCGCAAATGGACGTGCCGACGCGGGCCTCGTATATCGTGGCTGTGGTCAAGCCGGAGGAGCGTACCTCCGCCGTCGGGGTCACCACCCTATCACGCACCCTCGCCCACGCGTTCGGCCCGGTCCTTGCTGGGGCGGCGATAAGTGTGGCGCGGTTCGGGTTTCCCTTTTTCGTGGCTGGAGGGCTCAAGATCGCGTATGATCTGGCGCTTTATTTCAGCTTTCGCGAGCACAAGCCGCCGGAGGAGCGGGATTAAGTTGCGGAGGCGTCTGGAGATTGCGACGGCGCTTCTTCAAGCTTCTTAAGCTCGGACTTCAACCATTTCTTGTGTGCCGGAAGGTTGTAGGCACGCACTCCGGTTGCGTTGTAGATCGCGTTGATGATAGCGGGTGCGGTTGGGATAGAAGCCAACTCGCCGACGCCCTTCGCACCGTAAGGACCGTCTTTGGTCTCCTCTTCAACAAAGATCGAAACCACCTCTGGCGTCTGGTCGACGGTGGGCAGCTTGCACTTGAAAAGCGAGTCGGTCAGTACTTGCCCATCTTCCATGATGAAGTCTTCTTGTAGGGCCAAACCCAAACCCATCGAGATGCTGCCCTCCACCTGGCCCTGTAAAGCCAGCGGATTGATGACCCGACCCACGTCACAGGCGGCAATTACCTTGAGCACCTTGGTCTCCCCACGCGCGAGGTCGACCTCCACCAGCACCGCTTGCGTTCCGAAGCCGAAAGCGAAATGCTGATACTGTTCCGTGTCTGGCGCCACATATTGATAGGTGATCTTAGGACTGCGACCTTCGCGCCGTGCTTGCTGCACCACTTCGCTCAGTGCAACACTGCGGCCGTTCCAGGTCACCCGACCGTCGTCGAAGGCCAAGGCCTCCGGAGGGGCGTCCAGCATCTCGGCTGCGGTTTGACTCAATAACCGCCGCACCTCCTGGCTGGCGAAGCGGGCCGCATTTCCGCTGACGTAGGTCTGGCGCGAGGCGGTAGTGGCGTCTCCGTCGGGAGTTAGATCGGTGTCGGAAATCAGTACTTCCACCTGCTCGTAGGGCACGCCCAGTTCCTCGGAGACCACCTGAGCCAGAACACCCACCAGGCCCTGGCCGATCTCGGCCGCGCCCGCGCGCACGATGGCGCGGCCGTCCGAAAATACCTCCACCTCGGCTCCCGCCGCGTCGTAGGCCCCGCTGCCGTACCCCGTGTTTTTGTAGGCGCAGGCCAGCCCCCAGGCGCGTCGCTTTGTGCCCTCCACCGGCACGAACTCATGTTTCTCCATCTCAGCCGCCACCGCCTCAAGCGTCTGAGGCAGCCCGCAGCTCTCGGTCATCACCTGTCCGGCGATGGTCTGTTTTCCGTAGTCGAGCACGTTCTTGCGACGGATCTCTAGCGGTGAAATTCCCAACTCCTCCGCCAGTACATCCATCTGACTTTCCATCGCGAAGCCGCTCTGCGTCACGCCAAAGCCGCGGAAGGCGCCGGAAGGCACATTGTTGGTGTACATGGCGTGACAGTCGACCGACACGTGCGGGATCTCGTAAGGCCCGCCTGCGTGGGTTGTGGCGCGCAGCATCACGTGGTTGCTCAGGCTGGCATACGCGCCTGCGTCGCCGTAGATCAGCGCCTCGTGTGCCAGCAGGGTGCCATCCTTGCGGGCTCCAGTTTTGAGACGGATGATCGTGGCGTGGCGCTTGGGATGCACCAGCAGAGACTCCCTGCGGCTGAACACCATCTTGACCGGGCGGCCGGTGGCCTGTGCCAGCAACGCGATGTGGATCTGAACCGAAACGTCCTCTTTGCCTCCAAATGCGCCTCCAATGAGGCAGTTGATTACCCGGATCTGCGTATCCGGAACATCTAGCGTGGCGGCGATTTGTTTGCGGTCGCTGAACGGGATCTGCCCCCCACAGTAGACCGTTATGCGACCGTCAGCTCCGGGAATGGCCAGTCCGGCCTCCGGCTCGATAAAGGCGTGCTCGACCGTCTGCGTGCGGTATTCCCGCTCGACGATGACGTCCGCCTCCGCGAAGCCGGTCTTCAAGTCGCCCCGCTCGATGTGAAACTGAGCAAACTCGTTCCCGGTTGGGTGATCTTCGTGCACGCGTGGGGCACCGTCGGCAGCGGCCTCCATCGGGCCGGTGACGACCGGCAGCGGTTCGTATTCGACTTCGATGAGCTTCAGGGCCTGGTCGGCGATGGCTTCGGTCTCGGCCGCCACTAACGCCACCGCGTCGCCAACATAGCGGACCTTGTCGAAACACAGGACCGGCCAATCCACTTCGTGGATCCCAAACTCTTTGCGTCCGGGGATGTCATCCGCTCTGAGCACGGCCACCACCCCACGCAGCTCGCGGGCCCTGTTGACATCCACCTTGACCAATCGGGCGTGTGGGTGGGCGCTGCGGAGCGCCCGGGCATGCAACATCCCCTCCACGTACAGGTCGTCGGCGTAAATGCCCTTGCCGTTGACCTTCTCCACCGCGTCGGGGCGGGGCAGCGGTCGGCTGATCGCCCGCAGGGGGAGCTTTACCCCCGGCACTTCCGGCACCTCCTGGCCGGCTGCCACCTGCACCGCCCGGATAATGGCGTTATGGCCTGTGCAGCGGCAGATGTTCCAGCGGTGCCCGTCGTAAATCTCTTCTAGCGAGGGATTCGGATTCTTCTCCAGCAGTGCCACCGTTGAGAGGATAAATCCTGGAGTGCAGAAGCCGCACTGGGTGGCGCCCTGATCGATGTAGGCCTGCTGCACCGGATGTAAGTCGCCGTTGCTGGCCAGCCCCTCGATGGTCAAGATTTCGGCCTCCTTACGCACCCGTTTCATCGGGATGATGCAGGAGCGCAGCGGCTGGCCGTCCACAAGCACCATACAACTTCCGCAATGGCCGACGGCGCACCCGTCCTTCGTGCCGGTCAGCCGAAGGTCGTCGCGAATCACGTCCATTAGCCAGCCTTTGGGCGAAGCCTGAACTGTAACCGGCTTCCCGTTCACGATTAGTGAATAACTTTCGAGATCTGTCACGACGACCAGTCTCTCATTTAGCGTGTCTCATTTCAGCTGAAGATGGGTGGGCGGTCGGCACTTTACGGAGGGTGGGGGACCCAACGCCGACGCGGCTCCCAAGCCGCGACGACCTTCCGACCGGTGGATGTTGCTATTCTAGCAGACTATCGGCGCCTGCGGTTTGGGCTGGAAAGCCCAGACGTCCCAGGCAAGCTCAACGCTTGCGCAGGGTGGTTGAAGCGGATCACGCGTTGCTCTCCATGTCAGGCATCTCTAATCCTTGAGTTCGAAAACTTTCTCGCCCGCGCTCACCGGGACCTTCAAGCGATTCTCCGGCGGTGTGAGCGGGCAGGACCACGTCTCGTTGTAGGCGCAGTACGGATTGTAGGCGTCGTTAAAGTCCACTTCGAATCGACCGTCGGCCAGCCGCGAGGGTTCGATATACCGGCCCGCGCCGTAGGTCTCAGTGCCGGCCAGAGAGTCGGCGAAGGGAAGGAAATAGCCATTCTCGTTCTCTAAGATAGTGAGCTCGGCTGGGTCGCCGTCGACCGTAAACGTGAACCGCCCGTATCGGGTGTAGGTCTGCACCTCTCCCGTGTTGGTCTGGATCTGGATCTGCTCTTGCTCCTTGAAGCGTTCGACTTCGACCTCGAGACGCAAATCCGGATTTTCGGGAAAGTAGTTCAACCCGGTAAAAACCTTTCGCTGCTCTGGAAGCAGCGGACTGTGTTCACTTTCGCGAAAAAAAGCGTCCTTCTCCCGCCTCATCTCTTCGAGTTCACTCATACAATCTCCTAGTTTAGTTGGCTTTCGATCACCGAGATTAAGTATTCGTAGCTCGGCGGACCAGCCAGAGGTGTGTCGTTGATCATAAAGGACGGGGTGCCGCGGAACCCGTGGCCTAACGCCTCACGCATCTGATCCCGAACCGGATCTCGATATCCTCGACTTGCGAAACATTGGCTGAAGGCTTCAACGTCGAGGCTGAGCCGCCCCGCGAATCCAACCATCTGTCCCGCGGAGGTTGGTGCGGCATCGAATAACGCATCATGAAACTCCCAGAATGCTCCTTGATCGGCGGCGCACTCCGCCGCTTCGGCTAATTTCGGGGAGGAGGGCGTGATTATTGGGAAATGACGCCACACGTAGCGTACCTCCACCGGATACAGGGCCAGCACTCGATCGATGATGCCCTGCAGATAGTAGACACGGCATGAAGGGCAATTGAAATCTCCGTATTCCACGATCGTGACGGGTGCGTCGGCCGGACCCCGGCTGACCTCCTCCGCCACCGGTAGAGGCAGCGACGGATCGCGTGGGGGCGGCCGGGTGGCGACGAAGGCCGCGATCGCGCCGGCAACCAGTACCCCTCCAATGATCGCGTTCCGCCATCGCCTGCGGCGGCGTGCCGCCCTGCGGGCCTTTTTCTGGACACGTTTTCCCATCGCAGCATGCTTATAGCACAGCTTTCAGGGACCACCCTGTAGGGGCGCTCACATCCTGGTCCCCGCTTCGTCTTCGCGCCCCTCAACCATGTTCCACGGGGAAAATACGCTGGGCGCGGCCGCGGCCTCGGCGCGTGGCGAGCGGCCACACGCTCGATCGCGGGCCGTAATATATGCGTCCTATGCCATGTTAACGATCTTCTTGTGTGGCTCGAGTATCATAAGAAAGAAAATCTATGATAAGGGTGAGGTAAACCTAAATGTCAAAAATCATTGGAATTGACCTGGGCACGACCAACAGTGTCGTGGCGGTAATGGAAGCCGGCGACGCGGTGGTTATTAGCTCCGCAGAGGGCGGGCGACTAGTACCGTCGGTGGTGGCATTTACCAAAAGCGGTGAACGCCTGGTGGGTCAAACTGCAAAGCGTCAGGCGGTCGTGAACTCGGATAATACGGTGTATTCAATCAAGCGCTTCATGGGTCGACGCTGGGACGATGTCGAGCAAGAGCGCAAGATGGTTTCCTACGAGACAATCAAGGGCAGCAGCGATGATGTTCGGGTCAAGATCCCGATGAACGATCGAGAGTATACGCCGCAGGAGATCTCGGCCATGGTGCTCGCCAAGCTTAAGACCGATGCAGAGGCCTACCTCGGCGAAAAAGTGACTCGCGCCGTTATCACGGTCCCCGCGTATTTCAACGACTCACAACGTCAGGCAACCAAGGACGCCGGCAAAATCGCCGGCCTGGAAGTGATGCGGATTATCAACGAGCCGACGGCGGCTGCGCTGGCCTACGGCCTGGACAAGAAGGAAAACGAAACCATCCTGGTCTTCGACCTGGGTGGCGGCACTTTCGACGTCAGCCTGCTCGAGGTGGGGGACGGGGTGGTGGAGGTCAAGGCCACCAATGGCGACACACATCTGGGCGGCGACGACTGGGATCACCGTATCTTGAACTGGATATCGGACGAGTTTAAGAAGGATCAGGGCATAGATCTTCGGGAGGATCGACAGGCCATGCAGCGGCTGCGAGAAGCGGCCGAGAAAGCCAAGATCGAGCTCACCTCGGTGACCGAAACCGATATCAATCTGCCCTACGTGTCGGCGGATGCCTCCGGACCGAAGCACCTGCAGATGAAGCTCACCCGCTCGAAGTTTGAGCAGTTGACCGAAGATCTGCTCAACCGAATCAAGGGTCCCTTCAATTCAGTATTGGAAGATGGGGGCATGCAGGTCAGCGAGGTTGACGAGGTGGTGCTCGTTGGCGGAGCTACCCGAATGCCGATGACGCAAGATCTTGTGCGTTCATTGACCGGCAAGGAGCCGCACAAAGGTGTGAACGCGGACGAGGTGGTGGCCATCGGTGCGGCGATTCAGGCCGGTGTGTTGGCTGGAGAGGTCAAAGATGTATTGCTGCTCGACGTGACGCCGCTCTCGTTGGGAGTTGAAACACTGGGCAGCTTGATGACGGCTTTGATCGATCGCAACACCACGATCCCTATCAAGAAGCAGGAAACCTTCTCAACCGCCGAGAACAATCAGACCGCGGTGGATATCCATGTGCTGCAGGGTGAACGTTCGATGGCGAGCGACAACAATACGCTGGGACGATTCCGGCTGGAGGGAATCCCCGACGCGCCAAGAGGAATGCCTCAAATCGAAGTGACTTTCGACATCGACGCCAACGGAATCCTGAACGTTAAGGCAAAGGACAAGGCCACCGGTAAGGAACAGTCCGTTACCATAACCGCCTCCACCAACCTGGAAAAGGAAGATGTGGAGCGAATGGTAGAGGAGGCGAAATCACACGAGGTCGAAGATAAAAAGCGTAAGGAAATTGCCGACGCTCGCAATTCAGGCGACAGCCTGGCCTACCAGGCCGAGAAGACGTTGAATGATCTGGGCGAAAAAGTGCCGGAGGATGACCGAGAGCGGATCGAGGGTAAGGTCAAAGAACTGCGCGAGGCTCTCGAGGGAGATGACGTGGAGCGGATCAAGCAGCTGAGCGAAGAGGTTCAGCAGGCGAGTTATGCGCTCAGCCAGCAGCTCGATGCTCAGGAAGCAAAAGAGGCTGAGTCTGAGGCCGAAGCGCAAGGCGGCGAATCGACCGAGGGTGAGGAAGAAGGCGACGTGGTCGAGGGCGAGTTCCGCGAGGCCTAAGCTACTAGAAGAAAACCGACAAGGGCCGTCCAGTTGAGACGGCCCTTTTGTATTGTGCAGAACGGGGGAATCGCCGCCCAACACCCCGGCACTATAATAGAGCGAGATGGAGTATCCATGGCAATGATCGACACACCGACAACAGCCGTCGAAGATCTGATGTCCGCGATAGAAACCGCGCTGCGGGAATATGCTCCGGTCCGCGAGTCGCTCTCCGACCTCCGGATTAATGTCTCTCCGGACGGAAGGGTTGCGGTCTCCGGTCCGGTGCGTTCGGGGCTGATTAAGGACGGTGTGCTTGAGAAGCTCAGCTGGGTGCCGGGCGTGACGGGAATAGTCGAAGAAATCGTTTCGGACACCGAACTCGAAATCGCGGTGGCTGTCGCTTTGTCCAGAGATCCGCGTCTAAAGGAGCTCCCACCCGGCGCAATTGCTGTTCACAGCCATCTGGGGCAAGTGACTCTCGTGGGTCGGCTGGAAGAAGATTCCATACGAGGATTCGCGGTGGAAGTAGCCGGGCAGGTAAGAGGCGTACAGGGGATTCATGACCGCACCGGCGCCCGCTGAGGCGCCCCCCATTTATGGGGGCCGGCCTTCCTAGACTCGCGCGGAATGCGCACGATATAATCCAATCGCCAGACCTGACGCCCGCAGCCGCATTGCGGGCGGTTCTGTCTATAAAGGCGTCGGGGGGAATACACGCGATCGGATAAACCGCTCGTGCACCTTACCCGCGAAACGACAAAACAGGTGGGGCCTGGCAGGAGGTAAATCAAGGTGGACCTACCCGAATACGCATATTTCAGAGGCGAGATCGTCCCGTATGGCGAGGCCAAAGTGGGCGTGCTGACACACGCGCTGAATTACGGGACTGCGGCCTTTGGGGGCATACGCGGCTATTGGAACGACGAGCAGGAACAATTGTTCCTCTTTCGCCCCATTGACCACTACGAGAGATTCCTGAATTCTGGCCGGCTGCTCTGCTCAGAGAATACCCATACGGCCGAAGGATTGAGGGACATTACCCTTCAGCTGCTCCGCAAGGAGGGCCTGAAGGAAGACTGTTATATCCGCCCGCTGCTCTACAAGTCGGACGAGATTATCGGAGTCAGGCTTCACGATTTGACGGACGATATCAGCATCGTGGCGGTGCCATTTGGCAAGTACGTTCAGAGCGATACCGGTGCCCACGTCACGTTTTCCTCCTGGCGTCGTGTCGACGACAACGCGATGCCCGCCAGAGGAAAAATCAGCGGTGCGTACGTCAACACGGCATTTGTGAAGACCGATGCGCTGCGGGGAGGTTTCGACGAGGCCCTGGTACTCAATAACGACGGTCACTTGGCCGAGGGCAGCGCGGAAAACGTGTTCATGATGCGGAACGGGGTGCTTAATACGCCGCCCATAACCGATAACATCCTCGAAGGCATCACGCGCCGTACCGTCATCGAGCTGGCCCAAGCGGAACTGGGCCTGGAGGTGATGGAACGTTCGATAGACCGCACAGAAGTTTACCTATGTGATGAGTTATTCCTGACCGGAACAGCGGCCCAGATAACAGCCGTTACCAGGGTAGATTTCCGCGACATCGGAACCGGCGAGATGGGCCCCGTTACCCGCCAGCTGCGGGAGATTTATGAAAAAATCGTTCGTGGCCAGGATTCCAAGTACACACACTGGATTGAAGCGGTATACGAAAGCGAATCCGTAGCTGTAAAATAGCAGCCCCGACCTCCCACTTTCAGCTCACACAGGCCCCCGCAAGTCCGGGGGCCTGTTGTTTATTCGAGGCAGGGAGTTCGGGCGGACGGCTCCCGCTCGATGGGGTTATGCTAGTTGGGAGCCTTTGGGCTCCCAACTAGCATTGGCCGGCGCCAAGCATGGGCTGGCGCACATGAGGGGGCCTAGCATAGGCGGGAGCCTTGGAATGCGTTCCAGCCTGGCATGCGCGCCGGCCTAACATGGGCTCCCGCGTGGCATGGAAGCACAGCATAGAATAGGCTCGCGCCGAAGGTAGATAACGGTGAATTTCACTCCGCGCCGAAAGCTTGGATTCGCACTGGGGATGTTGTGGCTCACCATGCTGATGGCCGGCATCGCGCTTAGCATTTCACAATTAGGCCAGGGATCGATTTCACTGGTAAGCCTGGTTTGGATCGGCTTGCTCCTCCTGGCGCTGCCGGCTGTTTTGCTCGTGCTCAATCGCCTTTATGGTCTCGTGACAGCAAGATATCGGGTGGATCGGGACGGGTTTTACGTCCGGTGGGGCATGTCTTACGAACAGATTCCCCTGGACAGCATCGTGGAAGTCAGCCCCATTCGGATAGGCGATCCAAACACAGGTGAGGCGGGCGAACCGCGGCGGCCCAGGTTTGGGTTTTGGTGGCCAGGCTGCATGGTCGGTAGGGCAAGATTCGGCAGCGGGGATAGGCTAGACTTCTTCTCGACCTCCAGCCGGATGCTGGTCGTTCGCTCAACATCCGGCCGCGCGGTCGCAGTTTCTCCATCCGACACGGAGGCGTTCCAGGGCGCAATTTTCAGCGCCGCCCGCATGGGCTCGCTGGAGGCCATTCCTGAGAGATCCGAACGGGCGGACTTCCTCGTGACGCGGGTCTGGAGCGACCGGTTGGCCCGTATCCTGATACTGACCGGGCTCATGATCCCGCTTCTGTTGCTGGGCGCATTGGTGGTGCTGTCGCCTTCGCTGCCGGAACTCGTGCCCTTCGGATTCGGGCCCACCGGAGAGCCAGCGCCGCTCGCGCCTCCAGGCAGGTTGCTGCTGCTGCCCATGATCGCAGGATTGGTCTGGACGGCCGATTTGGTGCTCGGCGCCTGGTTCTTCGGAAACTCCACCGACCACCCCGTGGCGTACGCTCTTTGGAGTGCGGCTATCCTGGCCGGGGTGTTGTTGGCCGGAGCGACATGGCAGCTCCTGTCGGCTTGAGGCTCGACGTGTGGACCCAACTCGCGTGGGGGCTGGTCTTGGCGGGGACGGTCGCGATTGTGGCCCGTCGGGCGGCCATGCTCACAACCGGCGGAGCGATTGCGACGGCTCTCATCGGCACGCTTACCTTCGGAGTCGGAGGTTTGGCGCCTGCTATTCTCCTGCTTACCTTCTTCGCCTCGTCGAGCCTGCTGAGCAGGCAGAGTTCCGATCGGAAACGAGCCCTCGTTGTGCGATCCGCCAAGAGCGGGAGACGGGACGAATGGCAGGTTCTGGCCAATGGCGCCGTGCCGGCTCTGTTGGCTGCTGGATATGGCCTCACGCATCAGGACCTGTGGCTGGTAGGAGTGGCGGGAGCGCTGGCCGCTTCGAACGCCGATACCTGGGCCACAGAAGTGGGAGTACTTGCGCGCGCTCGGCCCCGACTGATTATCAGTATGCGACGGGTCGAGGCTGGGACCTCCGGCGCAATCAGCCTACCCGGAACCCTTGCTGCGCTGGCGGGCGCGCTGCTAATAGGGATAACGGCATCGTTGTTGGCGGGAAGTAGCGCGCTGCTCTACGCGGCAAGCGTCGGGGGATTGCTGGCAAGCTTTGCGGACAGCCTCCTGGGGGCGACGGTACAGGCGCAATACGCCTGCCCGAATTGTGATCTCGTCACCGAGCGGCATCCCCGGCACACCTGCGGCACCGCCACCGTGCTCGTAAGCGGCTGGCCCGGGCTAGGCAACGACCCGGTCAATTTCGCAGCCTCGGTTGCGGGGGCGGCGCTAGCGATCTGGCTCTGGGGGGCGTTCAGCTAGCGCGGCTGTTCTTGATATCTAGCGAGGCGATGAGCTGCTGTGTGAATGGATGCGAGGGCTGTTCGAAAATCTGACGGACAGGCGCCTCTTCGACCACCCGTCCCTGATACATCACACCGACCCGTTCCGCCATATTGGCGATGACCCCAAGATTGTGGGTGATCAACAACACAGCCGTGCCCCTCTCGTCTGCCAGCCTCCGAATCAGCTCCAAAATCTGAAATTGGAGGGTCACGTCCAGCGCCGAAGTAGGCTCATCGGCCACCAATAATTTCGGCCCCGGCGCGAGCGCAATGGCGATCATCGCACGTTGGGCTTGGCCCCCCGATAACCGATGTGGATACGCTCCGGCCAGCCCCGGAAGGCCCACACGCTCCAGCCAGCCCTCCGCCTCGAGCCTGGCCTGCGCCCTCCGCAAGCCGAGATGGAGCCGCAGGACCTCCGCCACCTGATAGCCGATGGTGAAGGTGGGATTGAGACTAACGGCCGCGTTCTGGAACACCATCCCAATCTGGCTTCCACGCACGTGGTCGAGTTCGTCCTCTGGGATCCTGAGCAGAGACCGCCCCTCAAAAATCACTTCGCCATTCAAGATCGTGCCCGGGGGTTCGATTAAATCCAGGATGGCAAGCGCCAGCGTAGTTTTCCCGCTTCCGGATTCACCGACCAGACCGTAGATTTCGCCCGCCTGCACAGATAGCCCGGCGCCGTCGAGAGCACGCACGCGCGCGCGCTTGTTTTGATACTCGACTACTAGATCGCGAATATCCAATAAGGAGTTCACAATTTCACGCAAATTTCAGCATGTGCTGCTCATCATATCCCGCATGGGCCGTTTCAAACACGGAGTTGTTGACGGTCATTCATCTACCAGATACAATTCGGGCCCATTTGGATGCCGGCGCCCCATTCACAATCTAGTAGGAAACAAGGGTTGGACTATGGGGCTGCTCGCGTGTGAAGGATGGTCCCCAATGACTGGGGAGGGAGGTGAACGGAGAATACGGATGTTACCGATGTCACGAAGCATGACGTTTACACATACGACCGATCATTGGAGGAGGAGATAATGAAACGCCAAAAATTACTTTATGCAGTGGGCTTGCTCGTTCTGGCCTCGTTTACGCTTGCCGCATGCCAGCCAGCCGCCCCCGCCGAAGAGCTGGTCATAATCTTTGCTCAGTCAGCAGACGCGGGAACT
>JADFRG010000042.1 GCA_022561385.1 Chloroflexota bacterium
CTCGCCTTTCATGAGTATCTTCAGGGTGAGGCGCAGATCACCGGCGGTGACGTAAATCGGGAGTTGCTGGACCAAGCCACGGAGCGCAACGCGGCGGCAGGCAACCCTTGGGAAATCGAGCAATTAGATTTCAATTCGCGGTTCCCACACGACGACGACACTTATGATCTTGTCTCCTGTTGTTTCGCCATTTACTACGCCGGCGACATTCCATTTACCGTTGGAGAAATGCGCCGGGTGCTCAATCCTGGAGGAAGGCTCTTTACCACCGGGCCTATGCCGGTGAATAAGCAAACGTTTTACGATGTGATAACCGAGGCCACCGGCAAGCCGATCCCTCCCATGCCTGGAAGCTCGCGGTACGACAGTGAAATCCTCGGCACGATCCGCGACCAGTTTTCGGAAGTTGAACTGTTTATCTTTGAGAATCCACTGGATTTTGAAGCCGCTGAACCTTTCGTCGACTACACGCGCGCGTCGCTCTCTGAAGACCGAAAGTTATGGAACTCGTTATTTGATACTAGTGAGGACTACGAGAAGGTGATATCTCAAATTGACCAGGTGGCGCAAGCGCGGATTGAGCGAGAGGGCCACATTGTGATGACGAAGGTGGTTGGCGGTATCGTCGCTACGAAATAGCGAGGGCGGGGTAAATGCAGTTCTACGGTAAGAAAGTATTGTTTCTGGGAGCGCATCCGGACGACATCGAGCTTGGGTGTGGAGCGCTGATCTCCAACATCGTTGATAAGGCGGAGATTCTGTGCGCCACTCTGTCCGACAATCAGAATAACGCGGCATTGGCGGGATTGGTGGAAGAGCATTACAGCAGCATGGCAATTCTAGGGATGGCTCGTGAGGACGTGACGGTCGGCAAGTTTGAGACCCGCAACTTTCCACGCGATCGCCAGCAGATCCTGGAATACCTGTATGAGTTAAATGTGCGGTTTCAACCGGACCTCGTGTTTGTTCACACGCGCGCCGATATTCATCAGGATCACCAGGTCGTGACCGATGAGGCGCTGCGCGCGTTCCGCGGCGTATCCGTTCTTGGCTTTGATGTGCTTCGCAGCAGCTACGGGTTCTTTCCGCACTTCCTGGTGGAGGTGGACGAACAGGATGTTGAGCGGAAGCTCAATGCCCTTTCCGCATACGAGACATACAGCCAACGATACTATTTCGATCCGGAAGTGGCCCGAGCCACGCTGGTGCGGCACGGCGCCCTGGCCGAACGACCGTACGCGGAGGGCTTCGATATCCTGCGCATCGTGGGCAGTTTCGCGAAGGGTGATGGCATTTAGATTGGTATTGGCGGAGATTTCTCGAGAGCGACCAGTCTTACCGACCAAGCCGCGCGGGCGTCATGGTGGCTGTCCGTCACTGCGGGCACTCAATGCTGCGAGGACCCAACCGTGACGCGCATCCTGATCTCGGGATTAGGGTCGATTGGGCGTCGACACCTCAAGAATTTGGTGCAGTTGGGGCAGCAAGACATCGTCCTGCACCGATCCGGCAGGAGCACTCTTCCCGCCGATGATCTGGAGCAGTTTGAGTCAGAGAGTGACCTGGCACGCGCGCTCGAACGCTGGAGGCCAGACGCGGTACTGGTGACCAATCCGACCGCATTACATCTTGAAGTTGCTATTCCTGCTGCTCAGGCGGGTTGCCAGCTCTTCATCGAGAAGCCCATTTCGCACTCGACGCACGGAATCGACGACCTGGACGCCGCACTTAAATCCGGAGGGGGCCAGGCGCTGATCGGCTACCATTTTCGCTTCAATCCGGGACTGCGCGCGATCAAGGAATGGCTACAGGACGGCGCGATCGGGCGCCCGATCAGCGCAAGGGTTTATTGGGGTGAGTACCTTCCAGATTGGCACCCGAGGGAGGACTACCGGACTTCCTACAGCGCTCGATCGGACCTGGGCGGAGGAGTGGTCCGGACCCTCTCCCATCCATTTGACTATCTCCGCTGGTTGCTGGGCGAGATCTCCGAAGTGCAAGCGATGACCGCCAATTCAGGGAGCCTTGGTATCGATGTCGAAGATACGGCTTCGATCGTGATGGGTCTGGACCAGGGTCTTATCGTTAATATCCAGCTGGACTATCTGCGCCGCCCGCCAGCTCACTCGCTCGAAATCGTCGGTACGGAGGGGACGCTAGGGTGGGACGGATCGAACGGGCACGCGCGATGGTACGACCCGAAAGACGACCGGTGGAACGAACTGCCTCCGCCGGCAGGGTTTGAGCGCAATGCGATGTTCATGGACGAGATGCGCCACTTTCTCGCACTAATAGCGGGAGAGGAAGAGCCGGCATGTGGCCTCACGGACGGGATTCGTGTGATGGAAATTGTGGAGGCGGTTCACGAGTCGGCCAGAGTGGGCTCCAAGGTCGCGCTCTTGAGAGTAGAGGCATGACGGAGGAATTTGACCGGGGAGCTGCACTCGACAAATTTGACATTGCCGACCGGGTTGCGATCGTGACCGGCGGAGCGGGCTTGCTGGGCCGGTCGCACGCATTGACGCTGGCCTCGGCCGGCGCGGCGGTGGTGATCGCAGATGTCCGAGAGCAGGCCGCCGAGGAGACCGCCGCTGATGTCCGCGGAGCCACAGGGCGAGAGTGTCTGCCCCTGGAGGTGGATGTCAGCGATGCTGGCTCTGTAGAAACGATGGTCAAGCAGGTTCTGGAACGTTATGGGAGGATCGATATCCTGGTCAACAACGCCGCGCTCGATCCCAAGTTTGACCGCGAACACGCCGGCCGGCATTCGACTAGCTTCGAAGAGTTTCCGCTGGAGGCATGGCAGCAAGCAATGGATGTGAACATCACCGGGATGTTCCTGTGCGCCCAGGCCGTCGCCCCAACCATGGTCGAGGCCGGTCAGGGCGTAATCGTCAACGTCTCATCCACTTACGGCATCGTCGGCCCGGATCAACGGCTGTACCAGCGCGAGGGCCAGCCGGAACGGTTCAAGCCAGTGACGTATTCGGTCGCGAAGGCGGCTGCGCTTGGACTGACCCGCTACTTAGCGACCTACTTCGCGGGAAAAGGGATCCGCGTCAACGCGCTGACGCCTGGTGGCGTATTCGCGGATCAAGACGACGAGTTTGTCCGACGCTACTCCGCCAAGACCGTGCTCGGACGAATGGCCGAAAAAGAGGAGATTAGCAGCGCGCTGCTGTTCCTGGTTTCGGATGCATCATCGTACATGACCGGCGCCAATCTCGTGGTGGACGGAGGCTGGACCGCCTGGTGAGTGATCTGGAGGTCCTTGCAGTGGTCCCTGCGCGAGGGGGTTCACGATCGATCCCGCGCAAGAACATCAAGCCGTTTGCCGGGCACCCGCTGATGGCCTATAGCATTGCCGCCGGGCTCCAGTCGAATAGCGTCACACGGGTGATCGCCTCCACGGACGACGAAGAGATCGCGGAAGTGGCCCGCAACTATGGCGCGGAAGTTCCCTTCCTCCGGCCCGCAGAGCTGGCTCAAGACCACACGACGGATCTCCCGGTTTTTCAGCATGCGCTTGACTGGTTGAGACGGGAAGAGGAGTATGTTCCGGAGATCGTGGTGCAGCTGCGTCCGACGTCGCCAATCCGGCCGCTGGATTGCGTCGACCGGGCGGTGGAGATCCTGATGGACCACGCGGAGGCGGATTCGGTGCGTGGCGTCGTTCCTTCCGGTCAGAATCCCTACAAGATGTGGGTCATCCAGGAGTCAGGTTCGATAACTCCGCTGATCAATGGTGGTCCGCCGGAGGCCTACAACCGACCGCGGCAGGAGCTCCCGCCCACATACTGGCAGACGGGGCATGTCGATGCGATCCGCGCCGGGACCATCACCGACCAGGCCTCCATGACCGGAGGCGCGATTCTGCCGCTGGTGCTGGATGCTAGATACGCAATCGATATCGATACGCTGGAAGACTGGAAGCGCGGAGAACAACTGGTGCAGCAGGCCCAGCTCGACATGGTGAGACCCGGCCAGGCACCGCGCCCTCTTCCGGACATCGTTGAGCTGCTGGTGCTCGATTTCGACGGTGTGCTAACCGACGACCGAGTGTGGGTGAACGCGCGTGGAGAGGAATCCGTGGCAGCCCATCGCGGCGACGGCTACGGCCTAGCTCAGCTTCGCAAGGCCGGGCTGCAAATGATCGTCATTTCGCGCGAGGAAAATGAGGTCGTCGCGGCTCGCTGCGAGAAGCTTGGCATTCCCGTCATGCAGGGAATCGAGGACAAGGCCTCCGCGCTGCGAGAGGTTTTGGACCGAGGAAATATCGAATCGAGGCGAGCGGTGTATGTAGGCAACGACGTCAACGACCTGCCGTGTTTTCCGCTGGTGGGGTGCGCGGTCGCCGTGGCGGACGCTCATCCACAGGTCTTGGCGGCGGCCGACATGCGACTGTCCCTCCCGGGTGGGCACGGAGCGGTCCGCGAGCTTTGCGACCAATTGCTGGGACGCGTAAGAGAGAAGGAACGTAATGACTAGAGAGATCCGAATTGGCGATCGCCCTGTGGGGGATGGCCACCCGACCTACATCGTGTCCGAGATCGGGATCAATCACAACGGTAACCTGGAGGACGCCAAGCGCCTGATCGATGCCTCTATGTTGGCCGGGGTCGATGCGGTCAAGTTCCAGAAACGCACGCCGGAACTATGTGTGCCGCCCGAGCAGCGTGACAAGATGCGCGAGACACCCTGGGGTTACATATCTTACTTAGACTATCGTTATAAAGTCGAATTCGGCGAGCAGGAATATGCAGCCATCGATGCCTATTGCGCCGAGAGGAACCTGCAGTGGTTCGTGTCCGTATGGGACGAACCGTCGGTCGATTTCATGGAGCCCTTCGATCCGGTTTGTTACAAGGTCCCATCCGCTTCGTTGACCGACCACGATCTCTTGCGTCGGGTACGCGCCACCGGCAAGCCAATTCTCATATCCACCGGAATGTCTACGATGGAGCAAATAGAAGCCGCGGTTGAAGTGCTGGGTACCGACGACTTACTCATCAATCACGCCACCAGCACCTATCCATGCGATCCCGAAGAGCTGAATCTTGCGGCAATCAATACCCTGCGCGAGAAGTTCCCGTGCCCGATCGGCTACTCTGGCCATGAAGTCGGCCTGATTCCCACCGTAGTCGCCGTAGCTCTCGGCGCTTGTTCCGTCGAGCGCCATGTCACGCTCGATCGAGCCAACTGGGGAAGCGATCAGGCGGCCTCGGTGGAGCCGGGCGGGTTCCAACGGCTTGTCAAGTACATTCGGGTGACGGAGACCGCCCTCGGGGACGGCGTCAAGCGCGTCTACGAGAGCGAACAGAAATCGCTGGCGAAGCTGCGCCGGGTCAACGCGTAGGTCACTATTCCATCTCGTCAATGCTGACCGGAATGAAACAACGTGCCGAGCGCGCAAGGGCGGATCGGCTGATCGGCACCCAGGTCGAACGGATCGAGGCCTACCTCGATTCCATTACTCCCACTCCCGATTCGATGGACGCTCCAGTGTTGGTCTTCAACGCCTCCACTCGCATCCAGTCGCTCAGTCTGAATGCCGCCTTTTCCATGCTGGCCGCTTGGGGCCTTCGGGCAGCCGGAATCCCGGTGCGGTATCTGGTCTGCCACGAAGCTATGCTGCAGTGCATGCTTGGAACCGATTGGAGCGACCTGGATCGACCGCCTCCGTGCAAAAACTGCATGCGCTTCAGCGAGAATATCCTGCCCTCCGAGTTGAGCTTCCCTATCAGGCTCAATCGGGGGTTGATCGAGCGGCTTGAGTCGGACCTCGAGTCACGATCACTCGATGAATTATCTGACTGGCGCTTCAAGGGCCTCGAAATCGGGGAACTTTGCTTGCCGACCGTCCGCTGGGCGCTTCGCCGGCACGACCTGTACGATGACCGTGCCACCCGGGGTCTGTTCCGTCAGTACCTGCTTTCTGCTGCCGGCCTCGCCGAGTGGTTTAGTGCGACCTTAACGGAGCATGAGCCGCGGGCCCTGCTGGTATTCAACGGGATCACCTATCCGGAAGCGGTCGCCCGCGCCACGGCATTGAGGCTGGGGATTCCGGTCACGACTCATGAGGTCGGCTTGCGGCCACTGTCGGCCTTTTTTTCTCACGAACACGCGACCTTTCGGGAGGTGGATCTGCCGGAGGAGTCGAATCTCGATCCGGATTGGTCGCAGGTGCTCGATGCCTACTTGAAGGATCGCGGCCAGGGCCGCTTTTCGATGGCCGGGGTTCGCTTTTGGCCCGAAATCGAGCCGATCCCGATGGAACTAAAGGTCAGGATGCAGGCCTACCGCCAGGTTGTGCCTATCTTTACCAACGTCATTTTCGATACCAGTCAGGTGCATGCCAATTCGATCTTCGAGCACATGTTCGAATGGCTTGATGCGGTGGGAGCACTCACAGAGCACCATCCCGAGACCTTCTTCGTGATCCGGGCGCACCCGGACGAGAATCGCCCGGGAAAGGAATCGCGCCAATCCGTTGCTGATTGGTTCGAGAGCAGCGGGCTTTCGGAACGAACGAACGTCACCTTCATCGGACCAGACGAGCGGATCAGCTCGTATGAACTGATTGAACGGAGCAGTTACGTTTTGGTGTACAACTCATCGGTTGGGTTGGAGGCGGCAATCCTGGGCAAGGCGGTGCTGTGTGCTGGGCGAGCTAGGTACACGCAGGCAAAAACAGTGTTCATGCCTTCGGACAGGGCGGAATACTTCCGCCAACTCGAGAACCTGCTTGAATCAAGTTTGATCGAAGTGCCGCCTGAGTTTGCCGAGAACGGACGCCGCCTGCTGTATCAAGAACTTTTTCGGAGCTCGATCGATCTGTCAGACTTCCTCATTCCCTATCCATCGCTCCCCGGTATGGTCCTGCTGCGGGACTTCGAGCCGCAGGCCTTGAAGGAGCATCCCTCGCTCGAAGCGATCCGGCGCGGAGTCCTCGACGGTGCGCCGTTCGCCGCCGAACCCTGGGTGTCGACCTCATGATTGAGAGGATGGCAGGATGAGCGACCCGGCGCCGCGCTGCTCGATCGTCATTCGGGCCTTCAATGAGGCAGATCACATCGGAAGGCTGTTGACCGGGATTTACCAGCAGACTATCCGGGAGGTCGAAGTCATCGTAGTGGATTCGGGTTCGACCGATTCGACGCTTTCCATAGTGGGCGAGTACCCAGTGAGGGTGCTCTCGATTGCCCCTCAAGATTTCACCTTTGGCCGATCCCTCAACCTGGGGTGCGAGCATGCATCTGGAGATCTGATCGTGGTTGCCAGCGCGCACGTCTATCCGGTCTACCCGGATTGGATCGAGCGCTTGATCGAGCCGCTGGCAGACCCGAACGTGGCGCTCACCTATGGCAAGCAGCGGGGGACCGCCGATACACACTTCAGCGAGGCGCAGCATTTCGCGAAGCTCTATCCGGAGAACTCCAGCAAGGACCAGGAGGGCCCCTTCTGCAATAACGCCAACGCGGCCATTCGCCGCGAGCTTTGGGCGCGGCACCGGTATGACGAGCAGCTCTCCGGCCTCGAGGACCTCGAGTGGGCCATGTGGGCAAGGGCGCAACATTATCAACTGAGCTACGTGGCGGAAGCGGAGGTCGTACACGTTCATGACGAAACGCCCACGCAGGTCTTCAATCGCTATCGTCGAGAAGCCATCGCGCTCAAGCGACTGCGACCGCAAGAACACATCGGATTGTTCGATTTCCTGCGCCTCTTTGCCTCCAACGTCGGGAGCGATGTGCGACATGCGATGCGTGAGCGCGCCCCCCTCGATGCGTGGCCCGAGATTCTCTGGTTCCGCTTCATGCAGTTCTGGGGCACCTACCGCGGCTTCGGGCACAAGGGCCCGCTCGGGGACGATCTGAAACAAGCCTTTTACTACCCGCGCGGCTACCGGACCGATGCGCCTTCGCCGAGCCGGCCGGTCGAGCCGATTGACTATTCTAATGAGCCGACTGATGGTTGACGGTGCAGCGGCAGGGAATGGTCAACCAGAGGTCGTTGCCCTTGTTCCGATGCGGCATGAGTCAGAACGCGTGCCCAACAAGAACTTCCGCCCGCTCGCCGGAAAGCCGCTCTACGCCCACATCCTTGAGACCTTGCAGGCTTGTGCGCAAGTGGTGCAGATAGTGGTGGATACCGACAGCCCGACCATTCGGGAGGGAATTGAAGCCGGCTTTCCGGAAATTTTGCTGCTTGAGCGGCCGGAACACCTTCTCGGCGCTCAGGTTCCGATGAATGAAGTGCTGCAGTACGACGTCAAGCAGGTACCGGCGCAGTTCTACCTGCAAACGCACTGCACCAATCCGCTGCTCAAAGCCGCGACGATATCCCGCGCGATTGCTCGTTTCTTCGCTGAGTACCCCAAGCACGAATCTCTATTCTCGGTGACGCCTTTGCGGGCACGTCTTTGGGATGCGCAAGGCAAGTCCATCAACCACGATCCAACCGTGCTGCTCAACACGCAAGATCTCCCGCCAGTATTCCTCGAAAACTCTTGTATCTATCTTTTTGAACGAGAGGTATTTCTTCGGTCCCGAAACCGGATTGGCAAACGAGCGCTCATGTTCGAAATCAGTGCCGAACAAGGATTTGATATTGATACTGAAGTGGATTTTCGGATTGCTGAATACCTGGTGAATACAATCCGAAACGAGTGATTGCATCAATCAAGATGCCATTAAATTTAGTGACCAGTGTTGGATCCCTGTGAGCACGGTCACGCCGGGCGTAGCTTTTCCTAATCCAAATACTCCTCGTATGGGTAAATATCCCAGGGTTCGCTTCTAACATGGGGGTTATAGTAAGAAATATCTGGAAGCAAGTCGTATGACGTGCCGGCCACGCAATTCAGCACAATGCGGAAGGAATTCACTGGAGTGATCGTGGGATAGAGATCGCCTCTGCATCTCTCTGGCAGGTAGTATGCACTTAGGATTCCGACCCTCGTTAATAGTGCGCTCTCTTCAGGATTATCCCAATCGAGCCCCAGGTCAGGTCCATGGTCAGATTGCAGGAGGATAATTGGAGGCGACTCGGAGGCAGCCAGAATGGAATTAATCACTTCCCTCAGCCTACTGTTGACATAAGTTAGCTGGTCCAGATATTTCGGGACGTCCTGCTTCCAGGCGTCTTCCGGACTGGTGTCACCAAATGTAAACAACTTCACCTCTCCAGTATTCTCACCTTTAGGACCGAAGAAGTAAGGCGAATGGGGAGAAATAATGTGGGCGAATACAAACTTCGGGCCGGCAATATCCGCAACTTCACCCAACCGATCGAATGAGGAAAGGACAATGGCGCGCTGGAGGTTCTCAGGTGCTGACAATCTTGCGCTGATGAAGCTATCAAGCGGAGTGTTCAGCAAGCCATCGAGATCAATAAGTAAACGAGCTGCGGTCGTCTCCAGGAACAGTTCCTCGAAGGCGTTCACACTGCCTTCCTGTCGGAGTTCGTCGAACTTTGACATGTCTGGGATCAGGAAGTAGTCGGCATCGTATAGTTCGGTGGGATTGTAGCCACTGGGGAAAGCAACCGTTATGTATCCATATCCTTCCAGAATCCGGCGAACGCGGCTATGCACAATTGGTTCGCGCATGTTGAGCGGGTAGTGCCCCAATGAGAGATCAATGCCAAGGGTTCGGAAGTAGTCGAGGTTTAGGGACGAGGCCAGGGAGAGAGCCGTGGAGGTGTAATTCGTATTGGCTTGATCTGCAAGGTAAAAGCCTCGCGCTTGCAAGAACGCGTCGAACTCCGAATTGTCGTAACCGAACAGCTCTCTCAGGTGATCGGATCGAGCATACGCATCAACCACAATATAGTAGATGTCAGGAAGTATCCGCGTATCGGGCGGTTCGAATTCACGAGTCTCACCCAACGAAAGGTCTGCAAACTGCTCTTGGTAGGTTGGAGATTCCTTCAGGGTGCTACCGATAACTAAAAGAGGCGGCGCCAAAGCCAGCACAATGGCCACCGTTAGGATTGAGTGTGCTGTCGACGGCATCGACTTCACGCGCAGCACGATCCAAGTGAGGGTGGCTACACCAACTAGGAAAGCAGGCGCCAGGTAGCGGTGCCTTCCCACGAGAAAATCGCCAATCGCGATGGGTTTCAGAAGGGTATAAAGGTGACCATAGGAAAAAATTCCGATCAAGTAAATAGAACTCAACATCGCAGCCTTACGGACGCTTCGGAGCACGATGCTTATGATTAAGAGCAACATGAAGGCTGTAAGTAACGAAAGGGCGAATGCCCGATAGGCATCGGTAAGCCTGATCTCGGCAATGTTCGTCGCCGCGAGACTTACCACCGGGTACATCGCAATCAGGAATGGGTAGACCGGGATAGCCCGCAGTCTTTTGAGCAGGCCCCGTGTAGGCAATACCACGTCGGGCGTAGGATTCGACGATCCAGTCGACATTTCAGAGAGTTAACCTATGAATTGCGAGCCCACAAAGTAGATCTAGAGTTCAGGGCAACATTCCTAAGGGCTGGATCGCAGGGATCCATTTGCCCTAATCGGTCGGCCCATTTGGTAGCGTTGCCGAGCATATTATCAAAAAATTCGGCTGCCGATACTTGTTGAAGGGGACAGAAGATGAATCTACTCCCACCAATAAATGACGGCTGAACCTAATACTGTGCGTGTAGTTAGTCGCCTCCAGGCTACAAATCTGCGACCGCGAGATCTGATTTCTCCGATCGCGCTCGCAATCTATCCTGTGCTGTTCTTGCTTGCTCAGAATTTGGATCAGGTGGTTGTTAGCCAAGCAGTACGATCCTTAGTATTCTCGTTCCTTCTACTGCTGGTGGTGTTCGTGTTGTCGTTCATCGGTGTCAGAGACTGGACAAAGGCCGGTCTGATCACCAGCGGCGCACTGATTCTCTTCTTTTCCTACGGGCACGTGTACGAGCTGCTCAAGGAATGGGCGAATCTCCTAGCACGCCATCGCTATTTGGTGCCGATCTGGGGCCTAGCACTGGCCGCCTGGGTCATTGGAACCTGGCGACGAAAACAGGATCAAAGAACTAAAGTTCTCCTGATAACCGTCGTTTCAGTATCGATTCTCGTGGTCTCAGGCTGGCCACTTCTTATGTGGTATCTACCCACGTCTGGTACAGGCCGATCCCTAAATACTAACAACGAAATGATTGAGGCGCCGAATCTCGGAGGACCGATACCGGACCGGCCAGATATCTACTACATAGTCCTGGACGGGTACGGTCGACAAGATGTGCTGGCGGAGTTGTTCAACTACGACAACTCAGATTTCACTTCGGCGCTAGAAAAAATGGGCTTCACAATAGCCTCCGCTAGCTTGAGCAACTACGGACATACCTCGCTGTCTCTAGCGGCAACCTTGAATCTGAACTATGTCAATGATCTGGCCGGCGCAATGGAACCGGACTCCAAGGACCTACGACCCCTGGAGGAGCTGATCGAGAACAGCGCAGTCAGGGAAATTTTCGAGGCCCTTGGCTACCAATTTGTTGCGTTCGAAACGGGGCTTCCGTATACGTCGATAGCAGGGGCGGATATCTACCTGGTGCCGGACTACTCGGAGGATCGTCAGGACTTCGCACTTTTGTCCGGGCTGGAATTAAATGAATTTGAAGGCATGTTTCTGGAAACAACATTGGGGCGCGTCGCTCTGGATCACTACATTCGAGCCCAATCAAACATCGGAGAATTCCTAACCGGGTTTCCCTACAAGAAGCACAGAAACCGAGTGCTTTTCACGATCTCGTCCTTAAGTGACTTTGCGGAGCGCGAGGGTGAGTTTTTCGTTTTTGCGCACGTCATCAGCCCGCATCCTCCCTTCGTATTCGGGGAAAACGGCGAGGAAGTGTCCAACACACGACCGTTTTCGTTTCAGGACGACGGATGCTGTACCCGTGATCAATATATCCAGGGATATGGTGATCAAGCTGCATTTATAAGCAGCCTTGTGAAGCTAGAAATAGCCGAAATCCTCGCCCGTTCGGAACAACCGCCGATTATCGTCATCCAGGGGGATCATGGTCCCGGCGCGTACCTTGCCCCCTCAAAGAACGATTCAAACCTCAAAGAGCGATTTGCGATCCTCAACGCCATGCATCTCCCTGGCGAGGGCGCTGATTTGCTGTATCCGGGAATAACCCCAGTCAACACTTTTAGGCTCATCCTGCAGGAGTACTTTGGCGTGCGCCTCGAATTAATCCAGGACGAGAGCTACTTTTCACCAGGGGCGCGTCCCTATGATTTGGAATTAATCGAGAGGGAGGAACTTGAGGGATAGCTCAGGCCGTGCGTTCGGCGTTCTCTGATCAATCTCGTGCCACAGGGAGAGCTAATCGAACTCACACAATATCCGCTCGACGTACGCGAAACGATCGGCGCTTGAGTAAAGCTCCGGATTGAGGTGGTCGCAGAGGTCGTGTCGAATAGGTTCCTTCTGGCGAATCAGATTGGCGATTTCTTTCGCATCTTTGTCCCTTTCCAGATTCACATAACCCTCTAGAAAAGGCATCCACTCCGATCGGTCGCTCGGCCGTAGACCCAGGCGATCGACTTCGTTGGCGAGTCGGCCGACCTCAATCCAATCCTCAGCCTGTCTCGCCAGCGACGCTTTCTGATAGTAGTAGCACCAATTATGCTCAGGCTCTGTGCCGAAAATCGATTCTGGCGGTCTAGATTGGGGACCATCTACGATGACGCGTTCGATTTTCGAGTACCGACCGATGTTTCGAATGACGCTGCTGGCCGATCTGGGCAGTTCAATCCTTCTCCCATCGATGACATGAAGGCAGGATCCGAAGCTCGGGTAGGAAAGGATGAGAATGTCATCGTAGTCGCGATAAAACTCGATTAGAACCCGCATTCCACGTCCATCCTCGCTCCCGAATCGGATTTTCTCCGCGGTCCGATCATTCAGCACTTCCGCAGTGATCGGGATTGAGCCAGGCACGGGACTGTAGATCAGGTTCGCAGGTGCCCAGATCTCATAGTCTTCGAAAAATCCGCCGGCTGGGATTTCAGCGATCAGCACGGTCGAGGTCTGGATTTGAGGAGCGCGCCACGAAAGCTGCCACCAAAGCTCGCGCTGAGCCCGCCAATGATCCGCCCATTGCATGCCGTTGAGGTAGTGCGTCGTGACGGACAGCGCAATCAAACCCGCGATCAGCCAGGGTCTGGCTGGCGCTCGGATCAAGTACCAGATCGAGCCCACAAGGAACATCGCGACGCCGGCAGTGACATGGAGCGTGTACCGATCAAACCCGCTATGCCAGTGTACATCCCTCCCTGCCAGAACGACCGGAGTCACTGCGAAGGCGATGGCAATTCCGCCGATAAGGAACGCCTGCTTGCCAGCTTGGGATTCGCGCTCGTGCGCATAGACCCGGCCAGGAGCTGCTCGCCTCAACCAAAGCAAATAGAGCAGGAACAAGCCAGCTGCAAGAGCACCCTGGAGCAATCCGACCAGCTGTTCGCCGAGGCCTGCACCTGTCAGATAGTCGTACGCCGGAATTGCCCAGGCAAACAGGGACGTCTCAAACCAGTCCTTCCCACCTGCAAGTAGCGTATCGAGCGTGGTTCGCAAGGGCTCGGAGGTGAAGCGTTCCATAATGAGGCCCAAGTCTGTGGATGCGCGACCGCTTTGAAATATGAAGCCGCGCCAAACGAGATAGGCCAGCAAAGCGGGAAAGTAGGGTTTCCAGTACGCGACCACTTTCCTCCAACGAGGGCCCGAAAACTCGAGGCGCGACACCGCTACCCACAGAAGCACAATGCGCAGCCCTTCGAGGCCGATCATGTACTCATAGTTCAGCCAGTAGGCGAGTGCCGTGAGGATGGAGAACACATACAGGAGGAGTCGCCGCGCACGCGTGTGGGCGGTCACCGCTGCAAGGGTCAACGCAATCGAAAATAATCCGGTTGTGTATGTCAGCAGCTGGTTGGAAAATGTGTTGGCATTCGGCTGTTGCAGAAAACCTGGGTAGACCACGAAGAGCACCGCCATAGATGTGGTCATGAGGCGGGCGCGAGGCCACAGCCATCGAACGAGCCATAGGAAAATCAGGGCTCCCGCGAGCCGCAGTCCAAACGAATAGAGTTGCCAAGGTAGCGGGCTGGGGCCGAGGACTCTGTAGGCAAGCGAATAGAGCAGACCAGTGAATGGCCGATCGATCGAAAACAAAGTAACGATGCTGTCTGGCCCGTAAATGTAGCCGGCCCAAAGCTGATACCAATCGTCTCGGTAAAAGCCGAGATGGGATATCCAGGGGAGGTAGGCGAGCGCCGCCATTACCGCAACGATGATCGGCGAGATCAGGGAATCATATGGGCGGGAGCGCTCAACCAGAATGCCCAGCCGCTGGGAAAAAGAACCCGTCAGCGATGCAAGCATTGAGAGGGATTGTAAGGACCCTAGGATGACATTACAAGGCCGAGAATAAGATGTGCTGGGAACGTCTGGCGAGGTTATGATATCGATCGCAACAGCGCTCCAGGGTACTACCCGGAAGAGAGAGGTGAGATTTGGAAAGCACGACCGAAGCCTTGATAAGAATCCTGAACACCGGGAACATAGCGATGGAGCTTTTTGCGCGCCCGTCAAGTTATCTCGATCCTGGATCAGGTAGTTATCTGCTGCAGCTTCTCATCGCGGGAGCGCTCGGTGCGCTTTTTGCGCTAAGGCTCTACTGGAGCCGGGTAAAAGGTTTCTTCTCCGGGCTCTTCAGAAGGTCGGAGGATGACGGAGAAGACACAGAATAATCGGCATCCGGCCTCTTTTCGCGATCCCAGTGGCTTCTTATTCAACCGAGACGGTCGACTTTACCGCCAGATAAATCAGAGCTACTCGGCCGACTATGAGCGTCTCATGGATTCTGGCCTGTACGCTGCGCTAGCGGCGCGCGGCGATCTGCTCCCCTACGAAGAACGCCAAGTGGCTCCAGCGAGTTCCGAGATTGCCTACAAGGTGATCGAACCTGAGCTCCTGGAGTTCATTTCCTACCCGTATGAATGGTCATTTAGCGAGTGGAAGGACGCGGCTCTCACCACCCTTCGGGTGCATCGCACAGCCATCGAGCATGGAATGGTGCTCAAAGATGCGAGCGCTTTCAATATTCAATTTCATAGGGGGCGGCCCGTATGGATCGACACCCTCTCCTTCGAGCTATTGAAGGAAGGGGAGCCTTGGATCGCTTATCGTCAATTCTGTCAGCATTTCCTGGCCCCACTAGCGCTCATGGCCCTGGTCGACATCGAGCTTGGCAAACTGATGCGCACCCATATCGACGGGGTTCCGCTGACGCTCGCGAGTCGCCTCCTCCCGCGTAGCACCTGGCTGCGCTTCACTTTGCTCATACACATCCATTGGCACGCCTCCGCGCAACGGCGATATGCCGGGGCAGATACTTCCGAACGGCGCCGAAAGCGGAGCATGAACGTAAACTCGTTATTGGGACTGGTCGATAACCTTGAGGGAGCGATCCGCCGTCTGGAGTGGAAGCCCCAAAGCCCGTGGGCGGACTACGAGCAGACCCACGCCTATTCCGATGCCGATTGGCAGGCAAAGCGAAGGCTGGTTGATGAATTCCTGAGTCAGAAGGGACCTTCGAGTGTATGGGACTTGGGCGCCAACGTGGGCACGTTCAGTCGGCTGGCAAGCGAGCGAGGAATACCGACAATAGCATTCGATTTTGACCCGGGAGCGGTCGAGCTGAACTATCTAAGGTCTCGCGATGAAGCCGACGCTCACCTCCTGCCTCTGGTCATGGATTTTACCAACCCCAGCCCCGCATTGGGATGGGGGCATCGCGAGCGAATGTCCTTGGCTGAGCGCAGTCCGGCGGGGGCAATCCTTGCCCTTGCGCTCGTGCACCATCTGGCAATATCAAACAACCTTCCGCTGGACCGATTGGCGGATTATCTCGCGACGATATGTCAATCGCTCCTGATCGAATTTATTCCCAAAGAAGATCCTCAAGTCCAGCGCCTGCTGGCTAGCAGAGAAGATATTTTTCACAACTACCATCGTCAGGGATTCGAGTCCGCCTTCGAAACTTACTTTACGATCGAACGATCCGATCCCATAGGGGACAGTGGCCGAGTGCTCTACACGATGGATGTTCGGGTATGAAGGTTTCCCTGGAGCGCATTCCGCTCCACGTCATTTGGCTGGGGCTTTTTCCAGTGCTGGCACTTTTGTCCAGCAACCTGGGGCAAGTGCGACCGACCATCGGGTACCGGGCGCTGGCTCTGTCAGCCCTATTGGCGCTCGTCCTGTTGGTGCTATTCAGGCTGATACTGGGGGACTGGTCGAGGGCGGGTTTGCTAACCTCCGTAGGATTGCTGCTCTTCTTTTCATACGGACATGTGTACAACGCGTTGCGCTCGGTGGAGCTTGGGGAAACAACCTTGGGACGGCACCGGTTTTTGCTTCCGGTGTGGATCGTACTGGGTGCGGCCGGGGCTTGGCTCATCTGGAAACGCGCATCCGACTCTTCGGGGTTAACGACCGCACTGACCCTGGGACTCGGTGCGGTGCTTTTCATTCCGCTGGTTCAGATCATCACCTTCCAGATCAGCCGTACCTTTGGCGGCGCGGCCGAGCTGCCCACGCTGGAACTGCAGGAAGGGGAGCCGCTACCGGATATCTACTACATTGTGCTCGACGCCTACAGTTCCGGATCTGTGCTGAGGGATACCTATGAGCTCGACAACAGTCCCTTCCTCGACGAGCTGCGCCAAATGGGGTTTGAGGTCGCCGACTGCAGCCAATCCAACTACGCGCAGACCGAACTCTCCATGGTATCGACGCTGAACATGGCCTATCTGAGTGAGCTTATCGATGAGTCGAATCCAGATCGATCCCAGCTCTGGCCATTGCTGCGCCACAGCGCGGTTCGATTGATGCTCGAGGACATAGGCTACAGCACGGTGGCATTTGAAACCGGCTTCTATTGGAGCGAATGGGAGGACGCCGACCTATACTTGGCGCCCGACCGCGGGCCTCTGGAGGGAATGAACGCCTTCGAAGCCACGCTGTTGCGGTTGACGGCGGCGTGGGCGTTGATCGATGCGCTGCCCGAACTGCCTGCATTTCTGGCTCGGGATCTGGATCGCTCAGCCGATGCACACCGCGTGCGGCTGCTCTATGTATTTGAACAATTGGAGCGGCTTCCGTCAAATGCCGGCCCCCAGTTCATCTTTGCCCACATCGTCTCCCCCCATCGGCCTTTCGTCTTCGATTCGGAGGGCAATCCGACCGACGACGACTACGATTGGGCGCCTTCCGACATTGGATTAGACCGGTACAAGGCAGGCTACCGGGAACAGGTTCAGTATCTAAACGGCCGGATCGAGCAAATCA
>JADFRG010000043.1 GCA_022561385.1 Chloroflexota bacterium
AGCCGCGGGGCGGTTACGGGTCGCACTCACCCGCATGGGCTGCGTATGGTCTACATTCCCCTGCATCTCGTTTTATTGAGTGCAAGGAGCCTGCCAATACCGAGCGATAGACCCCCGTGTAGAATAGGTGCCGTGGCCTCACACGCTCGGTTTTTCATTCCGCAGGCGAATTTCGAGGCGGCGTACATGGCACTCCACCGTTCCGGGGAGCTCCGCCGACGGGCGGCGGCAGGCCTGGAAAGGTTAAGCCACTGCTTGGTCTGCCCCCGCGACTGCGGAGTGGATCGCATGGCAGATAAGACCGCGGCCTGCAAGACGGGCCGCTATGCCCGTGTGAGCAGCCACTTTCCACATTTCGGGGAGGAAGAATGTCTGCGCGGCCGGAACGGCAGCGGCACGATCTTCTTCTCTATGTGCAACCTGCGCTGCGTTTTCTGTCAGAACTACGACATCAGCCAGGCCGGTGAGGGCGAAGAGACAGAGCCGGAGCGCCTGGCAGAGATGATGCTGGAGCTGCAGGGGATGGGATGCCACAACATCAACTTCGTGACCCCGGAGCACGTCGTACCGCAGATCCTTGAAGCATTGCCGTTGGCGGTCGAAGGCGGCCTACGCCTGCCCCTGGTGTACAACACCTCCGCCTACGACTCAATGGACAGCCTGGGGCTGCTGGATGGCATCGTAGATATCTACATGCCGGATTTCAAGTTTTGGGATGAACGGCTATCTCTGCGATATCTGCTCGCCAAAGACTATGCCGCGGTCGCCGGCAGAGCCATCCGAGAGATGCATCGGCAGGTCGGTCCGCTCAAGTTTGATGAGCGAGGGTTAGCGAGGCGTGGGGTTTTGGTGCGTCACCTGGTGATGCCAGGGGAGATCGCGGGCACCCGCGAGATCATGAGCTTTCTGGCACGTGAAGTCTCGAGCGACACCTACGTTAATATCATGCAACAATACTACCCGGCGGGACGTGTAAATTCGGAAAAGTTCGAAGAGATCGACCGTGGGGTCGACGGCAGCGAGTTCAAGACGGCGATGGATCAAGCCCAGGAGGCGGGGCTGTGGCGCTTTGACGAACGCAGTTCGCCTGCGTCGTTGCTGGTCAGGAATCTCGCCCAGGACAGCTGACGCGTGCGCCCCATAAATAAGTCGCGACCTCGTTCCCGTCGCTCAATTTTTCCACCGAGATATATATAAGCCTCCGCGAATCAACGATAGCCAACTCCGTCCCGAAGCGCTATCCACCACATTCTCGAATTCCTTCTTCGGCGCTTTCAATGGAAGGATCTATAGACAACGCGCGCTCAAGGTGACCGATGGCTTGCTCACAGTCCCCCAGCTCAATGTAAATCCATCCGATGAATTCTTCGAGCCAAGGATCGCCAAAACCCCTTGCCGAAGCATCGCCAAGCACCTGACGCGCGCGCTCCGGGTCGCCCGGGCTGGGATCGGCGATATCCGTACATTTACAGGTGGCGGTGCCAGCCTTTCACAAGATCCGGAGCCGGCGGCCCCGGGGTCAAGCGCAGTCCGAGGACGCCCGCGAGCGACTTGAGCAACTCCTGGGCGGCCCCCACGGCATGTCCTTCATCGTCCGCAATTTGGATCTCCTGAGCGAGTCGAAGCAGGACCTGGATGGCTTCCACCGAATTGAGATCGGCCTCCATGGCCGCACCAAAATCGGCTTGAGCGTCTCCGAGATCAAGCTCCGGCCCCGGTCCATTCTTTTCCTGCACCGCACGGCTCATCGCGTCGGCCCACTCGGCAGACGTCGCCAGCTCTTGTTCCGAATGAATCCAGCGCTCCCGATAATGATGTCGGGAAAGATAGAGACGGATAGTGTTAGGAGACCAGTCGTCGAGCAGGTCGCGAATGAGCACCAGGTTACCGAGCGACTTACTCATCTTTTCGCCCTCGTGCTCGACCATCCCGATGTGCATCCAGACGCGGGAAAGTGGTACGCCATGCAGCGCTTCCGACTGGGCGATTTCGCTTTCGTGGTGCGGGAAGACCAGGTCTCCACCCCCCACATGCACATCAAGCGTCTCCCCAAGCCGTCCAGCCAATACGGAGCATTCGATATGCCATCCGGGCCTTCCGGGCCCCCAGGGGCTCTCCCAGGCGGGCTCGCCGGCCTGCTGCGCCTGCCAGAGCACAAAATCCAGCGGCTGACGCTTGTTGGGATCGTCCGGCAAATTGCCGCGTTCGTTGGCAATTGGCAGCATCTCTACTTTCGACAATTTAGAGAGCCGGCCATAGTCAGGCCAGGACTCCAGGTCATAATAAACCGATCCCGCTCCAACGTAGGCGTGGCCGGTATCAATCAGTCCTTCGACCGCCTTAACGATGTCCGGGATTACGGATGAGGCACGCGGCATCTCGTCTGGGGGCCGAACATTCAAAGCGATCATGTCTTCGATGAAAAGCTCCGTCCACCGGTCGCCCAGCCGCTTCCAATCCTCGTCCCGCTTGGCAGCCTCGCGCAACATGTCATCGTCGATATCCGTGACGTTCTGAACGTAGCGCGGGCTGCTCCCCGTGTACTCGAGGAATCGAATGAGGACATCCACCGCGCAGTAATTAAAGGCGTGTCCCAGGTGTGTGGTGTCATATGGCGTAATGCCGCAAGCGTAGATCCCGGGGGGATCAGAGCTCAGCTCAAGGTCTTCCATTTCTTGGGTAAAACTACTGTAGAGCTTCAATGCGCAGGGTCCAGGAAGATTGTATTCTAGCTGCTCTGGAGACTTCAGCGCTCCTATCGATTGCCATGGTATAGTCCCACGCTCAAAAATTGAGCCCCTCGAGGGAAGGTAGAGGAATCAGCGATGTTTGCTCGTCAGATCGGATGATGGTGGAACCGGAATCGATTTACTTTCAAGACCACATGCCTGGTAACGTGTGTTTCGGCTGCGGAATCGAGAACCAGAACGGTCTCCACATCCAGAGTTACTGGAAGGGCGAAGAGTCGATCTGCCTGTGGGAGTCTGAGCCGCGCTACCAGGGCTGGGTCAAGATCATGAATGGAGGAGTTCTGGCTACGATCATCGACTGCCACTGTATGGGCACCGCCATGGCGGCCGCATATCGTGAAGAAGGTCGACTGCTCGGGTCCGAGCCGTATTATCGCTACGCCACCGCAAGCATCAAGCTCGATTATCTAAAGCCCACACCCAACGACTACCCGGTAACGCTGCGGGCCCAGATTGTGGAGATCAAGGGGCGCAGGACCACCCTCACCTGCCAGGCGTATTCTGAAGGGGAAATGACCGTGCGGGCAGAGGTCGTCGCAGTGCGAGTCTTCGAGGGCGAACAGGAGCGCGGGAGTCCGTTTACCTAGCGCGCGCAGGTTAGACCATGATTTGCTCCCATTCCGCGCGGAATATAGACACCCTGCCAGGAATCCTCGCCACCTCGTTATTAATCTCGATGCTCCTCGGAGCCTGCTCCGGTGCGTCTGCCCCGACGCCATTTCCAACCCCTGCCGTACACCCCACCAAATTCGCGACTTCGGGGGCGGCAGCAGAACCAGAACTGCCACAAACTGCAGCCTCCACCGCCTCTCCCACTCCGGATCCATATCGTGGGCTGACGATCGCGGATCTCAGGTCACGCACGTATGGAGCCGGTATGATCCGCCTCGAGCCAGAGCAGCGCGTCTCGTCCAGGTTCAGTCGATATCTGCTCGAGTACCCGAGCGACGGACTTTCTGTGCACGGTTTTCTCAATCTGCCGCATGGCGAGGGGCCGTTTCCGGTCGTGCTCGTGCTCCATGGCTACATCGATCCGGATCTCTACCAGACCCTGACTTACACGACGCGCTACGCTGATTCGTTGGCGAACGAGGGCTTCCTTGTGCTGCATCCCAACTACCGAAACTATCCGCCCTCCGATCCCGGACCGAACGCCTATCGCGTCGGATACGCGGTAGATGTGCTCAATCTCATCGCGCTCATCGAGAAACAAGCGGGAAGGCCGGGACCCCTGGAATACGCCGATCCTGATTCGATCGGGTTATTTGGCCACAGCATGGGGGGTGGGATCGCGCTACGTGTGATCGCCGCTCAGGCGCCGGTGCAAGCGGCGGTGTTGTATGGCTCGATGAGCGCCGACGAGCAGCTAAACTTCGAGAAAATTTACGAGTGGTCGGAGGGTCAACGAGGGGCAGACGAGCTCAACACCCCTGCGAGCGATCTGGCGCGTATCTCACCGGTCAACTACCTGGATGGAATTCAAGCCGCGGTCAGCATCCACCACGGGGAGGGCGACCGGCTGGTCCCGCCGGAATGGTCGGAGGATCTTTGTCGCCGCTTGACGGCGTTGGGGAAAACGGTCGAATGTTTCAGCTACCCGGGTGAGCCGCATACCTTTATCGGTTATGGAGGGATCCAGCTGATTGAACGCGCGGTAGCTTTTTATCAGGAACATCTGGGCCCGCCCTGAGCGATCTGATCGATGGGATACGGCCTCCGAACGGTTGGCGTCAAATGGCGGCAGATCGTGCACAAGGATCTCCATTGCACGCGAGCAAGCTGCGAGCGCGAGCTTACGAAGCCAGAGCTCTCGACGCTATGCGACGGTTGCGAGCCAATCCTATACCCTCACGCCCCATAAGATCGCCCCTCCCCGAAGATATTCCAAATACCCGCTCTTGCGATTCGCGACGAAAGGCGCAGCCGATTCTGTTGCTGTTCGACCGCGCCTCCCCATACACCCGCGCGAAATTTCTTAATGATTACCTGTTTTCCGAAGAGGGATGTTCCGCCTCTTCAGTCTGATCAGATTCGAGTGAGACGGCCACGGCCGAAGTTGATTTATCCTGCTCAAGTTCTCGGACCGTGCGCTGAAGACTGCTGACTTGCAGCCGATTGCGGATAGAGCCCGGCGCCATCAGCAGTAGCCCGATCAGGATGCCAAATACCAGCGTGGTCATGAGTACCAGCGCCAGAGATCCCTGAATGCTCCACAACAGGAAACTTATGGGGATGGATTGATTGTTCTGCACCGTAAATACAGTGACAAGAAGTGCCAGGATCAGGGCAGCGGCAAAGAATATTCGCATTTGGTATTTTCGGCTGGGCGCAGGCTGGCCCCATCCTACGGGGGAGCTCCCAACCTGTCAACCGCCTGAGCCGGGAGTCTAAAGCCTCGCCAGGAGGAGCAATCCCAGGAGCAAGGCCAATCCGACGGAGGTCAAGGTGCCGATCAGAAAGTACTCCGCGAAGGCCTTCTCCTTGAACAGCGGGAAGCGGGCCGCGGCCTTGGCCGCCATCACAAACCCTACCGCGGTGAGCGCGCCGCTCGCCACCAGCACGAACGCAACTAGCCGCTCTAACACTCCGATGACCTCTCCCGCTCCAACTCGATTCGGTTCCTCTCGCACCTGGTCCGGGCGGACGAGGTCGACCACGCTGACCGTGACCATTGTGGCCCATCCCCAGAGGGCTGTGATGCTGAAAACGATCAGCGGAGCCAAGGATCCTAATTTCACCGTTTCTAACGAGAATTCCGCTGGAGTCGTCTGACGGATTAATAGAGTTGTCGCGAAAAAGACGATTCCGATCACGAAAGGGATCAGATGTGTGTGCGGAAGTCCGTGTGGCCTCCCTTTTTCAATGTCTATGCGCATCTTCCGGCGTAGGGCCACTGCGCTTAGCTCACCCAGCCCCATCCCAAGCCCCGCCAACACAAATCCCAGCGGCCGGAGTCCGATCGCGAGCAGCACCAGAAACCAGATTGCCAGCCTTATCAACGTGCGCCTCAAGCGCCATTTGGCGACCAAACCTTCGATTATTCGGGCACGGGACCGGAAACCGTACTCTGTTAGGAGAATTGGGAGCGCGGCCAGCAACACCAGGTCCAACTTAACCCCCCTCAAGCAGCGCACGCTCGATCTGAGTGCGCCATTCGACCGTTGCGGCGCGCAGTTTCCTGGCTCCGGCTGCTTTCAAATGCTGACTCACGGCGCTGGGCGTGATCGACAGGTATTCCGCGACTTCGCGTCCCTCCAAGCCGGAGGCGGAGAGATCCACGACTTCGCGCTGCCGCGTCGTCCAGCGGCTCCGAATTACGCCGTAGAGTAGGGAATAAATCTCAAATGGGGATTTTTCGCCGTCGGCTTGCACCTCCACCGGCGTACGCCGTTCCGCGGCGCGCTCGATGGCCTTCCGGGCATTGTGAAAGCAGCGGCCGTCCATCCCAATGGCTTGGCTGCGCAGCGCGGTTTCGAGCGGCCCCACACCCACACCAAACCGCAGCTCGGCCGGAAAGGCATGCGTGCGCAGGGTGGCCAGAATTAGCTCTAGCGTGCCGGCGGAACTCAATAGCCCCTGAAACTCATCTCCGACGGTCAACACGAACTCCGCCGCAATTGCGTCGTCGAAGGCGGCATTGACGTCCCTCAAGCCACCCCCCAGCCGCTCCTGGAGACCGCTGCGGTCGCCTGCGCTTCGTGACCCCACGACGTCTCCAATTACCGCAATGTAGTTGCTGTGCTTCATCATGTAAATATTAAGTCTTAAAGCTTCTTTTTATACATATTAAGGTTGATTACTTCATCGCGCGAGAAGTTAGCTAATTCACTAAATCCGACGCGAGTTTAGCACAGAAACTAATCTATTTCAAGCGACGGCCCCTGTGCCGGCAAACTGGGGGCTTCGCGCGACAGATGTTCATCGAATTCAGGCGCCGACAATCACCATTCGGCTGGCCCACGGGTCGCCCCGCGGGCGAAGACCCCGTCCGATTTGAAGGTTCCGCAGTTACAATCCATCCGCAATTCAACTATGCAGATCGCGGATCAAGCCAGACCGGGCTGGCAACGCACCCTCTACATCATCTTTTTCGTCCAGCTGGTCACCGCGGTCGGGTTTTCCAGCATCTTTCCTTTCCTACCGCTCTACATCAAAGAATTAGGCGCAACCACCTCCCTATCCGTCGAGCTGTTGGCGGCGCTGGTCTTCTCGGCCCAGGCGTTTACCATGATGTTGGCCTCACCCATCTGGGGCTCGCTGGCCGATCGTTATGGCCGCAAGTTGATGGTGGCGCGGTCCACCTTCGGAGGCGCGCTCATCATCCTGCTGATGGCCTATGTAACTTCGGCTGAGCAGCTGGTGATCCTGCGCGCAATTCAGGGATTGATCACCGGAACCCTGGCAGCCTCCAGCGCGCTGGTAGTAGCCGCCGTGCCGCGCGAGCGGTCCGGGTACGCCATGGGTTTGCTTCAGGTGTCGCTGGGCGTCGGCCTGGGGGTCGGCCCGCTTATCGGCGGATTGGCCGCAGACACGTTTGGCTACAGCTCGGCATTCTTCATTACTTCCGGACTGCTGGTGATCGCGGGAATCACGGTTATGTTTGGAGTGCGGGAGGAATTCGAACCGCTGCTGTCCCTCACGCGATCGCCACTAACCTTCCTCAGGGAATGGCGGGCCATCTTCGCCGGGACGGGTATTTCGCTGAGCTACGGCATGCGATTCATCTCCCAGCTGGGTCGGATGATGGTGCTGCCGATCACACCGCTGTTCATCGAGCAGTTACTGGTGGATCAATCGCGGCTCAATACCTTTACCGGTCTGGTGGTGGCGGTGAGCTCTGGAACCATCACCGTGGCCGCGATCTACCTGGGCCGCCTGGGGGACCGAATCGGACACAAACGCATCCTGGTAGGCTCGATGTTCATGGTCGGCTTGCTCTACCTGCCTCAGAGCCTCGCCACGGAAGCCTGGCAGCTTCTGGTGCTGATGGCTCTGGTGGGAGTGGGAATGGGCGGAGTTATCCCCTCTATTAGCGCCCTGCTGGCCCGATTTTCGCATGAAGGATCCGAGGGTGCGGTATTTGGCCTCGACAACTCGGTGCGTGCCGGCGCCCGGGCCGTCGCCCCATTGGTCGGCGCCGGGGTAGCGCTCGCCTTCGAAATCCGCACCACGTTCCTGGCCACCGGGCTCATTTTTATCCTTGGAGCCTTGCTGGCCGGCTCAAAACTGCGGGAACCGGCCGCGCAGTCCGCAGCAAAGTCTCCGTCCGAAGTGAACTAAGATTCGCCCCGTTCGTCCTCTAGCCGAGTCCAGCCCGACCTTAAGTAATCGGGCCATGCGCGAAAGCAGATCGGCCGCAATTCGAGTTAAGTCTTGTCCAGGGCCAGCAGCGAAAGACACAAGGGTCGGGTACCCTGTAAAAAACGAGCCCCTTCCAACGCATATTCCAGCATCGCGGCCGGATTCGCGGCCGGAACCAGCGGCGTCTTTCCCACGGTCACCATCCGGACGGGGGCGTTGAGCGGCAGTCCCGCCAGTTCCTTGGCCCTGGCGATGGCCGCCCCTAACCCGCCGATTTCGTCGACCAGTCCGTTGTCCAACGCCTGACGCCCGGTCCAGACCCGGCCCCCGCCCAACTCATCCACTTGCTCGCGGGTCATGCCGCGGCTCTTCATCACTCGATCGAGGAAAAGGTCGTAGATGTGCGTGATGCTGCCCCACAACATTTCTCGCTCTGCCTTCGTGAAACGGGTCTCCGACTCGTAGATACTGGTGTGTTCCCCACGCTGAATCCTTTCTCGGCCAATAAACAGCCGGTCGAGCAGGTCACCGGTAACGATCTTTCCCAGAATGACGCCGATGGACCCGGTGATCGTGCTGGGCTGAGCGAAAATAACGCGACCAGGGGTCGATACCCAGTACCCACCCGAGGCCGCTACGGGGCCCATGCTCACGACCAGGGGTTTGGATTTATCGATTTGGGTCAGCGCGGCTCGCATAGCTTCCGATGAGGTGGCCGAGCCACCCGGAGAATTGACATACACCACCACTCCCGCCGCCCGCTTATCTCGCAAGGCTTGCCGAGCGGCCTGTACCACCGTGAGGTCTCCCGCTCTCGGTTCCGTCAGGATCGGCAGATCGATCGGCGGCTTGATCGGCGGGCGCCCGCTAGTCCCGTCCATGATTGTGCCTTCGATCGGGATCACCGCCACGTATTTACCCATTCTGACCGGAGGTGGAATCTTGAGCGTTTTCCGCGCCGCCTCGAAGGTCGCCAGCCGCGCCGGCTTCTCGTCGTTCCCCAGATACTTTGGCAGTTCCTCCTCACTGAGCAATCCATCGACCAGGCTCAATTCGAGCGCCTGGATGTCCGGCATTGGAGTCTGATCGACGAGCGCGCGCACGCCTTCGGCATCGATCCCGCGGCCTTCGCTAATAGCATTAATACGTTCCTCGTACACAGAATCCAGGAGCCAGTTGGCCATCTTGCGTACTTCTTTGGACATGTTTTTTCGGGTAAACATATCCCCGGCCGACTTATAGGGCGTGATCGGAATAAAGTCCCCTTCTATACCTACCTTCTTCAGCGCCCTGGCCAGGTACGGATAAGTGCGGCCCATACCCAGCGTGTTGATCTCACCCGACGGCTGCATGAGAATCACGTCGGCCGCACAGGCCACAAGGTAGTTGGACGGGGCATAAAAAGTCGCCCAGGCTACAACCCGCTTTCCTGAATTCCGTAGCTCCTTCACGAGATCGCGTAGCGATTCGATCGCCGCCGGCGCCATCTGCAGCGGGCGAAGATGCAGTACGACTCCCTCGACCCGCGGATCTCCCCCTATGAGACGGAACTGCTCACCCAATTCGAGCAGGCTGATCTTCGGCGGCCGAATGCGGCGCATAATGAAGCTTCCACTCGGCTGCGGGTACTCCGAGTATTCACCAGCAAGCGTGAAGGTGACGTACGCAGGGGGTTTGCGTAAGCGCCGGAACAGGCTCCGGATAACCCATATGGGATATCGAATGATCATGCTCAGCATCGTATTTTTTCTCTCGGTCAGGATTTCCGCCCGGATTCTAGCATGCGGAAAATACCTGCTCGATAAACGCCCCAATCCCGCTTGATCAGCACCGACCGGTGAGGGCGGCTCGAATCGACGGAAACGTTGGAGGGTAGAAATAATGAGGACGACTGTGACGCGAATGTACAGAGATGTGCGCACGGCGGACGTACGGCGCCAACAGCAGATCCCACGATGACCAGGCCAGAGGCACTCGCCCGCCCTGGGAATCCCCGTCCACGGAGCTCATCGGATTGCCTCTGCCCGCTCGCCTCGGGCGGAGCCGGATCGACCAGGAAGCTATCTAGGCCGCGATTCAGGGCTCCATCAAGAGCGGCTGCAATACGCGGGGTGGCGGCGCCGGACGATCCCGCAAGCCATGTTCTTCCTTGAGCCGTTGCACATTGTTCCGGATCCGTTCCTGAAATCGCTTAGGAGTGTAGGAGCCGGGATAGAGGCGCTGATATTCGGCTAACAATGCCGGATATTCAGATTTCAGGAAGCCGAGAAAATGTTCCCGAGTCCCCGGCTGTAGGTAAAGGATGCGCGTGCCAAGAAATTGTGCCCCATGGTCCGCGGCCGACCGAACGATGCGCTCCAAGCCGACCCGATCGTCCGTAATTCCAGGGAGCACAGGGGAGAGCAAGACCCCGGCCCGAACTCCGGACCGTACTAGTTTCTCCATCGCTCGCAGCCGCTGGTGGGGCGGCGGAGTACCCGGTTCTAGTTGCTGCCATCGTTCGCGGTCGAGGGTGGTGATGCTGAAGCAGACCGTGCAACCTACTCGCTTAGCGAGATCCGAGAGCACGTCGATATCTCTTACGATCAAGGTTCCCTTGGTGACCAGGCTGACCGGATTGGAGTGGTCGGCAAAGGCTTCCAGGCATCTCCGCGTAAGTCGGTATCGGCCTTCTATCGGTTGGTAGGGGTCGGTGGCCGTGCCGATTGCCACCTCCTCGCCCACCCACGACGTGCGCCGCAGCTCCCGTCGCAGAACATGCGGAAGATTTGCCTTGACAAAAATCACGCTCTGGAAGTCCTGGCCGGCATCCAGGCCGAGGAAGTTGTGATATCGTCGCGCGTAACAGTAGTGACATCCGTGTACGCAGCCTTTATAGGGATTCAAGCTCCACTTGAAAGGCATGCCTTTGACCCGATTAATTGCGCTGCGGGCCTCGATCTCTTCGTAATGTATGCGGTCCAGTCGGTTTCCTCCCCTTGGCGCAGTGCGTATACACGAGACGGTTAGAGTAGGCAGGCCGCTCAGGGGCGGCCGGCGAGATCAGGTTTGACGGGGGTCTAGCGGTCTTCCCACTCCGGGACTTCTTCCCCTACGCCCCAGAGAAAAGTGTAGGTTCCGGTTTTGCCCAAATAGCTAAAGCGTCCCTTCATGTCTTTGGCCGTAACTTCATAGGCCTGCTTATCCATCGAGCGAAGATATTTCTTGAAGGATCCGAACCCTTCGACCAGCTCAAGCATGGCACGCGCGTTATGGATGGTCGCCTCGATCTTCCGGCCATTGCGCACGATGCCTGCGTCGGCCAGCAGTCGATCGACGTCGCGCTCATCATAAGCCGCCACTTTCCTGACGTCGAACCCATCGAATGCGGCCTTGAAGTTCGGCCACTTGTCCTCCACAACTTTCCAGCTAAATCCCGAACGGAAGACCGCCTTCGTCATCTCTTCTAGATAAGCTGCGTCCCGGGTGGGTTTGCCGGGCTGTTCTATACTTCCGTGCGGCATGAGCATCCTCCTGTAGAAATAAACCTACGATTAGAACGTCTGTTCTAATATAACATGCAACAATGCGCCCGTCAATTACTTGTGCCATACTTCTCGTTCTGGGTCCTCGTTCTCCTCTTCACAGAGTGTGCTCCGGGGCCTGGCAAGCACCCTCATGGGCAGCTATTTGAGTGAGGACGAGTATGAGCCGCAAATCCATCCGACGCGCCCAAACCCTCGCATATTTAGGAATTGTGCTGTCGGTCGCGGCATGTAGCCCAACTACGGAACCGACCCGTTCCAACTTGGCTCCAATCCCAGCCACTGTCGATTCAGTCGTCGAGCCGACCGTCGAGCAAACTTCGACTGGGGCAAGCGCTGTGTTGGAGGTCCCGGTTCCTTCCTTCGACCCGGTCGCCTGGAAAGTCGAACACGGGTTGGTCACGGGTCCGGTAAATCGCAGCCTGGTGCAGGCCCCCGGACACTCGGTTGGATCTGTGGACGCATTCTTCGTCCGGGATGACGATTCGGAGACGGGTTATTCCGAAATCACGGCCGAATTGCTCTATCAAAATGAGCTTGTATCGATGTGGGTGGAGGACGGCCTGTCAGTTGACACCGGCGCGCTTCAAACCGCAGCCGACGAGTTCGCGCACGTGATGGTGCCCGTCATGCGAGAAATCTTCGGGCAGGAATGGTCCCCCGGGGTCGACAACGACCCGCGACTCTCAATTTTGCACACCTCCAGCCTTCCAGATGCGGTCGGTGAATACAGTTCCACCGACCAGTATCTTTCTGCCATCGAACCCTTCTCCAACCAGCGCGAGATGTTTTATGTGAGTCTTGCCGAATTTGACGTAGGCACCGATGACTACCTGGCGACACTCGCGCACGAGTACGAACATATGATTCAGTGGAGCAACGATCCCAGCGAAAGTACGTGGCTGGATGAAGGATTAGCCCAGCTCGCGGAACGAATCGTCGGATTCGACACCGTCACGACCCACCCCAGCTTCCTCGGCAGCACCGATATTCAGCTCAACGCCTGGCCCTCCAATCCCGCCCAAAACCTGCCAAATTACGGCGGCTCCTACCTGTATCTCCTGTATTTGTGGGAGCGCTTTGGCGATGATCTCATTCGTGATCTGGCCAAGAATCCGGAGGACGGGATGGCCGCCGTGCGTCAGGCCCTTGCAAAGCTCGGAGTAGATGCCCGCGACGTATTTGGGGACTGGACTGTGGCGAACCTGTTGGGAAATGCCCCATCTCCCTATGGCTATGCGCAGGAAACGTTGCGCCCCGCCTGCCCCATCCAGAGGATCAAGTCTCTGCCGAGCACCATCGACGGCCGCCTGCCTCAATACTCTGCAGATTATCTGCGGCTGGAAGGCCAGGGCGAAGTAGAACTTGGTTTCCGAGGCTCCTCTCAGGTGAGGGCCATTCCGGCCAACGCCGCCAGCGGCACCCATTTCTGGTGGTCTAACCGCGGGGACAACATCTTTTCGACGCTTACACGCTCCTTCGATCTCACCGGACTAGAACGCGCCACGCTCTTCTTTCAAACCTGGCACGATATCCAGCCCTACGTGGATTTCGGATACGTTTCGATTTCAGTCGACGGAGGGCAGAGCTGGAGTTTCCTGAACGGCATCGAGACCCGCTACGATTCCTCGTTCGACTATGGCCCAAACTACACCGGAGTGAGCGGCAACCGGGCCCGCCCCGAGTGGGTCTCTGAACGTATTGATTTGAGCGAATACGCGGGATCAGAAGTGCGCATAAGGTTTGAATACGTAACGCAGGCCCCCTACAGTGGGCATGGCTGGGCGATCGACGACATCGCCATTCCGGAGTTGGACTACCTCTACGATGTTGATATCGGCGACGGCGGATGGATCGGTGAGGGATTTGTGCGCACTCGACAGACCGTCGAACAGGATTGGGCGGTTTATCTCGTTCTTCCGGACGAAGTGCGAAAGCTTCAAATTGCGGATGACGGCTCCACAAGCACGCGTTTCAATCTCGGCTCCGAATCCGGTGAAGCGACGGTGGTGATCGCCGCCATGGCGCCGCGGACCAAAGTGGAGGCCACTTACCGGCTAAGCCTGACAGGCGAGGCAACGATAACTCCATCCGGTAATACGGATCCCACATCGGGGATCTTCTTCGATGACTTCAGCGATCCGTGCAGCGGGTGGGAGATCGCCGAGTTGGCGGGCTCTGCCTATGGTTACCGGGATGAGACATTTTATTTCGATTTGAGAGATTCCGATCAGATCGCGTTGTCGGTACCGGGGCTTAGCCTGAGCGATGTTGTGATTGACGTACGCAGTGAACAGGTGGCAAGTGCTGGCGACAACAGCTGGGGAGTGATTTGTCGGTATCTGGATGTCGATAACTACTACGGTTTCGAGATCAGTGATGACCAGTCCTTCATCATCTACGCCTTCCTTGAAGGGGAGTTTGTTCCCCTACGGGATTGGTCACCGCTCCCGTCGATCGCCACAGGAGATGGAGCCCAGAACCGGCTCTCCGCCTCCTGTGTGGGTGATACCTTGAGCCTATCTTTGCACGGCCAGGAGGTTGCCAGCGTGACGGACCGTCGACTGACGTCGGGCGACATCGGTTTGACGGCCAGCACCTACGATGGATCGGCGGCGATCGTTCAATTCGACGATCTCCTGGTGGAGACGCCAGATTACGCTTCACTGCCGGATGTGCTTCTCTTCGACGACTTCGCCGAGCGGGGCCGCGGATGGAATATTGATTCGGACCGCGAAAGTGCGGTCGGCTACCTGGAGGGTGAGTACTTCATCGATCTCTTCGTGCCAGACGCATCGGCCTGGTCGTTGGTCGGCGGCGACTACGGAGACATCGTGGTTGAAGTCGATACGCGAGTGGACACTCCGACGCCGGACAACGGCTGGGGCGTGATCTGCAGGTACCTCGATGCCGATAATCAGTACGGTTTCGAAATCGGCAGCGATGGCTTATACGTCATCTACGCGCTGGTTGGCGGGGAATTCGTGCAGCTATCCGATTGGATGTTTTCGACCGCGATCATCACCGGGCCAGGCGCGGAGAACCACATCCGTGCGAGTTGTGTGGGGGATGAACTGGAACTCGTAGTCAACGGACGAACTTTGGCCCAAGTCAGGGACTCGACCTTTCGCAGCGGCGACGTGGGTCTGGTAGGCGCAACATATTCATCGGGCGGCAGCCGGGTGGTATTCGACAACCTCGTACTGCGACAGCCGTGAGCCGCTGGCGGCAGCCCGAAGTAGCCTTGCGGCAGGCTTGAGGCGCTTGCGGCAGGCAGTCTTCTGCCGGTCAGCGATATTTATCAGGCCTGTAGTAGAATCCCGCGAACTCTCCCCATCTGTCTATTTGAGCACTGAACCCACACAGCCCCCGGCACCGCCTTCGGAACCGCGACCCGTCGCGCCACCCGCACCGGTCGCGCCGGCTCAAAGCGCTCAACCTTCGCCCCCCGCCCAAAAGAAAGGCCGCAGCTGGCTTCGCATTGGATGTTTCGGCTGCTTCGGGCTTGCAGCGTTGTTTTCGGTTTGTGCCGTTGTGGCGATTCTGGGTGGCCCGGCGCTGTGGAACCAGCTGTTCCGCTCGCGCGCGGAGGAACTCTACTCCGGTGCACCGGATCCCTTCGCAAGCCGGGTCGTGTCCCAGATATTGCTCGATGCCGGCATCGCCGGGGCCAGGGCCATCGTGATCCCGATCCAGGGCAGCACAGGACAGATCGCGGTTATCACGCTGGATGAGTCAGAAGGATTCACGGGCCTGGGTACCGCCTCTGCAAATGAAATGAGCATGATGAGCGTCATTCAACGCATGCGGGAAGATAACCGGATGCAGGAGCTCGGCATCGATCGCGTGACGGTTGACTACCGCGATAAAAATGGGCGAGGTCTGGTGGCGATCACCGCTTCTCAGTCCAGCCTCGACATGTTCGCGGAGGGCGAAATCAGCCGCGAACAATTCATGCGCGAGGTCAGCATTGGGCCCGGCAGCTTTAGTTATCAAGAAGTACTGGATCTGTTACAGGACTCTTAGTGATGATTTCAACGCCCACTGCGCTTAGAGCTCGGCTCCGGCGAACCGCCCTGATCGTCGGATTGGTGCTTGTCACTCCGATGCTCAGCGCCTGCACCCAGGAAGACATCGACTGGCTGTTCGCCATCGGCGAGGAGTGGGGCCGAGCCAACGGAGTCATCGACGAGGCCGGCAACATCAACTATGGCCAGGCCGTGATGCAGGTCTTTGGGGTGCCGTCCGGCGACTCGCTGGTCGACGCCGCTCTGGATGCCGGTAGCGTCGTGGCCAACCTGGAAGATGCCGAGCGCCTGGCACGCGAGGGCATCGAGAGCGGGGACATCGCCAAGGTGGAAGCCGCTATTGAAGCGCGCACCAAAGACTGGGGCTTCCATGAGCAGAAGGCCGGTTTATTGATGGCTCAGGGAGATTTCGCCGGCGCGGATCGCGCCTTCGCCGATTCCGAGTCGCTGGTTCGAGATCAGATATCGAAAGGCGGCGACTGCCGCTTGCTGGCCCGCAACATGTTCACCCACCGCATCAACGCCCTCGAAACCCAGTTGGGCCTCCAGCCCAACGACCAACTTCGCTCCAAAGCCGCCGAGACCCAGTCGCAGCTGGATGCGCTGGCCGCGAATCGGTCGATTTCGTTCTGTTCGTAAGTCAAATCAAATAGGTTCAGTTGATAGCAATTTCGCTCAGTGCACTAGGTTGGGACCCCCCTTTCCCTGAGCTGGCCGATCCTTGCAGTATTATGGTGTAGTGGTCACCGATCTTTTGGGGGTCAAAAGGCCTGAGGTGGCTCTATGAAGACTAGCAAGTCTCTGCTGCGGACCGGCGTTCTCGTCCTGTCTGCATTTTTCTTAGCCGTCTTTCAGGTCTCACTCAGTTCTATTCTCGTAGATTCCCCGGCTTACGCACAGCCCTTTGCGACCCTACCACCAAACACGGCCACGCTTAACCCGGCCGGCGTAGTTGGAACTCCCGTCGTCCCAACGCCTATTCCAACAATTGGACCGGGTCAATCTTTCACTGAAGGGCAGGAGGAGCTCCTTCCCGAACTGCTGCGACCCGATCTTCTGGATAGCGACTACGGATATTCTGAAATCCTTGGAAAACCCGGCCTCTTCTTGGTTTGGTCTACGGATGAGTATGGGACCAAGAGATACTTTGTTCTTCAAGACGGTAATGACTACCTTAATGGAATCATCAATGCTGTTGATAGGGTACGAACTGACGCTCTCGAGATGAAAAAGGAGCTGCCATGGTGGAAGGCAATCGGCGGTACTCTGGTTGGTCTGGCACTTGGAGCGGTCGGGATAGTCTGTGGCCTCGGGGCCGTCGCGAGCCTCGCGGCCACACCAATTTCGGCGCCGGTTACAGGATTGCTCGCTGCGTGCGCTGGAGGCGCATTCACAATGTCTGCGGGTGCGTTCGGAATGGCCGTCGATGGGGCAGGCAGGATATTCGGTCATTTTGAGATTAGTGACGAGGCCAGGAAGGAAATTCGCGGCGCCTTTCTTCAAATACCTTATTCCGAACAGCCATAATTCGGCCAGAAAGCGCGGGGAATATTCTTGTGGATAGGGTAACCAACGGATCTTGTCGGATTGGCCGCTAAGATAAATTGGCCCAGCCTTAGACAGCATAATGGGAGCATATTGATGAGCATAGAACGAGAACGGAGAA
>JADFRG010000017.1 GCA_022561385.1 Chloroflexota bacterium
GAAGCCCAATGGCGGACTCGGCAATCCGTGGATGTTATCTAAGAATCGCTGTTTTCGTGTCCAGTTTTTGGGGCGCAGTACAAAGCGCATATTGCGTGCTCGATTGTCTTTAGAGAAGTGGAATCAAATTAATTGATCAAAGGGGTTATATCGAGTAGACGCAGCGTACTTTCACGTCGACATTAAAGAGTTTCTACTGGATGGTCGGCAAGGTATTAACAATACTTTGCAAAAATCGGGGAGTCTTATCTTCAAGGTAGGTAGTGGACCCCAAAAACTGGACACCTACCTAGGTAGGATCTAGACTGCAGAATGGAGGTCCACAATGGCCAAAAGGCGCACTTTTAGCCCCGAGTTCAAGGCCAAAATTGTGTTTGAGATGCTTCTAGATGGCAAGAGCCTTGCCCAGGCAAGCAGAGAATATCGCGTCAAAGACTCGGTTTTATCTCGCTGGAAGCAAGAGTTCATGGCAACATCCCTGCCATCTAGGGATTGAACGCTCTCCGAAGGTGTTCGAGCAAGATCGCAGCCGAGACGATCGGGATGAGCGTATTGCCGAGCTGGAGCGCATGGTTGGTCGCATGGCCATGGACCTCGAGATGGCAAAAAAGTCTCCAATCACTTGCGTTGACCACAGAGAAGAAGCGGGAGCTCGTGACCATTTTTCATGAGCAGGAAGGGTATCCCATAACCAGTCTTTGCTGTCTGCTGGATTTGCCTCGGAGCAGCTGCTACTATGCCCAAAGGGCATCTAACGATCGGCCGCTCGAGCGGGAAGAGAACGAACTTCGGCAAACCATTGAAGCCGTTGCATCCGAATTTGCCACCTATGGGAGCCGGCGAGTGACTCAGGAGCTGCGGCGACCTCCCTACGAGATGAGGATCAATACCCATGGGGCATCTAACGATCGTAAGCGCACCCAACGCTTGATGCGGGAGATGGGCTTGCAACGGTCGCAGAAGCGACGGAAACGGCGCACGACCGACAGCCAGCACGGATTCAAGCGCTATCCCAATCTGGTGGCAAATTTGGAAGTGACCTGTCCGGACCAGGTTTGGGTCAGCGACATCACCTACATCCGCTTGCTCACCGAGTTTGTCTACCTGGCGGTGATCATGGATGTTTTCACTCGCTCCATCCGAGGGTGGCACCTGAGCCGTTGGATGGATCAATCCCTGACCTTGACTGCTTTGCAGCGCGCTTTGAGAGCACATGTGCCTCATATCCATCACAGCGATCAGGGGGTTCAATATGCGGCCAATGCTTACGTCGACTTGTTACAGGAACGCCATGTGCAGATCAGCATGGCAGCGCGGGGATCTCCGGAAGAAAACCCCTATGCCGAACGGCTCATCCGCACCATCAAGGAAGAGGAGGTGGATCTATCGGAGTATCAGGACTTTGCTGACGCCCGTTCACAGATCGGGTACTTCATCGAGGAGGTCTACCAGAAGAAGCGGATCCATTCTTCTTTGGGATATCTAACCCCTGATGAATTCGAAGGCACCTATTGGCAGGTGCAACTAGAACAAATGTCTTCCCTTAAGATCGATTAACAAGTGTCCAACTTTATGGGTCCACCACCGTTGCAGAGAATAAGATGGCTTCGCCGATGCTTCTTCTCGCAGTCCGGCTGGTTCCGAAAACCCGCGATACTCTTTCGACCCTGGTAATAGCACTGCGCCATTGGATCCTAGCATTGATCTTCATCGCCGACGCCTGTCAACCTAATAGAAAAGCGCCAACTCGCATTAGCCCGAGGATCGGCTGGCGCCATGCCCCCTTCCGTTGTTCGTATTGCGGCGAATTAAATCTAGCACGCTCGGATGAATGCAGTCAACGTGATATTCAGTTCGCTCTCCCACGACTTCGTCGTCAAATCGGTGTTTGTGGACGGAATCAGGGTGTTTGCGCGGAAATGGCAGTCTCCGTGGGAAGATGTGGCAGAGCCAGCTACGCTATGCCTTGGCAGAATCCAACCTCCCCTTTACACTGAATTCCACATCCGGTTTGCTTTTGTTTTTGCGGCCTCAAGATGTTCTCATATGGCTCTGAATGGGGAAAATATCGGCCACTAACACTCGCTCGGGCGGGGCCGGATTCCATACGCAATAGTCTCGCCAATCTCTTGGCCGATCAGTCAGGCAAATACCCCTAAAATTGCCGCAAACTAGGGTTCTAGGCGAATGGTTGAACGGGTTTTGCGGATAGGAGATGTTTTGGAATTAGTGGGCCGGGTTCGCGCCACATCAATCTCTTAATTCGTTACCCGATCTTCTCGCGGACCGCATTGATCAGCGAGCCAGCCAGCATGATCTTAACCTGACGCTCGCTCATGGAGTGTTCGGCCAGATAGGTGTGATCCTTCGTCTTGTTGATCACCTCAAGCCGTCTTCCCCGCTGGATAGTCTCGCGCACATCCACGATGCTCAGCACATCGTCGCGATCGATGCGTTCCCAGTCATCCGGGTTCTCAAAGGTCAGCGGCAGAATTCCGAAGTTGATTAGATTTTGCCAGTGGATACGGGCGAAACTCTTGACGATGACGGCTCTGAGGCCTAAATATCTCGGGGCGATGGCGGCGTGTTCCCGGCTGGATCCCTGGCCGTAGTTCTCACCACCGACGACAAAAGATCCAGTCTCCCGCTGCTTCATCGCTCGCTCGTAGTAGGTCTCGTCAATCTGCGAGAAGACGAACCTGCTGATCTCCGGGATATTGCTCCGATATGGCAGCACTTTGCTTCCTGCAGGCATGATAACGTCGGTGGAAATATCGTCGCCAACCAGCATGAGTACGTGACCTTCGATGGTGTCCGGGAGAGCGTCAAACTCCGGCAGCGGCTTGATATTCGGGCCTTTCTCGAGCTCGTTCTGCTCGCCCAGTTTGGCCGGCGGGACTAACATCGTTGTGTTTAGGGTGATCTCGTCCGGTTCCACGAACCTCGGATACTCGATGTCGAGGCTGCGCGGGTCGGTGATCACACCTGTGAGCGCCGAAGCGGCCGCGGTCTCGGGACTGCAAAGGTAGACCTGATCCTCCTTCGTTCCCGAGCGGCCCGGAAAGTTTCGAGGTACCGTGCGCAGGCTGATGCGTCCCGTAGCGGGGGCTTGTCCCATCCCAATGCAACCATTGCAGCCTGACTGGTGGATCCGTCCTCCTGCGTGTATAAGCTGGTTCAGCAGGCCCATTTCTGAGAGGTTCTCTAGGATCTGGCGTGAGGTGGGGTTGATGTCGAAGGATACCCGGTCGTCTACCTGCCGTCCTTCCATCATCAGAGCGGGGATGGCGAAATCTCTGAGCCCTGGATTTGCCGAGGAGCCGATCATCGTTTGGTACACCTCTTTTCCAGCGACCTCGTGAACCGGCACGACTTTGCCTGGGCTACTCGGGAGCGCAATCAGCGGTTCCAGCTCCGACAGATTGATCTCTTCGTATTCATCGTAGTTGGCATCTTCATCGGGCAGAATTTCGATCCAATCCTCCTCCCGATCTTGTGTCCTCAAGAATCGTCTTACCTCCATATCTGACGGGAAGACCGTGGTTGTGGCGCCTAATTCCGTGCCCATATTGGCGATGACGTGGCGGTCCATCGCACTCAGGTTGTCCAGCCCGGGACCGTAATACTCGATAATCTTGCCTCTCGCGCCATAAACGTCGTGCCTCCGAAGCATCTCCAGGATGACGTCTTTTGCGCTCACCCAGTTGGGCATATCCCCTTCAAGTCGGACTCCCCAGATCTTCGGCATCTGAACGTAAAACGGTTCGCCGGCGATCGCCAGTGCGACCTCCAAGCCCCCGGCTCCGATAGCCAGCATCCCGAGCGAGCCGGCAGCGGTGGTATGGCTATCCGAGCCCAAGAGCGTCTTGCCGGGAATTCCGAAGCGCTCCATGTGCACCGGATGGCTGACACCGTTTCCGGGGCGACTGTACCAGAGCCCGAATTTCCTGCATGCGCTGCGAAGGAAAACGTGGTCGTCGGGGTTCTTGAAGTCGGTCTGCAAGAGGTTATGGTCAATGTACTGGACGGAGACTTCGGTCTTGGCTCGGGTCAGATTCATCGCCTCCAGCTCCAACATGACCATGGTTCCCGTGGCGTCTTGCATGAGCGTTTGATCTATGCGGAGGGCGATTTCCTCGCCCGCTTTCATCCGCCCCTCCAGCAGATGACTCTCGATCAGCTTCTGTGCCACGTTCTTCCCGCTCATGCTCCCTCGCTCACGTAAGTCACGATCCGAGATCCCTTGCCACCGTTCTGTTTTCCGCTGTCAAATGCGATGAGTGTTTGGGCGCTCTCTTGTTGTCGCGTTCAGGCCGCATCGAACCACCGGTGCCCAGGCCCGAGCAACGCGCCCGGGTCAGCCTCCTGGAGCGTCCTGGTGCCAGTCCTCCCCAACCGACTTCCAGTCGGACTTATGGTGTTCCGGCAAACCGTCGAGGGCGTCTGTAAGGGCAGTAAATTGGATTTCAAGGTCACTGCCTACGATCGTGAGGTCTTCGCTTTCATCCAAGGCAGACCATAGGTCATCCGCCGCTCGTGCAACTCGCTTCAATGCTTGAAGTTCTTCCTTGGCGATTTCAATCTCCTCACCCAAGTGGCAACTCCCATCTTTGAAGAGGCGCCGATTACCTCGAACTTCGCCGCGCCTCCAATCTCCGCGCGATCAAATCACGCTGCTTGTAAGTATACGGCGTGGCACCCGATTAACAGGTGAGCCGGTGCACCAGGATCCAATTTGCGTGGAGGAGGTCGAGGCGCTAGATGACCCTATGATCAATTCAGCAATTAGTGTCAACCGCTTGCGGACGCAGCAAACGAAGCAAGGGCTACGATTTCTGGATACAGCAGTATGAGGTCCCGCCTATCGACGCACTTATCTTGATTCGCGTCAGCCAACGCGTTGTACTCGAATCCGAGGATAGGGGTGTTGTCGGAGCACATGTGAATAGAGTTATCGAAGATGTCCCTGTCGTCTTGGTTACAATCTCCGTTGTAATCCCAATCGCAGGGCCCTCGTGGAGTGATTCCCACGGTGCATTCGCATGGCACAATGTCGGTCCGAGCGGGGAGAGACGAGGAAAACTAAAAAGCGGCGACGCCAACTACAATCAACGCTCCTGTCGCGGCAATGGCTGTAAAGTGTTTGTATCTGGGCAAGTTGTGTAAGGGGATAGCCTGAGCAAGCCCACGCAGCAATCCAGCGTCAGTACGAGGTACCTTCGCTGCGGCGAGAATTGCTATTCTCATAACCGGTTTTAGGCTCTCCAGCGCGGGTCAGAATGACAGACTGGTGAGTTACTAATGTTTCTCACGCAATAGTGGTTTTTGGCGCGTTTTTGCGAGTATCGTTTAGAATCCCCTGCCAAAGTAATAAAAGTCAGTGAGATCTATTGTGGACGATGGGAGTGGCTACTTTCGTGCGGCGGCAACACACCTGCTCGCCGAGGAATAACAGCCCACGATGAGAATCGGAATTTTGACCGGCGGTGGGGACGTCCCCGGACTGAACGCCGCCATCAAGGCAGTTGTCAATAGAGTCGTAGCGGCGGGGCACGAGGTGCTGGGTATCCGCCGCGGTTGGGCCGGGCTATTGATGTGGCAGATCGGAGACCCGGCCGGGGAGGCAAACTACATCCTGCCCCTCGACCCGCAAGTGGTGCGCACCGTAGATCGCACCGGTGGCACATTTCTCCATACCTCGCGCACGAATCCAGGCAACTTCCCCGCAGACAAAGCGCCCGAACACCTCCAGGCCGACGGGCGAGACGACGAAACGGCCGACTATACCGAACACGTGTTAAAGGTGATCGAACATCTCAAGCTGGACGTCCTGATTCCGATCGGCGGAGATGACACGCTATCCTACGCCTTGCGCCTGCATGACGAGGGAATCCCGGTCATCGCCATACCCAAGACGATGGACAACGACGTCTACGGAACCGATTACTGTATCGGATTTTCTACCGCCGTTAGCCGCAGCGTGCAGTACATCCACAACCTGAGAACAAGCACCGGTTCTCACGAACGTATCGCGGTGGTCGAGCTGTTTGGCCGAAACAGCGGCGAAACGTCGCTGATCTCGGCCTACCTATCCGGAGCCGACCGCGCCATCATTTCCGAGATACCTTTCGATCCCGAGAAGCTGGCCGATCTACTGATGGCGGATAAGGCTGCCAATCCGAGCCATTACGCCATGATGACCATTTCGGAGGGCGCTCAGGTAGAGGGCGGCGCGGCCATACTGAGCGGACGAGCGGATACTTTTGGGCACAAAAAGCTGGGAGGGATCGGGGCCGTGACCGGGGATATGTTACGCGAGCTGACCGGCCAAAAAATCATCTATCAACAGCTGGCCTACTTGATGCGCTCCGGCAGTCCCGATTCGCTGGACTTGATGGTGGCCATGAATTTTGGAACCATGGCCTCCGATCTCGCGCTCGAGGGAAAATCGGGCCGCATGGTTGCGCTTCATGCAGGCAGCTACACTCATGTGCCGATAGCTGAAACCCGCGGCAAGGTCCGGCACGTTGATGTTGATGCGCTGTACGACGTGGATCAATATCGCCCGAAGGTGCGGCAGGTCGGTGGGCTGCCGATGTTTCTATATTAGATCCAGTCGGGCTCCTGATAGGTGCCAAAGACTTCCGTCATCACCGAAATGATTTCGCCTAATGTAGCGTAGGACCGCACCGCATCCAGGATGAAGGGCATGGTGTTTTCGGTGCCCTGGCAGGCGATGCGCAACCGATCCAGTGCTTGACCCACCGCGCCGCCGTCTCGCGATTCGCGCAGCTCCGCCAGCCGAGCCGTCTGATGGCTGTAACCAGCGGGATTCATTTCCAACAGGGGGATCTTATACCCCGCACCGTCGTTGAAGACGTTTGCCCCGACGATGTAGCGTTCCTCCGCATCGATTTCCTTCTGGTACTGAAACGCAGCATCCGCGATCTCGCGCTGGAAAAAGCCGGCCTCGATCGCCGGCAGGACGCCGCCCAACTCATCAATGCGTCGGAAATAATCCCGCGCGTTTACCTCGATGCGATTGGTCATCGCCTCCAGGTAATAGGAACCGCCCAGTGGATCAATCGAATTCGCCACGCCCGACTCCTCGGCCAGAATCTGTTGCGTGCGCAGCGCAACGGTTGCTGCATGCGCAGAAGGCAAGGCAAGCGCCTCGTCCATCGAGTTGGTGTGCAGCGACTGCGTACCGCCGAGAACCGCCGCCAGCGCTTGAATTGCTACTCGCACGATGTTGTTCTCGGGCTGCTGAGCCGTGAGGCTGACGCCGGCGGTCTGCGCATGGAAGCGCATGAGCCACGACCGTGGATTCTTGGCGCTGAAGGTATCTCTCATCTCGTGGGCCCAGATGCGTCGGGCGGCACGGTACTTAGCGATCTCTTCAAAGAAGCCATTATGAGCATTGAAAAAGAATGAGAGCCGCGGTGCAAAATCGTCGATGTCCAAACCCCGATCCAGCGCCCAGCGGACATATTCCATTCCATTGGCCAGCGTGAAGGCCAGCTCCTGCGCGGCCGTCGAACCGGCCTCCCGGATGTGGTATCCGGAAATCGAAACCGTGTTCCACAGGGGCAGGTTCCGCATCCCATATTCGATGGTGTCAGTCACGAGCCGCATGGAAGGCTCAGGAGGGAAGATGAACTCCTTCTGAGCGATGTATTCCTTGAGGATGTCGTTCTGAAGCGTCCCCCGTAGCTGATCCGGACGCACTCCCTGCAGCTCGGCCGCCGCGATGTACATGGCCCAGATCACCGGGGCGGGGGAATTGATGGTCATGCTAGTGGAGACCTTGTCGAGCGGGATGCCGTCCAGCAGCGTTTCCATATCCCGGAGCGAGGACACTGCTACCCCACACGTGCCGAACTCGCCTTCGGCCTCTGGGGCATCGGTGTCATATCCCATCAGGGTGGGCAGGTCGAAGGCAATCGAGAGCCCGGTTTGACCCTGGTCGAGCAGATAGCCGAATCGCGCGTTGGTTTCCTCCGCCGTACCGAAACCCGCGAACATACGCATGGTCCAGGGACGGGCGCGATACATGGTGGGGTGGATGCCGCGCGTGTAAGGAAACTGGCCGGGCATCCCCAGGTCGCGGACGTAGTCCATCTCCGCGATGTCGAGCGGGGTAGAGAGGCGCTCGATGGGCTCTGAAGAAGTCGAGATGAACTGCTCTCGGCGCTCCGGCATCTCGGCCGTCGCCTGCTGGAGGGTGGTTTCCTCCCACTTCTCGAGCGCCTCCCGAATCTCCTCCAGCTCTCCCTCATCGAACATAAGCGTCGCTCCTTGGCTTGAGGGCGATTATCCCTTGGGCATTAATGGCGGTGAGGCGGCCACGATTTACCCATGCGTTCCGACGCGCTCGGCGAGTTCCCCGTCCCGCGCATGTCGGGTATCCGACTATCGGGAAGTCGATTCACAGAGTTCCACAAGCACCCCGTGAGTGCTCTTAGGGTGGATAAAGGCGATCAACTTGCCACCCGCACCCACGATGGGTTCATCGTTTATCAGTTCCACTTCCATTGATCGAAGGTGCTCCAGACTTTCGGCCAGGTCATCGACTTCCAGGCAAATGTGGTGCATTCCCGGCCCATGCTCCTGCAGGTATCGGGCGGTGCCACTGTGCTCGTCGGTCGGTTTCACCAGTTCCAGTTCCTGATCCCCGGCTGACAGGAACGCTACGGTCGCCCTCTGATCCGGAACGTCTTCAACGGAGGCTACTTTCAACCCCAGCCCATCCCGCCAGAATTCGAGCGCCTCGTCGAGATCGTTTACAACCAGCGCGACGTGATGGATACGCGTTGCGGAGCTCATTGGATCGCGTCGGTGCTTCTTACCATCAGAAACTCTCCACCGGCACGTGTTCTCCCCATGCCGCCCGCAGCCGGCCACAGATTTCCCCGAGGGTGACGTCCGCCTCCAGGCAATCGATGAAGATCGGCATAAGGTTATCGGTCCCTTCGGCAGCCCTCTTCAGGCGCTTCAATTGGTCCTCCACCCGGCCGGCGTCCCTCGCCTTCCGCAACTTTGATAAGTGCTCGCGCTGTGTGGATTCAATTGCGGCGTCGACATTCAAGATTTCCATCGGGGCCGGGTCGGCCGAGCGGTAGGCGTTCACTCCAACCACAACCGTCTCCTCAGATTCCATGCGCATCTGGGCCTGGTAGGCGGCTTCCTGGATCTCCGATTGCATGTAGCCAGAATCCACCGCCGCCAGGGCTCCGCCGAGTTCGTCAATTTTGGCAATGTGCTCCCGGGCACCGGCCTCGATCTCATCAGTGAGATGTTCGATGAGGAATGAGCCCCCTAATGGATCGATCGTATCAGCCACTCCCATTTCATGGGCCAGGATCTGCTGAGTCCGTAGGGCGGTTCGTGCCGCCCGCTCTGTGGGGAGGCCCAGCGCCTCGTCCATGCTGTTGGTGTGCAGAGATTGAGCTCCACCGAGCACAGCCGCGAGCGCCTGGAGCGCCACTCGCACCACGTTGTTTTCGGGTTGTTGCGCCGTTAGCGTGGAGCCAGCGGTCTGTGCATGGAAACGCAGGCGAATCGATCGAGGATCCAAAGCGCCGAACCTTTCAATCATCAGCCTGGCCCACAGCCTGCGTGCGGCACGGAATTTCGCCACTTCCTCCAACAGATCATTGTGGGCGTTGAAAAAGAACGTCAAGCGAGGCGCGAACTGGTCTACTTCCAACCCCGATTGGATGGCGGCCTCGACATATGCGATGCCATTCGCCAGGGTAAAGGCGATCTCCTGTACCGCGGTGCATCCCGCCTCGCGCATGTGGTACCCCGAAACGGAGATGGTATTCCAGAGTGGCACCGTTTCGCGGCAATACTGAAATACATCTGTGATAAGCCGCATCGCGGGCTCCGGGGGGAAGATGTAGGTCCCGCGTGCCACGTATTCTTTGAGAATGTCGTTTTGGATCGTCCCGCGCAAAACAGCCGGATCGATGCCCTGCCTGCGCGCGACCGCGATATACATGGCAAGCAAAATGGCGGCCGGGGCGTTGATGGTCATACTCGTCGAGACCTGATCCAGCGGTATGCCGCGAAACAGAGTTTCCATATCTTCCAGGCAAGAAATCGAAACGCCTACTTTCCCGACTTCGCCTTCGGCTATTGGATCGTCCGCGTCGTAACCGATCTGCGTTGGAAGATCGAAAGCCACAGAAAGTCCACTTTGACCCTGGTCGAGCAAAAATTGAAAGCGGCGATTGGTTTCCGCCGCGTCCGCGTATCCGGCGTACTGACGCATGGTCCACAATCTCCCTCGATACATCGTGGGTTGTGCGCCGCGCGTGAATGGCAGCTGCCCGGGGAAGCCCTGGTCTTCAAGGTAGTTTCCGTCGGGGAGGTAAAACGGCTCCAGCCGAAGCCCGGAATCGGTTTCGAAATGTTCCCGACGCTCCGGACGCCCGGAACGGGCGACCTCATCTTCCCAGGATTGTTTTGCCTTTGTGAGGTCTTTTCTCATGTCAGAGTAAGCAATGCCTGATTTTGATCCACGTTATCTCCAGGGGCGACTCGAACGCCCGATACCGTCCCGCTCCTGGGCGCCTTGAGTTCGTTCTGCATTTTCATGGATTCAAGAATGATCAAATTCTCGCCCTTTTCAACTTCCTGACCCACTTCAACCGGCACGGTTACCACCACCCCCGGCATGGGGGCAGTCAGCGTGTATTCGCCTTCTTCGATCAACCCGACCTTGGTGGTTTCGCGCAGCCGGCGTTGGCGCTCGTCTTCAACATCGACGAGGAAGAGCCGACCCCGGAGCAACACTTCCACCGAGCTCTCGCCGGAGGAAACATTGGCCTCGAAGGATTCGTTGTTTAGGAGCATGGAGTAGATCGGCTGGTCTGCCACGGATTGGAAATCGACTTCCAATCGCTGACCATCGGCGAGGATCTCGCCCGCCTCGTTGATGTCGATCTCGAAGGATTGCCCCTTGATGGTGGCGATGTACTTCACCGGTGACCCGTTCGCCGATCAGCCGATCCGATCCGGAGCGGCAGGGGAAATTGGTGGGCCGTTGAAGGCCGAGGGCCACTCATCGCTGCATTCTTTCCCATCGACCGACCCACTTCCAGTTGCTGGTGTCGCGCTCGCTCTGGCGGACGATCTGAGCGGCTTGCTGGGTCTCGCGATGGGTTACCAGCGTTGCCATAACCGCCGCGATCATGGCGAGGTTATCATCGCCATCAAACTCCTCTTCCATGGTGAAGCGTTCCTCGACGAACCGCGTGTCGAACTGGCCCGCCATAAAACGGGGTGAATTCAGCAGTTTCTGATGGAACGGGATGTTGGTTCGCACGCCCAGGATACGATACTCCTCCAACGCCCTGCGCATGCGTAGAATGGCTACCCCGCGGGTCTCCCCCCAACAGATCAGCTTGGAGATCAGAGAATCGTAGTAGGGAGTGATGGTGAACCCGGCGTACACGCCGGTATCGACTCGCACGCCGGGCCCGCTGGGTGGGATCACCGTTGTGATTTGCCCGGTGCTTGGCAGGAAGTTGTTGTAAGGATCCTCGGCGTTGATGCGACACTCTATCGCCCACCCGTTGAGCTGCAGGTCTTCCTGCCTATAATTCAACTTGCGGCCGCGGGCAATACGAATCTGCTCTCTAACGATGTCGATTCCGGTGACCATCTCGGTTATGGGATGTTCCACCTGGAGGCGAGTGTTCATCTCGAGAAAGTAGAAATTCCTATCTCCGTCGACCAGGAATTCAACAGTGCCCGCGTTCACATAATCCACTGCCTCGGCCACCCGGCAGGCCAGCTTGCCCATTTGTTCGCGCAGAGTATCGTCCATGATGGGAGAGGGAGCCTCTTCCAGAAGCTTCTGGTGCCTGCGCTGGAGCGAGCATTCCCGCTCCCCCAGGTGAATGGCGTTCCCGTGTGAATCCGCCATGATCTGGAATTCGATGTGCCGCGCATCAAGCAGCAGCTTCTCCAGATAAACGTTCCCATCTCCGAAGGCGGCCTCGGCTTCGCGCCGTGCGGCTTGAAGTAGGCCGGGAAGCTCGTCCGGCACCTTCACCTCTCGCATGCCCCGACCGCCTCCACCCGCGGAGGCCTTGACCACCAATGGGTAGCCAATGTCGGGGGCAAGGGCGATTAGATCCTCATCTGTGAGGATGGCATCGCCATCGGTTCCGGGAATAACGGGTATGCCGGCGGCTGCAACGGTGGCGCGTGCGGCCGCCTTATCACCCATGGCTGCAATCGCGCTCGGTTTAGGACCGATGAATACCAGGCCCGCCTCTTGAACCGCCTCCGCAAAATCATCGCGTTCGGCTAGAAAGCCATAACCCGGGTGGATCGCACCCGCGCCTGCCTTTTTGGCGATTTCAATGATCTTGTCGCCGCGCAGGTAGGAGTCTTTAGCTGCGGGGGGCCCCAGCAGATAAGCCTCATCCGACTGGCGCACATGCATGCTATTACGATCGACTTCCGAGTACACCGCCACCGTGTTCAGGCCCAGCTCACGGCAGGCCCGAATGACACGCACCGCGATTTCGCCCCGGTTCGCGACGAGAACTTTAGTAAACATATCGGCTCAGGATTTCAGGAATTGGGGAAATTCCTCCACTCATAGCGGGATGTTGCCATGTTTCTTGGCCGGATTGACGTCCCGCTTATTGGCTAACATTTCAAGCGCGTTGATAAGCCGTGGCCGCGTAAAACGCGGTTCGATGACGTCGTCGATGTATCCGCGCGAAGCGCTGACGTAAGGATGCGCAAACTTGGCCCGATAATCTTTCACCAGTTCGGCCTTGCGCGTGTCTGGGTCCACCGCTTCGGCCAGCTCCTTGCGGAAGATGATGCTGACCGCGGCCTCCGGTCCCATAACGGCGATCTCAGCCGTTGGCCAGGCCAGATTCAGGTCGCTGCGGATGTGTTTTGAATTCATCACGCAATAGGCCCCGCCGTAGGCCTTGCGAGTAATAACCGTGACCTTGGGAACCGTCGCCTCGCAGTATGCGTAGAGCAGCTTGGCCCCGGCGCGGATGATGCCGCCGTGCTCCTGCTCCGTACCGGGAAGAAATCCCGGCACATCCACGAGCGTGATGAGCGGAACGTTGAACGCATCGCAGAAGCGGACGAAGCGAGCCGCCTTAATCGAAGCATTGATGTCGAGCACACCTGCCAGCACTGCCGGCTGATTGGCAACAAATCCGACGCTGTGGCCGCCGAGCCGTGCGAATCCAACCACGATGTTCGGGGCGTAACGCTCATGGATTTCTAGGAAGGCGCCATCGTCTACGACCCGGTGGATGACATCCCGTATGTCATACGGCTTGGTGGGATCGTCCGGTACGATGGAATCCAGGGCCGCATCGGTCCGCAGGCGATCGTCGGTGGACGGGACAAAAGGAGGATCTTCCATGTTGTTCTGGGGAAGATAGGACAGCAACAGGCGAATCATATAAAGCAGGTCGGCCTCATTCTCTGCGGTGTAGTGAGCGACCCCCGATATTCCGGCGTGGACATCCGCGCCGCCAAGCTCCTCCAAATCCACGTCCTCGTGGGTCACGGAGCGCACGACATCCGGCCCGGTTACAAACATGTAGGAGGATTTGCGGACCATAAATATGAAATCCGTAAGGGCTGGGGAATAGACTGCGCCGCCAGCCGAAGGCCCCATAATTGCGCTGATCTGAGGGATGACGCCTGACGCCATCGTGTTGCGCAGAAAGATATCCGCGTATCCGCCGAGAGAAACCACACCCTCCTGAATGCGGGCGCCGCCTGAATCGTTGATCCCGATCACAGGCGCCCCATTTTTCATCGCCATCTCCATGATCTTAACGATCTTCTCGGCGTGCACCTCCCCAAGGCTGCCCCCGAACACGGTGAAATCCTGGGAGAACACGTAGGTAAGCCGCCCGTCGACCGTTCCCCAGCCCGTGACCACGCTGTCCGAAAGGTACTTTCGCTTTTCGAGGCCAAAGTCATGAGTGCGGTGAGTCACGAAGCCGCCCGTCTCGCGGAAGGAACCCTTGTCTAAGAGCAAATCCAGCCGTTCGCGCGCCGTCAGCCGGCCTCGCTTGTGCTGGGCCTCGATGCGATCCTCACCGCCGCCCAGGCGGGCCTGCTCGCGGAGCGCTCGGAGTTCCTCAAGCTTGGATTCGTGGCTCATTTGCCATTCTCCTGAAAGTAGGTTCGTACAATTCTCCGGCTAAGTACCCATCCCGCGAAGGCAATAGCCATCACGGTCAAAACCGCCGTCGTCGACCAATTGGCGCGAGAGTACTCGGACCGGGCGAGGAATATACGGTCCGCCCAATACCAGATTAAAACCGCCAGACCACCCCAGCGGATCATTCTCGGCGCCCAGGACCTGCCAATGAAGGCGCCAAGTGCCGCAAGCAACCCCCAGGCTCCCCAGAGGCCGTTTCGGATCAACAGGTACGCTGGCGGGACAGTATAGGGCAGGTCGGGAAGCGAAAACCACGCTACCAGACCGCTAAGAGCCACCACCGCTACGGTTATAACCCCGAGGCTAAGCCAAGTTACGTGTGCGGGTCGTCGGTTGGTCAAGGGCGCAATGATACGCGGAGTCCGAGACTCCAACCGTCCGTTCCGCCGGAATCGCAGTGCGAACTCAAGGGACGGTCAGCGTGATCTTGCCCCGCTGCTTGCCGGCCTCCATACGCGCGAACGCGTCAGCCGCATGCTCCAACGGGAACTGGCGATCCAGGATTGGATTCAACTTGCCCTCAAACACGATCCCCATCACGGTCTCGAAGTCCTGGGTGGTCCCCATCGTCGAGCCGATGATGGACAGATGTTTACCAAAGAGGAACCGATGGTCGATCTCGTATATCGGCCCGCTCGTGTTGCCGACGGTCAAGATCCGGCCTCCTTTGCGCGCAGCTCGTAGGCTAAGCGGCATCGTATCCGCTCCGACGTTGTCCACCACCACATCCACGCCGCTGCGGCCCTCTGCCCGATAAGCGGTTTTCGACCATGTCGCGTCCTGGGAGCGATCGATCAAGAAGTCTGCTCCGGCGGCCTTGGCCACGGTCAGTTTGTCCGCTCCGGAGCCCACGACCAAAACCGAGGCGCCCGAATACTTGGCGATCTGGATGCTGGCGGTGTTTACGCCGCCCGAGGCGCCCACCACGAGCACCGATTCTCCGGGCTTGAGCTGACCGCGGGTGATCAACGAGTGCCAGGCGGTGAGGTAAACCAGCGCTGCGGCTGCCGCCACCGCGGCGTCAAAGTCTTTTGGAATCCCAAGCAGGTTTCGTTCTGGGAGCGCGATCCGCTCCCGGAAGGTTCCCGGTGCGTGCTCCCCCAGCAATCGCCAGCGGGTGCAGAGATTTTCCTGACCGGCCAGGCAGAAGTCGCATTCCCCGCAGGTCAGATTGGGGTTGATCACCACTCGATCGCCGACTGCGAACTGAGTTACGCGCGATCCCACCTCGATCACGCGGCCCGCCCCATCCGCTCCGGGGACATGCGGCATTTGCAGCTCGAGCGTAGGCCAACCTTTCCGGGTGAGCAGGTCGGTCCGGTTAAGCGAAACCGCCTCGAGTCGAACGAGTACTTCGGCGGGCTCCAGCGCGGGCGCGGGAAAATCGCCATATTCAATATCTCCGCCATGCTCGCGGAAAAATACGGCCTTCATGGGCGTTCGGATGAGGGAGGCGATTTAGCCGGCGGGGAGTTCGTAGGCCAAATAAAGCTCCGCGTCTCGGCCCGTCTCTTGGAATACCTCTCCGCCCGGATACCGTTCTTGAACCAGCGCCATTTCGGCCGCTCGCTCCGGGAGGAATATGAAAATTGTGGGACCCGAGAGTTCCCAACTTGGAGCGGAAGTAATCGGTTGCAGTACGTCGTAGCCAATGGCTTGGGAGGCAAGATACGGTATAGACGAATGGCTATAGTACCCCATGCGGCCGCCGAAGAAGTAGGCCTCCACTCCGGGCTCCCGCGCGTTCAGCATACTCGCCACGGCGCTTGCCGTCTCTGTATTAAGGTCGCCAAAGCGCTTGCTGCCTGAGTAGTCGCCAAAATAGAAGCTCAGGTCCGCCCAGCCGGCCGCAGCCACCACGATTCCCACTACCGCAACGACCGCGGGCCGCGCGGCAGGCCAGGTCTGGAGCAACCATTCGGCCACCCGAACCAATGCCAGTGAAATAGTGGCTGCAACGGCCGGAGCCGCAAAGACATAACGCTGGGCCGCCGGTGTGCTTTCGCTCATCGCGCCAATCACAATCGCGCTGGCAAGCCACAGGATCACCCAGAGCTCGGCCGGCTTGCGGCCGTTCAAGAAGAGAAGAACAACTCCCATCATAAAGAGCGTTGCGGAAAGCGGGAGCAACATTGGCGTCTCAGGCACATACCAGTGGCGGAGGTTGGCGCTGGTAAAGGCCAGCGCGGAGGTGACGAATTGTGAAACCAAAAGCTCGGCCGGCGTCAGCCCAGTCAACATTACATCGGACCTTAAAGTGGCACCCAGGTAGGACACGCGCGACATCGGAGCAAAGAAGTCTGGCAAATGCCCCAGGTAGTACATCGCCAACGGCAAAGCCATCACGGTGGCGCTCAGGGCCATAACCGCAAGGTGACTGAATCGAGCGCGGACCGTGCTCCAGTCGCGGGCAGCGGAAAACGCGAGCCAAATTGGAAACAGCAAGAACAAGAAGCGACTGCTCGCGTAGAAGTACTGGGCGAGCCCAAATCCCAGGCCCGCCAACACATAACCAAGCCGGTTGTCCTTGGACCAGCCCCACCAGAATGCCCCCGAGATAAAGGCCACAAATAGTCCATCCCAGATGTTGTTCAGACCGAGGCGGCTGAAGTGAATGTGAAAATGGGAGGCCGCCAGAAGGATGCTTCCCGTTAGAGCGACCCATCGACCGAACCCCTGTTTAAGGAACCAGTACAGCGCAAGCACCGTCAGCGCGCCCGCCAGGGCGGAGGTCAGCCGAAGCGCCTCGGTCGTCTGACCGAACAGGCGAATGGAGATCGACTGCAGGTAGAAGTAAAGCGATGGAAACGAAAACCAGGCCAGTCCAAAGATGTTGTTGCGTTCACCGTTTACGAACTCGAGTGCGCTCAATCCGCCGGAGGCTTCGTCCCCGGTAAGCAGCCAGGGGTACTCTGCGGTCGCGACCCCGCGCAACAGAAATGCGCCCAAAAAAACAGCCGTCAGGATTCCCCACTCACGCCGAAAGTGGAGCCGTTCCGCCCGAGCGGGCAAATAGTCCAGCGAACCTACCACCAACAACAAAATCCCCAGCAGCCACGTAAACACGGCGAGCTGGGGTTGACGCATCAACCTCCCGTCGCCAGCCGCCAGCCATGCGGCAAGCGCCAACAATGGGGCCAGCACGAGTAGGATCGCCTGCGCCTTAGAGACGCCCAGCCAGCCGGCCGCGGCCTGAAGCCACTTCGTAATGCGTACCGGGAGCCGCTTGCGGTTGAAGCCTACCGCGGCCAGCACAAACAACCCAAGCCCGAGCACCGTGTACACGTGAGCCACAAAAACCTCGCCCGGGCTCAGATACCCTGAGAGCGACCTGCCGATGAAAAGCAACAGTCCCGAGGCCAAAAGCATCGCCACAAGTTCAAGATTAGGAGCATCGAGCAGCTTCACCTGCCGGGCCTTCATCCCGCGCAGGGTATTCCGTCTCTGAGCAGGCTTATCCAAACCTTTGGACAGCAGGAAGAAGAACCCGCTTCCCGCAAAAAGAGCGAGTCCGATCAAACCGGGAAACAGATGAAGACCCGAGAGCAGCGGCGTATAAGGAGGCTCAGTCAACTGACCGATTAGCATCAGCAGAGCGCCAAATATGGCGACGGCTGCCAGCCAATCGGAGCGATCCAACTTGCGAATGCTCCGCCACGAGCTCACGGTCAAGCTCAGGCCTGCCTGCCGTCCACGCCAAGCCAAAATTAACAGGCCGTCCAGCAAAAGCGCGGCTGCGAGTGCCGCGACAAGCCATCCGGTTGGGGTCATTAAGTGGATTCTGTCCGAATCTGGCACATTTTCGAACTAAAAGTATCGACCGCCGGTCCCGAGGCCGCAATCGCCAAGATGGCACAGTTTCTGGTGAGGGGGAAGCGCGGTGGAGCTAATGCAGACCGAGCTCGTGGCGGGCGATTACGATCCGTTGGATTTCGCTTGTACCTTCGTAAATCTCTGTGATCTTGGCGTCACGGTAGTAACGTTCCACCGGCAATTCTTTGGAGTAACCCATCCCTCCATGGATTTGCACCGCTTCGCTGGCACAATAGCTGGCGGTTTCTGAGGCGAAAAGCTTCGCCATAGAGGCCTGCAGTGTGTATCGCTTGCCGGTGGCCTTCGAGGACTGTTTTGCCAATGCGGCCTGATAGGTCAGCAGGCGGCTGGCTTCGATGCGGGTCTTCATATCCGCCAATTTGAAGGAGATACCCTGGAACTCGCCGATCTTTCGGCCAAAAGCTTCTCGCTTGCGCGCGTATTCGAGGCTGGCGAGGTAGGCGGCCTGTGCAATACCCAGCGCTTGACTGGCGATACCGATGCGCCCCGCGTCCAGTACCTGCATGGCGATCATAAAGCCCTGTCCCTCCTCGCCCAGACGGTTATCGACCGGGCACCGGTAGTCCTCGAACAAGATCTCACACGTAGCACTGGCGCGTATGCCCAGCTTGGGTTCGGTCTTCCCGAGCGAAAAACCCGGCTGATCGGTCTCGATCAAGAACGCGGTCACACCATGGTGCCTCTTCTCGGGATCGGTCATGGTAAAAAGCAAAATAGACTTAGCCACCGGGCCGCTGCTCACCCACGATTTACGGCCGTTGATCACGTAACTATCGCCATCTAACACTGCGCGCGAGCGCATGGTGCCCGCGTCCGAACCGGACATGGGCTCGGTGAGCGAATAGGCCCCGATGGCTTTGCCAGATGCCACTGGAACGAGAAATTTACCCTTCTGTCGCTCCGTGCCGAACCGGTCTATGGCGTTGCAGTAGAGTGAGTTGTTGACAGACATAATTGTGCCGTGCGAGGCGTCCGCTTTGCTGATCTCGGTCAGCGCCAGCACATAGGAGAGTGCATCCAATCCCGCGCCCCCATACTGCTCCGGGATCTCGATCCCCATGAATCCCATCTCGCCCATCTTACGCACGGTTTCGATGGGGAATTCTCCGCTCTCGTCGTGTTCGGCCGCGATGGGGACGATTTCGTTTTGCGCGAACTCGCGCGCCACTTGCTGAATCATCTCGTGTTCGGAAGAGAGTTCCAGGGTGGGGCCGCTAATAGAGATTTCAGTGACTGCCATAAACGAGGTCGAGGAGCGGGTGGAGCGATTATAACATTCGACGAAATTGGGGTCGTAGCGCCCGCCATTTGTGGTCCTGGCCTTACGCCTCACCGTTAATCGCCGGGTTCAGATCGCTTGAGGGAACCGACATGGCGAGCGAGTAAAATGGCTCCGCTGGAGGACTCCGTGACACAGACATCCCAACCGGATCCACCCATCACGCCAGAAATCTTTCAACATTTGGTGCGCCTAGCCGCCCTGGCACTCGACGACGAAGAAGCCGAGTATTTGAGAGGGCAGCTCAATAAGCAGTTGCGGGCCATCCGCGAACTCGCGTCGGTGGACCTGCCGGAGGGCCTCCCCATCACTTCCCACGGAGTCCCGTATCCCTCGGAAACACGCCCGGATCTGCGCCGTGATGAGGTCAAACCCTCGGATAAAGCCGACGCCATCCTGGAGCAGGTCCCCGAGGTCGAAGAGCGTTTTATCGTGGTGCCTGATATCTCCAGCACCGAGCTCGAATGAGGACCGAGATTTGTGAACTTTCCGCACACGAGATCGTGGCGCGCCTCAAGGCGGGCGATCTCACCGCCGAGAGCGTGCTGGATGCCACTCTGGCGCGAATCGAGGCGGTGGAGGGAGGGACGGGCACGCTCGAAAAGGCTCCGAATGGCCAAAATGGGGTCCATGCCTACATCACCCTGGCCGAAGAGCGCGCGCTTGCCCAGGCGCGTGCGGTAGATCGGGCGCTGGAGGCGGGCGATGATCCTGGACCGTTGGCGGGCGTTCCCGTGGCGATCAAGGACATATTCTGTGTCAGCGGCACACGATCGACCGCCGGGTCGAAGATCCTGGAAAACTTCGTCGCTCCCTACACGGCCACCTCCGTTGCCCGACTGGAGGCGGCCGGGGCTTTGACGATTGGCAAGGCCAACCTGGACGAGTTCACCTACGGCTCCTCTAACGAGTCATCTGCCTTCCTTCCCACCCCCCGCAATCCGTGGTCAGCCTCTGTGGTCCCCGGGGGATCATCCGGGGGAAGCGCCGCCGCGGTCGCGGCGGGAGAAGCTGCGCTCTCGCTGGGCACGGATACTTCTGGATCCATCCGCCAGCCCGCCGCGTTCTGTGGGGTCGTCGGGTTGAAGCCTACCTACGGCCGAGTCTCACGTTACGGCCTGATCGCGTTTGCCTCCTCGCTTGATTGCCCGGGCCCCCTGGCGAGAAACGTCAGGGACGTGGCCCTCATGCTGCAGGTTATGGCCGGTGCGGACCCTTTCGACGCAACCGCCGCGAAAGTTCCGGTCACCGACTACCTGGATGGTATCGAGGGTGGCGTGCAGGGGATGCGGATCGGACTGTCCCCGGACTTCTCACGACTGAGCTACCCGGATGCGGGTACCGGTGAACTGCGTGAGTTGACCCTCCAATCTGAGATCGAGCGGGCCTTAATGGATGCGGCCGAACGCCTGGCAGGGCAGGGCGCGGAGATCGTCGAGGGCGTCGAACTTCCAAACGCGCGTTACGGCATACCGGCCTACTTTGTGATCTCGCGCGTGGAGGCGGCTTCCAACCTGCATCGTTATGACGGAGTCAAGTACGGTTATCGACACGCGGGAGAGGCGGCAGACCTCATTGAGCTTTATCGTAAGAGCCGCGGACATGGCTTCGGACCGCAGCCCAAGCTCCGCATCTTGATGGGGATGTATGTTTCGGGCGATCAATACGAGAAGCGTTACTATGAGCGTGCGCTGCGCGTTCGCACCCTGGTCCGCCAGGATTTCGAGCGGGCCTTCGAGCGAGTCGATGCCGTGCTGGCTCCTACGACGCCAACAACGGCCTTCGAATTCGGAAGAATCTATGGTGACTCGGTAGCCATGCAATATGCAGACTACCTGACCGTCCCTGCCAATCACGCCGGGATTCCCGCGCTGAGCGTGCCTGTCGGCCTCGATAACTCGGGGCTCCCGATCGGAATGCAGTTGATGGGGCCCGACTTCTCGGAGCGCAAGCTCCTGCGCATAGGCCGCGCGCTCGAGCTAGCCGTGGAATGGCAGGAATCCCGGCCGCCGCTGGTGAGGGAGCTGGTCGATGCCTGAGTACGAAGCGGTCATCGGCCTGGAGACCCACATCCAGCTGAATACGAAGTCGAAAATCTTTTGCGCGTGCAGCACCGATTCGTGGCGCGCGCCTCCCAATACCCATATTTGTCCCATTTGCACCGGCCTGCCGGGTGTGTTGCCAAGCCTGAATAGGCGGGTCGTCGAGAAGGCGCTGATTATGGCCGCGGCCATGAATGTGGGTGAAATTGCACCCGAGTCTTACCTTGCCCGCAAGAACTATTTTTATCCGGACCTCCCCAAGGGGTATCAGATCAGCCAGTACGACGAGCCGCTGGCGGGCAACGGATCCTTCGAATTTCCTATGCCGGATGGGAACCTGCGCCGCATCTCCATCATCAAGCTGCACATCGAGGAGGATGCAGGAAAAACCGTCTACAAAAACAGCAAACGGCTGATCGATTTCAACCGATGCGGGGTGCCACTGGTTGAGATGGTGACTGGGCCGGACTTCCGCTCGGCGGAAGAAGTGGGACAGTTCTTAATTCGACTCCGACAGCTACTCCGCTGGCTCGAAATCTCGGATGCAGATATGGAGCGGGGTCAGTTGCGCTGTGACGCTAACGTCTCGATCCGCGAGCGCGGGCAGCAGCGTCTCAACACCAAAACTGAGATCAAGAACGTCAATTCGATCGCCAACGTGCGCGACGCCGTGCAGTCCGAAATCCAGCGTCAGGTACGGGAGGTCGAGGCCGGCCGGAAAATTGAATCGTGGACTCTGGGCTGGGACGATGACCGTGGGGCGCTAAGCAAGATGCGCTCGAAAGAAACCGAAGCGGACTACCGGTACTTCCGCGAGCCGGACCTGCTGCCAATCCAGACGAGCTCCGAGGATTGGGCGGCGACCGTCTCGCAGCTACCGGAGCTTCCGTTGGCCAGGCGGAGCCGATTTTCGGCGGACTACGGAATTCCGGACTATGACGCCGGTGTTCTTACCGAGGAGCGGTCCTTATCCGAGTTCTTTGAGGCGGCGGTTGCCGCGCACGGCGGGGATCCCAAGCGGGTTTCGAACTGGGTGATGAACGATGTGCTCCGATTGATTCGTGAGCAGGACACCTCGGCCGGAGAGCTCGGGCTGCGGCCGGATGAACTGGCGGAGATCATTCGCCTGGTCGAGCGGGGAACCATCTCCAACAGCGTCGGGAAGGAACTTCTGACCCAGGTCCAAGGCTCAGATAGAACGCCTTCGCAGATTGTCGAGGAAGATGGCCTGGCCCAGGTCACGGACTTCGGCGAATTGAGCGCAGCTGCGGCACAGATCCTGGAGGCTAATCCAGATCAAGTGGCGGCCTATAGAGGGGGTAAGTCGGGTCTAATCGGCTGGTTTGTGGGTCAGATGATGCAGGAGTCTGGGGGTCAGGCCGATCCCAAATCGGCTCGCAAGATCCTCGAGCAGCTGCTGGAGGGCTAGGCTCCGATTTTGCACGGCCGCGGGGGCCGCGCAGGCCCTGCACGAGACCCTTTGCAGCACACGTGATCCTCTGGCTGGTCCGGACAATCTACTCGGCGAGTCGTAAGCGCGAAGCTCATCGTGCGTATCTCAGAGGCACACCCGATGCTCCGTGCCCCTTTAGATCATCACTCCGCGAAATCGAACGCCACAAAGTCGCCGGAAGGGTCGGCTAACGGCGTGACACCACCGGCGAGGTCCGCTAACGTCAGTATCCAGCTCCCGGGGCTCCCGGCCAGGTAGAGGTACTCGTCCGCATTGATCCAGCGCAATCCAGTTCCCGACCCCAACGGCACCGGTGCGGCTCCTATCTCTCCCAGATAAAGGTCCAGGCCGGATCCCTTTGAGTACACCATCCGCGTGGAGTCGGGAGCCCATCCTCTCCACTGTATCGGGCCCGTGTCGTAGACGGTTTGCTCTCCGTTGTCCAGCCGCTGAATCACGAGATCCCGGTCGCCCGCAACATCTGCCTCCCGAAGGAAAGCCACGCTGGAGCCATCAGGAGAAACGATCGGCAGTTCACGTTGAGGGCCGAACAGATCGCCGACCGGTCGCGCAAGCGTCCGGGGCGTACCGTCGATGGCCCAGACCGTGCCCGGTTCAGCGGCGAAGAACGGGTCCTCTTGAGGTACCGGGAGGACAACCGAATTTCCCGACCACACCGGTAGCGGATAGAAGAAAAACTCGCTGTAGGTGATCACCGGAGGAAACGTCAATACCTCGGGTCGAAGGTCCGAGCCGGTCGCATTTACGAAGCCTATGCTGTCCGGGCGGACGATGGCGATCGAGTCGCCGGTCGGCGAGACTGTGAAATCCCCGCCTATTCCCGGGGCTAGCATTGATTTGATCCGGCTGGTCGGTACATCAACAGCTAGAAGATCATCGATCTTTGCGAGCCCCGGCCCCTCGAACACTCCACGCGTATTGATCAGCAAAGTGTGAGTGCCGGGAATGAAGTCCAAATTCGAGAGCGTGTAGTGGAGAAACGCCTCGAGCGGATACAGGGTGTCGAAGCCGGCCGCATCCAGTACTACTTGCGGGCTGGATCCATCGAATCGGATGCTATGCAAATCTGCGGTGTCTTGATCAGAATCGCGGATCGTATACGCGATCCACTCACCGTCATCTGAAAGTCGAACTTCGCCAATGCTGCCAGCTTTAATTACCTGTCTAGGGTCAGAGCCGACTTCAAGTGCCCAAAGCTTGCCACCGTCGGTATAGACGATGCGCAGGTTCCGAGGTTCAGGAGTCGATGCCTCGACTGCGACATCTGCCGTCGCGGCGGCCGCGGCCGAGGGACTCGCGGCTACGTCGCTGGGCCTGTTTGTGGGCTCAATAAGAATTGTCTCAGCGGCCTCGGTTGGGGACTCCGCGGTGGGTGAGGGAAGGTTGCAGCCCGCAATGATTAGCCCCGCAAGCCCAAACGGGACCCAGAGTCGGCGCGATTTTAAGTTCATTCTCAACGGATACCCTCGAACCCGGTTTGGCGCAAGTCGGAGCTTTATGCCTGCGGCTTAACTGTGAAGAATTTGGGGATCGAGAGTTATGACTACATTTCCCTTTTTGTGCCCTTTTTCGACGTACCGGTGAGCCTCGGGAATCTGCTCCATTGGATAGGTTCGATCGATGACTGACTTTATCTCTCCTGCCTCAATAAGCTCACTGAGGAAAACTAGATCTTCAGGCGTTGCGTCTGCTGTTTGCATGACAACTTTCTTGCTGCTTGTCATCGACGTCCATAGTCCTCCAACTATCTGTGACACCCTAGGGTTGGCCAACAGGTAGCGTCCATTTTCCCGTAACGATCGCTGGCCGCTTGAGAGCGAGATATTTCCCACTACGTCAAATATCGCGTCGTACGTTACGCCGCTTTTGGTGAAATCTTCTTGTGTGTAGTCGATAACCTCGTCTGCACCAATCGAGTGGAGCATCTCAAGTTTCTCCCCGCTATCAACTCCGGTCACTTCCGCCCCAAAGTATTTGGCAAGCTGTATCGCAAAAGTTCCTATGCTTCCGCCCGCACCGTTAATCAATATCCTTTCTCCACGCTGGATATTCCCCTTTCTAAGAAAATGCAACGCCTCACGCCCTCCGAGGGTAATACAGGCGGCTTCCTCATAGGTCGCATTGGCCGGCATTATTGCAAGCGCCGTACCTTCAGATTTTTCGGGCAGACAGATGTACTCGGCATAAGCACCCATACCAAAACCGGGAGATCCAAAAACCTGGTCACCTGCTTTGAATAGTGTTACGTCTTTGCCTACCGATTCAATATCCCCGGCCAGCTCCTGCCCTGGTATGGTTATTCTCTTTGGCTTGTTTAGACCCACATAAATTCGCATCGGTAGCCCGAGGAAGAGTGGCAGTTTGAGACTGCGGGTCTCGGTGTCCCCTTTAGTAACTGTTGTCGCATGTATTTGAATGAGTACTTCATTGTCTTTTGGAACAGGTTTTTCTACCTCTCTAAGTTGAAGGACCTCCGGTGATCCGTATGCTGTCCATACAATTGCTTTCATGAGTCTCCTCAAATCCAACCTCGATCAAGACATTTTCAATAAAGAGTTATGGGACAGAGATCTTCGCGGATAGTCAGCCAGGCCGTGCAAATTGAGTGTCACTGATTCTACGAAGCGGCCGGGGCCTGGACCAGGAGTGCAACGGAATGGAAATTCCGGTTCAGTTGACCGCGCTACGTGAGCGTGCCAGCGGGTAGATGCTAGTTGTATTGGTAGAAGCCTTTGCCGGTCTTGCGGCCGAGATGGTCGGCGTCCACCATCTGCCTGAGCAGTCTCGCCGGGCGGTACTTGTCATCTCCGAAGTCGCGATGAAGCACCTCCACGATGTGCAGCACCACATCCAGGCCGATCAGATCCGCCAGGGCGAGCGGGCCTAACGGGTGGCTCATACCCAATTTCATGATCGTATCGATGTCCTCCGCACTTCCTAGGCCCTCCTGCAGAGCGAAGATGGCCTCGTTGATCATTGGGATCAGGATGCGGTTCGCAATAAATCCCGGAGAATCCTTGACCTCCACCGGTTCCTTGCCCATCTGGCGCCCCACCTCAAAGGCCAGGTCACGCGCGGTATCGGAGGTCTCCAGACCTCGAATGACTTCGAGAAGGGTCATCAGCGCCACCGGATTGAAGAAGTGCATCCCAATGACCCGATCCGGTCGAGAGGTAGCCCCTGCGATGCGAGTAATCGAGATGGAGGAGGTGTTCGTCGCCAGTACTGTATCCTTGGACGCGACTCGATCCAGCTCCTTGAAAAGCGCGAGTTTAATCTCGGGGTTCTCTGTCGCGGCCTCGATGACCAGATGGGCATCACCAGCAGCTGCCATATCCTCTGCGATAACAATCCCCGCGGCAGCTTCCTGCTGGTTTTGGTCGATGATCCCCTTCTTAGCCAGCTTGTCGGTTGACTTTTCAATGGCCTGCTTGCCGCGTTCAAGCGCCGCCGGGTCCACGTCGGTCAGGGTGACCTGATAGCCAGAAACGGCGGCAGCCTGAGCGATCCCATGGCCCATGGTCCCCGCGCCGATAACGACGATTCGCTCGACGGTCATTTTGAATCCCTCCCGAACTTTGAACTCGAGTTACGCTGGAAAATGTCTTGGGCGAGGATTTTGGATGGGCTAGATCAATTCGACCGCCATCGCCACTGCCTCGCCGCCGCCCAGACAGAGCGACGCGATCCCCTTTGACAGGCCGCGATCCTTTAAGGCGTAGAGCAACGTGGTCAGCACCCGCGCCCCGGAGGCTCCCAGGGGGTGACCGAGTGCGATGGCTCCGCCATTTACATTTACTTTATCCCAATCCCATCCGTCACTGGACATCGCGTAACCATCCGCCAGCACCTGAGCCGCGAAAGCTTCGTTGAGCTCGATGAGATCGACGTCCTCGGGGGTCCAGCCCACCCGCGCCAGCAACTTCGGGATCGCCTGCGCCGGGGCTATAAACATCTCGCGCGGCGGCACGGCAGCCTGGGTGTAACCAACCACGCGGGCCATCGGCGTCAACCCGAGTTGCTCAGCTCGCGCGCGGCTGGCGTAGACCAATGCCGCCGCGCCATCGTTCAGTCCCGGCGCATTTCCGGCGGTAACGCGCCCGTCATCCTTGTAGGCCGGTTCGAGCGCGGCAAGTTTCTCCAGCGAGGTGTCACGCCGAGGGGTCTCGTCGTCAGTCACAATCTTAGGTCCGTGTTTCCCGTCGAAGATCTCCAGGGGAACAATTTCGGCCTTAAACTTTCCGTCGCTGGCCGCGGCGACCGCCTTCTGATGGCTGTCCAGCGCCCAGCGATCCATCGCTTCTCGAGTGACTTCGTATTCGTCCGCAATATATTCCGCAGCCATACCCATGGCCCAGTTCTCAAAGGGGTCCCACAAACCGTCAAGCAGCAACGCATCTTCCAGGCTCTCATGACCGTAGCGCAGTTCGCCGCCTCGACCTCGCACCAGGTAAGGGGCCCGGCTCATGTTTTCCATACCTCCGGCGACGATTATGTCCGCGTCGCCGGCCTTAATGGCCTGCGCGGCCAACATACCCGCCTTGAGCCCCGATCCGCAAACTTTGTTCACGGTGGTTGCACCCACGGTAGGCGGAAGTCCGGCCTCGATTGCCACTTGGCGGGCCGGAGCCTGGCCCAGGCCGGCGCTGACGACGTTGCCCATTAACACCTCGTCGATCTGCTCGGGCTCTTCGAGTTTTGACCGCAGAACTGCCTCCCGTACCACCGCTGCGCCGAGATGGGTAGCGGAGAGCTTGCCGACCTCTCCTTGGAAGCGCCCGATCGGCGTGCGGACGGCACTCAAGATCAGGGGTTCTCGAGCGGTATCTCTAAAGTTCAAACTTGTCTCCCAGAGTCCGAGTCTTCCTCGGCGGGAGGAGAATCCCAGTGGCTAACCAGACGCGCGAGGGTCTCCTCAAGGTCTTCGGGAATGACGCGCGTTCCAGCGGTGGTGGCCATAAAATTTGTGTCGCCGGCCCAACGCGGTAATACGTGCATATGCACATGATGGACGACGCCTGCGCCGGCCGCCTTACCGATGTTGACCCCCAGATTAAACGCCTCGGCCCCATAAGTCGCCCGAAGGACGGAAATGGCCTGCGAGGATAGATTCATGACCTCCAGCAGGGTCGAATCCTCCAGATCTTCAATAGAGGCCTGATGCGCGTAGGGAACAACCATCAGATGGCCGTTGCTGTAGGGATAACGGTTCAGCACCACATACGCTTCCACACCACGGTGCAATATCAGATTGTCGTCGCTACCGGGGAGTTCGCAGAACAAACATTCGGACGAGCCGGAGTGGGCTTCGATGTATGCCATGCGCCAGGGCGCCCAGATTCGGTCCATTTGGGAAGGGGCCAATAAAAAAGCCCCCGTGAGCAGGCTGGAAACGATTGTAACACTTCGTTGGCACGGCACCTGCATCTAAGGATAAAATCGGCACCGTGCTGGATCCAAATGAGCTTGAATCGCGGCTGCCGGTGGGAAGGATGGGTGTTGAAGTGCACCTGCATGCCACCATAGGATCAACGAACGACCGGGCCGCCGAACTCGCCCGGGAGGGCGCACCGGAAGGGGCCCTGGTCCTGGCGGACGAACAGACCGCCGGCCGAGGCCGGCTGGGCCGGAAGTGGCGTATGCCGCGCGGCAGCGGAATCGCCATGAGCCTGATCATGCGACCCAGCCAGATGGAAAGATCGGCACTGGGCGCGATCGGTCTGGTCGGGGCGTTGGCCACCATCGATGCCCTGGAAGGACTGAAGCTCGAGCCGCGTCTCAAGTGGCCCAACGATGTGCTGCTGGGTGGCAAGAAGGTAGCCGGCGTCCTGGCAGAAGCCAGCTGGACCGGCTCGACACTGGACTACGTTGTTCTGGGGATCGGAGTGAATGTGAGGCCGGTACCTCTGGGAGGTGGGGCCGCTCTCGACTACGCTTCGACAAGCGTCGAGGATTCGGTCGGGGAGACGGTAGATAGGGGAAGCCTCGTGTTCTCCATTGTGGCGGGGGTCGACGATTGGTATCAACGGCTTGAAGCAGGCGAAGCACATCCGGCGTGGGAAGAACGCCTCGCCTTCAAGTCTGAATGGGTTTCCATCTCCAACGAGGAGCGAGAGATTACCGGGCGGCCGATCGGACTCACGCCGAGCGGCGGCCTACGCATAGAAACGGCCGATGGGGAGAAGCTGACCCTGGAGGCAGGTTCTTTTCAACTTCGACCGATCAATACGGACCCGACCCAGCCAAATTGAGGCGTCTGGGCTAAGATTAAGCAAAGGGAGCGCAATTTATGTTTGATGATTTGAGGGACACATCGGAAGAGGATCCCATTTCCAACGCCGGATTCGCGTACGAACCAGAAGCGGCAGGGCCAGAACCCCGCATTTTTGGGATGACCGCCGTCCAACGCCTGGTCATCTCGCTGATGCTGCTCGCCACGGTTGTTATCCTGGGCCTGAGCTGCACCCTCGTCACGTCGAAGATCTGGTTCTAGCGGCAGGCCAGGAACGCCTGGCGGTGGGTCCCACAGACGAGGGACCCGCTGGGACCTATCTAAGATCCCGCGAGATTACAGGTCGCGGGATTTTCTCGTGGGGGCAGACGGAGCCTATTAACTGAGGCGTCAACGGCAGGCCAGACTCGACGCCACCTCGACTTTGATCTCACATCCCAAACATCGGAGAGGCCGTCAACGGTACCGTCCAGTCCCCTTGAAGATCATTCCTATGTCATTGTCCCGGGCAGGATTCGCTTAGCGACTGGGCCCAACAGGCCCATCCGCGATAGAACTCAAGGACCCCTACAATTTTTCCGTCCACCTGAGATAATATAGTCAGACAATCATCAAAAGAAACTAAGGAGATAAGGTTTGGCGCGTGTATTGATCGTGGATGACAACCAGGCAATGGTGGAGGCGCTGAGCATCGTTGTGAGCGCCCGGGGTCACGACGCTCTGACGGCATTGAGCGGAGAAGAAGCGCTCCGCCTGATCGCGAGCGAGATGTTAGATGTCGTGCTGCTTGACCTCACCATGCCCGGCCTAGACGGATTCGAAACGCTGGACCGTTTGCGCACTATGCCGGAAGGCAAGGACCTGCCGGTCCTCATTATTACCGCGCTCGACGAGGAAGATCTTGAGGACAGAGTGGCCGAGGCAGGGGGCAATGCCCTGCTTCGCAAGCCTGTGGATGTAAATCGGCTCGCGGACCAGATCGAGGTGCACACCGCCAGCACGGCCTAGGCAGGCGTGGGTTCCCAGATATGTGTCCGCACTCCACGGGGTGCGGTTTTACGTTAGCCTGGTCACTCGTATATCTCCTGTGTGAATGTTCGCAATCACGTGGCCCAAAAGTTATAATTGAAATGATGGGGCCTGCCGAAAGGCGGGACCTATTTATGCTTGACATAAATGTGGATCAAAGGGAGACGCAGGAGCGACACAGGAATTGGAGCGGATCCAAGATTCAGGGAGGATCTCGGTTCGAACGAGCGGACTCCCGCTCCGTAAATAGGCTGGAGATGCAATGGAAATAGGGACAGTCCGACAGGTCGATATCGACGAGGAAATGCGCGTGGCGTACCTGGACTACGCCATGAGCGTCATCGTTTCGCGGGCACTGCCCGACGCGTGTGATGGCCTCAAACCCGTGCAGCGACGCATCTTGTATGCGATGCGCGAAATGGGGAGTCGCACCAAATCGCCCTATCGTAAATCGGCGCGAATCGTTGGCGAAGTTATGGGGAAATTCCATCCACACGGCGATGCGACGATTTATGAGGCCATGGCCCGAATGGCCCAGGATTTCTCCCTACGTTATCCGCTTGTGGACGGCCAGGGCAACTTTGGCTCCATCGACGGGGACCCTCCAGCAGCCATGCGGTACACCGAGGCGCGGCTGGGGGCGATGGCGGAGGAATTGCTGGTCGATATTGAGCTAAACACGGTCGATTTTGTGGACAACTTTGATACCTCGCTCCAGGAGCCGACCGTGTTACCCGCTCGGCTTCCGAATTTGCTGCTCAACGGCGCTTCCGGCATCGCGGTAGGGATGGCGACGAATATCCCCCCCCACAATTTGGGAGAACTGACAGCTGCCATCATCTACCTCGTAGACAACTACGAAAAAATGGACGAAGTAACGGTGGATGATTTGATGAAATTCATCCAGGGTCCCGATTTTCCGACCGGCGGCATGATTATCGGCTCGGAAGGGATCCTCCAGGCGTACAGCACCGGCAAAGGCCGCATCGTCGTGCGGGGTATCGCGAACATCGAGGAAACGACTCTCAACCGACATCGCATCGTCATCACCGAAATCCCCTTCCAAGTCAACAAGACCACCCTGATCGAGCGCATCGCCGAGTTGGTTCGGAGTGGCAAACTGGACGGCATATCCGACCTGCGCGACGAATCCGACCGCAGGGGCCTCAGCGTCGTGCTCGAACTGAAACGCGGGGCGCAGCCCAAGGCGGTGCTCAACCAACTCTTCAAATTTACTCAACTGCAGACGACATTCGGGGTTCAGTTGCTCGCCCTGATTGGTGGGGAGCCTCGTCTGCTCTCTCTGAAGCGGGCGCTCCAGACCTACATCGAGCACCGGAAAGCGGTCATCACCCGCAGGAGCGAATACGAACTCAAGAAAGCCAGGGCGCGTGCACATGTCCTGGGGGGTCTGCTGATCGCGCTGGCCAATCTCGACGCGGTCATCGACACCATACGCAAGTCGGCCAACGCTGACGCGGCGAAGAAGAATCTTATGAAACGCTTCGAGCTTTCGGATATCCAAGCCCAAGCCATTCTAGAACTGCAGCTTCGCCGGCTTGCGGCGCTTGAGCGAAAGAACATCCAGCAAGAGGCCAAGGAGGTCGAGCAGCGCATCGGGTATCTGGAGGACCTCCTGGGTCATGCGCAGAAGGTCCTGGCCCTGATCAAGCAGGACCTCATCGAGGTGACCAAAAAGTATGGAGACCTTCGCCGCACAAGAATCGCACCGGATGCCAGCGAAGAATTCAGCGAAGCGGATCTGGTTCCCGACGAGGCGGTGCTTATCAGTATCACGCAGCGCGGCTACGTCAAACGTGTGCCAGCCAAGACGTATCGCCGGCAGGGACGGGGCGGCCGCGGCGTGAAGGGCCATGGAACCAAGGGCGAGGATGAAGTTGACATGCTCCTCCCGGCCGGTACCTTAGACACGGTATTGTTCTTCTCCGACCGCGGAAAGGTCTATTCGGAGAAGGCCTATCAGATTCCGGACGCGGGTCGCACCGCACGCGGTATTCCGATGGTCAATATCCTGAATTTAGAACAGGGAGAGGTGATCACTGCCGCGGTTCCGGTCCCCGATTTTCGTGCCGCGAATTACTGCACCATGGCCACTCGCGGCGGGAAGATCAAGCGGGTCAAGTTATCTGAATTTGCAGCTGTGCGCCCTTCCGGATTGATCGCGATGGGTCTGGCCAAAGGCGACGTGCTGGGTTGGGTACGATTGACCAGCGGAAAAGATGACATCATCCTGGTAACGGAAAAAGGGCAAGCCTTGCGCTACTCAGAGAAATTGGTTCGTTCGATGGGGCGTCCGGCGGCGGGAGTCAAAGCGATAAAGCTGCGGAAAGACGATCGGGTGACCGGTATGGACGCCGTGGATCCCAAGGGGGATTTACTGGTTGTGATGAAAAAAGGTTACGGGAAAAGAACCCCCATGAAGGAATACGCTCGCAAGGGGCGCGGCACGATGGGGGTAGTTACGTTGAGCCGATCCAAGTTCAATGTGACCGGGGCCATTGCCGCAGCCCGCGTCGTAAATCAGAAGGACGATCTTACGATCATCTCCACGGGCGGCATCGTGCTCCGGACCAAGGTCAATCAGATCAAGCTTGCCGGCCGTGCCACGATGGGCGTGCGCCTTATCAACCTCAAGAAGGGCGAGACGGTTGCCTCGGTCGCAAGGATCGCGGCCAAGGATTTGGAAAAGGCAGGGGTCAAGGCCTAGGACTTCAGATCCTCGGAACGCCGGCCTCCCATGTAGCGGGCTCGGCTTCCGCTTCATCCCCAATCAGATTGAACAACAAAGAGCGGAATCCGATTGGATCTCCGCTCGTAATATAACGAGTGCCTTTGCCCTCTCGGGTACTTGTGCCCGACTGGGTACTTGTGCCCGACTGGGTACTTGTGCCCGACTGGGTACTTGTGCCCGACTGGGTACTTGTGCCCGACTGGGTACTTGTGCCCGACTGGGTACTCGCCTCACGGCCCCGATTCTCCCAGAGTCGTTCCGTTTGCCGGGCCACGGCAGGCGCCGGATCGATGACGGTTACGTCGGGCCCCAGAATGCGCTGAATAGCGGGGATTACGAAGCTGTAATGTGTACATGCCAGCACGAGTGTATCGATTCCATGCTCCAATGCGGAGCCCAGTGGCTGCCTCAAAACTAAATCGACCTCCTCTGAGGCAGTATTGCCGGCCTCGACAAGCTCGACAAGTCCAACGGCAACAAGTTCGATCACTTCTACTCCGTGTGCGAACCGATCGACGGCCGAGGCGAAAAGTTCCCCCTGGAAGGTGGCCGGGGTAGCGAGGATCGCCACCTTGCGCGTTGCCGTGCGTTTGGCGGCGGGTTTGACGGCCGGCTCCATCCCCACGAAGGGAGTGGCGGGGAAACTCGATCGAAGCGCGCCCAGGGCGGCCGCGGAGGCGGTGTTGCAGGCCAGGACGATGAGCCGACAATCCTGGTCAAGCAAGAAGCGCGTGATCCCTTCGGAGAGCGCGCGGATCTCGCTTGCCGAGCGGGATCCGTAGGGCACATGCTCCTGGTCGGCAAAGTAGATGAGCGATTCGTTTGGAAGTCGATGCCGGATCTCGCGCAGGACAGAGAGCCCCCCGACACCGGAATCAAAAACGCCGATCGAGGGCTGGTTCATACTTCAGGGAGCTTGGGGTACCTTGGGATGCGGGGGCTGATGGAAGGGTAGAGCCACCTAACGATCCGGCGCGGGCACCCGGGTGGGTAAAAGCGCCCAACCATCAGATGCGGGCACCCAGGCGGGCACAAGCACCCAACAATCGGGCACAAGCACCCAACAATCGGGTACAAGCACCCAACAATCGGGCACAGGCAGGTTAACCGCGCTTTTCTGGGAGACGGGCTCGCTTCCCTTTGCGATCCCGCAGATAGTAAAGCTGAGCACGTCGCACGTGGGCGTGACGCACAACTTCTACCTTGTCAATGCGGGGGGATCGCAGCAAGAAGGTGCGTTCAACTCCAATGCCGTGCGAGGCGATGCGGCGTACCGTAAAGTTGGCATTGTTGCCACCCTTACGTATTCGAATAACGGTGCCACGGAATTCTTGGACACGCTCCCGCTCGCCTTCACGAATACGCAGGTGAACGCTTACATCGTCACCGGCCCGCAACTCGGGGATGTTTTCATTAACGGGCGCATCCAGAGCTTTCAATAAATCAGACATTGGCTTGTGTACCGGGCCTTCTGGATCCGGAGGGCGCAAAAGTATACCATGTGCGCAAAGCTCAGGATCGGGGCTGCATTCCGAGCTCCTTCCCGGCCAAATGCAGGGCGGCCAGGGTTTTCGCATCCTGGAAGCCGCCGCTGTGGAGCTGGGCCACGACCTCCGGCGGGGTCAGTTTTTCAATCTCTATGATCTCGTCCGCATCACGCGCGAGCGGATCGGGTACCAAGTCCGTCGCCAGGTACACGTGCATATACTCGCTGGAGTATCCCGGAGCCAAATAGAAGCCGCCCAGATCTACCAGGCGACCCGGGGACATTCCAATTTCTTCTCGACATTCTCGGGCGGCGGTGCTGGCGGGATCCTCTCCGCTTTCCAGGGTGCCGGCAGGAAGCTCCAGTAGATGGCCGCCCGCAGCATGTCGATATTGACGCACGAACCAGATCGATCCGTCCTCGTCTCTGGGAATCAACGTAACGGCGCCGGAATGAATCACGAGATCAAGGCGGGTCTCATGGCCATCGGGAAAGCGCACCCGGTCGACTCGCACGTCAAACACCTTCCCCCTAAAAACAACTTCCGATGAAACAAGCTCGAAAGCCATGTGCGACTCCAAAACAAAGGGGCGGCCTGGGAGGCCGCCCCACGGTATCAATGGTCTGGCGACAATCTATGGAATGATCAGTTCCAAACCCGGGAAGATCAGACCGGGATTTACCAGGTCGTTAGCCTCGATGATCGCGTTCGGGTCAACCGCATAGGTGCGCGCGATCTGCCATATCCATTCCCCAGGTTGGACGACATGTACGGTACCGCCGCCGCCCGCCACTGAGGTGGGCTCGGGCGTCGAAACCGGGCCTGTACTTGGCGGGATCTTAAGCACCATACCCACCGTAACTTCGCTTGGAGAGCCCAGTCCGTTCAAGTCGACGATGGCCTGGGGGTCCACCCCAAAGTCCTGTGCGATGGTGGCGACAAAATCGCCTTCTTGCACCGTGTATTCGACGTACACCATCCCGTCGTCAGTCGGCTCGGCCTTTACTTCTTCTTCAGGCATTGCAGTTGCTTCGGGTGGGGCCTCGGTGGGGACGACTTCGCCCCCACCGCCTGCTTCGGCGGTTTGGGTAAGCAGCGCCGAGCGGACGGCTTCCATGGTGGCCTGCTGACTATCCGCAGGCGTCTCGCCTTCGCCTTCCCCTGGCGGTGGCGTTGATGCCGAGCGAGTGCAGGCTGCGACAAGCGCTAGCAAAGCCAACATGGAGATGTTACGCATTCGCGCAGTGTTCATTTGTTCCTCCTAAGAGGATTCCTCCGGCCGGTCTCCGTGGAACAGCCCGGCATCCTAGCATAAGGCATTAGGCCGTGCAAGCGCACCTGTTCACAGGTGTATCGGAATCTAAAAAGGGGCCAACCCTGGGGGGCTGGCCCCTTCCTGCATCAGAGCTTCACCGCTTACCGGTCATCGTTCAACCAGAGCGGGTCGAAATTTGTAGCCATAAACCAACATTCCCCGCTCCCCGTCTGCTCCCAGTTTGCGCGTGACCATTTCAACCGGAGTTCCGATTTCGATCGGCTGATCACCGACGTCCGTGAGCTGCGCGGTCACCAGCGGACCCTCTTCCAGTCGCACAATAGCCACTGGATACGGAACATTTTCCGCATGTCCGGACGGAGCTTGATAAACGGTTGTATGAGAATAGACCTCGCCCCGGCCGCTGAACTGATACATCTCCCGGGCGTCCTCGCCGCAATCCGGACAGATATCGCGCGGCGGAAAGATCTTGCTTTCGCAGTGGGGGCAAACTTCTCCGACCAGCGCGTAGCGCTGTTTCCTGAGTCTCCAGTGTTGTGAGGTCTCCATGCCAGCGAATCTAATCGCTTGACTCTCTCAGAAACTATCAGAACCTTACCATTCCGGTTTCGATTACGGGGTCGATACGGCAGGAGCCTGGTTGCAAGTAGGCAATCGGTCGACACGTCACCATTTTGCGCATAGCCGAAACCTAAGTTACACGCCGCAAGATGTGGGTGGAGGCCGTGGCTCCGGATCCTCCCAGGCATTGTGTCATTGCGGTAGCCGCATCCGGCACTTGATTCTCGTTTGCTCGCCCCTGCAGCTGCCGGGAGGCCTCCACCAGTTGATAAATCCCTGTGGCCCCCCCGGGATCGCCCCGCGCCTTCGATCCACCAAATGTTCCAATCGGGATATGGCCGGTCAGCGAGATGTCGCCGTTCTGTGCCAGCTTCCAACCCTTTCCTCGCTCAGCGAATCCCGCCGCCTCGAGTGAAAGGGCTGCGAAAATAGAAAATGAATCGTGCAATTCAAATAGTCCAATATCTTCCGGCGACAATTCTGCCTGCATCAACGCGGTCTGGGCAGACTGTGCGGCCGCGGTCAAATCCAGTGGATCCGGGCGATCGTGCAGGGCCAGCGCGGAGGTGGCGGTCGCCGATCCCACGATCTCAACTTGCGGGTATTCTTGGCCATCGGGCAAGGCCGCGGCGCGAGCCAAGACCAATGCCGCCGCACCGTCCGCAAGCGGAGCAACGTCAAACGTGTTGAGAGGTTCACTGACTATGGGCGCACTGGCATATTGCTCGCGCCGAATGGCCTTACGGAACATCGCATCTGGATTGGTCACCGCGTTCAGGTGAGCAGTTATGCTGAAACCCGCCAGGGAATCCTCAGGGGGCCCATACTCGTAGAAATATCGCTGCATGAGCAGGGCGGCCTGAGTGCTCGGAGTGACACCCTGCACCGCCTCATATTCAGCATCGGTTGCGGTGGCAAGCGCGGCCTGAACCTGACTGCTGCCCTTGTCCGTGACCTTCTCGACCCCCAGAACCAGAGCCACGTCAATCGCTCCGGACATTAGTGCGAGGTAAGCCTGGCGCACCGCGACCCCGCCCGAAGCGCCGGAGGCTTCGATAGTCGAGGCCTCCACGCCGCGCATTCCCGCGAAGTCCGCCAGGAGCGGCCCGAGGTGAGATTGACCCGACAGGGCCGGCGAGAGCATGTTGGCCACATATAACGCCTGTGGCCGAAGCCCACCTGAATCCAATCGTGCGGCGCTGATCGCCTCCAACGCTAACTGGCGAAGCGACAAATCCCAATGTTCGCCTACCGGCATCATGCCTACTCCGGCGACAACAACGGCATCTGGTTTCTTAGTCATTTCAGGACCAGCTTGCCTCTAAGCCGCGCATAGGTGGCATAGTCGATTTCGGTGCGCCGCTTCACATAAATCAGGGTAGCGGGAGCAGAGCCGCGGCGTCGAGGCAAAGCCTCCGTAGCCCGAAGGCTGAATGCATCGGACCCGGCCCCGGACCCATAGGAGACCATCAGGATGCGGTCGCCCGGGTCAGCAATATCCAGGATCGAAGTCAATCCAATCATGGCAGAACCGGCGTAAGTATTTCCAATCTCGGGCACCAGCAACCCTGCTTCAATCTGGTCTTGTCCGAATCCCAAAGATTTCGCGACCCGCATCGGGAATTTAGTGTTGGGTTGATGGAAAACCGCGAACCGAAAGTCCGAAGCCGTGGCCCCCAGAGCCTCCAGAAGAGATTCGGCCGCGGTTTGGGTGTGGCTAAAGTAGGCCGGCTCCCCGGTGAAGCGCTCTCCGTGCTCCGGATAGATCGCGTTCGCCCGGCGCCAGAAATCGGGAGTGTCGGTCGCATAAGAGTAGGATCCTTCGAATACGCAAACCGCATCTTTCGCGGGACCAATGATAAAAGCCGCACCTCCGGCGCCCGCGGTGTATTCCAGCGCATCCCCGGGCCGCCCCTGCGCGGTATCCATTCCAATCGCCAGCGCGTAATCGGCCATCCCGGATCCGACAAATCCGATGGAGGCCTGGATCGCCTCTGTCCCGGCTTTGCAAGCGAATTCCCAATCCGCAGCCAGGACGTGGGGGGTTGCACCGATGGCCTCTGCTACAACGGTCGAGGTCGGTTTAACGGCGTAAGGGTGTGACTCCGAACCCACCCAAACCGCTCCGATCTCGGTAGGATCGATACCGGAGCGGGCGAGGGCGTTGCGTGCGGCCTCAATCGACATGGTAATCACGTCTTCGTCGAGGCCCGTGACGGCTTTCTCATGGATGGGAAGACCCCCCTTCCCATCGGCCCAGACCCGCGCCACTTCCTTAACCGGCAGCCGGTACCGCGGAATGTATGCGCCGTAGCCAATAATGCCCGCCTCGCGATCCGGTACAAGGAGCTTATTCTCTGCCATGGAACTCTCTTTTAAGTATAGGTCACCCGTCTGAGCGCTGCCTAAGCAGCTCTTCTGCCCGGTCCACGAGGATGTTCTTTTCCTCAATCATCGCGCTGGCCACTGCCTCAATTTCATCGCCGCGCGCGCCGGCCGCGATGGCTACCTGACGGGCATGAAGGCCCATATGGCCGTGCTGAATTCCCTCCGTCGCCAAGGCGCGCAGCGCAGCCAGATTCTGAGCCAGGCCCACCGAAACGACGATTTCAGACAGTTCTTGGGCAGTCTCGACTCCCATCAAAGCCAGCGCGTCGCGCGCGCCAGGGTGCACGCCGGTAGCCCCGCCAATCGTTCCCAGGGCGAGCGGCATTTCCAGCTCACCCTGAAGTGATCCTGACTCATCGACCCACCAGCGGCTCAGCGGCCCGTAGGTTCCTTCTCGAGCCGCGTAGGCGTGCGCCCCGGCCTCCACTGCGCGCCAGTCGTTCCCGGTGGCAATGACAACCGCGTCCACGCCGTTCATGATCCCTTTATTGTGGGTCGCGGCGCGATACGGATCGACAGCGGCAAAGGCCCAGGCTTCGACCACGCCATCTCGCACGTCTTTGCCCTCGAATTCGCCGAAGGCCAGGCTGGCCGGAGAAACATGGCAGGTCGACCTAGCGAGCCGCCGGTCCGCAAGATTGGATAAGATGCGCAGATGGGTCCTACCGCCGGTAAGAATCTCGATAAGTGGGGCGATGCCCTCCAATACCGTGTTCACGGAGTTCGCACCCATGGCGTCCACGGTGTCGTAAATCAAATAAAAGACCAGCATCGGTCCGGCGGGGCTCTGCGCGAAAGTTTTCACCGCTATGGACCGAGCTCCCCCTCCGACGGCGAGCATCATCGGCCCCGCCTCATCCGCGGCTTCGAGAATTTGTGTTTTAGCTTCGTGAAGCGTTGTCTCAGCCTCTTGAAGATCCTGAAGATCCAACACCTGGATCTGGCCGATCATATGGGATGGGTCCACCTTTGCAGTAAAGCCGCCAGATTCGCGAATCAATTTCGCCATGAATGAGGCGCCCGCCACAACCGAGGGCTCTTCAATGGCCATCGGTATCAGAATCTCTCGTCCATTGACCACAAAATTGGTCGCGATACCCAAGGGAAGGCCGTAGACACCCACCACGTTCTCAATCATCGAGTCCGCAAGCGCGGGCTCCAGGCCTTCGGGTCCCAAAAGCCCATCCAGCGGGCGACCCAGGGCCTCCACCAGGTGGGCCTGTCGCTCATCCAGATTCATATTGTAGAAGTCAGGGATCCGCGAGCCGGTCTGCCGTCTGCCAGAATTCATATCAAGTTCACCTGCCGTAGGAGGCTTCCGCCCCGCATCTCAGCCTACATGGTGGAGCTGGCAAAAACTATCAATTCGTCGGATGGCTCGGGAATCGAAAAGGCGACGGATGATCCAATCCGCCGCCGGGGTGGCAATCGAGTGCGCGCTCAGTTTCTAAGATATTGGGTTTGGAGGATCAGGTCCAGCCAAATGAAGGCCAGACTAAAGAATCCGACTATGAGCAGCAGGGGAAGGTCCCCCTTGAAGAGAAAATTGGTCCAGAACCGATTTAGGTCCGAACCGAAAATGATGATGGTCCCTGCCGTCGAAATGAGACCGAACCCAATGGATAAGATCCAAAGGATGATGCGACGAGTCGTCATTGACCCTCTCTCGCCGCATTGTATGTCGGGCACCGGGGACCGTCAAGTTACGGAGCCAAACGGATTGCCGGCGGTCTCCTGGCGCAAGTTTGTGCTCCAAAGCAAAACTCCCCACGGGTATGGGGAGTATCGAAAGGGCCGATCAAACTACTTCTACGTTTTAGCCGCGCTCGTAATTGTCCGTGGGAACGCCTGCGTGTTTACCCGTGTAATTGCTGGTCGGATTGCCCGTGTAGTCGCTTGCCTGACCGCCTGCGCGCTAAGTTTCATCCGATTAATTCTCCGTAAAGTAGGCGCCCACAGTGGAGCGCAGTTCGCTGGCCGAGAAAGGTTTTGAAATGAAGCCGGTGGCGCCGGCTGCAAACGCATTTTCCTGGACCTCAGGCTCCGAGTAAGCGCTGATCACTACCACCGGAATATTCGCCCATTTGGGAGTTTCCCTTAGCCGCTTTATCAGGCCGACGCCGTCCATCTCGGGCATCATCATGTCGGTGAGTATCAGGTCGGGCGTGGTCTCATCCAGCAGACCAAGCGCATCGTTCGCATGATGGGCCTGGTGCACCTGGTATCCCTGGCTTTCTAGGATCACCGTCACTACGTCGCGAAATCCGCGCTCATCGTCGACCACCAGGATCGATCGGGAAGTTTCATCTGTAACAATATTCGAACCTGTCATCTGCAGTCCTTTCTTGTTGGCCACATTGTATGCGCAGCAACTTTCACTGACCTTAGCAGCGTGCCGCTTAAGCTATCAATCAGCTTACGATGCGGAATCGGATCGCAATGGGGCTGGGTGATCGGAGCGGGTCAGGACCTTCCGAAGAACTGTGCCAGGGTCGTCCCGGCCCTGAAATGAGCCATGTAATTTGCAGTGTATTCGGGTACGAATGGGCGAGGATCGGAAACGAACTGGGCAAGAGAATTTTCAGCGGTCACATTACTGACCGCAAGTAATTCAAGCAAACTGCGGGTGACCGGTGGTGCCGGCAGCAGAGTTTCCATCAACGCCACAATCACTCGCAGCAGGGGCATGGGAAATCGCACCATGGCGCGGGTCGCACCCACTGCGGAGAGCGTGCGGCGCTCGATCTCTTCCAACGTGAGGACCTCCGGTCCCCCCAACTCATACTCGCAGCCATAAGTGGATGGGTCGGACAACACCTTCACCATACAGGTCACGACATCTTCGACCCAGATCGGCTCAAACTTAGAGCTTGCGTCGCCTACGATAGGATAAATCAGCGGCGAAAATGGGATCAGCCTGGCGAACGTATTCGCAAACTCGTCCTCGGGTCCCCAGATTACGGATGGGCGAAACGCGGTCCATTCCATCTCTGAGCCCGCCACAACCGCCTGGGCACGCCCTTTTGAGGCCAGGAAGCGATAGGGTAGCGTCGAATCAGCCCCCAACTGCGATAGGTTGATGAAGCGCCGCACCCCAGCGGACTCCGCCGCGTGCACAACATTTGCGGTCCCCTGATAGTTCACCTGCTCGTAGGTGCGCCCCTCTTTTTCTATGGCGATGGCGACCGTGTGGATGACGGATCGAACGCCGTCGAAGGCGGCCGGGAGGCTGTCGGGTACCGTGACGTCCGCCGCAACGATCTCAACCGGGATCCCCTCGAGACGCCGCTCTCGTTCAACTCGACGCGGATCTCTTACCAGCGCGCGGACCCGTTCTCCACTTTCAGCCAGCCGCCGCACGACGTGGCTGCCGACATATCCACTGCCACCTGTCACCAGGATCACTACCAGACCTCTTAGAGTGACCTTGATTCTAACCGTTCAACGAAAAAGCCCCCCGAAGGGGGCCGTTAAAAATCATGGTGCCATGCTCCGATTACACGTCGGCGAACCTTTCGGCAATTTCGAGCCGATTCCGTCCGGCTCGTTTGGCCACATACAGCGCCTCATCCGCGAGCGCGATTAGTTCTTTCGCGTCCGCCTCGGGAAAAAGCTCGCTCGATACGACGCCCGCGCTTGCGGTCACCCACAGAGGCGCTTGGCCAATCATCACCGTCTCTTTTGCGATCTCCCTGCGCAGCCGTTCGCCCAGCATCACCGCTTGATTGATATCGCAACCGGGATGCACCGAGAGGAACTCGTCGCCTCCGTAGCGGCCGGTGGCGTCATAGGTACGGACGCAGCTTCGCATTCGCTGACCACACTCCAGCAGGACCGCGTCGCCCGCGGGATGCCCGTACGAGTCATTGATCCGCTTGAATTCATCCAGATCGATCATCGCCAGTCCGATATATCCACCCTTTCGGGTGCCTCGATCCAGCTCACGATCAAGAATTTCTAAGATGGCAGATCGGTTCCAGAGGCCGGTGGCCGCGTCGGTGGTGGCCTGCGAATGCAAACGGTCCCGGGTCTGGATCAGCTCCGCCTGGATTTCAAGGATCCGTTTGCCGGCCTCCAGGCGAGCCTGCAGCTCATGGGAGCGAAAGGGTTTGACGATGTAGTCGTCGGCGCCGGCGTCGAGTCCCGCGACCAGGTGTTTTTCTTGATCGTAGATGGTGAGCAACAAGATGTAGATGTAGGGTTCCTGGGATTGCTCACGCACGCGGCGTATGATCTCCAACCCATCCATCCCCGGCATGCGCCGGTCGAGTATCGCCATTCGGGGGGCATCCTCGCGCTGAAGAATATCCCAGGCCTCCCCGCCATCGCCGGTGGTGATGACCTGATATCCCCAATCACCCAGGACTTCCCCAAGGTGCTCGAGGGTGCTCTCGTGATCGTCCGCGATCAGTACTGTATTATTGGCGTTGGACACTTCGACCTTCCGCAATTCGCGGCTACGGGTCTGTGTCCATTCTAGAAGGAACTTCCGGGCGAGGAGCTTACAGAGAACTTACGAGAGGTGCCCCCACGGGGATTCGAACCCCGGTCTTGGCCTTGAAAGGGCCACGTCCTGGTCCCCTAGACGATGGGGGCGTATCTTGAGCAGGGGAGCGGTCGCGAGCGCGGGGGCATGGGTGCCCGGGAGCAAGGGTGCGTGGAAGGCTCAGAACAGCTGCGAAGTCTCGCAGGACCGGTTCTCCCCGGCACCGGTGCTCCCCAGCACCGACGCCCCCCTCCCCTACATTAGCGGGCGGATTCTAACACGCAGCTTTCATCGAGGTCCACGATAGGACGGAGCGCTGATGAGCTTGCGAACACAGAGTTCTCGATCGGTCCAGGCCCGAATCCGAGCATCCATCTTGTCCGGTGTGCTGGCCGATGTGATCACGGTCGGGAGTTTGGAATCGAAGCGATAACCGAAGAGCTGGTAGAGCTTCTCGCGCACCCAGGGCGTCATGGCCTCCGTCCCCAGGTCATCGAGCACCAATAAGGGCGAATTGCGGATCTGGTGGAACCTCCGGTCATAGGACACCGTCGAAGCTGGACTGAAAGTCGATCGCAGATGATCCAGCAGGTCCGGAACACTGACGAGGGTCACCGGATGACCCTGGCTGTTCCGATGGTTTGCAATGGCAGCCGCCAGGTGCGTCTTGCCGACACCGTAGCTACCCCCCAGCATGAGCCAGCCGCGGGGATGCTCGGCGAAGGCCCGCGCCGCCTTGAATGCTTCGTCTAGCGATCGAGCTTGTTCGCTTGGAAGCTTCTCGCGCTCGCGCAGGCTGAAAGTTTCGAAAGTCTGATCGTGATGCAGGTCCAGCGAGGACAGCTCCTCGCGACCGGATTGGTTCATCGGCGTGCGGTAATCCGGCGACTGGATATAAACTCGATCCACCAATGAGGGATCCAGGATGCGCGAGCGCAACCGAGCTTCGATCTCCTCCAGAGCCAAATTGGTCGTGATCACGACCGACAAGCGATTCGTATATCGATGATTGAGAATTTGAAATAGTTTCTCGCGCGCCCACTCGGTCGTATTCTGGGTTCCGAAATCATCCATAATGATCAGTGGAGCGGAGCGAATCTCATCGAAGCGCTCCTGAAAGCTAATTTCGCCATCGCTGAACGTGGCGCGCAGTTCGTCCAACAGATCGGGAACGGTGAGGAACAGGGTCGGCACGCCATGGCCGGCGGCCTCGTTCGCAATCGAGGCTGCCAGATGGGTTTTGCCAACGCCAAATCCTCCCTGAAGCAGGAGCCACCCTTCGAGCTTCTGAGAGTAGGTTTTCGCACGCTTATATGCCGCGTGCAGCGATTGCTGCTCTTGCGCGGTGGTTCCCACTCTTCCATCCGGATTGAAAGTTTCAAAAGTGAGTCGTTTCAGCTCATCGAGCCGGCTGAGGCGGAAGAGCCGTTCTTGAAGGTGTAAACGGATTTCGGGTTCGCGACAATCGCAGGATTCCAGCCGGCCAAAGTCTGGATGGCCGACGGGCGCCTGGAGGCGCAGATATCCGACCCCGCCGCAGTTTGGGCAATCCGGATCGCCTAACAGATCCGCGGATCCGTTAAGAGTCCCAGAAGTCTGCGAATTGGCCCTGCCGGTACCGTCTACGGGCCCGTTCAGTGTTTCCCCGGTCTTCTCGCTCATGTTTCCCCGTCTCCATCCAGTCTTCCAGAATGGCTTCTACGTAGCGCCATTTCCGAACATTGTTTTCCACCGCGATTTGAATGGCTTCGACGATCCAGCTTTCGATGTAGGTCTGCTCCGCGTCCCGCAGCCGATCGGCGATCATCGGAGTCAGCGGGCCGATGTTCTTCTCGTAAAGGTTGAATATGTTGGGGCGTTCCAGTCGCAGCTCGAGCGGCGCATCAGGTTCACCGCTCGGCCTCCACTCTCCCGTTTCAATGGCGGCCACCGCCGCACGTCCGTTGGGCCCGTTTAAGAAGTAAAAGTTACGCGAGTCGCCCCCTAGCTCCAGGGTCGCTTTGAGCAGCGTGCCGCGGGAAACGCATCGCTCCAAAGCATCGTCCAGCGCGTCAAGTCCACTGAGCGGCCCCGACACCGCCTCCACCAGCAGGCTGTCATGCGCCAGTTCGTCCCGGCTGAGATATGGGAAATCTCCCTCGGCCCGCGAGAGGTACCAGAAGGCATAGAGCGTGACCTTAAGTTCTGCTAGATGATCGATGCTGGGTAGCAGTTCGCTAAAGAAGGGATTGGGAATGGCCGTCAGGCGGGTTGTGCCCGCCGGGAAGCCATTGAAAGTGCTCATATTTCGGGGGCGGGTTCAGCCTCCCGCAATCGCGGCGGGGCTGCATTTTCGAACTTCGCAAGCGATTCGCGGAACACCAGTTCCACCGTCCCGACCGGACCGTTGCGGTGTTTGGCCACTATGATTTCAGCAATATTCTTTTTAAGGGTGTCGGGTTCATATTGGTCGGGCCGATAAATGAACATCACGATATCTGCGTCCTGCTCCAGGCTGCCGGATTCACGAAGGTCCGAGAGAAGCGGGTGTTTGTCGGCGCGTTGCTCGACCGCGCGTGACAGCTGGGCCGCGGCCAATACCGGGACGTTGAGTTCGCGTGCAAGAGCTTTGAGGTTGCGAGAGATGTATGAAACTTCCTGCACCCTGTTTTCCATACGTGTATCGCCGGTCATCAGCTGTAGATAGTCGATGATGATGAGATCCAGCCCCACCTCCATGTGCAGCCTGCGGCATTTGGTGCGCAACTGCAGCGGGCTTATGGAAGGCGTGTCGTCAAGGTAGATGTTCGTCTCTCCCAGCGCACTTACGGCCTGAGTAAACAGCGGCCACTCCTCATCTTTGATTTCGCCAAGCCGCAATCGCTGGGAATTGATCCCAGTTTCCTGAGCCACCAATCGCTGTACGAGCTGCTCGTTGGACATCTCGAGCGAAAAAAGGGCGACATGCTGCTTGTGCAGCTGGCTGGCGTTCCTGGCGGTCGAGATGCAGAAGCCTGACTTGCCCTGGCCTGGGCGCCCGGCGATGATGAGCAGATCACTTGGCTGCATTCCTCCCAGAAGCCGATCCAAATCAATGAAGCCGGTGGGAACGCCAATCGTTTCGTCTTTGTGTCGCGCAAGGTAGTCAATCCGATCGTAATACTCGCTGAGCACCTGTCGAATGGGCTGAAGCTGGTGTGGGAGACGTCGCTCGCTCACACCGAAGACCGCTTTTTCGGCCTCATTAACGACGTCTTCCAGCATGGTGTCCGATTGATAGGCCAGGCGTGCGATCCGACTGGCCGCGTCCAGGAGCCGGCGTCGAGTGGCTGCCTCCTCCACCATATGGCCGTAGGCTTCTGCGTGGATGGATGACGGCACATTGTTGATGAGCCCCGTCAGGTAGGCCTGTCCACCGACCTCCACCAGGCGACCCTGGCTTTCGAGCTCTTCCCCGACCGTCAGTAAATCGATCGGTTGGCGCTGCTCCTGAAGGCGGGTGAAGGTTTCCCAAACCCACTGATTGCGATGCAGAAAGAAATCCTCCGCGGAGAGGAAGTGGACCAGATCGTAGTAGACATCCGTGTTCACGAGAACAGATCCGAGAACGGCCTCTTCGGCCTCTCGGTTGTGGGGGACGGTCTGGCCTTCGTTGGAGTTTGTTGCTGGGTCTGCCATCTCGCTAACCTGAAAATGGGCGGGAAAACCCGCCGCTTGGACCGTTGCCTAAGTTGGGAATGCGCTTCCGCGCGGCCGGAAGGAGGTCAGCGCCGTGGGGCCTAATCCTCCGAATTTCCCCCTGGAGAATCCAGGTCGTCCAAATCGAGCGTCTCGACAAAGTCTTTGAAGACCTCCAGCCGCTCTTCTCCATCCTCCCCAAGGTCCTCCGATTCCAGTTCATCCTCCGGGACCGAGGCGGCTTCCTGCATTACGTCTTCAGAAACAAATACTGGGACGTGGGCCCGCACGGAGAGCGCCAGCGCATCGGAGGGACGCGAGTCGATCTCCATTTCTTCCCCGTTTACTGTCATGAGGATATGTGCAAAGAAGACGTCGTCCTTCAATTCCGTAATGTTTATCTGCAGTATTTCGGCGCCAAGTTTCTGCAGGACATTACGCAGCAAATCGTGGGTCAGTGGACGCGAAACTTCCAGTTGCTGGAGGCTCACGGTAATGGCCTCCGCTTCGTAGGGACCGATCCAAATCGGGAGGAAGCGGTCCGAATCGACGTCCTTCAGGATCACGATTCGGTGCTGCGACATTAGGCTTACTCGAATGCTATCGATTGTTACTTCGACCATCACCATCACTCGGGAGGTAGGCCATTCTAACATACCGACCCCTGCGGCGTGTTGTGGGGTCTCAGCCGCGAATTATCCGCTGCGAATGGACCGCGCGTGACTCTGACGGACTTGGAATCGGCGCATCGAAGGCTAGTTCAGGGCGACGGCAATGCCAGCCGCGACCCTAGCGTTGTTGCGCAAGAGCGCTAGATTCGCCCTCAGGGAGCGGCCGTCGGTAAACTCGGACATCCTGGACAGCAAAAATGGGGTGAGCGCGGGACCGCTGACGTTGCGCGCTTCGGTTGCAGCCCGCTGCAGGGCTTCCTGCACTACATCAAACGGAATGGCATCCGACTCTGGACACGGTACTCCAATCAGCAGTCCACCCGCCGACGGCAACTCCCAGTGCGCACGCAAAATGCCGGCCACCTCCTCCGGTGTATCGGCGCGCGCGCTGATGGGCAGACCACTCTCTCGGCTGTAAAAGCCTGGGAGTTCATCGGTCTCGTAACCCACGACGGGAACCCCGGCCGTTTCCAGCCATTCGATCGTCCGCGGCAGATCCAGGATGGCCTTGGCGCCTGAGCACACAACCGCCACCGGAGTTTGAGCCAACTCGGGCAGATCTGCGGACACATCCATCCCGCCCCCGCGGTGCACGCCACCGATACCCCCCGTTGCAAACACCCGAACTCCCGCGGCCCTGGCCATGATCATTCCCCCCGCCACGGTGGTGCCTCCAGAGCGACCGGTCGCCCTCGACCAACTGAAGTCGCGGCGGCTGATCTTAACTACCTGTTCGTCGAGTGAAAGTCGTTCCAGCTCCTCAGGGGTCAATCCAAGCTTTGCGACCCCGTCCAGCACCGCCGCGATTGCTGGCACTGCGCCCGCTTTGCGGACTTCGGCCTGCATACGTCGCGCAAGCTCCAAATTGATGGGACGCGGTAGACCGTGGGTGATGACGGCTGATTCGAGCGCAACTACCGGACGCCCTTCCGACAGCGCGGTCTTGACTTCCGGGAGGATCTGCAGCCAACTCGATTCGGGAACGGTCACCGGGAGGATGTCATCATTGCCGTACAGGACTTATTTTCGGCTCGTATAACGTAGGCTTCCTGAAAATAGCCTGAACAAATTACAGCGACCGGGAATGCTCCGTCAGTGACTCCAGCTGCGACAGAGTTTCTTGAAGCCGGTCCGGCAGTTCGAATCTGCCTGGATCCAGCCTTTGGGCGGCTTCGACGCGTCCCTGGAGATCGATCAGCCTACGCCGCAGCCGGTCCAGCAACTCGTAGCACCGACGACGGTCCGGTAGCTGACCATCGTTCCATGCCGCGATCAGTTCGAGAATCACCTCTCGCTGAAGGGCAAACTCTCGAAGTTGACCTTCGCGTCGCAGGTGCTCCGAGGAGCGAAGTCGCCGCGCCCGGGCCTCGTCTCGCGCAACTCCAGTTAACGTCTGGCCCGCAGCAATCTCTAAATCCGTCGACGGGATCTGATCGTCCCGCACTTCCCAGGTGCCCACACCCACCCATACCAGCTCCAGACCCAGGTCCTGGAGCCGCTGCTTTCTTTCTTGTGTGTGGAAGCTAGCGGTCAGCTTGCGGCGAGGAATATGGAAGTTTTCACTCTGGTCGCCAGGTAGTGCCAGGAATTCCTCAAGCGTGCGGGCTGCGACGTAACGCTTGATCTCATGCACTGCCAGGGTAGGAAGTGTTTCGGTCCAGCGCGGCAGACCGGCTTCCCCCGAGATTCCGCCGTAGGCCAGGTTCAACATGCTTCTGGGGTCGGCCTCGTAGGTGCCGTCGTCATTCCGACGGTACGAACTGAAAGCACGGAAGACGATTTGGACATCCCGAGCATGGACGATGATCCCGTCCTTCGTGACGGTGCGTATCTCATCGATCTCTCTGAGTTGATCCCTGAGGTCGATCACATCCCGCAAACGTTCAAAACCCTGGATAAAGTATCGCGAGTGACCTGCGCTGGGACCGTAGATTCGCGGCTGACCCTCCAGGGTTTCGAACACCGCTGCGAATCCGAGGTGAAGTTTGAGGTAGCCCGGTCCCCCGATGCGTAGCAATGGATTCTGCTGATCCAGGTGAGCTACATCGCCGGCGTCGATTGAGAGCACCGGATATCGGATCCCGAACACTGAGCCCAGCAGGTAACGGTAGGCGATGCTGGTCGATTCAAGCTCGAACAGATCGGCCAGATAACGAGCACCGAGGTGAAAGGCCAGAAAAATAGTAAGCAGAACTGGAAACACGAAAATTAGGACCTGAGGGCTTAAGAAAGAGCTGAAAACATCCAGAAGCACCGCGAATACGACCGGCAAATCGGTCAGCCTCTCGGCGGGAATCAGGGGAGGGAAATTTCCGATCAGCGCCACCGCAAACCAATAAAGCCCCAATACCGCTAACGCCGTGACCAGCCGCAGCCGACTGCCGACGCGGCCGCGATCCAGGATGAGGTTCAGGGGCGAGAACCTGGGGCCAGCTCCTACACGGATGTCAGCCACTTGGCTCATCGCCTATCCTCTGGATCCAGGCACTCCGAGTCCCGCGCCTTGACCTGCTCGAGCACGTCGCGCACCTGCGCCGAGCGGGCGGACAACCGCGGCAGTTCTGCACAGAGCTGGGCGGCGTCCTCGAGGATCAGGACGATGGCATCCCGCTGTGAGAGAGAGTGATCCAATTGGAGCTGTTGGGACATCTTGTGGGTCAATCGCTCGATGAGCATAAGGGCGGCTTTCGCTTCGCCCCGGATGCCTGCTTCGCGCACCAGCTCGATCGCCTCGTCAAGTTGTTTTCGGACCGGGCCTGCCCATCCATCGAACCAGGCCTGCAGCTGCTCGGCCTGAATCTCGGCCGGTATCTGCAGGTCCGAGACGGTGACGCCCAGAACTCGGATCCCGCGTTCCTTGATGAGCCGCAGGTCCGAAATGCTTGATTCCTGGGTCAGCCGGGCAAGGATGGCCGCCTCAATTCCCGCCATGACCTCTGAGCGGTCTGCCAGGAACTCGTCCAGATTCCGATCCTTGACCTCATCTCGCCATAACTCGACGACCAACCGGAGTGGGATCTCGCTCCAGGACCAATCGTGCTCGCCGGAGATCATCTTCCCGAAGGCCGCCGCCTGCAACGCGCCAACGGAGGGCACCGTGGGAGGCGCATCGGCCACATCGTCGCTTTCAACCGGAGTCCGACGCTCCAGCACGAAAGTGATCGAAAGTGAAGCCGAGACCGGAATTCCGTCCAGGGTAAGCGCCATGGCGCTCACCTCATCTGCTGTGGCTGTCGAGCCCGCCGGCGGCGGGGAGCCGTGCAGCGATCGCCTCTGACGGCGAAGATCAAACCCCTCCGCAAGCCATTCGCCCGGCTCAGTGAAGGCCAGGCCTCCCGGCCCGACGATGCGGGTCATCGCGGTATCTGTCCGGAGAAGCGCGGCGCTCAAATGGTCCACCCAGATAACACCCGCACCGCGCAACGCCATTTCATCCGGCGTTGCCTGGGGTTTGCCTTCGCGCACGAAGGTGACGGTACCGCCCTCTCCAAGCAGATAATTCAACAGCCGTCCGAAGACCGATCTACGCCCGGTTTGGTCGCGTACCGGCAGGACAAATTGTGAGATCAGGGCGAGCGCAGGGAGAAAAGCGAGAAGTGCGATAAGCGCGCTGCCGCTGGACAGCCTGAATGCTTCTCCGGCGCTGTCGGCAACGCGGACCAACAAAACGAGGTAAATGAGCGCGGCAAGGGTAACAAGCAGTCCCAGTCGCGAACCCCTCCGGCGAAAACGCACCCTGCGATTCATCGAGCCGGGATTTTAGCTCAATCGATGGGGCGAGCCAAACTCAGGTCTTGCTTTGCGAAGCTTGAAAGGCTCGTACTAGGTGGAGGAGTTAAAAAAGGAGATCAAACATGGTTACGTTCATTGAGTTGTACGAGGACTACCTGAATCAACGGATTTCAACACAGGTCACCAAAGGAACATTGAAAATATATGGTTATACCGCCAGACCGTTTTGCGAGTGGGCAGATGACAATGGTATCAAACCGAGCACGATTCTACGAAAACATATCCGTGCTTACATCGCTAAACTTACCTTATCAGGTAGGGCTAAGGCCACCGTTGACTTACATGGGAGGAATGTTCGTGCCTTGTTGCGATACGGTCATTTAGAAGGCGTCTGTCCCGAAGTAAACTTCCGGGGCTTACTTCCCAGACCACCAAAAAGGAAGCAACGCGTAGCTCGCAAGGAAGATATAGACAAGCTCTTAGCAGCAAATTCGTCACCTCGCTACAAAGCGATCATCCTTCTAATGTACGAGTCAGGTGTTAGGAGACAAGAAACCAGCGATTTGAACTGCGGAGATTTAGATTTTTCTCTGCAGGACGTCCTTCGGATATTAGTTCGTTCAGGTAAAGGCGATAAAGACCGGGTGACTTTTGCTGGCAGGCGGACGATGGAAGCATTACTCGACTACATGGTCACCGTGCCACATGAGGAGAACGATCCTGTTTTTATTTCCAATCGCGGTAACAGAATGAGCGTTCAAAGTATCGACTGGCTGTTCAAGATACTTAGCAAAAAGGCTGGCATCAAAATAACTCCACATGCCGTTCGTCGCGGATTTGCGGTATCACACCGTGGTATGTCACTGTGGGACTTGAAGGAACTAATGGGCCATGCTTCTATTCAAACAACTCAGCTTTATGTTCAACTCGGGGGAGACGATCTACTTGAATCTTATCGCGCCTACGATGTCACGTAAAAATACGGGAATATGGTGGGCCTGCACCCCACGATACCCCAGCCAGCTCCCTCTGGTTGGGGGTTCCTTTATTGAATTTTGACCGACAACAACATAACGGTTGCGAGCTCAGTGGCCAGGGAAAGATCTACACATTATCAAATCGCCGCGCATCCCCGGTCCGCTCCAGCGAGTTGTTATGCGGCTTTTTTCTCCATGAATGTTGCCAAACTCTCAACTAGCTTTTCAAGTCCTTCTTGTGCCTCACTAATACCTACGTTTCTTCCGCCGATCACTCCTTCGACACGATGCTTCAGCCGGTTCACCTCGTGATGGACGTCCCCAGCGAGGTCCGATCGAGATCCTATATACTTGTCAACCCTCTCGTTGAGCGCCGCTATCCGATAGAGACCTGAATTGAAGAAATAGCCAGAAAGCCACGGTGAATCAGCGATTTCTTCGCCAGCTGAAAGCGAAGCTATCTGAGTCATCAAAGTCTGAGGATACTCCGGATCAAGATGCTCATCGGAATACCCGTCTTCGCTGATTCTTGTGGCTTCCTGGAGAGAATAGATTGCCCCTACCGCAAATCCTACTAATGCGAGCTCTTCATCATTTGCGGGCGCAAGACCGTTCAGGCGGTTCGCTATTGCTGCCAAAAAGTCAATCTGTTCGGTCTTATTCACTGTCTTACTGTCAATCAAGCCGTATAACTAATGATTATAGGGAAATAATTCCGAATATCCCCGGTGTTGGAGGAGGAAAGGGAAGATACTCCCAATAATGTTCCTATCACGGGATTATCAGGAATTATGTCCCAAATAAGTGCGGATTACATTGCTTACACCATAAACTTTAGGGAAAAAGGCAGGTTTTGCACACATGGAGCGCCTTTCATAAGGGGGATTTAGTTGCCCCGGCGATCCTCCTGCTCCTCGAGCCATTCATAGTATTGTCGCTCGTCCCTCAGAACGATAGCGCGAATTTGGATGATGAAACGCTGGAGGTCCTCAGTGCTAAGTTTCTGAGCGAGGCTTAGAAGTTCTTGCTCATCAGGTGCTAATTCTTCAGGCTGAAGAATCTTGGTAAGCCAAGTTGGGAAGAAGTAGCTGATCGGCTTTTCAAGGGCCGAGGCCATTCTTGCGAGAGTTCCTGCGGATATCTCCATCTTCCCATTTTCCATATGAGAAACGGACGCCTGTCGTCGGCCTATCTTCTCAGCTAGTTCGGCTTGAGTCATGCCGGAGTCGTCGCGGGCTCGGCGGATGCGCTTGCCCATGTCGCGCGTTAATGAATCGGGGAAGGCTTCGTCATCGATTGATGGTTTCTGTGGCTTATTTGACATTGGAAGATTCGATTCTCTATAGATTGGGGTTTGACAGGAATATTATTCCAGGGTATTCTGTATTCGAATTGCGAAACACCCTTTTTTTGCCAGTGCGTATTCTACGAGAGCATGATGAAATACGCAATGAGGATCTTCAAGAGATGAGAGCTAAAGAGTTTATTGAGCAAGCTGCAATTGCATTTGGTGGTGATTATGCTCGTGCATTTAAGCTTCTCGGATTTGTGCTCTATCTTGCAGAAGATGGTCCAGAGCCGTTTCTTTCCGGAAGAGTGATGTCTCCAAGAACTTACCACAGGTGGATCGAGGAACTAGGAATTTGCAATCTGGATGGCTTTGCCATGGATGCGAGACTTAGGCAGCTAGTCAACGAATACGTGAGGAAGCGATCTGGAGGCCTGCCGATCCCACTGGCGAGATCGAAAGTGCTTGATGCCGTTAGTGTGATGATCGGCGAGAAGGATGCGCTGTCGCTGCAGGCGATCAGTCGCCATGCAAGCGCTCGGGTCCAGGGCGAGGGAACCGAGGCCGAAGGCCGTGAGGCGGAGACGAACGCCCTTGACGCGGGCGCGGATGGCGGCAGCCTGCGAAAAGCGACAGCGCAGAGTTCGGAGCTGGAACACCCCCGTCCTGTAATACGGGGGTGCAATGTACAGGACTTGTTTGAATGAAGTATTCCGTAAGTGTTGACACGCTCTATATCAATGTCAAATACCCTCGAAAGGATGTGTTCGACAGGTGGAGTAGGGTGATTCGGGGGTGCAATTCGAGAAGGCTGAAGGATGGTGTTGCTGAGGGAGATTTTGTGGTTCGAGGTGGTTCGGCAGGATACAAGGTAAGCGTATGGAGTCATGACATTCGAGCATTTCTCACCGATGAAGTTGATGAATTGAGAGGTGAAGGACAGGGGATGGGAATCTGGAGTCAGATTGGCCCCAAATATCTTCTTGATCATCGACTTGGAAAAGAGCTTCGAGAAGCTGTCAGAAAGTTTCTGTCAGATATAGGTGTTAAGGGAGACTGGCCGATTCGAATAACTAGGATTGACATCGCATTAGATCTATTTGGTTTGGAATTGGCTGATGAAGATATCGAAAAGTGGCGATATGGCTGGGTTGGAAGAGCGGGGCTTTCTTCGATCTATTTCAATTCACAATCAAGACAGATTGAGACGATCAATATCGGTTCCAGGAAATCTGCAGTTTATCTAAGGATTTATGACAAGGTTGCTCAAGCTGAAGCGGAGGGGGATATCGAGTATTGGCGCGACGTTTGGAATGGATATTCCGGCCCGGTGGCACGAGTTGAATGGGAAGTAAAGCCAAACAAGGGTGGGTTCGAAGAGTTCGAAGATTTCGATAACCTTTGCGAATTGCAGATTGTAAAGCTCCTGAATTATCTGGTGGAGTGGGGAAGAGCATGTATTCCGGATCTTGATGATTCAAACAATCGACGTTGGAAAGTCTCTGAGTTTTGGAATCGGGTTCTATCAGCGGCAGAGGATTGGGCCGATGGCATTACCTGGCCAACCTCAAGAAAGGGAAAGGAATTCAAGGGAATCTCGGAGGGGTATCTGCGAGGCGTGGCAGGGACTGTCTCTGGTGCGATGGCGAGATTAAATACTGAAAAGCCAAGCCTATTTCAAATGCTTACGCATCTCGAAGAGCATGGATTAGGTCTGGAGAAGATCCAGAGGGATGCGGAAAAGAAGGCAGAGATCATATCTCGCTTGTAGGGGTTTCCCCTGAGGGCCCCTGGAGACCTAAGCCGTAAGGCGTTGGCTCCAGGGGCTCAGGGGGATCAAACGAATGACAGTAAACGAAGGTGTAGAGAGATTGCTAATCGCCCTCCTGGCTGAAGGAGTGAAGAACTCGACCATCACATGGTATCGAGTTCGATTTGCACGTTTTCTATCAAGGTATGGCCATCTGAAACTTGAGGACATCTTGATCGATGATGTTCGATACTATCTTGCCGGAGTTAGAGAAGAAGGATTGTCGCCTCACTATTTTTACTCGCATGCGCGTGTTGTTAGAAGACTCTTCAAATGGCTCTATGAAGAAAGATTAATCGATGATGGATTCTGGAAGAGGATCAAACTGCCGAAACTTCCTCCAGCTGAACCGAAAGGTGTTGACATGGATGATGTACGAAAGTTGCTATCAGCGTGCGAATCGACAGTTGCAGGGAGGCGCGATACAGCAATTATTTTGTTTCTGTTAGATACAGCTTGTCGGGTAGGGGGACTGTGTACCTTGAAGATGGAAGATATCGACCTTGATCATGGGGTCGCAATGGTTCATGAAAAAGGTGATAAGGCTCGAAAGGTGTTGTTTGGGGGAAGGACTCGAAGAGCAATATTGGATTGGATAAAAGTGAGGCCCTTCGAAAAAAATCCCTTCCTATTTACTTCTCTGCGCGACAGTCAAGAGATGAATGGCAACTTGGTCATTCAAATGCTGCGACGTTTGGCAAAGAGGGCGGGGGTTCAAGGTCGAGTTAATCCACATGCGTTTAGGCATGGATTTGCCAGGGAGTATCTGAAGAAAGGAGGGG
>JADFRG010000044.1 GCA_022561385.1 Chloroflexota bacterium
CCCGCGCAAGCAGGCGGCCCTTGGTGGAGCGCCCACGGACGGTCCGATATTCTCATGAATGGTCCTTGGGAGCCGTCGAACGGTCCGATTCTGTGATGAACGGTCAGGGCCCACGTGGGATTCGGTGGCTGCGCAATCCGGGTGCGGCTCGGGCGTGGCCTGCTACGGGTGCTGTTGGTGCGCCCGCCAGCGGCTAAAAACCGCAACCCACCCTACTCCACATTTCGTGCTATGCCGCTGAATGGTCTAATGTGAGATCAAGCGTGTTTTGGCTGGTGCTCCGCTATTTTGCGTGAAGCTATGCACGCGGAATACTGTCGTTTTTAGTCCTGATCTGGCATAATATGGCCAAGATGGCACCAAAAACGACAGCGAGAAGCATTCCGAAGAGCCTAGCTCCGGTAATAGAAGGATTGGAGCTGCGGCAGCCGATTCTAGTAACGAAAGCGCTACTGGCCGAGATAATCGAAGAACATGGCCTCAGGCTACGCCCTGAGGTGGTGGCGCATCGGCTACAGAAGGCGGGCTGGCTGCTTTCTCTCAGAAGAAAAGACGCATGGGAATTCGCGCCGGCATCGCGCGCGGGTCCCATTAATTCAGGTGATCAATTCATCGAGCTAAGGGCAATCCTCAAGCATCGTCCAAGCTTTCCAGTGGCCATCGCATACGAGTCGGCGGCTTGGATGCACAACCTGGCCAGGAGAAGTCCAGACCGAGACGTAATCGCAATTCCTAAGGACCGAGCAATCCCGAAAACATTGAAGAGCTTCAGAATAACGAGAAGGTGGGGAAAGCTGGATCCCGTTCAGATTAGCGATCTGCCGACTTGGCGCATCGAGACGCTAATCGTCCTAATGGCTGAGAGACCAACGGCGTATAAGGCCTGGCCTAGCGCATTGGAGTGGCTGCCCGATGCCGCAGGTGGTGTTGGAGATGACCTGCTGTTTGAAGAACTCACCGACCGGGGCCGCCCGGTCTGGGTGAGAACTGGATATCTCATTGAAGCTGCCGATAACATAGAGCTCGCAAACAAGATCTACGAGCACATAGCTCCTCTTGTAAAGGGCCCATACTACTTCGGCACGAGACGACGACCGGGTATCCACAACAAGAAGTGGAATGTACGAGATTCGTCGCTTCTTGGGAGATGGAAGCCAGGAAATCAATCATGGGGGGAGCCCCGGTGACTGCTGATTCAACGTGATCACCGAGGGGTACCTTGGAATGCACTATAGCGGGCGAAGGGGTGGCAGGGACGCCGCTCTCTTGGATGTGACGCAGGATTACGCCCTCAAGATAATCTCAGATGCAGGGCTCTACGGGCTGGGCTTGACGTTTAAGGGTGGAACAGCGCTTCGCAAGTACAGAGTGGGTGCCAGGGGTCGCTTCTCAACTGACCTTGATTTCGCCGCGGATGATGAAACCATTGGCGAGCTCTTGATCGAAACTCTGGATGGCGCCGAGATATTTGACGTTCAGTTCCGGATCGAGGACGCAGAGGGAGGACGACGAGGGAGCCTGAAAGTTGCAACGCCTCTCGGGAGTCCGAACATCGACTCAAAGATAGAAATGGTCTTTAGAGGTCCTTGGCTGCCAGAAGAAATGTTAGATCCGATTCCGATGCCATTTCACAGAGGCCTTGAATTCGAACCGGTAGCGGCTCCCGTCATGGCGCTTGAAGAAAACTTGGCGGAGAAGCTTGCCGCCTTTCGCCGGAGAGGACTAGTTCGCGATCTATATGATCTTGCATTAATTGGCGCGGGAGCACTTGACGAACCACTTACTCGGAAACTGACCTTTCTCAAGGTCTACACTGATGTGGTCGAAGCGGGATTGGGAGATGGTCCTTTCGATCCGGATCCGGAAATCCTGGGGCCGAGAAGTTCGGCTGACTTCCCAGCTGAAGACATAGGTGTCCTGACAGGCGAAGTCGACATCGATCTTTGGATAAGGCAGGTTCGCGATCGCTTTGCGTTCTTGGGCGAAGCATCAGAGGATGAGTTGCGTTGGGGCAGGTGTAACCCTAGGGATGCTTACGAGGTACGGGGCGTCATCGAGGACCTCCGCAATTGATAGGGCGGTCCCGTCTTATCACCCGGATCAGCTTCTCGGGGATCCTGCACCGCTCATCCGGATGAACAAGTGGACACCCCTGTTTCCCTGGTGGCGTCGCCCTTCTTCAGAACCGCAAAGTCCCCGAGCAGCAGCGGGGGTTTTGCCCTTATTCCCGGCTCAAGTCCGTGAGCACGTGATCTTTGGGTTTTGGGCCTGCAATCAAAAGGCGGGAGCCGGTTTTCAGGTCCGTGATCCTAAGCCACGTGTACGCCGGCGAGGATCGCTACAACCTCTACCATCACTTGGCAATATTGTAGGACGCCGGACTCGTGAACTATGAGCTCGAAGACAGCCGGGCCAAGAGGTGCTTCCTATGCTCCGACGAGGATACGTTCGAGAGATTCTTATATCTGGAGCGGAGCGACTCCAAGGCCAGGATGACTATTTCAGAACTCCTGATGGTGCTTTCCGGCTCGAGCGGGAGCACCCTCCCAAGCACCAAGGACGTCGAGGGCGTCTCCGTCATCTTCAGGCTACGCAGGCGCTAGATGTGGCTGGCACTCTCAAACAGCCGGTCTGCAAGATCAAGGATCATCGTGCTCATTTCTACCTGCTTTCGCCAATATGCAGGAATCGCCTCCACTCCATAGAATGCCCCAGCGATCTGGCCATAAATAGCGCCAGTTGTGTCGGCGTCATCGCCCAGATTTACGGCCATAAGCGCGCCTTCCTTGAAGTTATCGCTGCGGTCAAACGCCCATAGCGCCGCTTCGAGCGACTTGACAACGTAGCCGCTGCCCTTGATTTCTGGAGGTTTTCGGCCTTTGAAGGACCCATCTGCAATCTCCGCGATGGTTGGAGCGAGCGGCCTTTCCTTCCAGAGGTCTTCAACTGGACTGAAGTCTTTTGCTAGCAGATCTGTCTTTTTCCGATCCTGCACCGCTCCAACAATGAGGCCTGCGAAGTAGCGGCAAGCATCGACAGCCTCCGTAGCCTTATGAGTGGTTCGCGAGCTGTCAGCGCTCCGATCAATGGCAACTCGAGGATCCCTGGCGAAAAAGAGCGGGACAGGTGCTAAGCGCATGAGTGACCCGTTTCCCGCAGAGTATGGGTCTGTAGATCCCGCGTAGGGCTCTCCATTATTTTCGAATCTCTTGAGAGCCGATACAACTGTGTTGCCGATGTCGAAACAAATACCCGTGCTGCTCAGATATCCCTCTCGGTACCAGCGCACATAGCGATGCATTTGATCTTCGGGATCGAATCCTCCGCGCTCGATCAAGCTTTCGGCGAGACAAAGAGCCATAGTTGTGTCATCTGTCCATTGCCCCGGCTCAAGTCCATGCGGACCGCCACCGACAAGATCATCTATGGGCTCGAATGAGCCCGGCGGCATGAACTCAAGCGCCGCCCCGAGCGCGTCTCCGACTGCTAATCCGAGCAGAGCTCCGCGATAGCGATCCACCATTCTCATGCAGTATCGGCCCAAATTATCATACGATGCTAGCGTACACTCGCTATGGCTTCCACCGCAATATGGTTGAGCGGAAACCTGACTTACCCATCTGGAAGATCCTTGCCCTGCAGGCCATTGACATCTCCGCTCTCGGGATGATAAGCTCGGCCTCACATCAGGAGTGGCCCGAAAACCGGGCCCGGCAACCTGGGATGGACGCCCAAGGTGCCTAGCCGCTCAAGCGGGGATGTGGTCCAAGTGAGCTTTTAGCTCGCCGAGACAACAAAAGGTCCAACGCGGAAGTCCGCGCTCCTGATGATGGAGAGCGGGCTTTTTTCGCGCAGGGCAGCTATTCCCTATACGCACGCTGACGAGCAAATAAGGCTGAGCGCGCCTGCCGCGTACGTCCCTCTCGACAAAGGAGGGAAGGAAATGAACGCTGCAAGAAAAGGTTGGGTCAAGGGTCTGCCGCCGTATCTCGGTTTAGGGATCCTCGATCCAAGTTCCATATACGAGACAAATGGAACGGTCAAGGCGAAATATAAGTCGGGGACAGAAACTGTCTACGACGTGTCTGTGAGCGCCGTACGATCGGAGATCGTGGAGTACTTCGAGGGCAAAGAGCTAAGTCGAAGCATCGGCCAAGAGCTTAGCCAGGCGTTTTTCTATCACATGATGGGGATTCCCATGGACGATCACCCGCGTCTGCAGGAGTTATTTGCTGAGATAGCCACGGGACGGAACATCTACATCAGCTTTTGTCCCGACCGCAAACTCGTGACGTACCCAGCTGGCTACCTCTTCGGGATGCGCCTGCCCATCACAATCGCTAACCGAGCAACCTGGGAAGCATTCGCCGGTTGGCTAGAGGATTGCGGCGAAGCCGCCCCACTGAAGTTTGATACGGCGCAAGATGGCTTCGTCCTAAAGCTTTCTACGGACGGGAATGTTCTGCTGGATGAAGTCACGATCGCCGACTGCTCAACTCTGCTGCTCAACCTAGAGGCTGCGGTTGATCTGATCATGGAGAGCGGCATTGTGCTCTCCGGGAAAGAGCACCGACTCACGGTAGCGCCAATCCAGGAACTTGCTCCGGGCAGGTTGATCGTCCACCCCGGAGACGAGGGCCGCGGCTTTCTGACTTTCTCAGTTCTGCCGCTGACGCGGGCCAAGTTGGAGGAACATAGGCTGGAGGACCTGTTCCGAGAAGTATCGCTGGGGCTTCTCGCGAGCAGTTCACGGGGTGGTCTTATGGAAGAGTAGGCCAAGCTCAGAGCCTGGTAATACTGTATGCAGGGGGCCTGTTGGCTCGAAGCGCTGGGCACAACGATCCAAGCAACTATGCTTCCGGCACTAGCCCCGCATGGTGGCTATGCGCAGAGGAAGCATCGGAGCGCCAAAGAATCTGATGCTGCTTTGCCGGCTCGAGCGAGAGCACCCTCCCAGGCACCGAGGACGTCGAGAGCATCTCCGTAATCTTCAGGCTTCGCAGGAAATAGACTCAACAGGTCAAGCGTCTATATATTAGCAGAATACCCGCGATCTTCAGCTTAGGAGCTCGACTCCTGACGGTAGAACTTGGATACGGCTACAACATTCAATGCAAGAATGGCTAATTGGATTAGCCCCATTGCAAGGCTGTACCACAGGCTTATCTGTACTTGATGATCATTGATCCGCTGCAGGATGGCAAGATCCCCCACGATGTAATACGTCTGAATAGTCAGGAGCATCAAGGGACCGGCGATCGCGATGAACCCTGCACGCCGCGGTGAAACATGCCTGACCCGATCGCTAAGACGGCGCAGAATTACCGACAGATACGAACCGGGAATAATCCCGAACAGCAGCACAATGGCCAGGATTACTTCAACGACCCTCAACGTCACCGAGCGGATCCCGAACGGGTCAATCCCGTCAAACAGGAATTGGCCTGCTGCCGCGAGCACCAACCCGTAGAGAACCCGGCGAACTGCTCGAGCTAGTCTCTCCATCCTTCCTCACTTTCCCCAATCAAGGCGCAGATACCTGTTCAAGCGTATTAATGAGACTATTCGCCTCCTCGCTCGCAGAATTCCAGCGATCCAAGGCATCTTGTTGATCGTTCCTGCCTTGGCCGGTCTCGATGAAGGACATGACCGCACTTCCTCCTCCTGCCAACGCGCCCACGATCCCTAAAGCGCAGGTCCAGCCAGTTCCACCCATGGCCCAGAAGGTAAAGGGAACGCCTCCGCAGCTAAGCAACGCGACAAGGCCACCTGCTCCGAATCCAAGACCGCCCAACCAGCCTGTTGTCTTGGAATTCGCAGCACTCTGTTTGGAACTCTCGTAGTCGGCTATCGCCTGAGCACGCTTGTCGGCCTGAGTGAAGAAATTTGCCATAAGCAGCGCTGCCCCAGGGTCATTAGGTGTGACGAGCAACTGCCTTCCCTCATACCAAATTCGCCAAGTTGGGGGCTGCGAGCCATCGATAAAGTCATAGCCCACGGAGAGGTCTCCTCCGCTTACGGGTAACTCGTCCTCCGGAGAATCTACCGATGGCGTGGGTGAAGGCGCGAGTGGAACGGGTGAGGCTTGAGGTTGCTGTTCGAGAAGAGCAGACCCAAATGGCTGGTCGCCAGGGGTTGGCCAAGTAATTGGGGTAAGCTCAGGCTCAAATTCGCAGGCATTCAGCAGAAAAACCACGCCGCTGATAGCAAGCAAGTAAAGCGTCTTCCTGATCATACCAACCGGATTTATCGAATCTTCTGATGACGGCCGTCTTCAGAGGGCATCCTAGCACCGCTTTCTATGGAAGGGAAGTAGCGGGCAGGCTTAGGATCCAATCGGTGGGCTCGCATGATTCGGGACGCCCCTAATTCTGAAGGATGCATATTCTGTGCTGAGATATGGTGTTCTCGATAGAAGCACGGAGCCCCGACCGAGCCGAATGAGGAGCCGGCGCAAAGCCAGTCTTGACGAAAACTGACCATGTTGTACAATATTCCTGTACAAGTAAGGAGCGCTCAAGATGACCGTGGAAATCAGTTATTCGCAGGCCCGCCAGAATCTCGCCTCGCTTCTGGATGCCGTGACCGATGATCGGGAGGTTGTGATCATACGCCGCCGCAACGGGGAGCCCGCTGCCCTGATCGCGGCGGACGAGCTTGTCGGCCTCACCGAGACCGCCCATCTCCTCCGGTCACCTGCTAACGCAACCCGCCTACTGGAGGCCCTGGCCAGGGCACTGAAAGGTGGGGGACAGACCATGACCGTCGAAGAAGTCCAGCGCAAGGTTGGGCTTGCCGGGTAGGTCCCGCGAGGCCGTCTTCCAGCCGGAATTCCTAGAGGATCTAAAGTATTGGGTTGCTGCCGATCGAAAGACGGCCCTCCGCGTGATACGCCTTGTTGAGGCGGTCCTCCGCGATCCCTTCACGGGAATTGGAAAGCCCGAACCTCTCAAGTACCTGGCGCCAGGCACCTGGTCCCGCCGCATCACGCAGGAGCACAGGATCGTGTACCTCGTTCGTGACCAGCGGGTTGACTTCCTCCAGGCCCGCTACCAATACTGACGCCTCCAGCCTCCACCCGACGACTGCTCCCTGACGTCTTCCCTACCTCAGCCGCGATAAGGGCGTGGAAGGAAGGTCGCGCCGGCAAGAAGCGCTCGACGCCGGAGGGCGCCGCCGACTCAGTCGTCCGACCCCCGCGCGCGCCGGATCAAATCCTGCTTGAGCTGCCAGAGCTCCTCCGACAGGGAGACGTGATAGACATGCGGGTTCACCAACCGCAGCACACCGGGATCGAGTCGTTCGATGTCCGCCCGACGGATCTCGCGCATTGCCTCGAGCGTCGGGGGCTCATGGACCGGTCGTCCTTCCCGCACCACCTCCACCAACAACGGCTCGAGCTCCGATATCTCATTCCTTGCGAGACCACGCTGGCGGCCGGGATCATAAGGGTGGTGCAGGGTGAGGCGCTCCATGTCCGCGGGTTGCTCGCCCTCCAGGCACAACAGATCCGCCGTGGCTTTCCCACGCTGATCATAAAGTCGCCAAACACGTTTGCTGCCCGGGTTGGGCACCTTATCCGGTGTCTCGGAGATCTTGATCGCGGGTCGCCATTCTCCCCCGTCCCTGACCGCGACCAGCTTGTATACGCCGCCAAGCGCCGGCGCACCCCATGAAGTGATGAGGCGCGTGCCTACGCCGAAGGCCAGACGGGCGATGAGCTTGTCGGGCTCCACGCCATAACGTGACGCTTCATGCGCGACTTGGGTGAGGATCTGCCAGATGACGAGTTCGTCCAGGTTGTTCGACAGCACGATAACCGTATCCGGGAACCCGGCCTGGTCGAGCATGTGCGCCGCTCGAATGCTCAAGTAAGCTAAGTCGCCCGAGTCCAGCCGGATGCCCACCGGCTCGTGCCCTTTGCGCCGTAGCTCCTCGAAAACCTTGATGGCATTCGGCAGACCGCTCTCCAGCGTGTCGATCGTGTCCACCAGCAGCAGACAGTCATCGGGGTACACATCCGCATAGGCGCGGAAGGCGTCCAGCTCCCCCTCCCCCAGCGCCATGAAGACCTGGACCATGCTGTGGGCGTGTGTGCCTCTGGGGGGCAGGCCCAGCAAATCTGAGGCTCCCACGTACGAGCTATAGTCTGCCCCGCCGATGAGCGCCGCGCGTGTCCCGACGGTGGCGCCCCTGCCCTGCGCCCGACGGAGACCGAACTCCAACAGCAGCTGCCCTCGCCCACTCTCCCGAATGCGCGCGGCTTTGGTCGCGATCAGCGTCGGGTAGTTCAGGTGATTGAGCAGCGGCGTCTCCAGGATCTGGGCCATTGCCAGCGGCCCCTCGACAACCGTCAGCGGTACGAACGGATGGACGACACGACCCTCGGGGATAGCCATTAAGCTTAGTGCCTCAAAGGAGCCGTTCGCCCCCAGCCACTTCAGGAAGTCCTCCGCGAATAGCGCGCCACCGCTGCGGCCGGTCTGCGCGCGCAGGCGTGTAATGTCCGCCTCCGAAACGTGCGTCTCCTGCATCCAGTCCATCAGGTCCGCCAATCCGGCGTTGACGCAGTAGCCGGCCTGGTGCTCGCCGTAGTCCGGATAGTCGCGGAAGAAATGGTCGAAGCGCACAGTCTTCTCGTGAAGATTCATCCTGTAATACAGCTGCGCCATGGTCAGGTGATATTGGTCGGTGAACAGAAAACCTTCGGCTCTCTTCTGATCAGAGGGTTTCATTCACCGGCCTCATGATGTGCTGGGCGGGGAGGTAGAAAGAGGGGAGGCATTCGAAGGCCAGGTACAGGGAGAACGCGGGCAATGGTTGGCCTCAACGTTGTGGGCGCGTGCCGGATCCAGGGTTTTCTATAGCGAGCATGCGGCCAGAACCGGATGAGACGGCTGCGTGTGATCACTATTTTCAGTCAATGGGGTCGGTTGACCAGACCAGTCGCAGCCCATGTTCGCGAAAGCCGGCGTAGGTCCGATTCGCGATCGTTTCGAAGTCGATCTCCGGATGTTGGACGGATGAGGTGCAATCCTCCAACAGTCGTAGTTTCCCGATGGCCTCGGGATCGTCGCCGGAGGGTACGCATGATAGAGGTCACGGTCTCGAGCACGCAGTGGCTTTTCGCCTGGCCCGCAACGTAGATCAGATCGTAGCCGAGCAGTTCATCGAGAAAGTTACGGTTGAGCTCGTCACCGGGCACCTTCACTTCCGGCTCGAGCAAGGAGTAGAACTCGGTCTGCGGAAGGCTGCCCTTGACGATAAACGTTGGATCCGCCTGGCGCGCGGTGGCATGATAGACGACCGCTTCATACAGCGCCGGTGTCAGGTTATGGCCGGGCGTGCCGATCATGGTGTGATAGGGCCAGATCATAAGCTCCTTCTTGGCCTGCTCCTGCAGTCGTTCGACATACATAACGGACCACTCCGGTTGATAAACCGGCTTCCAGACCCCCTGCTTCACCTGTTGGCTGGTAATGGGGGTGAACGGGTCCGGATGCTCGCCTGCACCGTTCACCCACCAGGTCGGGAAGAAGATTTGGGCCGGGAGATGGCTGTCGAGAGAGGCGGCAATGGCGGTGATTTCACCGACATGCCGGTAGATCCACTCCGCCGTCCGGCGCGCGTCCTCCACCGCTCCCGGCACGCTTAACGCGCCATCTAGGTGGATGAAGTCCACTTGCGCGTCGACCAGCAGCAGCACAAGCCGCCGATCGTCCCCGGCGGCCTCCGGTAGGCCTGCGGCCAGCCCTTCACCAATGGCGGCTGCCGTATCAGGCACGTACAGGGTCCCCACCCGCTCCGGGTCATAATACGATGGAAAGGTCATCTCACATTTCCCTATCGCTACTTACAGTTCATGAGGAGAGCGGACGATTACGCGCCTGATCGTAGCCATACCAACCCGGGGACGAGCATCATCGAATTCCAATACCCAGTAAACCATTTCGAGGGAAATTCTTAACTTGCTGACCCATTGATCGATGTGAGTAAAGCTGTAGGCGTGCCGATTCGATAGGGAGCCACCTAACGTCATCCGTATGGGCTGCACCCCATGGGGATTCGCTCCTTAGCCTCCCGGCCCCTGCTCCCGAAATAGCGTCATGGGATCGACCCGAGTCAGCCCCGCCACCGCGTCGAAGTGGCTGTCTGTGGATAGAATGGACCTTAGCCCCCGACCGAGCATCACGGCCGCGTGCAGGCAATCCCGGGCGGGCAGGCGTTGGTCGTCATATTCCTCGAACAGGTCTACGGCCCGCGAGATATCTTCGGCATTCACCGGGTAGATCATGGGGATGATGGCCATCGTGTCCCTGGCCAGCCGGGCGCCCAGCTCGCGTCGGTTGAGCGCGCCGTAACGGTAGAGGATCTCCTGCAGGATCTCGGCGTCGATCGCCGCAGAGATCCTCCCCTCGACAATCTCCTCCAATACCCAGGCGCATGGTTCCTTTAGCGGGTGCTCACCGCCCGCAGCGTACATCGGGACGTTTACGTCGACGAAGAAGGTCGGCACCGCTACCCTTCCAATGCCCCGCGCAGGATCTCGGCCTCCATCTGAGGCCAATCCGCCACCGGGGCCCGGAGCGAGACCAAATCCTGCAGAGCCTCGCGGCGCTGCTCGACCGCCGGTCCTTCGAAGTACTGGCGCTCTAGTGATTCCCGCACCAATTCGCTCACCGTGGTGTGGCGCGCGCGCGCCATCCGCTGCAGTTCTCGGTACTGCTCCTCGGTCAAGGTCGCCTGTATCCGCCGCGTGTAAAGCGCCATTGCTCACCTCCTCGGTAATATAATACTATACCGATACTACCATAGTATGGGCGATGACTCTCCCTCGATTTCGAGGCTCATACCTGGCGCCCATTGGACTGAAGATCATAGAGATCCTCGCCCACATGAGACGGCGTATCCGCAGGGCGCTTGCGAGGGAGGCGATCTCTAGGCCGTCCGGAACGCGCCGTGAATGCTGGAATCGATTTACGAGGCCTCGCATGCACTGGAGTTCACCCCCTTCGTATCGAACCGCAACCTGGATCAGTTCGTCGAGCCTAATCGGTGATATTGATTTGCGAAATGAATCTGCGTGAAGCAGATAGTGATTTCTGACGCTCACCCCCAGAATGTACGCTGATCCTGTTCTATTGCTGCTCTGCCAAGCGCAGCATTATTGACAGGATCACCGCTTAATGTCAATATAGATATCTTATTGACACTAAGATCCTATAAAGACAGCAACGAGGAGCCTTATTGACACTTAGCACCAAAAGCAGGACGGCCAGTGGACCCTGAGCGATTCCGAAGCAGCACGGCAGGAAAGGCCGTTCTTGCGCCCGGAGGTTTTTGGGTGTTCATCCCGGTCCCGCTGCCGCCTGATCTAGCTTGGTCGGATAGCTTAGTCGCGAATCTCTCTCTGGCAGAGCGGAACTTGGCCGCCCTCGCCGAGAAGGGGAGTGGCTTCGACAGCCCTCAGGCGATGGTCCAACCCTTCATCCGTCGTGAGGCCGTGCTCTCGTCGCGCATCGAAGGTACGCGAACTACCTTAGATGAGCTATACCGCTATGAAGCCCACCTGCCGATCCGAAGTCATGGCGAGAGCGATGCGCCTGAAGTGAAGAACTACGTCCATTCGCTCCAATACGGGATGGATCGTCTTGACACCCTGCCCTTCAGCTTGCGCCTGATCCGCGAAATCCATGCCAGGCTGTTTGAGGGATTGTCAGTCGCGCACCTCACTCCGGGCGAATTCAGGCGCAGTCAGAACTGGATAGGTCCGGTCGGAAGCACGCTCGAGAAGGCCCCCTACGTACCGCCGCCGGTGGGGGCAATGCATGAGGGGCTGGATCAGCTCGAAAGATATATCTATGCTCCCTCGAAGCTTCCCGCACTGATCAGAATTGGACTGATTCACTACCAGTTCGAGGCGATCCATCCCTTCCTTGACGGCAACGGACGGATCGGCCGCCTGATCATCTCACTATTGCTGCAGCTCTGGGATCTACTCCCTCATCCGTGGCTAAACTTGAGTGGCTATTTCGATGCAAACCTTCAAGCCTATTACGATGGTCTTTTGGGGGTCAGCGAGCGAGGGGAGTGGATAAGCTGGCTAACTTTGTTTCTGGAAGCGGTAGCTCATCAGGCCGAGGAGGCGGCATTCCGCCTGACTCGTCTAGAGAAGTTGCGCAGGCAATATATCCAGAGGTTGGCTGCGGAGCGCAAGTCCAGCGGCCTCATGCAGGTTCTGGATTTCCTTTTCGCTCAGCCGATGGTGACCGTGCGTCAAGTCGAGCGCGAGATCGGCGCTAGCGACTTCAAGGTCGCTCAGCGATACGTAATCAAGCTGGTTGAACTCGGCATTCTGAGGGAGATCACCGGCAGCTCCCGAAATCGCATCTACCGGGCGGATGAGATCTTTGAGGCGATTGAGGGCCGTTCGGGTCTATAGGAATTCCACCTGCGAACTTCTACGTCTGCTGAACGTCCATACAGACGACAGCGCCCTTACCCCATTTGGCCGGCGGGAGCTTTGGCCTTCATTGTCCTAATAGAAGAACCCAGCATGAGTGGCGGGTTTTCGTCATGAATGGCGGTATTTCGACGATGAATGGAGGGTTCTTGTCATGAACGGCGGGATGCTTAGATCCCAACTGCCTCGCGTCATCATCGATGAATGTACGCATGTGTGGGACCTCTCCAATGCTATTCTCATCGCCGGGGCGGCGACAAGTCGATCGCATATTTCTCAGTGACCTCGGCCATTTCTTCGTCCGAGAATCTGCGCGCGAGGAATTCGGTCAACTCCTGCTGCCGCGGCTGCCCCATCACCGATCGATAGGCCACCAAGCTCCTCTTCAACCACTTGAGCTGCCCGATTTCCCGACTCAGCGGCAGCAGCGGGATCAGCCGCTCGATCTTGTAGCCGCCGTCGGTCTCAAAGATCCAATACGGGTAAAGGTCGTTTTCTCCCTCCGGCCTTTCGCTGCGCGCCAGCTCGAAGAGCTGCTCCCACGGGTCAACAAGCCCCTCTCCGGACAGGTCAACGTGTTCGAGGCCGTATCGCTTGGCCAGATTGCGACGGATCACGTGCCCCTTGTACCGATGCACGCGGCCTTCGCGCTGTTCCAGGTCGACTGGATTCGAAGGCAGGTTCCAATGCACGACCCGGTGACAATACTGGTGAAAATCGAGCCCCTCCTGGCCAACCGAAGTGGTGGCCAAGATAAAGGGACGGAAAGGGGAATTGAAGGCGACTCGCACATCGGCGGAGCGGGTCCATTCCTCCAGCTCCCCGCTCTTTTCATCGCCAAAGCGCAGGGCATATCGGCAGCGGATGCGTCGCTGGGTCAATGTGTAGCCACGGTAGGGCTTCTTGACCACTTCATCGAAAGCCAGCGAGGGCGAACGCAGCGAAAGGGCCTTGGTCAGAGTCTCAGCGAGCGTGCGTGCACACTCACTCGGCTCGTGCCCCATCACCCCCAGGCTCTCATTGAGGACATGCAGGTATTCGTCCAAAACGGCCTGCAGATTGCCATCTTGCGCATACCGCAGACAATTCGCCCAGTAGGCTCCTCTTGGATAGGCCTGGGAGATGAGCGAAATGGATAGGGGCTGGTTGAAGAGCGTACGGAAACCCAGCCCGGCTCTGGCAGCATTTGCCAGCACCGCGATCTCATCCTGGATGTCCTCGGCCCGACAGACTCTCAGCATGGCACGCAAGGTAGACGTCCCAGGGCCTGCGAGGGCGATTCTCGTCACGGTGTCTACCAGATCCCGAGGGCGCTTCCCAAGCTTTATCCGCCCTCGAAGGAGGTCTTGAAAGGCGCGTACATGTTCGACGAAACGGGTCTCCCGCTCCTCGCCGCCTTCGTCCTCACCCTCTAGCATGTGTTGCCATTGCATGCTCTTCTCTGAAGTCGCAAACCATGCTTCCAGCAGCGGCCGATGATGGTGCCAGTCGAGGATCGCCAAGGAGGCCCAATACCACCGGTCGTCGGTTCTCCCACTCTCCTCAACGGGCCAATCTGCAAGTGCGTCTTCGAGCAAAGGTCGCACGATCTCGCGTGCGCGGCGGAACACCGCCGTCTTGCTTGGAGTCCTGCCATTTGCGATGGATTGTGCGATCCTGAAAGGGTCCAACTCGGTGGCCAGCGTCCACGATGGATAGGCCAGGCAGAAGATGGGCATACCTACCAGCCGGTCTTTGCTGCGGGCGAAATTCAGGAGCGGCCCTCGACTGCTGGTCAGCTCGTCGTAACGAAAATCCTTCTTGCCGCGTTGCACGGTACGCCGCTCCGCCTCGTAGCTGGTAAGAACGGCGATGGCCTTTGGCACCACGCGCCAGGAGGAGAAGATGAGGCTTTTCGTGTACCCCGTCTCCTTCACATCCGCAAAGGCGCGCCCCGAGCGATAGTACGGCAGCGCCGGCGGCATCCATAGCAGCTTCCAGTTTCCTGTATCCAGGCTCATTTGAAACAAAGAGCGGAGGCGCGCGTTCTCGGGATCCAGCTCCCGATAGGCTTGCACGTCCTTCCATTTCAATAGATGTCCCTCTGCCGCTTTCAATAGCGGCTCGAGCGAAGATCTTTCCTCCCCCTCGAGCATCGACTTGAGTTGCCGCTTAATCTTGTAGCCCTCCATCAGGTTGAGCGGATAGGCCGTGGATTTCCAGAACTCGACCTGATCCCCTGAGTCCATGTGTCGGGCGATGCGGTCAAGCCGGCTGAAGGCGACGAAATCCCGCGCACGCACGTCATTCTGCCCCACAAGCTCCTCTCTCAGCATGCCGTTCCGGTCTTGCGAAGCGGCCAGCCGCTCGGTTCGAACCATGATCTTGCGCAGCACGCCTTCGATCCGGACTTTGGCGCGCTGAAGCCCAGGGGCTCCCCCGACTCCCAGTTGGATATAGGCCTCGCGAAAGGCTTGCACGCCACCTTCAAGCTCTGCGAGCGCGTCTTTATTCTCACGGAGCAGGAATTTCGCGGTGTGAAAGAAATCCTGGTAGTGATCCTCTTCTCGCTCCCAGGCGAGGCTGTACATCTTATAAGGTGTAGCCGATAGCATCAGAACCTTCACATCCGGGAAATCGAAGACCTCTCGGGCGAGAAGAGATACGGGACTGTCCTGCTCCAGCAGATACTTGAAGCGTTGAAACTCATCCAAGATGACGATGTCAGGTTCGAGCGCGGCAAGGCTCGATCGAGCGAGCAGGCGCCGCAGCTTCCCGATCCATACATCCCGCTCCCGGCGCGCCTCCGGAGGGATATGTTTTCGACGGTATCCGATATCCTCTGCAAGTCGCCCATAGGTCTCGCGCAGATCCGGTCGACGATCGAGCTCACCGTAGAAGGCTTTGGCAAGGTCTCTGTCGATCTGCTCCTTTTGGTCATACCCGGCGATGAGCTTCTTGAAGTTGCCTTTCCGGACCCCTGCACGTAGCACATTCCGGCAGGTGGGTTCATGCAATCCCCAGTGCTCCATGAGCAGGCGGAAGAGCACCCACCGCTCCTTGGCTAGACCGCTGCTCGAGTGGAGTTGGAAGGAAGTCCCTGGCGTGAAGGAGACAAAGTTGAGTTTGTTGCCTTTCAACTGTTGGAGCGTAACCGGCAGGAGCGTGGCGCGAGAAGCCAGCTGAAACTTGCGATCCGCAGTGATGTTGAGACGGTCGATGTTCTGCCGGGCGATCTCCTGGTTCGAGCAAATATAAAGCACGTCGATGCGGTCGATCGTCTCCCACAGGTGGTCCACCGCTTTGGCGATCACCCCGCGTGCCACCAGGGTCTTGCCAAGCCCCACCTCGTCGGCGATGAGAAAGCGCGACACTGGGTCGGGATCGAGATACAGTCTGCGAAACACGTAATCCACGGTATCTCGCTGGAAATCCTTGAGTGTGGACAGGACTTCATCGACTTGCGGGCGAAGGGTTCCGTCTAGGGTCATGAGACCTGCTCTTTTGCCTCCCGGATGGCTTCCCAGAGCGCGTCGAACCCCTCCGGAAGGATTTCCCGGCCTTCCTGAGTGCCGCGTAGGCGCTCGACTAGCTCGCTTATCTGATCGATTTTTCCAGGAGAACGACTGAGAGCGCGCGCTAGATCTTCAAACAGCGGGATGTCCATGTCCTCTAGTGCCCTTCCCTTCCAACCGAGAGACCCTTCTTGCGCGGCCCCGGCCTCAAGCGCCGGCAGCCAGCCCAGCTCTTCGGCCAGAAGGAAGCGCAGGTAGCGAAGGAATTGCCCCCGATCCGTAAGGATCGCGCGGATGATGTGATCGTCTCGATTCTTCGGCATGCCCGAGATAGGCAGGTTGAGTACGAATCGGATGGCGCTCCTCGATCTGCCTACCCGCACCTGCACATGAAAGGCGAAGAACGAGGTCAGGGCAAGCAGGCTCACCCCCTCAAAGGTCAAGCCCTCGGCGAGATCTGCCAGCTCAAGAATCTGGGCCCGGTCTTCTCGAAGCGTCACCGGCCAGATGCTTAATTCAATCTCACCATCCGGAATGGTCAGAGCCTTGCGCCGTGGCGCGAGATGGAGGGCGTACTCACCCTCCTCCTCCGAGCGGACCCTGACCCCGAAGTGTCGCTCCACGAGATGCACGCGAACCCCCTCCAGCAGCTCCTCGGCGGTCCGGACATCGGGATCCGCATCCTCCCGCTCGTCGTCGGGCCGGTATTCCGCAAGCAGCGCCCGCAGGGAAAACGTGTCCTCCTCGTCACCCAGCAGCTTGTCGATCCCGACCTGGCTCTTGCGCCCCTTTAGCCCGACCAGGAACTCGACATTATGTCCGTTCAAGGCCGGTGTCGTAGCGTTCGCTGAGCCGATCAGCCACCGGGCGTCCCATCCCTCTTCGAAAATAAACAGCTTCGCATGCAACCGGGAGGGATCTGCGTCCTGGATCTCGCCGCCCGCGTTCTGCTCTCCCTCTTCAAGCTTCTCATCTGCAGGCGGGTTGAGAGCCGCGTCGTTGAAGACGTAGATCTTAGAGAAACGATCCAGGCACTTAGGATCGACTCGCCGCAGGCTTTCCGGCTCCGATAGCAGAACGTGCCCCTCTCCATCGAGTGTGGATTCTTTCAGAACCTTATCCGATAGAAACGGCGAAACGACCATGCTGCGCCCCTTCGGCT
>JADFRG010000045.1 GCA_022561385.1 Chloroflexota bacterium
TTCAGGAATCCGCGACGGCCTAACGCTTTTTGTTTCTTAGCTGGCATCTGTAGCTTTCTCCTTCGGCTGCACCTTTCAGAAGTAGATTCAAGATGTTGTGCCCCGCCCGATCGGGCATTTCATATGCGCTCCTTGGAGGCAAACAAAGAGTTTATAGAGTCAAGCATTTTTCTTAGGCAAGCCTAAATTTTACGTCATTCTAGCTGGGTGACTGCATGCTGTCAACAGGTAGGAGAATCCCAATCGCGAACAGTGGTCTAGAAAAACGTAGACGCTTCGCAGAGCACCTAAGCCACCGTTCGTGTTTCGCCCATTGGCTCGCCTGAAAATTCAATGGCGGGCGCGTTCTTCCGGACCGCACAGCCCAATCACATGGATTCGCGGCATGGGGGGGTCGGCGGCGAGTTTCGTTCTATGCCCCTGTTCCCGATCCGACTCGGGACCTTAATGAGCTGACCCGAATCTTGCGGCCAAGCGGTCGGGTCTTCCCGACTGGGTGTGTCGGCCAACCTCGATGCTCTTCGACGGTATGATGGACGGAGCCAATACGCTGCCCGGACTCGCAGCCGGCGCGAACAACAATCCGCGCCCCGTTGAAAATGTGAGCACCTCACAGTCGACGCGCGACAAGATTAAGAAACTCGGGACCGGTAGCATGCTTAACTTGGTCATTGCACGATGCGGAGAGCATCCGTCGGACAATTCAGCGTAATGAGGAGAAAATGATGAAAGACGACGGTCAGCACAGCTACAAGGAACACCACCAAATGCACGAGCAAGATCACCTCGAGCCCAGCCAGTCGAATGCCGAGGAGCAACGAAAAATGAGCGGGCATGAGCATCCTGAATCCGATCAAGCGACACACAAAGGTGTCCCCGCAGAACACGGTGCCTCGCACGCGGGTCACCGAGTGATGGTCGCGGAAGAGGCGACTCCGGGGATTCCCGAGGACCTGAAGCAGCATGCCGAGCATGGTCAGGGTCGCGAGGGCCACGTGGATCACACCGGTCATGAGCAGATGTTCCGCAAGCGATTCTGGGTCTCTCTGGTGTTGTCCATCCCGGTACTGCTCTACAGTCCCAGTGTTCAAGACTGGTTCAAATACTCCGCGCCGCCGTTTCCAGGGAGCGAGTGGATCGCGCCCGTTGTATCCGTTCTCATCTTTGCCTATGGCGGAACTCCTTTCCTGAGATTGGCCGTACCGGAGCTGCGGCTTCGTCGGCCTGGCATGATGACCCTGATCACCCTGGCAATCAGCGTCGCGCTTGTCTACAGCCTGGCGGTACAGTTGGTTCTCGAAGGCCAGACCTTCTGGTGGGAGCTGGTGCTCTTGATCGACGTCATGCTCTTAGGCCACTGGATCGAGATGCGCAGCGTGAGGCAAGCTTCTGGCGCCCTAAACGAATTAGCCAAGCTGATGCCGGACACTGCGGAGAGGATTGGCGCAGATGGGTCCGTGGAACAGGTGCCGGTTGGCAGGCTGCAACCAGGGGATCTGATGCTCATCCGACCTGGGGCCAACATTCCCGCGGACGGAACGATCGCTGAAGGCGAGTCCGACGTGAACGAAGCCCTGATCACCGGTGAGTCGATGCCGCTAAAGAAGGGCGTGGGGGACGCCGTCATCGCCGGCAGCATCAATGGGGACGGCAGCCTGCGCGTTCGTGTAGAGGCCACGGGCGACAAAACTGCCCTGGCCGGGATCATGCGGCTGGTACTGGAAGCCGAGCGAAGCAAATCGAATACACAGGTTTTGGCCGACAAAGCTGCCGGCTGGCTCTTTTACGTCGCCGTCGGCGTTGCGATCCTCACCGCCATCGCGTGGACGATCGCGATCGGTTTCCAGGCGGAAGTGATCGCGCGAGTCGCGACGGTGCTCGTCATCGCCTGTCCACACGCCTTGGGACTCGCGATCCCACTCGTGGTCGCGATCTCGACCGCCATGGGAGCCAGGAACGGAATCCTGGTGCGGGACCGCCGGGCGCTGGAAGAAGCGCGGCTGATCGACACAGTAATATTCGATAAGACCGGCACGTTGACCAAGGGCGAGTTTGGCGTCGTTGCAATGGCGACTGCCGAGGGTTGGGAAGACGACCGGGCGCTCGCGCTGACCGCCTCTATCGAAGGCGACTCGGAACACATGATCGCTCGAGGTATTCGTCAGTCTGCCGAGGAGAAAGGGCTGAAACTGACTGCCGTCAGCAAATTTGAGGCCATTAAGGGACGCGGAGTCAAGGGGCGGGCGAATGGAAAAGATGTGTACGTCGGCGGCCCTCGGCTGCTCGAATCCATGGGGCTGGAACTTCCGGCGGACATGATCCGGTTCCGTGACGATGCCGGGAGGAAAGGTCAGTCTGTCGTGTATCTGGTAGAGGCAAACAAGATTGTGGCCGCCCTTGCCCTGGCGGATGTGGTGCGGCCGGAGAGCAAGCGGGCGATCGAAAGGCTACACGAGTTAGGGGTCGAGGTGGCCATGCTCACAGGCGACAGCGAACCCGTCGCCCGGGCCGTAGCCGACGAACTCGGCATCGACCAAGTCTTTGCCGAGGTGTTGCCGGAGCACAAGGACCAGAAAATAGCCGAGCTCCAAGCTCAGGGAAAGCGGGTGGCGATGGTGGGCGACGGCGTCAACGACGCCCCGGCGCTGACTCGAGCAAACGTCGGCATCGCAATCGGAAGCGGAACCGACGTGGCGGTTGAATCGGCTGACATCGTTTTGATCAAGAGCAACCCCCTTGACGTCGTAAAGATCTTCGAATTAAGCCGCGCGAGTTATCGTAAGATGAGGCAAAACTTGGCCTGGGCCACCGGCTATAACATCCTCGCCATCCCGGCCGCTGCCGGCCTCTTCCTCCCATTGGGTATTTTGCTCTCGCCGGCAATTGGGGCGGCATTTATGTCTGCAAGCACGGTAATCGTAGCCATCAATGCCCAGCTGCTGCGCAGGGAGAGACTGAGCGCATAATGGCCTCCGACCGGCCGTAAGCTGCCGTGTCTCAATTCGGGAATCGTCCGCAGAGGGCGCGCCTCGCAGATGGCGTTTGAAATGTCGAACTATATCCTTATCGCAACTCTGCTCGCGCAGGCTCTTTTGAGCGGCTCGTTGGTCGTTACGATCCTAGTGCCGAGACTTCGTGTATGGCCACCCCCCAGGAAAGGGTCATGGCAGTATGTATTCACCTGGGGGCTTACTTTTGTTTCCTTTGGCGGAATTCTGGTGTTAGGAATCCTGGACTGGAACAGCTTCATTCTCGACCACTGGCTGCGGTTCCCAACAGGCATTGCTCTCATCGCCTTAAGTTTATTTCTGGTGTTATGGGCGATTCGAACGCTCGGCACCTACGCTTCGCAGGGGCTGGGCGGCGAGCTGATCCTTACGGGACCCTACCGGTGGACGCGAAACCCTCAGTACGTGGCTGACATCCTGATGCTTGTGGGCTTCGCGCTTCTTTCCAATTCTGTACTGGCGCTTATTACGGGTTCCCTGGGCGCGACCTGGTTCTTTCTCGCCCCATTCACTGAGGAGCCGTGGCTCCGTGATCAGTTTGGGGAAGAGTACGATCAGTACGCGAAACACGTACCCCGGTTTGTTTCAATCAGGTAACGACCGAAGAGTTGACCCGAAACCCGACAAATTGGCAGACACCTCCTGCCGAGCGACGGTACGCCTGGAGCAAATGGACCCAACTAAGCCTCGATGACTTCGACGGTTGTGCCGCCTGGCATCGTAACCGTGACATCTCCGGGGTCGTAGGGAACCACCGGGTCAACCCAGCGGAATATCCATTTCGCGTCTACGGGACTGGCATTCACGCAGCCACGCGAACGAGATGTTCCAAAGTCGTTGTGCCAGTAGGTCGAGTGGACCGCGACCCCGTTCCCTACGAAAAAGGTCGTGAAACCAATCCCAGGAACGTCCCACCCACCCCCCGTCGTACCCCCGACCATGTGAGTCGACACCATCTTGCGCCATATCGGGTGGGGGCCGGCGGGGGTCGAGGAACGATCTATCGGGATTCCCAGCGGATCGAAATTTACGCCATTAGACACTCGGGCGAAGTAAACCTCCGTCGGGCCCTCAAAACATGAAATGCTCTGGTCTCGAAGTCGGACAACCACGCGTTTGTCGTCCCGCTCGGCGTGAATTGGTGAGATCTCTTCCGGGGTGATGCGCCGGAATGCCTCCGCTCGGACCCAGAAGCGATCCCCAAAGCCGTACCTCTCGTTCAACCGATACCAGCTAAACCCCTGTTCATCCTGCTTGATTCGATCCACCCAGAAGATCTGGCTGTAGTACAGGCGAGGATTCTCCGTATTGTGTAACCAGGGTGCTCGGGCTGGCGGATTATCCAGGATGAACTCAACCCACGGCACCGTGAGTTCGGTCCACATCCCAGGGCCAAGGCTGCTATCGGGCAGCTTCAGCTCCGGAACATTTTTTAGATCTTGAACGGGCTGGAGAACCGACGAATGGATGTATCCCTCCAGTGTCTCGACCCACACTGGGCTTCTTCGCTGCGGTTGAACGCCGACGATGTCTCTCAGCCAGATCACCACCTCATCTCTAGAAAGCACAGAAAGGGTTTGGCTGTCGGCACGTGGCCGGGCCTTGATTTCGACTCGCGGTTCCATCACCCTGCCAAGTCGCCCCTCGGACGAGAAACCGACGGCGGCTCGCGCCTTCCACGGAGGCCACCACAACACACTCCCCACGCCGGCGGCGGTGAGCTTCAGGAACTCTCGGCGGGAATGCGGCTTGGTGACCTTATCCACCTTATTGGGGGCACTCATCATCTAGGTGTCCAGATCTGCCTGCACAACTTGATTTATCTCACTACGTAATGGGATTTTCTGTTAGGGTACCTACATGGGTTTCTGCGAACCTGTTTCACGGTCATTTCGCCCTTTGTTCTCAACCCAGAGTCATTATAAGCTAGGCCCAAATAGCGTACCATTGGAACTGTGCCGCATGAGGTTGGTCACCTGAATAGGTGAGCACCATCACTCCCTAGGACCTTTCGCACGCCCTAACATCAGGGGAAATCAAACTGGCGGGCTGAGCGAATAACCCGAAATGGGAATCAGCGCCTAAAGGGCCATAGCATTGTAGGCCTTTAGGATTAGGCGGCCCTAACCATTCGTCTCCATATGGAGTAAACGATGCATCCGCAATCGAGGAAAAAATACGTGGCAATTGTCGGGCTGGCAATCTTTTCGATTCTAATATCGGCCTGTGCCTCCGGCTCCGATCCGGTTGAGCCGACCGCGGCTCAGGAGGTGGGGCCCGCAGGAGGTGAGGGTGGGGAGCACGGCGAGGACGAACACGAGCCGGAGGAACATATGGAAGGCGCACACGATGTACCCGATGTTGCGGCTGCGGTGCCCAATCCGTTTGTCGGGGATGAGGAGAGCGTAGCGGCGGGCGCCAGGCTTTATGCCACCAACTGCGCAATTTGCCATGGAGAAACGGGCGAGGGAGATGGCCCGGCTGCCCCTGGACTTGATATGCCTCCATCAGACCTGCATGAAGGCCACGTTCAGGAGAATTCTGACGGCGCGCTCTTCTACATCATCAGCCATGGAAAGCCGGATACTCCGATGCCCGCCTGGGACAACGTTTTGGATGAGGACGAGCGCTGGCACGTTGTGAGCTTCTTGCGAACGTTCCAGGAGGATTAGATTAGAGCGATTCCCTAGCATGCACTCGAGAGAAAGGTAGCCGGCACGCCGCGTGTCGGCTTTTCCCTTACCATGCCAGCGATTCTATGAAGCGATCAGTGCGTTGGATTGAAACCAGGTTGAGCATCTTGCCTGTTCTGGAGGCCTTTAGGGCCAGTCAGCCTCCGGATCGTATTTCGTTACGCGCGGCGCCTCCGTTTAGTTTGGGGCGAATCGCGGTATTGCTGATCGTAATTCTGGTTCTGTCTGGGTTTGGACTCTTGCTCTTCTACGAGCCCACCGCAGAGGGGGCTGCGGCTAGCCTTGCTCGATTACACGATGAGCGGCCGGCGGGTTGGCTCATCCACAACGCACATCGGTGGTCCGCCCTCTTGCTCGTGGTTACCCTTGCCCTTCACGCGCTTCGTGCCTGGATTGTCCGCGCTTACCGGGCACCACGGGATCTGAACTGGTGGCTCGGAATTCTGCTCCTGCTAACGGTGATCCTGATGGGAGCCACAGGCTATCTGCTTCGCTGGGACATCAAGGCCTTCGCCTTGATGGATTTGATCGTGAGCAATTTCTCAGATATTCCGTTCCTGGGACGGGCCTTCGTGGTCGCCATGCTTGGCGAAGGCGAATTGGAGAGAGTGCCTTTATACCGAGGCTACGCGTTCCACGTTTGGATAATCCCTATATTTCTTGGCTCGACACTCACCCTTCACCTGCTTGTTGCCTGGCGACAAGGATTGGCAGAGACCCCAACTTGGTGGCGAAAATGGAGGGGTCGCCATCCCAATATCCGTTGGCCGCACCTTTTGCCCGGTCTTGTATTACTTACCCTTGTGATTGCCCTGTCCCTGCTGACCCCTCACGAGAGCCAAAGCGGGCCCTCCGATACCTCGTTGTGGCCGCATCCCGACTGGATTCTGATGTTTTACCTACTGCCGTTCTGGGTCTTCGATCAGTCGTCGAGAGTGATTGGCGCCGTAGTAATACCAGGCCTCTTGTTAGTCCTGCTGATTATCGCACCTCTGTTGGGCGGACGGATATCGAACCGGTGGGGGCTGGCGGCTCTTTCCGCCCTGGGGATCGGGGGAGTGATTTGGCTGTTCGGCCAGACCGCTTACATGGGAACCCAGGTGCCTATGCAGGGCTGTGCGGCCTGCCATCGATCAGGAATACTGGGGGGGGCGCCGACCACTCTGTCAGAATTCCGAATTCGCGATCCCGATTGGCTGATCGCGCACCTGCTGGAGCCCGAGACTTCGATTCTCACTCCCTACGAAAGATTTGAGGGCCTTCCATAACTGGCGCTACAGATAATCGGGTCCCCCCCATCCTCGCCAATCGTATTATGAGCGGCGGCGGCCCAGCCCTTGGGCCTCCAAGCATTCTGTGAACCTTCCGGTGTAGTGAGACGGCTGACGCTGAGGGCCGCCACCCAAAAGCTTGGCGGCGACCCTACGAAATACTAGGCGGGCCACCCGCGCTCAGCCCCGAAACCGATCCGGACATTTCAGGCCGGCACGGGCTCACCATTCGTTTCGAGCCGGCGATTCTCGATGATGTGGCAGAGGTGACCCTTGGAGGCCAGCGTGTCGAGCGACAGGGCCGCGGCCTCGGCGTGCAGATCGCGCAACTCGCGGTGCAACTGACGCAATCCATCGATCTTGCGTTCGACCTGCGTAATCTTGGCTGCGATCAGATGCAGCACGTAGGGACAGGGAGCTTCGCCCTGGTCCCGAAAGCTCAGGATTTCACCGATCTCATCCAGCGACAGCTCCAATGTCCGCGCCCGGCGGATAAAATCGATCCGCTCCACGTCCGGCGCCGAGTACTGTCGGTATCCGCTTAGGGTGCGCTTCGGCTCGGGCAACAGCCCGATGTCTTCATATGTAGCGAATGGTTTTGGGGTTCAGGCCCAGGTTTGTGGCCACCTGCCCGATTTGAAGTGTCTCAGACATATCAGCCGCTCACTCCCTCTGGCTCGCGTACCCGCCTGCCAGGTGCCAAGACGGGCGGCTCCGCGCCGCCCATCATTCCGTATCCGGTGGAAATACGCCCTCGCCATTCGATTGCCAACAAGCATGTTGTCGCTAGGGGAACAGCATACGAAGGAACAGACCCGAGCTGAGGGCGGTAGTTATATTAAACAACCCGACCAGGATCAACAGGAGGCTGGCGACCGACTGGATCCGTGGGGTGGCGGCCTTGAGGCGGGTGATGAGCGTTTGCCGGGAAGCGGCCACCAGGCCCGAGATTACCAACATCAACGTACCCATAGTCAGTGCGAACACACCGAAGGCAGTCAGCGCCGAGGCGAAACCGCCGGAGGAGATGGCAAAAACCATCAATCCGGCCAGGATCGGACCGGTGCAGCCGATTCCGGCCGCGTTGTAGCCCAACCCGTACAGGTACATACTTCTCGCCGGCCCCCGGCCACCCCCACGCTGGGGTCGGGTGTGATAGGTGAAGGCGTCCACAAATCTGGGTTTTAGGTTCCAGCCGATGAGTTGGCCGACGCCGAGTGTCAGCAGCACCAGGCCCACGACACCCCGGAAGACGCGCACGAACTGGCTCGGCTCGGCACTGGAAATGGACAAACTCTCTCCGATCCCGGTCCCCAACGTGGCGATGATGAGACCCAGGATCAAGGTAAAACTCATCACCCCCAGCGCGGCGGCCAGTCCCAGCGCCAGTCCGCGGCTAGCCGCCGGCCGAGAACCGTGCTCATCCTGCCCAGCCAGGTAGTAAGCGGAAAGGTATCCCGGCAATAGCGGAAAGGCACAGGGGGAGAAGAAACTCGCCACACCGGCTACGACGGCCAGAGCGTAGAGATTGAAGACGCCCAGATCGGGCGTGGTAGCGAAGGCCCGGAAGCTCAAATAACCGCCGGCCACGATGGCCACAAATGCCGTCAGCAGCCCGGCAAACTGCAGCCAGGCGGATCGTGTGCCAGTTCGAGAGGGCTGGACGCTCACACGACCTCCACCTCATAACCAATCCAGTCCAATTCGGCTTTCACCTTTTCAAGGTCCGTCTCACCTGTCGCCAGGCTGATCTGAATGGTCTGGGCCTTATGGTCTGCTTTGACCGATTCTACGCCGGGCAGGCGCGAGAGGGTGAATTCAGCAGTCCGTTCACAACCGGAGCAGTGAAGGGTATGTTGTCCGACGACTTTCAGATTGAGTGTTTTGGTATCTGGCATCGCGTTTGTCCTTTCGCGTTGGTTTCGGCCTGTAGCAGGTACATTCCAGTAACTCTAATGTTTGGCCCTTGATTTACAGACGGCATCAGGGCCGGTTTATTACCTTAAGGTGGGAGGCGGCCTCTGCCTCGCCGAAAATTCGCGGGTCGGCCACCTGCCTGCCAGTCCGATCTTCTCCCGGACGGCTTTGCGCCCTGTCAACTCACATTGTAAAGGTTCCAGTTGCTAGAATGTCAAGTGCCAATTTCTTGGTACGCATAGAGACCCCAATCAAAGAAGCGCCTCACGATCCGGGTTTGAATTCTATGGAGGCGCCCCACCCAGCCGCGAAACTGCGGGTGACCGCGCGCTCCCCCAGCCTGTGCTCTAACTCAGCTCGCTCCACGAATCGCATGTCAAATATCCGCTCCACCAATTGAGCAATCTGACTCATTGGCCACGCCGGCCGCGACCAATACAGCGCGAACATGACACCTGCTGGGTCAAGCACGCGGTCAATTTCATCGAAAATTGTGTGTGTCGGCCAGAGGTGGGAAAGGGCCCACGTTGAAATAACCAGATCAAAGGAACGCGCGGCGAATGGCAATCGCCAGATATCCCCCTGGAGGAAATCTGTACCCGGATCTCCGCCTTGTTTAGTCTGAGCTTGCGCCAGCATTGCCGGTGTAAGGTCGAGGCCGACGTAGCTGGCGAAGGACAATTTCAACCGCCGCAGGCGGGAGAGGTTGACGCCCGTGCCACTGCCCAGATCGAGGATCCGCGTCTCTGGCGTCACCAGCAGCGGCAGGACCTCCCGTTCGAGATAGGCTTCGGCCCGTCCCATGATCCCTCTGGCCCAAACCGCACGCACGCGATCGTACAGAGGGGCCCAAAAACTGTAGACCTTGGTGACATTCATTTCTTACTTTTTGGCATGCCCAAATTTAGTTCCCTATGTGTCGCCCGCATACATCGATCCATGACGACTTGTAAACCTGCAGATCGAGCGCGCTTTGCGGCACGTTCGTGAACGAGGCCTAGCTGCATCCAGATCACCTTCGCGCCCACCGCAATGGCGTCCTCGACAATGGCCGGCACTTCCTCCGGCTTGCGAAAGATCTGCACAACATCAATCGCCTCCGGAATGGCCCGAACATCTGGATAGCTTTTCTGACCCAAAAGTTCTTCGGCCATCGGGTTAACCGGGATAATGCGGTAGCCGCGGTCCTTGAGGTACTGGGGGACGCTGTGGCTTGGCCGCGCAGGATTCTTTGAAAGTCCCACCACCGCTATAGTTTTTGTTTGCTCGAATATCAGTTTCAGGTCTCTCAAGCTTTGCACATTATTTCTCCCCCGACCGACGTTTACAGTTGCTTTCGATTCAATATCGGCAGGTTATGGAAGGGATACCCGGATCATTGTAGACCCCTCTCAAGTGCTTGAACCTTCCCACACTCTGCGTCCGCTCTTTCTCGTAGCGATTGCCCCAGGAAACCAGCTTCATTGATAGCATAGTGAGGATCTACGTAGAATTTGGTCGGTGCTTCAGCTTTGAGAGCCTGCCGGATAAAATGGTTCAGCAGCACGGGGTCCGAAAGCCGACCCGCGGGCCGATGAAAAGGACAACGGCATTGAGACACTTGAATTCAAGGATCGTCGCCGTTCTGGCGGTCGCGCTGCTTTTGATCGCGATTCTAGTTTTCGTTATTCTAAAGCCGCCGGAAGCTGCTTTTAGCGGAACCGTAATTCAACCTCCTATTCCCGCAGCACAATTCGAACTTCGAGATCATGAGGGAGAGATTTTTAGCCTGGAAGGTGCTCGCGGCAAAGTCGTGGCGCTCACCTTCCTCTACACGAGCTGTACCGATGTGTGCCCATTTATCGGACTCAAGCTCAAACGGGTCGGCGAGATGCTGGAAAATGATCGTACCTTAGTTGAATTTGTTGTGATTTCCACGGATCCCGAACGCGACACGCGTAGTCGCGTGGCCGATTACAGTCAGGCGTTGGGCATGTCGGACGGGTGGCACTACCTGATCGGAACCGCGGAGCAATTGGGTCCCGTCTGGAAATCATATTTCATCGGCGCGGATATCTTCGAGACTGAGGAAGCAGAAATTGCCTCCGATTCGGTGTTGGAAGAGCATGGGCTTTTCAGAGGTCTGGGCGACGACACCATCCTTCAGGCCAAAGGAGTCATCGGACGTTTCGGAGGTGGCTACGATGTCGCCCACTCGACGCCAGTTTGGTTGATTGATAGTGACGGTTTAATAAGAGTCAAACATGGTCAGGATTTACTGCCGGAGGATGTCGTAACTGATATTCGCCTGCTGCTCCGTGAAAACTAGAAGGAGCTTCGGCGGCTCCGTTGACGACTTCGGATCATGAATAGGCCCCCTCGGCTAGGCCGCTATGGAATTAGTTCACCGGCTAATCCGGTGCATCAGGCCCGATAGGCCGCCTTAGACGCGGATGGACAGAATAACAACAGGGCGGAGTTGCGACGTTGCGAACGCCCCTTTGATATGAAACAAAACCCTCTTCAGCCGCAGGCGATCAATAGAGTACTCGTCGGATGCTCGCGGATTGGCTATCTACTCCTGACAGCTGTGTTCTTGGCGGCTTGCCGGGCCGCTTCGTCCGAAGTCGCGACACCGGCTGCCCCCAGCCCGACCGCGACTCTCGCACCCTCGCCCACGCCGGCGATGGTGTTGGAGGGAACAGGACCGGATCATGCGCAGGAGGGCCGCTCAGTCTTCCTGGCCACCTGCGCGGTATGCCACGGAACCGAGGCGGAAGGCTACGCCAATGAACTCGCGGCTCCCGCGCTGAACGCCAGCGAACACGCCTGGGAACATGCGGATCCCTTGATTCATGACTGGATAGTGAGCGGCAAGCTTGGATTCGGCCGGCAGATGCCGGCCTATGGTGGACAGCTTACGGACGCCGAAGTGCACGCGCTGATCGCTTTTCTGCACAGCCTGTGGACGCCAGAGCTGCTCCTAATGCAGCAGGACTTGAGCCGTCGCTGGCCGACGACGCCGGAACCGACCTGGACTCCGCAGCCTTAACGAGGATTGGGGATTGCTTCGTCGCTACGCTCCTCGCAATGACATTAACGAATTGGGTGCGTATTCAAGAGCCATGCAGTCCTCAATTTTGTTGGCGGGCATGCTGGGGCGAGGAAAGGGTCAATCGCGCCCTCCGTCGATGAAACGCGATTGAGCTGCGGAGCCGTTCAGTTTGTATATGAAACCTGGGCTAAAAAATCGCGTCGGCGAAGAAGGTCCAGTAGTACACCAGGTACGCGCCGGCTCCCACCAGGAACATGGCACTGATGCGGTCCAGGTAAGGAAGCAGTCCCTTCAGCCAGCGGGAGATCGTGTCCTCTGCCAGTGCGCTGGCGATGGTTACCGCGATCAACACGACTCCCATACCCAGCGCGTAGCCGATAAATTGACCGAAGGCGGTGCCGATACCCTGGGTCGCCAGTGAGCTGCCAACCACCACCAGGAAGATCGGCAGGGTGCAGCTCAGTGAGCCGGCGGCATAGACAATCCCAAACAGAAACACGTTCTGCGGGTTCCGCTTGGGGGTCAGGGTCAGTCGAGAGGCGGCCATGATCCCGAGCTTGGCCTTGCTGATCAGCAGCCAGATCCCCAACCCAACCATCAGGACTCCGATGACCAGTCCAACGATCGGGAATATGTTGATTAGAAATTGCCCGCCGGCCGAAATCACACCCCCCACAAGCGCGAAGACCACAACAAAGCCCGCAGTGGCCAGGAGGCCCATGAGCAGCGCTTTCCACAGCCTTTTCCATGCCCGGACGGTTTGCGTATCGGATTTTGGTGCCCCGATCTGGAAGGAAATATAGGACGGCAGCAGCAGAAATCCGCAGGGGTTGACGCTGGCCACCATGCCCGCGGCAAACGCAAATCCGATCGGCAGGAATCTGGCCAGTCCCGCCACGCTGGACTCGGCGCTGGCCTGTAAGCTGATGAGCACCAGGATCAATCCGGTCACCAAGGCCGCCGGCAGCACATAAGAGACCAGACTCTTCTGGCCCTCCGACAGGGCGGCTACCCGGAGACCCTGTGTGTTACGCGCCACGGGAAGCCGCCTCCGACGTTATTTCGCGTTTGCCCGTCCGCCCAATCACCTGCGCGTTTCCCACTGACCACTCCTGTAAGACTTTACGATCGCTAGTTTCTTTTCTCATATCCTTGCTCCCGGCAAGCTGCCGGGAGATTCCTGGTCTTGACTTAGTCTCGACTATTGCAGGCCTCGGTTGCCCGTATGGTCTTATGACGCGCTGGCCTCCGCCATTATTACGCGCGTTATCCGGCCGTGGCCTCCAAGAGTTGTTCCACCAGCTCCACCATCTTGCCTTTGGTGAGCAAGCCGGTCCAAGTTTCGATGAGCTCTCCCTCGGGTGAGATGAAGTAGGTGGTCGGCATGCCCAGCAGGGCATAATCCCGCACGACGTTGTCGTCCGTCGTCGTGCCGGCCGGGAAAGTGACTCCCAGCTCGACCAGCAACGCCTGTCCGTCCGCCTGCGATCCAAGTCCCACGAAAGGACCCACATCGAGGCCGAGCAGCAGTATTCGGTCACCGTACTCTTCGTAGATTTCCTGAAGGTCCGGCATCTCGACCCTGCACGGCGGGCACAGACCCGCCCAGAAGTTGAGCACCACCGGTTTTCCCTGGCCTAACAGGTCCCGGAAAGGAACGATGTCGCCCCCGAGTTCTGCCTGACCTTGATAGACAATAAGCTCGAAATCGGAGACCAATTTAGATTCATCGATTTCCCTAGGTTCGCTGTCACCGGCTGAGCTTGGCGGATTCGAAACCGGCGCAGGCTCAGGAGACGTGGCTTGTGCGCATGCGGCCAGTAGCAGCATCATTCCTGGCAATAGTGTGAATCGTATCCTTAGCTTCATAAGCCACCTCGAACTCCAAGCAATCGCTTGGTGGCGCCAGCCTAACCGGTCGACCGTAGGCCGCACCGTAAGTAAAATTACGCAACTCTCTAACTCAGATCACTATCAGACAGTAGACGCTGCAGATGAACAGGGGCTTACCTGCGCTGCGGTTTTCATGCCCTCACAGTTTCGGACGAAGTGGCTCGAAAGCTCAGCAAGCGCAGCGCGTTGAACACCACCAGCAAGGTGCTGCCCTCGTGAAACACGATCGCCAAACCAATGCTGGCCAGCCCACTCAATGCCAGCACGATCAAGATGGCGGTCACACTAAGCGAAATGAACAGGTTCTGTCGGATAATGGCCAGGGTCGCCCGCCCCAGCCCCACCGCAAAGGGCAACTTTCCAAGGTCATCCGCCATCAGTGCCACATCGGCGGTTTCCAGGGCTACATCGGTGCCTGCCCCGCCCATCGCGATTCCGACCGTGGCGCTGGCCAAGGCCGGCGCATCATTTACTCCGTCCCCCACCATGCCCGCCACATCGTAGGCCTGGACCAGCTCTTCGATTACCCGCAGTTTGTCTTCCGGCATCAAGTCTGCCCGGTAGTTGGTCAGCCCCACTTGGTCTGCGATATGCGCCGCTGCACGCACATTGTCGCCGGTCAGCATGATCGTCTCTTTCAACCCGAGCCTCGCAAGCGCTGCGACGGCGAGCGAAGCGTCTTTTCTCACGACGTCTGCAACTGCGATGGCGCCTAAGATTTCTCGGTCCTCGCCGACCAGCATCACGGTTTTTCCCTGCTCCTCAAGCGCCTCAATGGGTTGGAGTATCGATCGGGCCAGTACCATGCCCTCCGCTTCGAACAACTTCCTGTTCCCGATCCGAACCCATTTGCCTTCGATTTCGGCCTTGATCCCGCGGCCGGTCAACGCCTCCGCTTCGGCTACCGGGGGCAACTGCAGACCGCGCGCCTCGGCCCCCCGCACCACCGCCTGGGCCAGCGGGTGCGCCGAGCGGCTCTCGGCCGCCGCGGCCAGCGCCAGCACCGCGTTCTCCTGGCGGGATCCGAAGGCCAAAACGTCGGTCACCTGCGGCTCGCCCCGTGTGAGGGTGCCGGTTTTGTCAAAGGCAATCGCCCGCAGGCGGCCCAAGTTCTCCAGATGGACGCCGCCTTTGATCAGCACGCCGTTTCGGGCCGCCTGCGCAATCCCTGCCAGAATGGCGGATGGAGTACCTAGCGCGAGCGCACAAGGCGAGGCCGCCACCAGCAACGTCATTGCGCGCAGAAATGAGTCGGCGAAGGGCACACCGAACAGCGGCGGAACCACGATCAGCAGTACGTCCGCGACCAGGACCACCGGGACGAAAACTCGCGAGAACCGCTCGGTGCCTTGCTGAGTGGGTGACTTTTGAGCCTGAGCCCGCTCGACCATATCCACGACGCGCGCCAGAGTGCTGTCGCGCGCCAGCTTGCTGACCCGCACTTCCAGCGCGCCTTCCCCGTTTACAGAGCCAGCGTAAACAGCTTCGCCGGGACTCTTGTCCACCGGGAGCGACTCACCGGTTACTGGAGACTGATCGACAGTAGATTCGCCGGTCAGCACTTCTCCATCCACCGGAATTCGCACCCCCGGCCGCACGAGCACGACCTCCTCAAGCTGAATTTCCTCGATCGGGAGATCGAGTTCTGCCCCGTCGCGCCGGACTATAGCGGTCTTGGGCGCCAGGTCCGCTAGAGCGCGAATCGCGTCTCGGGCCCGATCGAGCACCCGCTCTTCGAGCGCGTGGCCCAGGCTGAAGAGAAACAATAAAAGGGCGGCCTCGGCGAACTGGCCCAGCGCGGCCGCACCCAGCGCGGCCAGCACCATCAACAGATCGGTATCGAGATGCCGCTCGCGCAGCGCGTGCACGGCATGCCGTGTGATGTCGTATCCGGCAATCGCGGAGGCCGCCAGAAGCATGCCGGTTCCGACCCCACTCGAAATGCCGAAGCTGCCGGTTCCGAGCCATCCTGCTAGGAGCAGGAGACCGCCGGCCAGGCTGAAGAGCAGCTCTCGATTGTCTTCGTACCAGTTGCGGGCGCCTTCTACCGGCACACGGTATCCGAGCTGGCGCACGCGCTTCTCGATCGCTCGCCGGCTGGTCTGACGAGAATCAAGCTCGAGCTGCATCAATTGTGCGGCGTAATTGACGCTGATGCTGAGCACTCCATCCATGCGCGAAAGACTGTGCTCCAGCACCACGGCACAGTCCGAGCAGTCCATCCCCTCGATCGGCACACGCTCGTGATGGTAGCGGCCGATGATCCCCGCGCCGGACCGCTCGGCGAGCCGACGGACATCCTCCATAGAGACCACTGCCGGGTCATAATGAAGGCATAGCTGAACAGGTGACTTCTCCAGCTCAAGATGTGAGCGACTGATGCCCTTGCGGTCTTGAAGGGCCGCCTCAAGTCGCTTCAGACAATCGTCGCGATCGTCTTGGATGCCTGGCAGCAGCAGGGGAATCTCCAGTTCGATGGTTGTTTCCGTCATCACACGTTCTCCAAGTTTTCGGTGCACTTCGAATTTGATGCACCGCGATAAGAATGGTTGGTGTTCAGCACCGGAAAGATGGGTCGCTTCAAGGCCCCATCATGACCTACAGGCCCGACAGTGGAATCGGTGGACGCAGCAGCGGAGGAAAGGGCGAGAGGATTCGAAACCTGTACGCGATCATCAGCGTCACGATAAAGCTGGCCAGGACTTGAGTCGGATGGAGAGAAGCGATTGACATAGCCCGATGCAGGAGGGAAATGTTGCCGCGCGCCGCCTCGGTCGATCGCCCGATTGCGGCTTCATCGCTTGAGCCGAGGGCACGGGTCTCAGCAGAGACTCTTGCAGCATCAGCCATAACGCGGCCGACCAAGCCGGCCTCCAGTAACATCAGGATTAAGACGTACGCCCCATGGATTCCTCGCTTGGCCATATTAGCCGTGCAGGACATGATCCAAACCTCGTTCGAACAGATCCAAGATGTGATCGTCATCCAGGCGATAAAACACCTGGCGACCTGCCTTGCGGGCGCGAACCAATCGCATCTGGCGCAGCCCTCGCATATGATGGGAGATGGCCGACTCGCTGATTCCCACCGCCGCCGCCAGCGCACTCACGTTCATCTCCGACTCAGCTAGAACGGAGATGATCCGCACTCGGCTGGTGTCGCCCAGGGCGCGGAATAATTCAGCCGTACGAGAGGCGAGCTGTTCGTCCAACGCGAGCTGAATCGAGGTAGTGGGAGCAATCACTTATATGAATACCTACTCAGGTATTGCAGGATAATAGCGA
>JADFRG010000081.1 GCA_022561385.1 Chloroflexota bacterium
AGGCACACGCCCAATATCCAGAATGACCTCAATCAGGTCATCAGGGCGGTTGATCTCAGTCAGTTTGTCGGTGATATGGGGAGGTAGGACACCTTGCAGGGTGTCCAGGTCGTCGGTAATGCGTCTTTCCGTCATCTGAGGGCACGGGCCGGATCCTCGATCCGGGCTATCGGTGCGGTCGGTTCCGGGTAGGTTCCTTCTACCGCCGGCAGCGGAGTTGCAGCGGGTCTTCGGACTCCGATCGCTAAACGCTTGACCATCACAGCCTGATCGACGGATGGCTCAAAACTCAAACGTTCCAGGGGTCCACTCATCCAACTCTGGTAAGAGCGGACACATACATGAACTGGCCGATCTCGCGGCACATCGCGGAGGTAGTCACCGAATAACCCTTGAAAACCTTCGACCGCGGGGTGGAAGTAGGGCTGAATCCAGGTGCCGAGCGGGCCGCGCTCGATGTCGAGGTAACCCAGCATCTCTCCCTCACGCAAGTACACAAGGTTGTGACCGGGTCGGCTAGGCGGTGGCTCGACCTGTTGAACCAGTCCGGGGACGATATTGTGATATAGGCCGTGAGCTGCGTGGGTGTCTTTCGAGCTCTCGACACGCCAGACACGCTCTCCCGAAGGCTCGACCTGCTCCTTCGGATGGTCCGAAGGACCATCCAACCGCCAGATTCTTTGCCGGGCATAAATCGCAAATCCCACCGAGCGGAGCCGCTCAAAGGCCTCGCTCCGCTCGTCCACCTCTGCAACAAGATTCGGCGCACCGTGCTCCCCAACCGCGGCAGCCAGGGACTCGAGGAGTGAGAGACCTGCATCGTGATCCAGGGCTTCCGCGGGACCGAAAAATGAAAGGCGAGCGTTGGGAGCGTCAGACCGGTAGATGCACTGCCCCACCGCCTCAAAGTCACCGCTGCGGGAAACAAGGGTAATCACGGATTTCCCTGGGATAAATGGGTCGAGCAGGACATTTTGCATTGCGTGAGCCCCGCGGGTGAAGGCCAGTTGTGAGTCTGGACAAAGCCCACGGTCTCTGACCCGATGCAGCAGACGGAGGTCACGCCAATCTAAGTCTCGAATCATTCCTGTGCCATCTGGATGAAATATTGGTGAAAGCGTGGGTCTTCTGTGAGCTCGGGGTGAAAGCAGGTAGCAAGGAATTTTCCCTGACGAGCGGCCACGATCCCGTCATCGGTCGATTCTCGATTGGTTGGGAGGCGGCAAATCACTTCGACATTCTCGCCGACTCGAGATATCAGTGGTGCGCGAATGAATACCGCGCGAAAGGGCTTTTCGGGCACCTCAAGCTCCGAGACCTGCAGCTCAGTCTCGAAGCTGTCAACCTGTCGTCCAAATGCATTGCGTTGAACCGTGATATCCATCAACCCCAGGAGGGGTTGCTCTCTTTGTGCGCCTTGAGAAAGCAGGATCGCCCCCGCGCAAGTTCCCCAAATTGGATGTCGGTCCCCAAACTCACGCAACGGTCCCATGAGCTCAAATGCATCCGCAAGCTTAGCGATCGTCGTTGACTCGCCGCCAGGAATAATCAGCGAATCGCAGCCCTGCAAATGCTTCGCGGTCCGGACCTCAACCGCCTCCATACCCAAACCGGAGAGTATTTCGGTGTGCTCGCGAAAGTCACCTTGCAGTGCCAGGACACCTACTCTCACGATACCCTGGTCGTCACCATATCTTTAGGTGCCGTTTGCCATACCTCAAGAGCACCGCTGTCGCACGGCAAGAACAGAATCGAAGGTCAAGCATGCGCTTGCCCTAATCCCAGGGCTGCAATCAACATCGGATGTTACCAGCCTCGGACCGCTAGGCGCTCCTCTTCTGGAATGCTGCTTACTCCAATTCCAACCATCGGATCGCCCAGCCCCTTGCTGATTTCGGCCAGCATCTCAGGATCGTTGTAGTGGGTAACGGCTTCCACGATTGCCTTCCCACGTAGCGGGGGATCGCCCGACTTGAATATGCCCGATCCAACAAATACGCCGTCGACTCCAAGCTGCATCATCAAGGCAGCATCGGCAGGAGTCGCAAGGCCACCCGCGGCGAAGTTAACGACCGGAAGTTTTCCCAATTCCTTAGTCTCTCGCACCAGATCAACGGGAGCGCCGAGGTGTTTGGCATAGGCCATTAATTCTTCGTCGGGCATTTCCCTTAGTCGTCGGATCTCTCCCAGTACCGAGCGGGCGTGTCGAACAGCCTCGATTACATCCCCGGTTCCAGCTTCGCCCTTGGTACGGATCATCGCGGCTCCTTCGCCAATGCGTCGTAATGCTTCCCCCAAATCTCTGCACCCGCACACAAATGGGACCTCAAAAATATGTTTGTCGATATGATGTGCGTCGTCGGCAGGACTTAGAACCTCCGATTCGTCGATATAATCCACGCCAAGCGATTCAAGAATTTGAGCCTCGACAAAATGCCCGATACGGCACTTGGCCATTACCGGAATAGTGACGGCGCTCATGATTTCCAGGATAAGCGCGGGGTCGCTCATTCTGGCTACTCCACCGTCTTTACGAATATCCGCCGGCACACGCTCCAAGGCCATAACCGCTACAGCGCCCGCCCCCTCAGCGATCACGGCGTGTTCGGGGGTCACGACGTCCATTATTACGCCGCCCTTAAGCATCTGGGCCAGGCCCTTCTTTACAGTAAGTGTTCCAGCCTGCTTTTCCACAGCGGCCTCCACAAGGATAGTGTTAAGGATTTCGAATCGATTCTATCACGCTGATATTCCCGAGCGATCCTGACGGAAATTTATCAACACAAGGCGAATCCGATCGGGGAAAAAAGCGTCCCACCGATGTCTGTCGAGACGCGCCATCGTTCAGACTAATTCCCTTTCGGATCCTAGCCTTCCCACAGGCGAAGCATTGTCTATAGGCAAGATCCCTAGCGCCGACCTGGCACAGTTGCTGGCGAGGATTTCGTCAACCGATCCCAGGATTATCGTAGGTCCAGGCATCGGCCTGGATGCGGCAGTACTGGAAATGGGGGACCACTATTTGGTTGCAAAGACCGATCCGATCACCTTTGCCACGGACCAGCTGGGCCGATATGCGGTTCACGTCAACGCCAATGATGTGGCTTGTATGGGAGGGATCCCGCGCTGGTTCATGGCAACGCTGCTGATGCCGGAGGGTCAGGCGCATGAGGAGCTCGCCACAAGTGTTTTCGAGCAGATCGTTGAAGCGTGCGAGTCCCTGGATGTCGGTCTGGTCGGCGGGCACACGGAAATCACCTTTGGTATTGACCGGCCCATTCTGATGGGTTGCATGCTGGGAGAGGTCGACCCGCGCCAGTTGATCACCCCAGCTGGTATTCGGGTTGGCGACGTCGTGATTCAGGCCGGTGGCGTGCCCATCGAGGCCACTGCGCTTATTGCTCGCGAGAAAGCGGACGAACTCGAAGGACAGTTCGAAACCGAGTTCTTGTCAAAGTGTGCCAACTTTCTGGAGGAGCCCGGGATCAGCGTGGTTGCGGCCGCGCAGGCGGCCCAAGCCTCGGGCGAGGTGCATGCAATGCACGATCCTACTGAGGGCGGGCTGGCGACCGGCCTGTGGGAACTGGCCCAATCGTCTCAATCTGCGCTCCACATTCAAGAATCGGATATTTACGTGGTTCCCGAAGGCCGCATCCTCTGCGAGCACTACGATTTGGACCCGCTGTTTTGCCTTGCCTCGGGCTCACTGCTGATAGTCGCGGCACGAGAAGGTGCGCACCAAATTGTGGCCGCCCTCCGCGATCGTGGGATCCCCGCGGCCGCGATCGGTAAGGTCACAGAGCAGGCCGGGCCAAGCGTGACGCTCGTCTCCGATGCGGGCATGCGGCCGCTGGCGGCACCCGCCCGTGATGAGGTCACAAAGCTTTTTGAGACCCACGGATGACGCGGGATAAGCTGATCAATGATACAATAGTACAATCATACAATATACGAAGATAGAATGCATTGTAGTTCACCTCCCCCATCGCGTATGGATGTCGAGGTTTACACGGCTTATGCTGAGGGCGGCAGGTGGTTGAGCTGAATTTTCGAGGCGGCGAGACGATCTACTCCCAGATCGTGGACCAGATCCAGAAACGGATCGATGCCGGGGAACTTAAGCCTGGTGATCAACTGCCGACGGTGCGCGAACTGGCGGACGAGCTGGAAGTGAACTTCAACACGGTCGCCAGGGCCTATCGGAAGCTGGATGCATCCGGCTCGATTTCCACGCAGCAAGGCCGCGGCACCTATG
>JADFRG010000018.1 GCA_022561385.1 Chloroflexota bacterium
AACGATCCTATTTAGCGGGGGAAATCTAATGGAACTTACAAGAGCCGAACGCTGGATACTGGTAAATCAAATGCGGATACTTGAGAATCTGTATCCTGACGAGGCCGAGCATCTAGCTACTACCAGAACCATACTCGAACGAGGGTATGAGCTTCACTATGGCGAACAGGCGCAGGATATCTACGAACGTACCCTAACCGAGCAAGAGTCTCGAGAAGTCATAGATATTATGTCCATGTACGAGCGAATGAACTGGGCATACGAGAGCCTTGAGGACGACGACAAGGCGGCGATTGATAAGGGAGACATTAAGTTTCGAGGTTTCGACGGAAACTCAGGTTCGGGCCGTCTTGAATATGCTCAATTCTATGCAGAGGAAATGGACAGATTCAAGGACCTAGAGCGGCCTCACGACTTCAACAGCCATTCTTCTGTAATAGATATGTACAGGCGCATGTTGGAAGAATGGGAGGCCAGCGGGAACAAGTGGGAGCTAACAAAAGAGGACATAGAGCGGATCATAGCGGCACAAACGCACCCTTCTAACCGCTAGCAGGACCGCGCCCTGGCTTGGCGGTATATGACGAAAGAGATATGAATATAGCAAGGCTATTCAACGAGAGTTTGCCGAGCTAAACATGACGCTAGAGAATTCTACGCCGGAGGAAATTGACGCGGCGCACCGGGAGATTGTCAATCGACATATAGATGTAGGGTCTAGCGAAACTCATGGAAATTGAAGAAAGCCACTTGGGTTACTTGCGCCGGCGAATAGAAGAGCAATATAAAGGGAAGCCTACCGGATGCGGAGGCAGTCTTGGCGAAATCCTATGCCACGAGCTGCACTCCAATGGTTTGACATTCAAATGGCTCGCCGAGAAGTGGGGTATAAGCGTCACCACTCTCGGCGAACTTATCTGGGATCACTGCAAACGGCTAGAAACGGGACCGGAGGTCAATCACGATTACCTGCCGAGTTAGCACTTGCGTTCGCGGACAAGTTGTTCACAGATGGAACACAACCTTTTTCTGCCCTTGCCCCCTGTATGGTTCTCGCTTTCTATGTTGTTGCCTACGGTGCAACCTTTGCACACATGGTAGACCTCAGTGGATTTCTTTGTGTGGTACGGATTTACTTTTGCCATGACGCTCCTCCCTTCGACAAGACCCAAGCGCTTGAGCTTGCATTACCAACACCGCAAGTATGGCATGAAGCTCAACCTTAGCCAAGCCTCGAATTTTGAGATTGTCGAGCTTCCGATACTCCTTCAGTCTGCCGAAGGCTCTCTGGACCTCTCTCCCGGCGGCAGTAGGTACGCATATATACCTACTATGTCCCTCCCTCCATTCATTACACCCCCTCAACGGTACAACCTCTGTACATCTAGCACTCGAACACACCCCTAATCCACTCCATACCCTACGGCTACACGCACTCAGGCTGTATCCTCCTCCATGGCGTAGTTCCAAACTCCCGCCTCCGCCACCCCGATTGGCAGGATCTTCATATCGGTCTGCAGCTCAACCACTGCCCGGTCGAATCGATACTTGTTCCCCTTGCCGGTGAGCCCAACTTTTCGGCGAAGAGCCACGGCGTCCATAGGACCTTCTCCGAGCAGCGCCTCATAAATCCGTTTGTTTTCGTGTTTCAGGCGCCCGGCCTCATATTGAATGAGATAGTCTTCATCCGGATCCCCGTAATTCTCGGTGAGCGCATAAAAGTAAGGGGCGACTTCCAGGGAAACGAGGGTGGCCTTCTTGCGCAACAATTTGGCGTAGTACCATTTGCGCTCCCCCAGCATCTGGTCTTTCCAGCCCCAAGTGACATGGCCTGGGTCGTCGTGCTCGGAGGCAACGGGTCGATCCCCTGCTACGGCCATCCATAGACTCGGGAGCTCGACGTCCTTAATCGGCCAGAAGAATATGAAACCCCGCTCTCGCACAAACTTAATGGCCTGATCTGCGGTAGTTAATGGACGATTCCGCCTGTAGGTATTGGCTCGATAAGCCTCAACGGCCTTAATCGAGATCCGATTGTTTGTTTTGGAGTGGGAAGGCATGGAAGATGCTGGAGATGATACCTCCAGCGGCCTGATTTCTCAGGAAACCTCACATAATGGCGCAACATGCTTCCAGAGTGTTCGCCGGAATTCAGGCACAGGGGGCACAGACCCTTCGGGGGTGGACACCTTGGCATCCTTCTGGTACGGTTGGAATTCTTCACCCACCGGATCGCAAAACATCCATCGAGCTCTTGCTTACTGATGGGGATTTCGCCTTGGGCGCTAAGGCCAACATAAGCCGATGCCGGGTTCATCGCCTCATTCAAGAAGCCCCGCCGGGTCGAATTCGTTGACATGCTGCCCCGAACGGAATCGGGAGAGGTGGATCGGGAGCAGGTAATAGCTACCTACGCCTGACTTGCACGATCGGAAAGGACATTGCACGCTATGAAAACCGCCGTGGGAATCTTCGGAATTCTGCTAATTCTTAGCGGGGTAGTCTGGTTCTTTCAGGGCATCGGCGTCCTCCCTGGAAGTTTCATGACGGGTCAGACATTCTGGGCCGTTGCCGGCTTCTTAGCGGTGATCGCCGGCGTCGCGCTGGTCAGGCGCTGGCGTCGCGGGGTCACGGCCGAGAGTTCCTCACCTGACCTTCCAATTGAAGAGGATCGACCTCAACCGGGGCGGTAGTCTGTTCCCCACCCTGGGCGAAGCCTCAAGTTACGCTTTTCGTCCCATTCGCACTCGAACAGTATGCGTTCCCGTGCCACGTTCCAGCGGGATTTCGCGGCTCTCTAAGCGCCGACCGTCCAGATCCACCCACGCTACACCCGAGCCTACCCGGTCCGGATTCTCGACCTGGATCTCATAGATCGCGTCGCCGTGACGGTATTGAATCTTGAAGCCTTCCCAATCGCGGGGAATTACCGGCGCAAGCTCAAGTACCGTGCCGCGCACCTTCAGGCCCAATAACTCCTCCAGAATCACGCGGTACATCCAGGCCGCCGAGCCCGTGTACCAGGTCCACCCTCCCCGGCCCACCGCGCCCTCGAGGTTGTAGACATCCGCCGCCACGACGTAGGGCTCAACTGCGTATCTCCGCGACCGATCGGGGTTGTTAGCGTGGTTTATGGGATTCAACAGGCGCAGCAATCTCAGCGCCCGGTCGCCATCTCCCAGCCGCACCCAAGCCATGGCCTGCCAGATGGCGGCGTGTGTGTATTGGCCTCCGTTCTCCCGCACACCTTTCGGGTAACCTGCAATGTAGCCTGGATCCGGGCCCATGCCATCAAACGGAGGGGAAAACAGTAGGGCCAGCCCCTCCTTTTCCATCACAAGCTCCTGCCAGGCCGATTCCATCCCCCGGCGGGCCCGCTCGGGATCGCCCCTCCCCACGATTGCGGCCCACGATTGAGGAAGCGAATCGATGAGCGCCTCCTCGCTGTCTTTGGAGCCCATCGGGGTGCCGCGATCGTGATAAGCCCGCAGATACCAGTCCCCGTCCCATGCGTGTTGTTCGATTGCGGCCAATAACTGCCGGCCGGTCTCGCGATATTGTTCCGCTTCGGTCTCACGTTCGTACCGATCGGAGAGCTGAGCGAAGCGCTCCAGGACCTCAACCATGAACCAGGCCAGCCAGACGCTCTCGCCCTTGCCCTCGGCGCCGACCCGATTCATTCCGTCGTTCCAGTCGCCGCCGCCCATCAGCGGTAGATTGTGCCCACCCAATCGAAGCGCGTGGGCGATAGCCCGTCGACAATGTTCATAAAGCGCCGCACGTTCACCTGATTCCTCCGGATCCACCAGGGCCTCCATTTGCCCCTCTTCCAGCGGCGGAGCGGTCAAGAAACCCACCACTTCCTGCAGGATACCGACGTCCCCGGTGACATCCACGTAGTGGCTCACCGCGTACGGCAACCAGAGCAGATCGTCCGAGATGCGGGTTCTCACTCCAATCCCTGAGGGCGGATGCCACCAGTGTTGTACGTCTCCCTCGACGTATTGGCGGCTTGCGGCAAGCAGGAGATGTTGGCGCGCCAGCGCCGGAGAGGCATACACGAGAGCCAGCGAATCCTGGAGCTGATCCCGGAACCCGAATGCGCCCCCCGATTGATAGAAGCCGGAACGACCCCACATGCGGCAGCTCAGGCTCTGGTACAGCAACCAGCGATTGAAAAGGAGATCCATGGTGGGCTCTGGCGTCTCGATCTGAACCGTTTTCAGCTCCCGATCCCACCAGCCCACGGTGGCCTGGAAGGCCTCTTCTACAACATCGCCTTCGCGGAAGGGCCCCATCAGACGCTGGGCCTCCTCCAGCGTACCGGCCATGCCCAATACACAAACAACTTCTTCCATCTGATCCGGCGCCAACTCAAGCTCCACACGGACCGCCCCGCAGGGATCCATTCCCGCCCCGGTCGCGCCTGCCAGGCCGACGCGGCCCATGGCGGCCGGCTTGCTCAAGTCTCCGTTCCGCCCCAGGAATTCGACCCGGCTGGCGGTGTAGTCCGTTGCTCGTGGACTTAGCCCTAAAAATGCCAGCCGCTCGCCGGCCTCTGGGTGATAGGGATTGCGAGCCACCAACATCCCGGCCGTCTCATCCCAGCGGGTAATGATGTGCGTCTGAGTCTCTTCCCGGTGTTCGCCCAAAGTCCATTCAACGTAAAAGGTCACCGATAGAGTTCGAGGCTTCGAAGAAGTGTTTCGCAGCCGCAGTCGCTGCACTTTAACCGGGCGACCCCCCTGCTCATCCATGGGAACGAAGATAAGCAGCTCCTGATGGACGCCGTGCCCGGTGTGCTCGAATACACTGTAGCCCGCGCCGTGTCGAGTGCGGTACTCCCCCGCTTCTCGGATCGGAAGCGGGGTCGGGGTCCAGTATTCGCCGCTACCCTCGTCCCGGATATAAACCGCTTCCGAGGGCGGATCGGAAACCGGATCGTTCGACCAACCCGTCAGGCGGTTGCGCTGACTGTTTTCATCCCAGGTAAAACCCGATCCCGATTCCGTAATCAGGGTGCCGAAGCCCGGATTGGCAATTACGTTCGACCACGGGGCCGGTGTGTTCTTGTTGGGGCCGAGCTGAACAACATACTCTTCACCCCCGGGGGTGAAGCCCCCCACTCCGTTGAAGTGGGCCAGCTCGATCGACTCCAATTGAGTCGAGAGCAGCAATTTGGCCTCGCTCGCAGGAAACTCCTCTGGAAGGTCCTCTTCCGGCATGACTCCCGCCAGCTGCTGCGACAACGAACCGCGCGCGGCGCTCAGTGAGATGCGCGCCACGTTGTTCAGCAGCAATATATCTTCCTCGGGGATTTGATCCGAATTCAGCACGTACACTCCCCCGGGCTCGTCCCTGCCGGTGAAGGTCGAATGAGCTTGAACGAGCTGGCTCAACTGCTCCGCCAGCGCGCCTTCGTAGCTGGTGGACTCCTCGTTCAGGATCACGAGATCTGCCTTGAGGCCGTGCCGTCGAAGATAATTGTGGGCCTGCAGCAGTTCGCGCACCAGGGCGATTTCCCGGACCTCAGAAACATTGACCAGCATGATCGGCAGATCACCGGAAATACCGTAAGGCCACAATCCTGCCTGCCCCTTCCGACTCTGGACCAGACGCTCCGGAGGCGGACGGTAGCGGCCACTGGGGTAAAGCAAGTAACTGGCCAATTTTTGCATCATCCGCGCACTGTCCGGTTGGATCCCCAGCATACGAAGCTCGATCTGGCCATGCGTCCATGCAAGCTCCAGCGCCCGTTCGACCGACATCATTTCCGAGTATTTCTCCATCAGAAGCCGAACGAGCTCCGGGTTTTCTCCGGCCGCGGTCGCGAGCCACAATTCTGCGCGCTCGCCCGGGCCAAGCTCCAGCACGCGCTGCATGGCGAAAATAGGATCCAGAACGAAACCGGCATTGTTGGAGAGCGCGCGAGACGCATCGGAAGTGCCATGCCCGCGCCCAAGAAAATGTCCCCGTTCGGTCTCGTAACGCCAGGCCGTCCCAGCGCCGAAAAGCCCCTGCGCGACGTAAATGGGTTCCTCCTCTGGGCCGCGGGGGCGTCGATGCGCCAGCAGGATCTGTCGCTCCGCGTCTGCCTCCGTCATAACAAACATCTTGCTGAATGCTGGGTGGCTGCGATCCGCGGCATGCGGGGCCATGGCCAGCTCCGTATAGGAAGTAACGGAGAGCCTTCGACGGCGCCCACCTCGATTAAATATTGAAAGTCGGCGGATCTCGACATCGTCTTCCGGTGCTACGTATATTTGAGTCTGTGTCTCGATTCCGTGCAGGTAACGCACAACTTCCGCGCGATCGAGGGCCAGGCGGACCGAATAGTCCCCGACTTCTCCGCCTATCGGTTGGAAAGTGCTCGACCAGGTTTGCTCGCGTTCGAGATCCGTCAGATAAAAGAAGGTGCCCCAATGGTCGCGGGTTGGATCCGATCTCCAACGCGTGATATCGAAGTCCCTCCAGCGGCTGAACCCGCCTCCCGCCCCGGTAACCATCACTGTATAACTTCCGTTACTCAGCAGCTGAGTGACCGGTTGGGCGGTGGACGGCGTATCGAAGCGGCTGACCGAGCGCCCGACCACTTGCACCGGCGCCAGCTCCGTCTCAAGGCGCTCGGTAGGCACGCGGTCCGACGGCAGGGCGGTCGGGATACGCTCATACAACAGCGGTTCCGCGGCCCGGGTCCGTGGATCACTGTGAAAGTGTCGCCGGATCACTCCGTCGTGGAAGAAATTTTGGAGCGCCAGCAACCCCATGGCCTGATGGTGGGCCATATAGGCACGAACCAACACCCCTCGTTCCCCCTCCCGGCTTCTCTGGCGGCTAAAGTCAATCGCCTCGAAATATCCGTATTCTCCTTCAAGGCCGATGTCCGAGAGCCGCCTTAGATTGGCGACCGTGCGCTCCGGAGTGATCTCCAGTGCCAGCAGCGTGGCGTAAGGTGCAACAACAAGATCCTGATCGAGGCCGTACTTGAGCCCGAGGCCGGGCACTCCAAAGGCCCGATATTGATAGGTCTTATTTGCGTCCAGATCCGCATAGGCCGACTCTGAAATTCCCCACGGGACCCCCCGCCGGTGGGCGTAGTCGATTTGAACTTCCACCGCCTCCCGCATCGCGGAGCTCAGCAGTGAATTCTCGAAATCGCGCTGGAAAATCATGGGCATCAGATACTCAAACATCGTTCCGCCCCAGCTGTTTAGAACCTTTCGACCGTCTACCGTGCCATACGGCCTGCTTAAGGACAACCAGTGATCTGGCGGTACATCGCCCTTAGCGATTGCTACGTAGCTGGTGAGCCGGGCCTCGCTGGCCAGCAGGTCGTAGAAAGACTTATCCCTTCTCATCTCCGAGACGTTGTACCCCACCGTAAATATGCGGCGGTACGGATCGTACAGGAACCCGAATTCCACTTCGTCCCCGATCCGACCGGCTGCGGCTGAAATGTGATCCGCCTCCTGCACCGACTCGATCGCTCGGCTGCGGGCCTCGCTCAGGGCAACGGCCAGCTTGTCCGGAAAATCGCGGCTGTCAGATGCGTCGCCTTCCAATGGGAACTTGCCTTGGGCCAGCTGCTCGATGCTCAAGGCTCGATCCGCGACCGGCGCCTCGTCGGGAAGTTCGTCCAACATCCGAACCCAGGCCAGGTAACGTTCCACGATTTCCGACCAATCTGATACCTGCCGAACGAGGGACTCGGCCCAGGAACTGGATTCAACGCGGACTTTACCCAACCGTTCGGCCAGGCTCAGAACCAGCGGGCGGAGGTCATCTAATTCCCGAATCCGCTGCCTCAGGTCCGGAGCGGGCGAGGAGAGAATCTCTCCAATAGAATCCAGATAAGAGCTCACCTCGCCCGTAATCTCGTGCAGTTCGAGGGAAGCTACGAGGGCTTCATAGGTCTCTTTCAGGCCTTCGAGGGCCTGGATTGGGAACAAGGGCGAGTTCTTTCGGGCCTCGATCCCCACTCGGAGCGACCATAGGCTGGCGACCAGGTTGCCGCTATCCACAGTCGATACATAACGGGGTTCGAGCGGCTTCAATGTGAGCAGGTCGTACCAGTTGTAGAAATGACCACGGAAGCGCTCCAGCTCATCCAGCGTCTGGAGCGTGCCACCCAGCCGGTGGAGAATGCCATCCCATGAGATGTACCCGAAGTCGTAGGCCGCGAGCGCGCTGAGCGTCCACAGGCCGATGTTGGTCGGGCTTGTGCGCAGCGCCACATGATTTTGGTGGGAGACCTGATAGTTATCGGGGGGCAGCCAGTGAGTTCCGGGTTGTACGAATTCATCGAAGTACCGCCACGTCTTCCGGGCGATCCTCCTCAGCATGCGCCGGTCGTTATCAGAGATGCGCTCTCTCGGTCTGCGGATCTTGCGGCGGGCGTTCATCCGCCCGACGATCACCGGGCTGACCAGCCACACGGCAAGGAACGGTCCCGCAGCCCACAGGCTCTGCGGTTGGAAGGTCCACAATGCCGCCGCCACCCCAACCGCCATCAGGCTGCTCAATCCGACCCCAAGAGCAATTAACCCTCGGCCCCGGCCTCGCTCCCAGGCTTCCATTTGTGCGGTGGTCCACTCCAGCAGCTTTCGGCGGCTGACCCATCGCCGATACCAGACGCGCACAATGGCGTCTAGTGCGATGAGGGTCTGGTGCGGAATCAGAGCGGCTTCGACGAGTGACCGCTCTAGACTGTGTCCAAGGTCCAATCGAGCCAGGCGCTGGCTCCCCGGGGAGCGGCGCGCCCAGGTTGTGAGTCGCACAAAAGGTTGAAAGAACAACAGAAAAGCCGTCACCAGCCCCGCGACCGCGGCAATACCAGGACTCACCAGCCAGGCGGTAATCAAGAACGAGAGTAATCCGAGCGGTACCAGGCTGCGACGGAGGTTGTCGAACACCTTCCATCGACTCAGGATCGAAAGCGGATTGCGATCGCGACCGCCCTCAGGCTTCGGCACCCAGGGCAGGCACCAATCGGCTATCTGCCAATCGCCTCGGATCCAGCGGTGCGCGCGGCGAGTGTAGGTGCGGTAGTCTGGCGGGAACTCGTCGAACAGCTCAATGTCGGTGGCCAGGGCCGTTCGCACATGCGCCCCTTCGAGCAGATCGTGGCTGAGGATCCGTCCGGTGGGGAAGCGCCCCGAAAGGACCCGGTGGAACACCCGCGGGTCGTAGATACCTTTTCCGTGATAGGAAGCTTCTCCGGTGAGATCCTGGTAGACATCGGAAACCGCCGTAGTGTAAGGGTCGGTGCCCACCGGGTCGTTGAACAAGCGTGTGAAGAGGGTCTGGGTGGCGCTCGGCAAAGCCGTGCTGACGCGGGGCTGGATGATGCCGTAGCCTCGCACAAGTTTTCCGTTTGGCCCTACCTGGGGCTCATTCAACGGGTGTGCCAGGGTCTCCACCATCCTGCTGACACTCTCGCTCGTCAGCATCGTGTCGCTGTCGAGCGTAATGACGAAGCGAATCGTACGCAGCCTTTGCGCATCCCCTACTCGGACACAGTCCTCTTCGACCCGCGGCGCGGCCCCCACAATCAGGCGGTTGAGGTCCTCGAGCTTTCCTCGTTTGCGCTCCCAACCGATGAATTGGCCTTCTGTCTCAGCCCACTCTCTTGACCTCATCAGCAGATAGAAGCGATCCGATCCATGTCGCTCGTTCAGCTTCTGGATGCGCTGAATGGCATGTTTCAGCAGTCTTTCATCGCGGGCCTTATCTTCTACTTCGGCATCCGCATAGTCGCCAAATAACGCGAACAGCAGGTTCTTGTCGGGGTTAGCAAAGTAGCGGATCTCAAGTTTCTCCACCTCCTCGTCCACCGTTCGGCGGCTATCGAGCACCACGGGTACCACCACCAACGAACGATAGGCATCGCTGATACCGCGTTTGCCGAACGACATCTTGGGTAAGATCCACGGAGGCAGAATTCGTGTGACGAGGAAATTGACCCATTGGGAGGCCACCTGGCTGGCCGGAATCACGCTTACAAGGACCAGCAACGTTAACTCGAGACTCCCAATTCCCGAGCGCTGTGCGAGGGCTGCCAGCCCGGCCACGATGGACAGGCTTGCCAGCGCAAGGCTACCAAGGTAGAGCGGAGTGTGATGCGTGCGCACCCATTGGAGTGCACGTAACCGAGGAATCTCACCGGTCCCCAGGCGGCTCAAGAGCGACGGGCGCTCGGCATCAATGATGTAGTACCCCACATGCCGCACTGGCGAGAGGGGAGTGGAGTCCGCGGCGGCCCCCATCGCCAACGCTAACGCTTCGTCTGCGACACGTGTCTCTGCCAGGCCGGCCCTTTTTGCGATCTCCTCGATCGCACTCCTGTACCGATCACGGGTCTGAAAATCCATCCTGCCGTATACACCGTCCGGGTCTCGTCGCAGGATCTGCTCCACTGCGCTTTGCCGCTCGAAAACATCCCTCCAGTCCAATCGTGAAAGGGTGCGCAGGCTGGTGATGGCATTGCTTAGATAGAGTTGGAGCGAGGCCTGGCGGGACTGCTCCTGCTCAGAGACCGCTCCGAGCTGCTGGCCGAGGCTGCGCTGGAGCCAGCTCTGGACTGGAACAAGAACGAGCTCCTCATCGTGAAGGTGTCCCAGTAAGTACAGGCCAAAGTTCGAGGTGGGTTTGGGGAAGCTGCGCGAGAGCTGGGCCATGGCCAGGAAAAGTTCATCCGCGTCGCCACGCGCTACAACCAGCAGCCGGTAGGCCCAGAATTCAGCCAGTTCGGCTTCGTGCATCCGCCGCCGAACCTCAAGCGCGCGCCGGCAGATAGATTCGCTGAGCACGATGCGTAACATGAGCGGCATGGCCCACAATTCGGCCGAGGATAGCTCGGAGGAATTCTGGTAGGCCGCCAGGAAGGCATGGATATCGGTCTCCTCCAAATGGGCCTCTGAGTGCCGCACCAGCTCCTTGGCCAATCGGTATATCCTTGGCTCGTACTCCGACTCGGCGCCGGCCTGCTCTCCACCAATCACCGGGAGTTCATGGTAGAAGCGTTTGCTCAGATGACGTTGGACTTCCTGGATGTGCCCCTCCACCAGATAAGCGTTGTCCAGGAGCCATTCTCCCCCGGGGTAGAGCGGCACCTCCGCGCGATGTGCGGCGCGCAGATCTTCCTGCACCGAAATGATGGCACGGCGGTTACCCTCTAACGTCTCCAGGAGAGGTTCTCTTTTCCCTGGACTCGGGCGCGGCTCATGTTCGCCGGCCAGGTGCTGTGCATGCGCCTGGAGCTGCGCGGAGGTCATCGGACCCCCCAACGCCCAGTGAAGTTCTTGCTCGCCATCGACCGCGGACGGCACCAGGTACACCGGTGGGTGGGGATCCGCGATTCCGCGCAAAACACTGATTGCCCGGCTTAGTTGGGTTCGATCGGCCTGGAGCAGGAGCACGATCTCATCCGTAGTTATCCAGTGCGGAGATTCGGTAAATTGCCTGGCAACATGCGCCCGGTTGACCGCCCAGGCCAACAGCCAACCCACCAATGCACCAACCAGGACCGCGATGACCGCAGGGCCAAACGCGATTTCGCTGAGGAGCGCGGCCGCCGGAAGCGATCCGGCGGCCACAATAAGCGCCGCGGCCGCAATCCAGAATGGTGTCCGACGCCAACTCAGCGAGCGCAGGCGCAAGGCGCCGGCCTCGGTCCGAGATGCGACCGCGGTCCGAGTGAGACGCTTTGTGTCGAGCGCCTTAAGTGCTCGGACCGCCTCATTTTTTGTCGTGAAATAGCTGAGGAGTATTGGGAGTTGCTTCAACTAGCGTTGGTCTGTCAACTGTTGTCGGCGAGTTCGGAGAGCCAGGCGCGAATATCCAGGATATGCTGCCGGTAGTGTTCATACGTGTTGCTCGCGATCACCTTCCAGGGCTCCCCCTCCTCGGGCATTTGTTTGAAGCGCGAGCAATCGACCAAATCCTCATCCGGCAGCTCGCTGACCAGCGCCCAAAGTCGCTCAAATAGCTGATTGGATTCGGTCAGGACCTGCTCGAGGGGTTGGTCTTTTCCAGCTTCATAAATGGGCACATTGCGCGCGTCTGTCGGCAGTTCCCAGAGCTCCGATCTGGTTAGCGGCGGCTTCTCAAGCAATCTGACCATTTCCCGTTCGTACCAGTTGACATGGGCGATGGTGTCCTTTACCGACCATCCTCCGGGCAGCCCGGGCTCGAGCATACGATCCTCCCCCACCTCTGCCAGCACCCGTTCCCACTCGGCACGGTCTTTTCGCCAGAAATGTTGAAACCCTCGCACATTCATATCAGATCGTACGCGCTTCGGCAGACCTCCGGTCCCAATCGGGGGGTATTAGCGGATTCACCGCCATGATAAGAGACATCATAGGCAGAGGTTGGCTTACTTCGAATCCCATCACCCATTTCGAGATTCACGGCGTTACCCTCCGGCGCCAATCCGCCCACGGTGTCGACGATTGCGGATCGAGATCCAGTTTGCGGTAGCGACGATTGCAGGACGGTATCCAATCTGCAACTTCATTACCATGGCGCGCGCTGACCGTTTGGGCCTATTCGTCTACGCCGTATCGCGATTCCTGGCTTCCCCGGAGCACGCCCGGCTGCGAGAATTCCGCTGTCCGCCCTCGATCTAATTCGCGGCCGGCGCAGGGTTCGACGCATCCTCTGTTTTTCGCTCCAGAACGACCACCGGGATCTGCCGCTTTATCTGAGCCTGATATTCGGCATACCCTGGCTCCGCTGCGATCGCCTCGGCCCAGAGGCGATCCCGCTCATCGCCTTGAGCCACCCGGGCGATTGCGGCAAATTGTGAACCGGATAGATCCACGGTGACGTTTGGATTTGATTTGAGATTCAGAAACCAGAGCGGATGAGAGTCGTCCCCTGCATTAGATGCAACGACGACAGGATTAGCTTCGGCCTGGAATGCGTACAACATGACGCTTCGGGGCCTGCCGCTCCTCCGGCCGATGGTCGTCAGACGAACAATTTGAATTCCCATGATGTGCGACCCGAGCCGGCCCTCCGACCGCACGTAAATCCATTTGTGGATCTTCCAAAATGTGGAAAGCAACGCTGAGCGCTTAGCAGTTGGCATATATCTAGCCCTTCATCTCAGACAAGTAAACCACGAGAATCCGGATCGCCCGGTGAGTGACCAAAGTTGGTGAGTATGAACGTGGCGCACGCATGGGCGCCACTATTTGTTGCATTATTGAGCTTTTCTAGTTGAGGCGAGTCTTGCCGAATAGTTTCCCGGCCCAAGACCCGACCGATCCGGAGACTCCGCCGAAGGCGCGGCCCAGGCCACTGCCTACGAAGGACAGGCGATTGAGCCACTCCGCGTCCACCGGTTGTGGTCCGGTTCTCTCGCCGAGCTTCACCACTGAGGCCGCCCAGGTGAGGCCGGCCCCAAATGCCACAAAGGCGAGGGTGTCGCCGGGTTTGGCGCGTCCCTGCTCCAGGGCCTCGGTTAGGGCTATTGGTATGGAGGCCGCCGAAGTGTTCCCATATCGATCGATATTGATAAATACCTTATCTTCGGGCAGCCCTACATATCGAGCGGCACTTTCGATGATACGTCTGTTGGCTTGATGGGGAATAAACAGGTCGATGTCGTCGACGGTGAGCCCCGCCTGCTGGATGGCCTGCTTCAAGGCCTTTCCCAAAATGCGCGTGGCGAAACGATAGACCTGTGGCCCATCCATGCGCAGGTACTGGAGACCTTCGTCGATGGTTTCATGGGTTGGAGGTGCATTGGTTCCGCCGCCGGGCAGGATCAGGTGCTGCGCGCCGGCACCGTCGGATCCCAGCACGAATGAAAGCACTCCAGAAGGTTCGTCGGTGACCTGCATGACCACCGCGCCGGCCCCGTCCCCGAATAACACACAGGTCGTACGATCGGTGTAGTCGAGGTAACGGCTGATCAATTCCACCCCCACCACCAGCACGTTGTCGCAAGCACCGGATCCGATAAATTGCTGGGCGGTGGATATCCCGTACACGAATCCCGGACACCCGGCGACCAGTGTGAAGGCGCCCACCTCCTTCGCGCCCAGGCCATGTTGAACCTGCGAGGAAATGGGTGGGGTCAAGTAGTCGGGACTCGAGGTTGCAACGATGATCAGACCCAGGTCGCTCGGTTTGACGCCTGCCTCGGCCAGGGCATGTTTTGCGGCCCCGATGGCCATCTCGGATGCGGTCTCCCCCGGAGAAACTACGTGGCGTTCCCGAATCCCGGTCCGAGAAACGATCCACTCGTCATCGGTATCCACCAATTTTTCGAGATCCTGGTTCGTAATCACTCGCTCGGGGACCTGCATCCCCCATCCGACGATGTTCCCCTACCGCTTTGCCATAGAATCCTCCCGCAGGCCAATTTCTCCCACGGTTTCGGACGCGTGGCACGCCGCAGTTCCTCATTCGTCCTGGACCCGGTTGCCCTTGACGCGCCTTGTCCGGTCCGGAATAATCGTGATTCTCAACCAAGATTGAGAGGCTACCGAATGAATGAGATACAGGCGTTTGAGGGATTTCCGCCGGAGGGATTTCGGTTCTTTCAAGAGCTGGCGGCAAACAACAATCGCGAGTGGTTTCAGGAATACAAACAAGACTACATCGACTATTTGCAGACTCCCGCGGTCTCCCTGGTTTTTGAACTTGGCGAGCGCCTCAAGTCCGAATTTCCGAGGATGGCATATGACTTGCGTACGAACGGCGCGGGCTCGGTCATGCGCATCTATCGAGACATCCGATTCAGCAAGGACAAGACGCCCTACAAAGACCATCTCGGGATCACCTTTTGGGAAGGCCCTCAAAAGAAGGGAAGCCCCGGGTTCCACCTTTTCATGGACTCAGCCGGTGCCGTCTTCTACGGCGGCCACCATTCATTTGATAAGGATTATTTGGCCGCTTACCGGGAGGCCGTCTCGAACGATAAGTCGGGGGAAGAGCTCCGCCAGGCGCTGGATAAATTAGACAACGAGCCGGGTTTCGAAGTTGTCGGCGGGCAGCTCAAGAAGGTTCCCCCCGGGTATAACCGGGACAGCCCGCGTGGCGAACTGCTGCGCTACAAGGGATTAGGGGTGAAGTCGCCGCAGCTGGACTTGAAAACTCTTCGCTCTCCGAAGCTGATCGACGCCTGCGCCGCGGCCGCACACACCATGGGCGCGCTGCACCGCTGGTTCGTCGAGGTCAATCAGACCGTTATTCGCTGAACGGGGAAATCCTTGAACTTGACAGGCGCGCCCATTTTCCAGTAACATATAGACGAGCATCTATGAATAAGATCGCGGATCCCATCGAGTTCGCCAGGGCACTTGCTGATCACACGCGCCAGGAGATCATGAAAATGTGCTGCTGCGAGTGGCGGTCGGTAGGTGAATTGGCGGGTGAGCTGGAAGTCACCCAACCTACTGTATCGCACCATCTGGCCTTCCTGCGAGAGGCCAATTTGGTGCACGTTCGTCCGGAGGGACGACAGACGTTTTATATGTTGAATCAGGATACGGTGGCCTCTTGTTGCGGTGACCTGATGCTGAACTATGCGCCCGATATCCGAGAGCCCGCATAGATCCTTTTTTTTGTGACGATTCATAGATGCGTATCGATGAGACGAAAGGAGGTGATATAGATGCAGCTGCCGCGCTGGACACTTAGGCGTGTCGCCCGTTGTTGCGAGGGCGCGCACATGACGCCCTGAGCATGGCGTAAAAAGGCTCACCTTCGGGGAGTCCGCGGCTCCCCGATCTCCCCCGTAGTTCTGATCTCTGGTCGAATCGCGGCTGGTCATCCAAGAGAGAGTTGCCGGCGTCCCAGGCCTGTCCGGCCACCTGTGCCTGCGGCAATGGCGCAGGCAGGACAGGCTGGATGATGGTCGTCCCAGCTACAAGATCCTTGAGCAACTTGAGTCGCTTCTGTTCCTTGCGGCTCAATATCGCCTGTTCTTGCTGTGCACTCATATGGGTGACTTTCTCTGTGGACAGTTGAGGGGGACAGATTCTTTGAACGATTGCAAACCAGAGGGTGTATCTTGACAGCCCGGCTAGGCAAACTATAATTTATCTTAATTCTTTCATAAAACTATGAGAAATTAATGATGACCTGCATCTGTAGGGGGCGGGGCCACAAACCGCCACCTTGAATCTGAAACCTTAAAGTACTCCGAAAGACTCAAAAGGATATTGGGGACGGTGCCCGGCCCCGCTTACGAATCCGGTTGTCGTAAGCGCCTAAAGGCGCCGTCCCTTTTGTTTCCGTGGCAGCAGTGTGAGGAAGGAGGTTTTGTTTGACGTTACCTAACATAGGTGGAAGTGGTCAGACGGAAAGTCCGGAGCATCTCCACCATCGAAGCGCTGTCAGGTAAGCCCCTGGCAGAATGATAGAAACGAGCAATGTTACGAAGGAGGACAACATGAAGGAAAGTGACTACGCCCATCCAGAGCTCCTTGTGGATACGGCCTGGGCCGAAGACCATCTGAAGGACCCGGATGTCCGTTTCGTCGAAGTCGATGTGGACACTACCGCCTATGAGACCGGTCATATTCCTGGCGCAGTAGGGTGGGATTGGAAACACGATACCCAAGATCAGGTCCGGCGGGACATCGTGGATCAAGAGACATTCGAGGAACTGCTCAGTGGGGCGGGGATCTCGAGGAATACCGAGGTGGTCCTTTACGGCGACAACGATAATTGGTTTGCCGCCTTCGCTTTCTGGCTGCTGGACTACTACGGCCATCCGAACACCCGTCTGATGGATGGCGGACGGAAAAAGTGGGTGCATGAGGGCCGGCCGCTGACCACCGATCCGCCTGAGCCGGAGCAAAGTCGGTACCACGTCGAATCGACCCAGTGGGATCTTCGAGCGTTGCGGAACGACGTCCTTGAGGGCCTGGGCAAGGCAGATCGTGCCTTGGTCGATGTCCGATCGCCGCAGGAGTTCTCGGGCGAGCTCTTGGCTCCCGAGAATCTGCCTCAGGAAGGATCGCAGCGTGGAGGTCACATACCCGGCGCCGCGAACATCACCTGGAGTCAAGCTGTTGCTGAGGACGGGACCTTCAAATCGGCTAGCGAATTGAGGGAGATCTACGAGGGAAAGGGTGTCTCGCCAGATAAGGATGTCATCGCCTACTGCCGAATCGGGGAGCGCTCGTCGCACACCTGGTTCGTGCTAAAGCATCTGCTCGGTTACGAGCACGTGCGGAACTACGATGGCTCCTGGACGGAATGGGGAAGTGTGATCAACGTCCCCATCGAAAAGCCCTAGGTTTTGGAGCTGGAGGTCGTTCGCGACCTCCAACTCCGGATGTAATGTGAAGATGAGGTTTATATGACCAAAGTTGACGTGAATGTAAACGGTCACAAGCTGGCGATCTATTACGAGCACCCGGAGTGGTTCGCGCCGCTATTTGCCGAGTTCGAGCGGCGCGGGATCGGCTTTGACCGACAACTAGCCTACGAGCACCGATTCGACCCGGCGGTTCGGACCAGCCCTTACTCCCTGATCATCAACCGAATGAGCCCCTCGGCCTACACGCGAGGACACGACCACGCCATTCCCTACACTCTCCAGTACCTGGCTTATCTAAAGGAGATCGGCGCCAACGTCGTCAATGGCTATGATGCCTATGTGTACGAATTCTCCAAGGCGCGCCAGATAGGAGTCCTGGAACGACTGGGTATTCGCTACCCTCGGGCACGGGTCGTAAACCATCCCAGCCAGCTGCCCCAAGCCGCGGAGGAATTGACCTTCCCCATTATCGTAAAGCCAAACATCGGAGGCAGCGGGGCAAAAATGATTCGCTTCGATTCGCGCGAGGAGCTTCGCTCATCGGTTGAGGCAGGATCCATTGACTTTGGGATCGATGACACGGGGCTGGTTCAGGAATACCTTCCGGCGCAGGGGAATAGTATTGTCCGAGTCGAAATCTTGGGAGGAGAATTCCTTTACGCTATTCGGTTGTTCCTCACCGAGGACGAGTTCAACCTCTGTCCCGCGGATTATTGCCGCGTGCCGGCCGAAGAAAATGACCTTGGGTTGGCCGACGGAGTCTCCGGTCGAGGAGCACTGGTCGAGGCCTACCAGCCTCCTCCGCAAGTGATTGAACAGGTGAAGGCGATCACCTCCGAGGCCAATCTCGACCTCGGCGGTGTCGAGTACCTGGTCAACGAGCGGGACGGTGAGATCTATTTCTACGACATCAACGCGCTCTCCAATTTTGTTGCGGACGCCCCGCAGGTGATCGGGTTCGATCCCTTCCCGCGCTTAGTCGACTACCTGCTCGAGCGAGCCGGAATAATCTCAGCAACCGTCGGGTAATGGACCTTCCCTGGCCCATGGGTGGGCAAGGACGTTGGCCAAGGGATTTAACGTTCTCAGACAGGACCCCAACACTGTCTTCGCCCTGCGGGTATGCGATTGGGCGTGGCTCAATCGCCTCACTCTGCGCCGATCGGGGATTTGGGGTGAACTAAGCGGGAGGGTTCGCGATCGACTCCAGCGCCCCGCGCGCAGCCTCAAGCGTGGCCTGCACCTCGTGCTCTCCGTGGGCGGTCGAAAAGAATCCGGCCTCGAACTGCGATGGCGCCAAATATATGCCGCGGGAGAGCATCTCCTGGAAATAAATTGCAAAACGATCCGTGTCGGAAGTTACCACGCCCTCCCAGTCCACAGGCAATTCCTCGGCGAAGAAGGCGCTAAACATCGTGCCCACCCGCGCAAGTTGGAGAGGGATCCCCACCTCTTGCGCGAGCGCTCCCAACCCATCGACCAGCGTATCCAGCTCGACCTCCATCCGCTTCCACAAGTCCGCGTCCCGTAGCTGCTGCAACGTTTCGATCCCGGCCGTCATCGCAAGCGGGTTGCCGGAGAGGGTGCCCGCCTGGTACATCGGCCCCGCGGGCGCGACCAACTCCATGATCTCTTTCTTTCCGCCGTAGGCACCGACCGGAAGTCCGCCGCCGATTACTTTGCCCAGCGTTGTCAAATCAGGCGTCACGCCGTAAAGGCCTTGCGCGCCGCCGGGCGCGACTCGGAAGCCAGTCATCACCTCATCGAAGATAAGAATCGCTCCATCGCGAATGGTAAGCTCGCGCAAGCCCTCGAGGAACCCCGAGGCGGGTGCCACTACTCCCATGTTTCCCGCCACCGGCTCAACGATCACTGCCGCGATCTGTTCCGACTGAGCCTGGAAGAGCTTTCGAACCGACTCCAAGTCATTGTAGCCAGCTATTAACGTGTCACGGACTGCGCCCGGGGGCACTCCTGGCGAGTCGGGCAATCCCAGGGTGGCGACCCCTGAGCCAGCCTTCACCAGCAGCATGTCCGCGTGTCCGTGGTAGCAGCCCTCGAATTTGACGATCTGATTCCTGCCGGTGAAGGCCCGCGCCAGCCGCAGCGCGCTCATCGTGGCTTCTGTGCCGGAGTTTACGAATCGGATCATCTCGATCCCGGGCATAAACTTCATGATCGAGCGGGCCAGCTCAATTTCCAACTCGGTGGGCGCCCCGTAGGAAGTCCCCGCGGCGACCGCCTTGCCCAATGCCTCCGTCACGGACGGATCCGCGTGGCCCAGGATCAGGGGTCCCCACGATAGAACGTAGTCAATATATTGATTTCCGTCGACGTCGTAAAGGAAGGCGCCTTCGCCGCGCTGGATGAAAAGCGGCTGCCCGCCGACCGCTTTAAATGCGCGAACCGGAGAGTTCACCCCACCCGGAATTAGACCCAGGGCTATCTGGAAGAGCTCGCGCGAGCGATCCGTTTTTCGCATGCTGTAGTCCAGTTGTTAGAGCGGCTGCCTTTAGTTTATTCGGCCGAGGTGAGCCATCGCGGCCTCAGCCGCGCGCTGACCGGAATGGATGCAGTCCGGGATGCCGACTCCACCGTAGGCTGCGCCTGCCAGAAGCAATCCCGGATGTGTGACGAGCCTGCGGCGGATCAAGCCAACCCGTTGCAAGTGGCCTATCGTGTATTGCGGTAACGCCCGCGGCCATTGGAAGACGCGTGCGAACAGCGGCTCGGCCCGAAGCCCGAGGGTCGCATCCACCTCCTCCCGGGCTGCGCTCAGCAGCTGATCGCCGTCCTCACCCCAGATGGATTCTCCCTGGCTCCGGCCGAAGAATACGCGCAGCAGCGCCGATCCACCTGGCGCCCGATGCGGAAACTTTTCGGAAGTCCAGGTGCAGGCCAGCGCCGGTCGGTGTTCGTGCCGCGGAATCAAGTACCCGTGACCCTCCAGGGGGTGTTTCACATCTGCCTTTCGATAAGCCAACGAAACCGTGGCGCTTGAGGAGTACTCGATAGCGCCTAACTCCTGGGCCAGCTCCGAGTCGGTCGGCGCCAGCATCCTCGCCGCGGCGTAGGCTGGAGCGGCCAAAATCACGATCTCTGCCGAGAATTTCTCACCCGCCTCAGTTGTTAGAGTGAAACCCGATGGACGGGGCAGGATTTCTGCGACCGCGGTATTAATTCGGGTTTCCACTCCCCCCTCCATCGCCTCCGCCAGCGCCCGGACGAGTTCGCCCAGACCTTTTTTGAGAGTAAGAAAAATCGACCCCGAACCGTTGCTCGCGGCGCGGTTTGCCCAAGCCGCCCTGGTCAGGCTCCCATAGCGGCGCTCCCACTCGTGCCAGACGGGCATCGTAGCCTTAAGACTCAGGCGATCCCCATCCCCCCCGTAGATCCCCGCCATTAACGGCTCAATCAACCGTTCATAGATCTCTCCCCCCAGCCGGCGCGACACGAAGCTCCGTACGCTCTCGTCCCCAGTGTCCCTGCGGCGAGGCACAATCGGTTCCAGTCCCAGGCGGAGCTTCCCCAGTAGGCTGATGAGCGGCGAGCGAACAATTTCGCCGGCCTTGGTCGGAACCATCATCGTTAGGCCCCGTGGAATTTCGATCAACCGCCCCTTGCGCATGACATAAACGCGACGCTGGGCGCTTGTCCCCTGCAGCCCTCCCGCGATCCCCAACTCTTGGCACAACTCAACCGCCCACGGCTTGGTAGATATGAAGGAATCGGGCCCTGCCTCAACTACGAACCCGTCAAACTGATCGGTCTGTATGACGCCGCCCAGACGGTCGCGGCGCTCTAAAACCGTTATGCGCAGCGGAAGCCCGGCCTGCTCGGCTCGATTGTTCAGGGCATAAGCAGCCGAAAGCCCGGCGATCCCGCCTCCGACGATGACTGCCCTCACATCCAGCCACTTTCTGCGGCCGTGCGCCGAACACAATGAGCCAGGCTGGACATCATCCGCAGGCTGGCGCCCGGCATTTCGATGCGTTCCAGTCGACCGCCCGCAGCCTCGATCCGGCGCTTATATTCAATATCGATATCGTAGAGGATCTCCACATGTTCGCTCACAAATCCGATAGGGACCACCAGGAAATCACGCGCCCCGTGTGGGATCAACTCCTCCATCAGGTCTCCGGCATCCGGCCCGAGCCATCGGTCTCCGGTCATGGCCGCACTCTGGTAGGCGAAATGTGCCGGTTGCCCAGGGAATCGGTCGGTCAGTCGGCGGTAGGTCTCTTGCAATTCATTGGGGTAGGGGTCGTTCCACTCCAATATGCGCTCCGGCAGGCTGTGGGCGGTGAGGATCAACTGCACTCGCGAACGGGTTTCCGAGGGAAAGTTTTCTAAGCCCTCGACAATCCGGGCTTCAAGCACGTCTAGATAACCTGGATCATCTTTCCAGCTTTTAATGTGCGCCACTTCGAGTGTGTCAGCGGAAGATTCGACTGCCCGCGCCATGCCCTGGAAGTAAACTTCCACGCTCAGCTTGGAGTAGTGGGGGGCCATGACGATGCCGACGATGCGGCGAATGGAGGTTTCTGCCATTTGGAGCACGACCTCCCCGATGTAGGGATGCCAATGCCGCATGCCAACAAAGGTGCGGAATCCGGGCCCCTGTTTGTCTAGCGCGGATTGAAGCGCATCCGACTGGGCCCGGGTGCGCTCGAGGATCGGCGATCGCCCACCGATCTTTTCGTACCGCCCCTCCACTTCCCGCACCACCGCCTCCGGCGCGGGGCGGCCTCCACGTACGTCCAGCAGATACGGTTCCACCTCATCCAGGCTATTTGGACCTCCGTAGGCCATCACCAGCACACCGATTTGTTCGTTCATTACGTACCGAGCTCCTGGCCATGTTCGGTTGAGTTTTGCACAAGCTCAACCGCCCACTGCACGTGCTCAACCGGCGTGGATGGAAGGATGCCATGACCCAAGTTGAAGATGTGCCCCAGTCGACCGCCGGCCTCACGAAGCACGCGCTTCACCTGGCGCTGCAGCACCGGCCGCGGTGCGAGAAGTGCGGTGGGGTCTAAGTTGCCTTGAAGGCCCACGTCGGCCCCAACCAGCTCCCAGGCCCGGTCTAGCGGGATTCGCCAATCCACGCCCATCACTTCTCCTCCGGCCTCGTGCATCAAAGGAAGAAGTGTCGAGGTCCCGGTGCCGAAGTGAATGGCAGGCACTCCGGTCTGACGAACTCGCTCAAAAATGAATTTGCTGTAAGGCTGAACGTATTCGACATAATCTGCCGGGCCCAGTGCCCCAACCCAGGAATCGAATATCTGCACCGCCTGGGCACCGGCTTCGATTTGGGCTACCAGATAGTCCGACAACGTTCCCGCCAGCCGCTCCATCAGCGCGTGCCAGCTCTGCGGGTCGGAATACATCAGTGACTTAGTCCGTTCGAACTTGCGAGTGGGTCCCCCTTCGATGAGGTAACTCCCAACTGTGAACGGAGCGCCTGCGAACCCTATCAGGGCCACCCCGTCGGGCAGCATCGGCCGAACGATCCTCAAAGCTTCCATCACATAGTCCAGCTGGGCCTCGACGTTGACGGGTCGCAGCCGGGTCAGATCGGCCTTGGATCGGACCGGGTTAGCAATCACCGGGCCCCGCCCCTCGACGAACTCCAGCTGGGCCCCCATGGGGATCAGTGGAAGCAGGATGTCGGCGAAAAGAATCGCGGCGTCCACACCCAGGCGTTCTATCGGCTGAAGCGTGACCTGGGCCGCCAATTCCGGCTGCTTGCAAATCTCGAGCAGCGAGTGCTTCTGGCGCAATTCCCGATACTCGGCCATGTATCGCCCCGCCTGCCGCATGAACCAAACCGGCGTCCGATCAACGGGGAGCCGCTGGCAGGCGCGTAAAAAACGCTCGGAAGGCTCGCCGGGAATACCTTCGCTCAAGATTCGCTCCAAAGCCTCAGCAGATCTTCGGCGGGGCGGTAGATTGCGGTCTGCAGGGGGGAGTCGCGCTCCGTGTAGCGCCGGGCTTCGGTTGCCCTCAGGTCATGTACCAGATCGGAGAACAACGGCAGGTCCTCCATCTCGTAAACGACCACGAACTCCTGATCCTGTAAGCCGAAGGAGTAGAGCAGCAGCTGTCGGATCGTTTTATATCGCTTGCCCAATCGTATGTGTTCGGTCATCATGCCTTGCCGCGCGTCGCGGCTAAGCATGTACCAGTCGCTAGTTTTGACGAACGGATAAACCACCAAATACGTGCGGCGTTCGCCATTGAATGGATCCACCGTCTGGGCTGAGTCCGACTTGCTGTAGTCCGATTTGCCGGTATAGCCCCAGAGCGACCCTGTAGGTTGCAGCCAGGCGCGATTCGGATTAATGGCCCGTGCGTAACGGTCAAAGAATTCAGCGGTATCTTGCGTACCTTGAATTTTGCTCGCGGCCCACACCAAGAAATCGACCCCATCCACCGCGGGATAAACTTGGTAGTAGTGTTGCGCACCGGAGGCCTCCTCCAGTGCGCGTAGCAAAGCCCTCATCTTGGAGGCCCGCTCCTTGCCATCCCAGGACCAGAAGCGGTCAGAAAAAGCGTAGCCGGCAAAGTGGTTCAGTACCCGTGGAGTCTCATCTGACACAGCAGTTCCCTCAAATCTTCAATGAGCCGTCCGGCGCGGGCGGGCCTATTTCCGGTCTGCGCCACACTGGAGGTCGGATTCCAATTTGCAGCTCAAGACCCTTCGTTGAGCCAGCGGGCGGCCTCCAGGGCATGGTAGCTCAGGATCACGTCCGCACCGGCGCGCTTGATCCCGGTCAGTAGCTCCAGCACGGTTCGGCGTTCGTCTAGCCAACCCTTCGCCACCGCGGCTTTGATCATGGCGTACTCGCCGCTGACGTTGTAGGCCGCCAGGGGCACCTCCGGGAAAGCCTCCCGGACCCGCCGGATAATGTCCAGGTACGGAAGTGCCGGCTTAACCATCAGCAGATCTGCACCTTCCTCGATGTCGATACGAGCTTCGCGCAAGGCCTCACGGGCATTAGCCGGATCCAGCTGGTGGGAGCGGCGGTCGCCGGACCGGGGTGTGGATTCGGCCGCCTCGCGGAAGGGACCGTAGAAGGCGGAGGCGTACTTGACGGCATAAGACAGAATCGGAACATGCCCAAAATCAGCTGCGTCCAAGGCCTCTCTAATGGCGAGCACCATGCCGTCGATCATCCCGCTAGGGGCCACCATATCGGCTCCGGCCTCGGCATGTGAGACCGCCACCCGCCCCAAAATTTCCAGTGTTTCGTCATTCAGGAGGTAACCTTCGGGCAGGTTCGGGTGCGGCAGCGGATGACCCGCATTCACCAAACCGCAGTGGCCATGGTCGGTATATTCGCACAGACAGACGTCGGTAATAATTGTGAGCTGCGAATGCGACTGCCGTATGGCTTCAATCGCCTGTTGAACGATTCCCTCCGGGTCGAAATTCTCCGAGCCAACAGGGTCCTTGATCTGCGGGATCCCGAACAGCATCAAGGCTTGAATGCCGAGCGTGGCCGCCGCCTCCACTTCTGGAAGCAATCGATCGATGGACCACTGGTAGATGCCCGGCATCGAAGGGATTTCGACCTGCTCGTTCGACCCATGCCGGACGAAGATCGGAAAGATTAAGTCTTCCGGGCTCAGCCTCACCTCACGCGTGAGCTGTCGCAAGGATTCGGTCCGGCGAAGCCTGCGCGTTCGTTTGATGTCGGTCCTCCCCCGGACCGCTGCCAGGTCAAGCACTCTGTTCATGCACTCTAGATCGCTCAAAGAAGGTGGTCAGGGCCTCCAGCAGCCCCGGAACCGTGTAGTCGCGGGCGACGACTGCAGGCCGCAGTCCCGAACTTTTCGCCGCGTCGGCCGTGATGGGCCCGATGCAGGCAACGATCGGGGGGGGTTCGGCCTCGAAAGGGTCCAATCCGGCCGAACCAACGATGGTCATGAAATGTTCCACGGTCGAAGGGCTCGTAAACGTAATGGCGTCCACCCCCGCTGCGATCTCCGCCAGCGCGCCGTCATCCGGCCTGGCCTCAACCGCCCGATAAATGGCGAACTCGTCGACCGTCGCCCCTCGCCCGCGCAATATCTCGGGTAGCTGCGGTCGGGCGCCGGCTGCGCGTGGCAGAAGCACTCGACTGCCGGCCACGTCCGGAAGACCTTCAGCCAAGCTCTCGCCGACGTGTTCTTCCGCTACAAAGTCGACCTGGATTGCGAGCGCCTGGAGCGCGCTGGCAGTGGCCGGTCCGATGGCCGCAACAGAACAGTCGGCGAGGTCGCGTGCGCTCAGCCCGGCTGCTTCCAGGCGCTCGCAAAAGAATCGGACGCCGTTGACGCTGGTGAAGACCACCCAATCGTATTCGGCCAACTCGTTGATAGCGCCATCGAGTCCGGGAGCACGGTCGATCGGCTCGACCCGAATGGTAGCCAACAATACCGGAATGGCACCCAGGGTTTCCAGGCCACGCGTGAGCGATTCGGCCTGGTCGTAGGGTCGAGTGACCACCACTCTTCGGCCTTCCAGCGCCGATCGGTTATTCAACGCCCAGGATCTCCCGCGCCCCGCGAGCAAGTGCCTCGGCACCCAGCTTCTCTCCTAGATCCCTCGGCTCCAATCCGCGCCCGGAGACCCGAACCACTTCGCTTCCATCAAGTGAGGCCACCATTCCAATCAGCTTGATGTCACCCTCCTGGATATCGGCATACGCTCCGACGGGCAGTAAACAACCCCCACCCAGCTGAGACAGGAAAGTCCGTTCCGCGGTCACTGCGGCCTGGACGGGTTTGGACATCAGCGGCCGCAGCAGATCGAGCACTTGCTCGTCACCTGCGCGGCATTGTACGGCCAGGGCACCCTGGCCAGGCGCAGGTAACATTTGATCTAGCGAGAACCATTCCGCAACGTGCTCCGTTAATCCCAGTCGCAGAACCCCAGCCGCGGCGAGCACGGCCGCTTCGTACTGGCCCTCGCGCACTTTGCGGATGCGGGTCTCGACGTTGCCGCGGATTGAGCGCACAAGCAGATCGGGGCGCAACGCAAGGATCTGAGCCTGTCGCCGCGGACTCGAAGTTCCTACAGATGCCCCGGCAGGAAGGTCAGCCAGTACGGCTCCGCGGCTCGAAATCAGCACGTCCCTGGCATCTTCACGCATGAGAACTGCGCCGAGTACCAAATCTGGGGAATTTTCTATGGGGAGATCCTTGAGCGAGTGTACGGCCAGGTCCACCTTCCGATTGCGCAGCGACTGCTCGAGCTCACTGGTGAAGGCTCCTTTCCCCCCGATCGCAGGGAGCGGTTGATCTAGCGTGCGGTCGCCGGATGTTTTGATGACCACGGTTTTAAAGGACAGCCCGGGCCAGCGCCGAGCGAGGGCATCTTTTACCGCCTGAGCCTGCCAGCGGGCTAGGCGGGAGGGCCGCGTCGCTATTACCGCCTGCTGCAGCTTTAGCGCGCCTATGGCGAGTCGATCTCGCTCGCCTCGCCCAAGCCAAAGAGCTCACGAATTAGCAGCGAGTACCGTGCCCCTTGCCCAGTCTGCGAGTGCCGCTTGAGTCGGACGGTCGGCTCATGTAACAGCTTGTTGACCAGCGACTTGGTCAGACTTTCGATCTCCTCTGCCCCATCCACGCCAAGCTCGTCTAGTCGCCTGCGAGTGCGCCTGACCTCGCGTTGACGGATGGCTTCTGCCTGCTCTCGCATGGCCAGGATCACGGGTCTGACTTCCAGCGTCGTAAGCCAATCCTGAAAACGCTGCATCTCCTCGGCGATGATGTTCTCGACCTGCGGCACTTGCGAGATCCGTTCGTCAACAGATCTGCTGGCCCCCTGGTCTAGCTTGTCGATGTCGTACAAATGCACACCAGGGATCTGCCCGACCGCTTCTTCAACATCCCGCGGAAAGGCGATATCCATCACTATCAGGGGTCGGCCAGGACGACGAGCCATGGCAGATCGCACGGTTGCTTCATGGAGGATGGGATGCGGCGCGGCGGTGGAGCAGATCACCACGTCGGCGCGTTCCAGTTCGTCCTCCAGCGCCTCGAACGAACGCGATCGGGCCTCCCATCGACTTGCCAGCGCGGCTGCACGCTCAGCGGTGCGATTGATCACCGTGATGCTACCCACCGTGCGCTTCCGGAGAGCCTCCACCGCCAACTCTGCCATCTCGCCTGCCCCGATTACCAAGACCCGAGAGCTCTCCAGCTGCCGCACCTGACTCGCGATCAGGTGCACCGCCACTGAGCTCACGGTGGCCGGCTTGGCCGAGATGGCAGTTTCGCTGCGGGCCCGTTTGCCGGCATGGATGGCGGCCTGAAATAAACGGGACAAAATCAGGCCGCTCGCGCCGACCCGCAGGGCCAACGTGTGGGCCTCCGAGACTTGACCCAAGATCTGAGGTTCACCCAATATCAAAGAGTCCAACCCGCAGGCGACTCTAAATAAATGGCCGGCTGCCTCGCGGCCGCGATATTGGTAAGTGTGCCCGTCGAGATCCTTCTCGCTCACCCCGCTGGTCTCGGCCAGCAAACCAACAAGTTCGCGAGTGTCAGGCTGCGAAGCCACCGCGTAAAGTTCGACCCGATTACAGGTGGAAAGTACTCCAAGCTCGGAAAACGGTGTGACTGCCTCCCGTTCGCCGTGTCCGGACCGCGCCAACAGGGTTTTCAGCTTGGACTCGCTGTAGGAAAGCCGCTCCCGCAGAGAAGCAGGCGCGGTTCGGTGATTTATCCCCAAGCAAATAATATTCATCTGCAATTCGGGGTTCGGCTAATAAAGGCCCCAGACGGCTGGATTCGACGAGATACTGTCAATGAAACTTACTCCCGAGGTGAAATTACGGCCGAATAAGAGTCAGCGGGGATTAGAGGCCGCTATACTTTACATAAAAGAACGAGAAACTATAGAAAACTATGACCGCGTGTAGATTAACGCACATTTACCGGCCGGTCAATATTTTTAGGTTAGCGTTACCTAAATTCGAGATGGCGATTGACTTTACTATTTAAAGATCCGCGACCAACACTCTGGCGGGAAGATCATACACGCCGGGGGTCCCTCTGAGCCTGATTCCAGAGCTCGGCTGCTTCTGGCTATCGGGCATGCGACCTTTGGCCAACTTGGCAAGCCGGAGGGAGATCCACGGCCTGCCCATTGTGGACGGTGACCATGGCCGGCAGAGCATTGCGGACCTGAGCGGGTCACGATGCTCGTGGATTGGGCCGAGCTGTGGCTACTCCCCTGCGGCCGAAGAGTTCCAATTACTCCCCAATTTCGATCGATTCACTGGCAACCACCACCGGGATATTCGGTACGGCATCATACAGCCGTAGAAAACGCACCGTTTCATCTGAGGCCTGGCCACGCATGGCCTCGGTCCAGGTCGGCGAAATCGACTGATAGAGCACTTCTATAGTGACCGTGAACGGCCCCTGAAACTGCCGCAGATCGATCGCGTACTGGATACCGTCTACGCCTCCCTGAAAATCCTCATCCCCTACCGCCTTGCCGCTTGGCTGAATCGACTCCACGGCCCCGAATTTGTCTTGGCCAGCGGGCATGATTCGGTTGTCCTTTAGATATTCAACGGCTCCCATCAGCTCGGTTGTGATCTCGCCGTTTGCGTCGGCCATAATCGACTCGTAGATCTGCACCTGCTCCGGCTGGACAACGGCGAGGTAGTGGGGCTCGAAGCGGGTTGGATCCTGGTCCCCATTGTTGTGGGTGATTTTCCCCAGAGCATCGAATCCCCCCGATTCGAACACGATCTGACCGCTGCTGTCCTCAATCACGAAGCGGATCCACGCCCGGCGCGAGGGAAATCCGCTCGGGAATTTGTGCCCGGCCAGATTCTTGATCCGGAGGTCGGCCGTTAGCCGCCCACCTGAGAACCGGATCTCCTCGATTTCTATTTCGACCGACCGATTCTGGAGCTGGTCGATCGTAAGTTGTTTTGTGATTTCAAACTGCTCGGCGGAGGCGGTCAGACCCAATTCATCAACGAAGGTCTTGAGCAGCTCCAGCATGTACGCATTGCCGCCTACCAGCACGTGTTCGGCAAATGGACTGCGTGGAAATTCGCTGGTGGTCGCGATACGCACCCCACCCACCGCCTCCGGCAGATGACAGTCCTGGCAGGTTTGAACCCCCCTGGAATCGCTGTAAAACCACTCAAAATACGTGGTTTGGATCGGAAAAGTGGATCCTGCGAAGAAGGTATGGCAGGTCCCGCAGAGTTCCGAATCCCCCAATTGCAGTCCCTGGGTAGGAACGTATCCGGAGGCGGCCTGCATCGCGATCACGGCAGGTTCGTCCACCGAATAGGGGCCGTAGATCAACCGCTCCCCGGGCGCGGTCTCCAGGTCGACCTCGAAGCCGCCGTTGTAGCTAGCTTGGAAGCCCAGGCCCTCGTCGAGGACTTGATGGCAGAGCGTGCATGAGACTCCGTCCATCGCGAGTTCGTGGAGCGGATGATCGGGGTCAAGCAGATCCGACCCGAAAATTCCGGCCTGCCCGCCCTCGACGCGGTCGGTGTAGCTCGCCATCGGCATATGACAGGTGGCGCATGTGTTCTCGATCGAAGCCGCAGCATTCGGTCGTGAAGCGATCTCGTTGCGAACCGAAGCTTGCCAAAACGGATCTCGAGCCGAATTTGCCATCATCGACGACCGCCAGGACGAATCGATGGAAACATCCGCACCCGATTCGTCTTCCAGGTTCTGGTGACAGGCGGTGCAGGCCCCCGAGGCGGAAAAGTAGCGGCCTCTGAAGTCGGACAGTGGCTCCCCGACCTGGAGAATCACGGGGCTGATGGTAGGTACGGCGGTGGCAGGTGGAGGCGGGGTCCGAGTCGGCCTGGCCTGGGTAGGCTCAAGCTCCGGAGTCGGCGACTGGCTGGTGGCACATGCCGGCATAAATACTACGGCCAGGGTGAGTACCATCCAGCGCCTATTCATCGCGAATTCGATGCGTGTTCAATTAGCCTGCAGGATACGAGCCGCGGCCTGGCGGCCGATTTCGACCGCAAAGTTTGTGCCCCGATCCCAGGGATAGACCTGGCTCATGCTGGCAAACCACAGGCCGGGTATCGGCGTCTGCAAGTCTGGGATGGACCGCGAATGGTTGATAGGTGGAATCGGCTGGGCGTAACGGGTGCGGAACAGCCAGCTGGTGTTGATCCATTCAGGCTCGAAAGCAGGGTTGATACGGGCGAGGGCCGGAATGAACTTTTCCAGCAGCTCGTACTGGGAGATTTCAAAGTATTCGTGGTCCGGATCGAGGTAGTCCCCACAGTAGACGATATGCTCCCCGCCAAAATGCCTACGCGGCACAAAATTCGTATGTTCGACCAGCGACAGAAACGGGAACCCGGCCGTCTTGGGCAGGTTATACCAATAGTGACCCTGCTCAGAGAGGCGATGCTTCAGCGAAAGGATCATCACCACCGCGCCCATAGACTTCATTTCCATCAGGCCCTTCAGATAAGGATCCGGCAGGCTAGGAGCCAGATTGGCGAGCAGCGGGGGCGAGGTCGTGACCAAACAATGGTCGAAAGCCGACCGCTCACCTTCCAGTTGAACCTGCAGCCCATGATCGCCGGTGGGCTGGATCTCCGTTACCGGCGTCTGCAGTCGGATCTCGCCCCCCTCCGACCGGACCCGATCTGCCAGATCATCCATGAAGGCTTGAAATCCGCCCTTGTAGGTGCCTAAGCGAGGCGTGCGCGCTTTGATGCGCGCCCAAAACCAGGCCATGTTGACCTCCTTATAGTGGCGGCCAAACTTCCCGATCAGTAGCGGCTCCCAAAGGGATGAGTAGGCACGTTTTCCAACGCGATTCGATAACCATTCGTGAGCCGTGACCCGCTCAAGCGGCTCCCAGCGAGCAACATATCGAAGGTAGGCCACGACCGCACCCACCCTGAGCCGATCGAGAAAAGGGAATCCGGGGAACCGGAGCACGGCCATAGGCGAATCGAGCGGGTAGAACTGCTCGTCATGGTAGACCACTGTCACCGGGCGCGGAAAGATCACGCGCGCGCTCCAACCCAGTTCGTCTATGAGGCCCAGTATGTGTTTATCGGAGGCAAACCAGTGGTGATAATAACGCTCCACCGACCAGTCCCAATTTGGCTGCTTAAATCCCGAGGCCAGGCCACCGACGTGATCGTCCGACTCGTAGACCGTCACCTGGCAGCCGGCCCGCGCCAGGTCATAAGCGGCGGAGAGGCCGCCCGCTCCTGCTCCGATAATTGCTACGCGCTTCATGAGGAGATCGGCAGGGCTTTCACGGGTCGCGTCAGGGGGCGGCAGCCTCTGCGCGCACACTCCTCCAACTTATGCGGTGTCGGACCATATAGTACAGGCCCAGCAGGGTAATCGGAAGCCAGAGTGCGGCATGGAGCACGAGCGTATAACCCGTGGCCACGGCCGGATCGACGCCGTAGGCGGCCAGAACTGCGATTCCCGGCGCATCGAAGGTGCCAATATATCCTGGAGCGGAAGGCAGGGTGGTGGCCAGGTTGACCACCCCATTCATGAGCATCAGGGCGAAGAAACTTACTTCGAAGGGGAAGGCCTGCATGAGATACCAATACTTGACAGTTTCTAGCAGCCAGATCACCAGCGAAGTGACCAGCACCATGAATAAGACTCGCGGCGAGCGGAGCGCCCCCAGTCCCTCGAGGAAACGATGGCTGAGTTGCGTGACCCGGCTCCTGAACCGAATTGGAACCAGCCGCTGATTAATCCATTGAAGCGCAGATTCCGATCGTTGCGGATAGAGGGCCATAAACGCCAGCAGGGCCACCGCTAGAAAGAAGCCGGTAATTCCGAGTATCGCCAGGTTATAAAGGTTCCCGACTAGGCCGGAATCGGTGCTTACCCGCGCCAACTCGGGCAGGTTGAAAACCACAAACGAAAGCATAATCACGCCGTCGAACGCCCGCTCAAGCACGATAGTTGCCATTGATCCGCTTATTGGAACCTCTTCGCCGCGGCGCAGCACGTAAGTTCGCAACAGTTCGCCGGCCCGCGCCGGCAGGATGTTATTTCCCATATAACCGATAACCACGATTGGAAAGGCCGTCCGCGTGGAAATGCTCTTCAGGGGCCGCAGCAAGTAGGTCCATCGCCAGGAGCGAACCCAGACCCCGACCCAATAGGCCGCCACGCCAGGAATGAGCCAGAGATATTGCGCGCCCTGAATCGCCTCCCAGACTTCGGACAGGCGCAATCCCCGAAGCGCCAGCCAGAGGAAGAGGGCGCTAATGGCAAGTCCGAACCACAACTGCCAGTGTCTTAAGAATCGGTTCACGGGAGGCGCCCAAGCATACAATAAGGCGGCTTACGCCGCCGTGCGCATTTTACCATTCAGCGCTGCTCCACCGCTTGCCTGGCCTATTTCCAATGGGAAAACACTGTATAGAAAAGGGGCTGGCCCATGGGTCAGCCCCTGATGATGTTCCAACGGCGTCAGCTGTTATCCTCCGATGTATGACATTTCGATCCGCTGAAGACTCTCGGTTTCTTCCGAGCGCTGCTCAGAATAGCGATCCGTACGAGGAGACCAGATGGAGGAAATGGTCTCGATAAGTGCCTCATGGGACGCACCCGAGCGAACGGCCTCCCGCAGATCGTGTCCCTTCACCGCAAACAGGCACGTGTACAACATTCCATCCGCAGACAGGCGCAAGCGGGTGCAGGTCTGGCAGAAGGGCTGGGTCACGGAGGCAATAACGCCGAACTCCCCCGATCCGTCCAGATAACGATATCGATTCGCGACCTCGCCGTGGTAGTTGGGCTCGATGGGCTCCACCGCCATTTCCTCGCCGATCCGCTCGACAATTTCTACCGCAGGCACCACTTCGTCCAGGCGCCAACCGTTGGTGTGTCCGACGTCCATATATTCGATGAAGCGCAGGATGTGGCCTCGCTCCTTGAAATAACGAGCCATCGGGAGCACACTGGCATCGTTCATTCCGCGCTTCACAACCATGTTGATCTTGATGGGATGCAGGCCTACACGTTCCGCGGCATCTATGCCGAGTAAAACATCCTGAACGCTGGCACCCACATCGTTCATCCCCTGAAACACGGCCTCATCGAGCGAATCCAGGCTGATCGTTACCCGCTTCAATCCGGCCGCCTTGAGCTTTTCCGCCATGGATGGCAGCAAGATGCCGTTGGTGGTCATCGTCAGGTCCGTATCGGGCAGCGCCGACAACTTGGCGATCAGGCGCTCGATTTGACTTCTGACCAGCGGTTCGCCTCCCGTTAGCCGAAGCTTGCGAACCCCCATGGCGTGAAACGCCAGGGAGAGGGTCTCGATTTCTTCAAAAGTCAGCAGTTGGTCTTGGGGTAGAAAATGGAAATTTCTGCCGAAAACCTCTTTGGGCATGCAGTAGACACAGCGAAAGTTACATCGGTCCGTAACCGAAATACGCAGGTCCTTCAGCGGTCGAGAGAAAGTATCTGTGATCACCTGTTGATTTAGGAACCGCCAAAACCTCGCAGGGTACTCAGCCCAGATCGAAGGCTGGCTCCACGATTCATACCTTTCAGCGCGGGAACCATTCGTCTGCCAGAATTCCGAGCGATTCTATCACGCAGGCCATCCTGGGGCCTCAATCCAGCATGTATAATGGCGCACATCATGTCCGATGGTCCCATCATCCCCAGCGAAGGGAACTTTTTCGAAAACATCTCTTTTCGCCTGAAGCTTATTTTCCGGCTCATGCTGGATCGCCGCGTCAACCCGCTGATCAAATTGATCCCGCTTGGCGCGGTGGCCTACCTGCTCTTTCCGTTCGACATTCCAGGACCGGTCGACGACCTCGCTATACTCTGGGGCGGGGCCTACTTGTTTATTGAGATGTGTCCGCAGGAGATTGTTCAGGAGCATGTCGACGAACTGGAGTCGGTTGTGGAGGGGAAGTTCCGCGAAGTAACAGACGACGAGAAAGACGACTGACGGTCCCTCCCCCCCACGGACGCGGCGCACTGCGCGCGCAGGTCAATTTGGTTGGCCCAGGCCGGAGTTTAGCCGCTGCTGGCAGGCGTAGCGCTCGGAGTGGGAGTGATCGCTCCTTCTCGGACCCAGAGACGAATAACCACCTCGTTTAGCTCGCCCAATAGTCCCTGATCCTCTCCTCGAAAGAAAACCCGAATTCCGCCCCCGTTTCCCGTTGTCACCTTGACGAATTCCTCCCCCTGGAACTCGAGCAGCTCTCCCGGCGCGACGCGTCGGCGTTCGACCTGCTCGCCGTCCACCTCCACGCTGAGCCAAGATCTCCGCTCGATCAGCAATCGAAGGTCAATGGCATCGGTCAGAACCGCCGGAATATCAATCGAGGGAGGCGTTGGAGTTTGCCCGACCGCGAGCAGCACTGATTCCGTAGCAGCGCGCTCCACTTCCGAAGTCGGCGTGAAAGTTGGTATCAGGAACGGAGAAGCTGCCTGAGCTCGGCCACGCAGCGAGCTGGCCACCAGCCCAAATCCCCAGATCATGACTGCCAGAACCGTCAGTGTGATCGCGGCCGCGATCACCAGATCGGCGGAGATCCTGCGCCTCTTCACCCGAACCGAGGGGCGGGTGGTCATTTCGTCCTGGCGAGCTCTCCGCAGGGGAAGGGTTCGACGAGAATGAATGACTTCTGAAAAGCGTTGGAGAATGGGCCCGGAATCTAGGCCAAGATACTCAGAGTAATTCTTAAGGAAACCCCGCGCTTGGACCTGTGAGGGAAGCGATTGGGTATCTCCCTGTTCGAGAGCCTCAAGGTAGTAGGCGCGAATGCGCGTGGAACGTTCTGCTTCTTCGAGGGTCAGGCCGAGGCGGTGCCTGGCCTCCTTGAGAGTCCTTGCAATTTCCTCCATGCTGCCTGCGTGACCCCCCAGGATCTAGGACGCCTCGTCTGTTTCGACTTCCTCCTCCTGTGCGATCGGGTCGACTTCGCGCTCTTCCCCACTCGACCCTTCTGCTCCACTATCGCCGCCAAGGTCGCCCTGCTCCGCCTGCCCCGTTCCTTCAATGGCCGGTTCTTCTACATCCTCGGCTGGCTCTTCTTGAGCAGCGGCCGGCCCTTCCCCATCCTCGGCCAGCTCTTCTTCATCTGTCGGCAGATCTTCCTCATCCTCGGCCAGCTTCTCAGCTTCTTCTGCTTCGAGTTCTGCCTGCAGATCGGCGAACGTACCGAGCTCTTCTTCCTCCTCCACTATCTGCTCGAACGCAGACTCGGGTGGAAGTTCCTCGCGGTGCAATACAACCGTGAGTTCGGCGATGAGATCTAAGGTCAGTCTGGCGCTCACGGTGTGAACGCCGAGCGATCGGAGTGGTTCGCTGACAATTTGGCTGCGATCGAGCTCGATACCCTTAATCTCCATGATGGCCTGGCTTATCATTTCGGTCGTTACGGAGCCATATAGTTTTCCGGTTTCGCCGGCCTTAACAGGGAAGTTGAGTTGCAAGCCGTTGAGCTCCTCGAATACGGCTGTCAGTTCCTGGTTGAGGCGCGCGCGCTGCTCTTGGGCCGAGGATCGAATTCGATCGGATTGCGTCAAGGCCCCGGGGGTGGCCAGCATCGCCATACCCTGAGGGATAAGGAAGTTGCGGCCATAACCATCCGCCACGCGCTTCACGTCCCCCGCCATGCCCAATTTGTACACGTCCTTCAGCAGCAATACTTCCATCGAACGATTAAATCCCTTTCTGCAAAGTTAGGGCGCCGATATCCTCGACGCCCTGGAGGCCGCATTTTACCAGAGATAAATTGGCCTTTAGGTGGTGACTATTCTCTCCATGACGAGCGCATCCTCGCCGTCCCGATAATATTTCGGCCATAGATCCACTCGAGAATAACCTGCCTGCAGATAGAGCTCCAGGGCGGCCTCGTTGGTCTGGCGGAGCGAAAGCCGCACCCGGTGTGTGCCCAAACCATGCTCACACGCCGCAAGCAGTTGTCGGCCCAAGCCTCTACGTCGGTATTCGGGGTGAACGCCAACGGAGGCCACCCAGCCCAAATCTTTGCGCCCTCTTCGGTCCCCAACTACGAACCCCACCAATTGACCCTCAAGCTCGGCTTTTAGCCGGATGGTGCCCGGGAAGGTCAATGCCGCCAGGATCTCCGGCCACGGCCAAGAGTCGCGGCCGAAGCATACCTTTTCGAGCGCGGCGACAGCGCGCAAATCCCGCCAGGTGGCAGGCTCGATGCTGACCTGGAATCCATCTGGACCTGCCTGTTTGTCCTCTATCAGGGGATTTGCGATTCGCGAACCTTTCTGGGATAGAGGTTGGGCCGCGAGGTCAACTGTGAGGGACCCGTGCGGTGGTCGAATGTATGCCGACAATACCTACAAGATAGTGCGGAATCGGAGTAAGTTGAGATGTAGGCATGGCTGCGCGCCTCAATATTCACAACCGGGGAGGTTCGGCGCTAGAGGGCCTTTTGATAAATCCTGTAGGTCTTGTAGACCTTCGCGCCGAGCATCTGGATACTTCGATTGACCATGTCGTTATCTTCGAGGATCCAACTGGCCTCGCTGAACTCATATCCTCCGCGCTGGGCGGCTTCCGCAAGTTTGAGGAAGAGAATCGACTCGAGGCCTTGGCCCTGGTATTCGGGAAGAATTCCCAGCGCCCAGGCGCGCACCCATTTGATGTTGCCGCGCACCTTCCAGTGCCACATTAGTTTTAGAAGCGTGATGGGCTCCGGCACGCCGGGCCGGGGGTAGGCCTTTCGCAGCGGTTCGTTTAGATCTGGCAAGGCAAGCGCCAGCGCTACGGTTTTACCATCCCGCTCGACAAGTAGAGCCAGCTCCGGATCAATGATCTGCTTTATCTGTTCGGCCAGCAGGTTGATCTCGTTTTCTGTCATTCGCACCGCGCCCCAATTAGGCTCCCAGGCCGCGTTGTATATCTCCAGGGCCAACTGGACCTCGCGATCCAGATGTTTCAAATCGATTTTCCGCACCGAAAGGTTCCAACGCTTCAGGATCTTGTCGCTTACCCGGAACACCTTCTCCGGCATACCATCCAGCAGCTCGCGCACACCCACTTTATAGGCCCACAGATCCATCGCCTTCTCGTAACCCGCGCCCTCTATGTAGCCCTGGTAGCGTGGGGGGTTGTAGGTCATGAGAATACGAGGCGGATCGTCGAATCCATCTACCAGCAGGCCCAGCTCGTCGTTGGTCGAATACTGCATCGGCCCGAGTATCTGGTCGTGGCCGGCCTCTCTTGCCCAATCTTCGGCAGTCCGGAGTAGTGCCACCGCAGTATCTGGATCTTCCAGCACTTCAAAAAACCCGAAGAAGCCTGACTTATCGTTATGAATTTCGTTGTACAGATGATTCGAGAACGCGCCGATCGTTCCGACCACCTCACCGTTCTGGCGCGCCACGAAGAATGCCGCTTCCGCATGTTCGAAGAAGGGATTCTTCTCAGGATCGAGAAACTGTTTCCGCTCGGAGATCAGGGGAGGCACCCAGTTGGGGTCGCCCTTATAAACTTTCCAGGGGAATACGATGAACTCTTTAAGTTCCCGCTTATTGGTAACGAGAGAGATTTGAGTTTCGGGCATCTTCATCCCGGATTATACAGTCGGGGGTGAGCGGTCGGAAATGGTAGACTTTTATGGGCCGCTGGATCTGCGTATGTTTGACGCCTACGCATGGATCTTTGCCATCGGTGCGCTGATTTCCCTGGCGTGGTTGGGTCTTCAGTCAACTCATCCGGACAACGAAGCGACGGCACACATCGATGCGGGCCTCAGTGCCCTGTTGACCGGACTACTCGGAGCTCGGATCGGATACGTAGCGACCCACCTAGGCTACTTTTCCCAACGCCTCGACGAGGCCTTTTACTTCTGGCAAGGCGGCCTCAGTTGGGCGGCCGGGGCCGCCGGAGCGCTGATCGGTCTGGCCGTCTACGTGCTGTTGAGCCGGCGTTCGTTCTGGGCAGACGCAGATTTGCTGGCGATTCCGGCCGCGATCGTCGCTTCAGCCGCCTGGTTTGGCTGCCTGGTCGATCGCTGCGCCTACGGTTTCAAAACCGCTCCTGGAATTCTCGCCCCGCCCGCACCCGATATGATCGGTAACGTTGCACCTCGTTGGCCCACACAGGCATTGGGAGGTCTGCTTTCCCTCATCCTGGTTGGCACGTTATATTGGCTTTCCCGGTTCGATCTTCGGGCCGGCTTACTGGCCGCCTTGTCCCTCTCACTGGTGGCTTTGATCGCGCTGGGATTGTCGTTCACTCGCGGTGATCCGATGCCGGCGCTCGCCGGGTTCCGACTGGACGGCCTTGGCTCGGCGGCGCTCCTATCTTTAGGGCTGACCGCGGTCGCGGTCAATCTAGGAAAATGATCAAGCTCGCAATTGCCCAAATTGACACCGTACTTGGAAACGTGGAGGCCAACCTCGAGAAACATATGGCGCGCATCGATGAGGCGGTGCAGGCAAAGGCGGACCTGGTCGTTTTCCCCGAGCTCTCACTCACAGGCTACGCCTTACAGGACCTGACCGCCGAGGTGGCCCTGCGGCCGGCGAGTGACGATCCAACCTTCCAGACCCTCCTTCGCGCCAGCCAGCGCGCCGATTTACTTGTGGGATTCGTAGAAGAAGATGAGCGCCACCGCATTTATAACTCCGCCGCATACCTGTCCCAGGGAGAAATCCTCAGCATACACCGCAAGGTCTACCTGCCCACTTACGGAATGTTCGACGAGAGTCGTTACTTCGCCTGGGGAGATTCAATCCGGGCCTTTGATACTCCGCTGGGGCGCCTGGGCGTGCTGATCTGTGAGGACTTTTGGCACGCTTCGCCGCCCTATCTGCTGTGGTTGGACGGCGCGGACCTTTTGCTCTTCATATCTGCCTCCCCAGGCCGCGGGCTCGACACTGGTGACGCGCTAGAATCGGCTCGCTGGGTGGAACATGTAGCCCAGGCCTATGCCAGTCTCTTCACCACGTTTGTCACGAATGTTGGCCGGGTTGGTTTCGAGGACGGACTGGGATTCTGGGGAGGTTCGGTTGTGTTTGATCCGCATGGAGAACTCATTGCGCGCGGTCCATATCACGAGGAAAGCTTGTTTTTTGCCGAGCTTGATCCCCACCAGTTACATCGAGCACGCACTCGACTGCCTCTGCTGCGTGATGAAAGAACGGAGCTGGTCCATCGCGAGTTACAGCGCATTCGACACTCCGATTCACCCGGGCCGAGAAAACCCTTCAAATGAAAGGTGACCAGGTCGAGCTGGATATTAATCCGGCGCTTGCCAGAAAGATCCTCACCGGCTTCATCCGCAGCGAAACGAGCCGGGTGGGGTTCGACCGGGCCGTCGTCGGACTGTCGGGCGGAGTCGATTCGTCATTGACCTGTACCCTGGCAGCAGAGGCGCTGGGTGCCGAAAATGTGATGGCGGTTCGTATGCCCTATGCCACTTCCACCCCCGAATCGCTCGAACACGCGGCACTGGTGATTGAAATGACGGGCGTTCAGGAGGTGACAGTGCCAATTACTGGGGCGGTGGACGCGCTGCTCGCTGACATCCCTGAGAGTCAACAGGTGCGGCGGGGGAACATCATGGCCCGCATGCGTATGATCGTTTTGTACGATCAGTCCGCCGAATTCGGCGGCCTTGTGATGGGGACCGGAAATAAGACCGAGATTTTGCTTGGCTACACGACCCAATTCGGCGACGCGGCTTCGGCCATCAATCCGCTGGGGGATCTCTACAAAACGCAAATTCTTCTGCTTGCCGCTGAGATGGGTGTGCCGGATGTGATCCTTGAGATGCCCCCCTCCGCAGATCTGTGGGTCGGACAAACCGACGAGGGGGAGCTGGGTTTTACCTACGAGCAGGTCGACAAACTGCTGTACTTGCTCGTGGACCGGCGCTACGCGCCGGATGATTGCGTAAAGGCCGGCTTCGATCCTGCGTTTGTTGATACGGTCGTGGAGCTCGTGCGGCTCAACCACTTCAAGCGCGTGATGCCTCCCATCGCCAAGCTCAGCAGCCGCACCATTGGATACGACTTCCTTTACCCACGCGATTGGGGGACCTGATACCCGGCCGCGATTTGCCCGAAGATCAAAGGGCCCACCGGACGGCGATATTCGAAATCGTAGAACGCATACCCAAAGGTCGCATCATGACCTATGGCGGAATTGCAGGCATGATCCCACCCCCGTCGGGTATCGATTATCTGTCCTATGCGCGCATCAGAGCTCGCTGGGTTGGATACGCCCTCAAGCATTGTCCGGAAACGTTGCCCTGGCATCGGGTGGTCAACGCCCAGGGAAGAATCAGCTCTCGGCTGGGGCTGGGCCCTGCTCTCCAGCGCACGCTGCTCGAAGAGGAAGGTGTTGTTTTTGACGAGCTCGGGCGCCTCGACCTGGAGAGGCTGTGCTGGGAGCCCGATCCGGGGCCAAACTCCTGAGATTGAATTTGGAGAGCTTGCTTGAGATTGATCGCCGCTGGTCGGCGAAAATTAGCTTCGCCGAGCGGCCGGCGGCCATGAGATCGATCGGCGCCTTGCTGGCGCATTCCGGCGATTCCTGGTTCTGGGGCGCCGGGTTAGCGGCCGTGTGGGTGATCGGGGATGGGCCCTGGAAACTGTGGGCGAGCGGGTTGCTGATCGCAATTTTTGTGACGGCCCTGATCGTAATCGCATTGAAATTTCTGATTCGCCGGCGACGCCCGGAGGGAACATGGGGGTCCTTCTACCGGCGCACCGATCCACATTCATTCCCCTCCGGCCACGCGGCAAGAGCGGTTATGTTGTCGGTTCTGGTGCTTGGCTGGGGTCCCTTGTGGTTGGCCCCCATCTTGTTGATTTGGGCTCCACTGGTCACCGTGTCCCGGGTCGCGATGGATCTGCACTATCTGTCGGATGCTCTTGCGGGCGTGGTCCTGGGGATTGCGGTTGGAATCGGGGCGCTCTTGATCGCCGGATGACTTCGTAGCCGCCTGCCCACATGTGCTCGCGGAGTGCTTGTGCTCGTTGAGCGCTTATATTCGAGCAGTGCCTGTGGCCGGTGCTCGTCAGAATGCTTGTGCTCGTCGGAGTGCTTGTGCTCGTCAGAGTATTCGCGCGGAGCGGCGGCGAGGGGCTAGCTCAAAGAGTCAGTCCTGCACCAGTTGAAACGCCCTCAGTGGCCTGGCGGACCCATTCAAGACTATCTCCAGCTTGTGCCTACCTGGATAATGTTTGCGTGTCGTCATCTCCGCGAATGAAATAGTTTTAGTAATCTGCGCGGTTTCTTGTGGGGCGAGCTCAAGAACCTTCAATTTGAAAACCTTCGGGCTCGTTTTTCCGCTAGCTTTGACAAAGTGGATTCGAAGATCAGCCAACACACGCTGCGGGTGAGAATCCGTGTTTGTAATCTCAAACGAAATCGCCACCGATCCGCCAATCACTACCCGCTCGGGCTCAATTCTGACTTTGTGTATCGATACATTCGCGTCGCGGTCGAATCCCAGCACCGCAAGCGCGCCAGGTTCACCCCGTTTCACGGCTGATCGCAAAGCGTGACGAACCAGCCAGCGTCTTTCAGGAGTCGCGTCTTTCATCCATCTGCGAGTGGTCTCCGCCAATAACGTTGGGTGATCCTTTCCTATGTCGTTCAAATTGTTTGCCACGGAACGGCGCACATAAAGCTCCGGGTCATCTTTCAGCAATTCAAGCAGCGCCAACACCGGCCCAGGGTCCACCTGAAACTGACGCAGGCGCGGCGCCCACGGCAAACGAGGGCGGGTGCCCTCCGAAACAAGGCGGCGCACATGGACATTGGGGTCTCCGGCCCAGATTTCGAGCCTCGCCAGAGTGGCTTACGGATATCGTTCCAGGAAGGTCCGAATGCTGAATTCCGCAGTAAATCTCCGTGTCAATTCGTACTGAGCAAGCATCGAAGCTTCGAAATGGTCGAGTCCGTATTCCGCAACAAAGAAGACGTGCGGGAGATAGGTGAAGGTTTCCATCCCGTTGCCTTCGGTCTTGTCCAGCTTTGGACCGAGGGAAGCCATCAAAATCTCAATCGCGGCTTCGTAGTCGCGGGGCAAATATTGGCGGAGCGTTTTTGTAATGTGCCACCCACGTCGCGTCAGGCTGAGAGCCTCGTACCCGTCCAACGTATCTCCAATGAAGGCGGTCGAATCGAACTTGGGAAATACCTCCGAGATCATGCCTGCGATCTTGTTGGGAATCTCGGGGCCATATTGATTCTTGAGGGGTTCAGCCATGGGAGGCTCTCCTGCGGCCTAACGGCTGCATGTTTGCCTGTGCTCGGTGAGTTCTAGTGCTGGCAGAGCGCCCGTGCTCGACAGACCGTACTCGCCAGAGCGCTTGCCTGTGCCCGTTAGAGCGCACTCGCCTGAGAGCTCGCTGGAGTATCCCTTGCCGCAGCCGCCAGAATAGGCCAGGGCGACAGGAGCATGTGTCCCGAAAAGAGCCCGGAGCCCCAGGGCCAATCGACCAGGCAGCAACTAAAAACTATCCGCGGGCACGCTCCAGCAGAATCATCATTAATAGACTCAGCAACACGCGCGTTTCCCGGCCCTCGTCCAGCTCAGCTTGTTTCTCGATGGTGAATTTGCTTTCCAAGAAGGCCGGCTGCTTCTTCAAGCGCATTACAACCGTACCGTCTGAGCGTGAAACCAGAAATGCGGGGTGAAACAGATACCCAGAAAACATGCCAATAAACGGTATTTGACCGAACAGTCCATCCAATACTTTGACCCAGGGGTTCTCTTCACGAATCGTCATCACCAGCGCATCACCTTCAAAAATGTCGTAGTGCGCTCTCCAGAGCGATCGCATCCCCTCTCGCTTAACGGATCCCAGCTCGGCTCCATTGACGTCCGTAAAATGGTAGCGCGCCGAAAAATCTAACACGCGGTCGGCGTTGATTTTGTAAAGTGGTTGCGTCTGTTTTGCATCCGCAAAAACAGTGATCTCTTCCTTCAGCTTAAACAGCTTCTGCTTGACGTAGAAAACCAGTCCGCCACTTGCATCGGTGACAGATATTTGTGGAGCAAGTGCCATAATCTTGAATGACAAATCTAGCGGGTACTGCATAGGTATCCCCTTTCGATTACCGGCTTAGACAGACGCCTATCGCGACACATTTAGGCCTCGTCGAACTCTAGCCTCTGATGTTTTTCAGCGGCTGCTTGCTTGCCTGTGCTCGCAGAGTGCTTGTGCTCGAATTGTGAGCGCGCTCGCAAAAGCCTACTCGGGAGAGGAGATTGGTTGAATAGGCCACTTGACTGCCTCAGCAGTCTGGCGTGCTTGCCTGCTGTCCGGTGCTCGCAGAGCGCCTGTGCTCGAATTGTGCGCCCAATGAGAAAAGTATCCTTGCACAGCAAGTGCGAACTCCGGCCATCGCCGGGATAGACTTCTTGCGGGGCCGGCTGCAGCAATCTGTCAGGCTGCCGCCCTACCGTCTTTGGATTCGATGACGTACATTTTCCGAATACCTCCCCCAGGTCGGGTGACCTCTTTCTCCAGACGCATGCCTATCTTCACCGCTACTTTTTCCGAAGCCGTATTTCTCGGCTCTGTCAGCGCAATCAGCCTCCGTATGCTCATCTCGCCGAAAGCGTATCGCTTGAGGGCTATCCCTATCTCCGTCGCATATCCCCTTCCCCACGCGGTCGGGGCCAATACATAGACCAATTCAATTTCGGTTTTGCCCTCCACTTGTTTGTCCAGAAGACCGCAATGGCCTACAGGTTTCCCTGAATCTTTGTCGATTAATGGCCATAGAACAAACCGTTCAGCATAAGGATCTTTGGCAGTTTCCTCAAAGCCGGATCGGAGCGTATCCTGATCGCGAGACCCTCCCATGTAACGAGTCACTTCCGGATTCGACCAGAGATCGACAAGGAACTCTACGTCAGACGCCTGTTGGAATCTCAGTATCATGCGATCTGTTTCGAGGATAGTGAGGGAGCTCTTGGCGTTGCGCATAGATTAAAGTTTCGTTCGTCCCTTTTATAGGGTCAGCATATTGAGGTGTCGGTGTTCATAGTAGCCAAACAGCTTGTGTTTCAGGTTCTCCAGATCGACATCCGGAAGGGAATCTGTTGCGATCTTTAGGGGTCAATTGCAGCCTGACGGTTGCGAGCTGCCTGTCCTGGCGGACTAGGCCACTTGTGCTTGCGCCGCAGGTGCAAGCAGGGGAGCGGCCGAGGATCGTACTTTCGGTCGCTATTCTAGGACCCCGATATTCGAATTTCTCTTGCGGGTGCCGCGGCATCCCCGGTCTGCTTGTCCCCGTTCTTTGGGGAATCCAACGAGGAGTTAGCCCGCACCTAAAATCAATCGAATAATGAGATAACGGAGATGAAGAATGCAAACGCATATATGGCCAAGAAAACAAGGGTCAGGAGTATGACGGGTACAAGCAGCCATCTTCTCCGCGAGCTTAACCCAAGAAGCGTTCCTACCGTCGCGAATGGTAAAGCTGAGCAAATGATCGATATCCCTGAACCGAGAATTTCAGAAAAATAGACGTATGGGGCGCGAACAACCACATTTTCTAAGAGCCCGACAATTGGCCTCGATAGGAAGTAGCCTGGCATCAATAAAGTGAACTGGTAGGCTCAAAGGCTACGTCGAAGGGAACTGGAGTCAGAAAGCTCAATCCTAAGACTCAGGAATCCAAGTAAGGAAAGGTAGACGCCAAGACCCAGTGTGACCCAATGATCCATGGCGGGGTCTTCTTCAGCAGGTGGCGAACCGATCGAGATGGAAGCTGTTCTCTCTCCATGTACCTACCTCAGAATGCGGACTAGCGGCTGCGAGCTGCGGTCCTGGCAGACTAGGCCAGGGTGCGGCCGGCGAGAATGCCGGTGAAAGCCGGACTGGCCGTGCTTCATGAACCGGTTGATCCACTTACCCTGGTGCCCAGGAGGGGTATACGCGGTGGTTCTGGAGGTCCCAAAACATTCAGCGAGATCGGTTACGGAGTAATAATTCAGCTCGTAGTCGTCGAGGCATCGATGTCTCTGTTCGCTCATGGTGACACCTCTCAAGGGCATAGGGCACCACCTCCTTGCGGAGGAGAGTGGTACCCATGTCCTGAGAATATGTGTTACCTATGTGCTGAGAATCTTTTGTTACCTATGTCCCGGTATGGGTCAACATCTGTCAAGCGCTGATATTATCGCCGGCGTTCTGAGAATATGTGGTGTGCCCGGTCTGTTAGTTGAAAAAGTTCTACGCAGTCTGCTGCTGAAATCCGTAGGCAAGGACTTCGTTTACAAACTGTTCAATGGAACGGGATTTGTTGCCGGTTACTTTTTCAACATCATCTGTAGTGAAATCGCCCCAGCCCTCGGCATAAGCTTTTGCATAATCGTGCATCATTTGACCACCCCAGTCGCCCCAGCCCATCTCTATGATGCTGTGCTTGACCTGTTCGTAGGTCACAGGAACATAGGATATTTCTTTATCCAGGAACTTGCTGATGGCTTCCGCCACCTGAGTGAAGGTAATGGATTCGGGACCTGTGGGGTTAAGAATTTCACCCTGATGACTGCCATCTAGTAAAATTTCCACGGCGACATCGGCAATGTCTCGCACATCCACCATTCCCAGTTTGCCGTTGCCCATACCCCAATACATTTGACCCTGCTCCTGAATGGTTGGAATAGACATCCATATATTCTGCATAAAAAAGTGAGGGCGAACGATTGTGTAGGGCAGGCCGGATTCCATGAGTTCGGTATCGGATTCATGATGCAGCTTACCGTTATCGGTAGGGGCGTCGGCAGCGGCTTTTAAAGCGGATATTCTCACTACATAGGGGTTGCCTGCTTTTTTTGCGGCATTAATTAATCCGCTCATCTGTTTGGCGGAATCTGGATTAGGAGGTGCAATCATAAGTATGGCATCGGCGCCTTCGACGGCCATTTGAACGGCTTCAGTATCTGTGAATTCACCTTCTATCACTGTGACTTCCTGGCTTTGAAGGCCTTCTGCCTTTTGAGGATCTCGAACTAAAGCGGTTACTTCTGCCCCACCTTCTAACAAAGCGGGAACCACCAATTGACCTATGTTCCCTGTAGCTCCGGTAATGGTAACTTTTTTAGACATTTTTTCTCCTTCTTAATGGGTTTGTTAGTTTCAATACCTTCGCAAAAATTAGGATTTGGCTGAAAATACGCCAATTTGGTCGAAAGTTGCAGGCAGGCAACCCGGTTTATCGCAGAAAACCGGATAATATTTGGGAATGCGCATCAAAAATACATCGATTTTCATGACATTCGCCCCACCAAAAGACGGTTTCTTAAAAAGGCGAAGCTATTATAGTTTAATATATTGATGTATGTATGGGGAAATTATGATCGTCTCTAAATTGAACCCCCCGATGACTGCCATCACAATATGGTTTAATTTTCGATGCACCGCAACGACATAACGGTTGCGAGCTGCCTGCCCTGGCGGACTAGGCCACTTGTGCTTGCGGCGCAAGTCCAAGCAGGGTGCGGCCGGGGATCGTTCCCTCACATCGTTTTCCAGGAATCCACATCTCTATCATCTCTTGCTTCAGCCGCAGCATCCCCGGTCTGCGTGTCTCCGTTCTTTTGGGGATTCCGCGAGGGGTCAGGCATCGGTCAAATTCGTGCCTTCGACTGGACTAATAATATGCGGCTGGATCGTTGCAAGCTCGTCTTCCTCCGCCCTAATCGCTCGAAATAGGTCCCAGCGGAGCTGCAGATTCATCCAAAACCCCTCGGAGTTGCCGAAGTATTTAGCCAAGCGGAGCGCGGTGCTTGGCGTTACACCTCGTCGACCATTCACTAGCTCGTTCACCCGCTGATATGGAACATGAATGGCGTCCGCAAGCTCACGCTGAGTGAGATCCATCGGAATTAGAAACTCACGTAGCAGCATCTCGCCTGGATGTGTCGGTTCTCGGTCAGTTGGAATGCGAACCATTCTTCACGCTCCTGTTCTAATGGTGATAGTCAACGATTTCAATCTCCCCCGGGCCCGCATCGGTCCACCTGAAACAGATGCGGTACTGCTGGTTAATTCGAATGCTATGCTGTCCAGCCCGATCGCCCCGCAGCCTCTCAAGACGATTACCCGGTGGCACCATCAAGTCATTCAAAACCATCGCTGAATCCAATTGGTCCAGTTTTCGATATGCTGCGTCCCATAACGAGTGAGGGCAGGTGCGCCGTGCTCGAGCCGAGTTCTTGCCATTGTATACATCCTCGGTGCCTCGGTCAGCAAAGCCCTGAATCACTAAAACATGGTAGCACGGATAACATGCTATATCAAGTAAATAGGAGGGCTCCGATGCCTAACGGCCTCGAGCTGCGGTCCTGGCAGACTGGGCCACTTGTGCTTGCGCCGCAAGTGCAAGCAGGGTGCGGCCGGCGAGAACGCCGATGAAACCCGGCCTGGCCGTGCTTCTTGAACCGGTTGATCCACTTATAGGCGGTGGTTCTAGAGATCCCGAAACGTTCGGCGAGTTCGGTGACGGAGTAATAGTTCAGCTCGTAGTCTTCGAGGAATCGTTGTCTCTGTTCGCTCACGGTGACACCTCTCCAGGGCATGGGCACCTCCTGTACAGCGCAAAGTGTTACCCATGTCCTCAGACAATGTGTTACCTATGTCCTTAGAATATTCTGCTACCTATGTCCCCGAACGGTTCATGGCCTCGGTGAATTTGATTACACCAGGTAGCCATATCTTCCGTAGCATTGTGTCCCTAAATCCTTCTGCTTATGAGGATTTATCCGTGTGCTGTATTTGCTGCGGGGAAATCGCTTTCCGCAGACTGCACACTCCACCGTGTACCTGCCTTTGGCGGAATTAGAAGAGAAGCGCCGACGGCGGCGAGTTAGGGGAACTGGGATCCTGCCCTTATGCGTAAATTCAACTGCGAATTTGGGATCAAAGGGCTCATGGGTGATTTCGACGCTCTGTATGCGGTCAACTCGATAGCACCGAATTACTCGGGACGGAAGCTTGAGGGCATAGAATAGAATGTTGCCAGCTTGACTATGCCTCAAGGAGTGATGTGCCCCCGGATTATGTACCAACCTTTATGTTAGTCCGACTGCTTGAAACCGGGAAGGTTGAGCGATGAATGCAGCCGGAACTGGGGGTCGATACCTCAACGAACTGTGCGGTCTGACAGTGTTGCACCGTCCCGGCACGGGGTAGTGCCTGCGCCACATCTCAATCAATACTTCCACCTCCTTGAGCGAATAGAAGATCTCGCCATCTAAGAACTCATCTCGCATTTTTCCATTGAAAGATTCGATATAGCCATTCTCCCAGGGGCTGCCGGGCTCGATGAAGAGCGGCTTGACCGACAACCTGGCCAGCCAGTTTCTGACGCGTTTGGCGATGAATTCTGAGCCATTGTCTGAGCGAATATGAACCGGTACGCCGCGTTCACAGAACAGATTGGTCAGGACTTCCACGACATCTTGGTGGGTCAGCCCGCGTTTGACGCGCAGACTCTCGAGTGAATTCATCGATGATATTCAAGATGCGGAAGGGCCGGCCGTCGTGGGTGCGATCCTGCATGAAGTCATAGCTCCATACATGCTTAGGGAATTCAGGCCGCAAGCGCACAATCGAACCATCGGTTAGCCACAATCTGCCGCGTTTCGGCTGTTTTGTGGGCACCTTCAGCCCTTCCTGGCGCCAGATGCGCTCCACACGCTTGTGATTGACCAGCCAGCCTTCATTGCGCAGCAGAGCCGTCACTCTGCGGTAGCCATAGCGGCCGTACTGGCTGGCCAGAGAGACGATACGCTCTCTCAAGATCTGCTCGTCATCCAGCTGGCGCTTCTCATAGCGCTGTGTCGCCCGCGGCTGTCCAAGCACCCGACAGGCACGCCGTTCCGACACGTCGAGCACCCCCACCACCTGCTCCACTGCCTGGCGCCGCCTGGCCGGGCTGATTACTTTTTTGAGAGCACCTCCTTCTGGATCACAGTGACAGGTCGGCTACCAGCCGCTTCAGGCGAGTATTCTCTTTCTCTAATTCCTTCAGCTTCTTGATCTTTGTCGTATCCATTCCCCCATATTCTCTACGCCAGCGGTAATACGTCTGTTCACTGATTTCCAGAGTTTTACAGGCTTGTTGTACCGTTTGACCCTGACTGAGCAGCACTTCCGCCTCCCTCAGCTTCAGGATGATTTGCTCTGAGGAATATCGCTTTCTGGGCATGTGCCCTGCCTCCTTTTCGCACCGATCCTAACTTACATCCTGGATCAGTTATTGGGGGGCAGGTCAATAACGTTTTATAAAGCCGAATATGTGCCTTCGCAATCAAATCCCAAGATGTGGCAAGTGCATACCTTTTTACATTACCAATAATGATTTCTCTAAAGTTATTATCAACGAGCAACGTTATTAATATTTTTGCCAATTTGGATGAGTCATCAGGATCAAAAACCAGTTCTTTTGATATCTCGCTTGGCACTTCCTCAAATTTTGGGATTCTGGATACAACAATTGGCTTAAATGCTCCCAATGCTAAATGGAGACTGCCGCTTCCCGAATACCATTCCTCGAAATAGGGAAAAACCACAACATCCGAACAGTCTAAAACCAAGTCGATTTCTTCATCGCGTATGTATCTTTTCGCAAAAATTACATGATCACTCACACCAAGTTCTTTGGCCTTTTCTTCATAGAGCTTTCGGGTTTCAAAATCTTCCCGGACCCAATCCCTGACATATCCTGAAAAAAAGACATAGGCATCCGGTACTTTCTTAAGCACTTCAGGCAAAGCCTCAACGATTACATCTTTTCTTTTTAGCTTGCCGAAAAATCCAAAAGAAAGAATAATTCTGCTACTTTCCGGTAATTCAAACTTTCTCATCGCTTCTATTTTATTTGCCTGTTCTAAAATTTTCGTACCATGTGGAATCACATGGATGAGCTTTTCATTCACATTTTGTCTAACCAGCTCTTCCTTCATAGACACCTGATGAACAATAATCGCATCAACCAGCCGGCTCATTCTGAGGTTATATTCCTCAATACTCATTGCTTCTATATTCCAGTCATTAGTTTCGTTTGTGTGTACAGTATGAAGGGTTAAAACAATCTTAGTCTTCTTTTTCAGCTCTTGCAGCAAGTTCAAGAATCGTTCATCAGGATTGAAGACAGCGAATTCATGTTGAATATGAACAATATCAGAACAAAACTCTGCCGTAGCTTCATTTATTTTTTGCACGTAGTCCTCTTTCCTGCTAAAGCAAGGCGATATTTTAAATAATTTGTCTTTGATATTTTTCGCGCCATTTTCAGCTGCAATTGAGATTCTTAATTCTTTATTAATCCTCGACAAAGCATGGGACAGGAATTTTGTATAAGTACCTATTCCACATCTGATTGGTGGGTAGGTTGAGATATAGCTTATGTTCATTATTAACACCTTTTCATCTTTGTTTGAATATTAATACGACTTCTATTGCACGTGCTTTCGATTTAATACGGATTGCTGCAAGTCTTTTCTCAGTTCCTCGTTTTTGCGATTTCAATTGGCCCTGTTTTTTATGAGCCTTCTATGTGGGCGCTGCTGTCAAGCCCCCCCGGTCCCTATTGAATCCTAAACTGCCGGGACTTTGCCATGCATCCCTTCCATGCTACTTCAGATTGAACAGACGATTGAGCCGGCTTGACTCTGGCTTCTCGGCAACCTGGCTGGTGGCTTCCTGAGGGGTCGGGCGTTTATCACCTCGACAACCTTCCCTGGCCTGGCCAGGACAGGCTATCCGTGCTGGCTCTCTGGCCAGTGCACCCAATGCTTTGTTCGCCCCAAGGCGATCTGGGAAGCTCTATAGCGATTGGCCCCATCCCTGGACTGTCCGTCCAGGACAGGCTAACGGTCGGTTTCTCCAGGAAACCCGGCGGCGCAGCGGGCCACTCACACCAGCCTGTCTCTTCCAGACTTGAGCGCTCAGATCAAGCGGGTCTTCAGTACCGCTCCTTCCGGGATCGCACCCGTTTCAAGATAGCGCCACAGCTCCACCAGCAGCCGCCTGGCCAAGGCCACGATCCCAACCCGGCGCACCCCGGCTGCTCCCTCGCCCAAAGCGCTCCTCGTACCAGCGGGTGAGCTCGCTCTCCGGCTGATAGCGCAGCCAGCCCCACGCGATCTCAATCGCCATCCCCCGGATGTGGCGGTTCCCGGCCTTGCTCATCCCCTGTTCGCGATAGCTGGATCCACTCTGGTGCGGCGTGGGCGTCAAGCCCAAGAGCGCCCCCACCTCCTTGCCCGTGCGGAACTGCCGCCAACCAAAGAACTCCATGACGAACATCCAGGAGCTGTTCCCTGGCCCGGAACGCCAGGACGGGCTGCCCGATCCCGTTCAAGCGCAGCAGTTCCCGCACCTGACCGACCTTCGGGTCCTGCGAGTGCCGGATCTCCTGCACCCGCTCCCTTTCCAGCTCCTTGATCTGCCGACCCACTAGCTCAAGGCGTTCAACCTCCCGCACCAGCCGGGGGGCTTGCAGCCTCGGCGGCACGGACGCCCCATCCCAGGTGTGGGTCCTTTCCAGCCGCTGCAGGAAATCCGCCTTGACCGGCAGGCGAACTCCCTGACCGGCTAGCAGTCCCTTGATGCGGTTGCTGTGCCGGGTCCGCTCTTTCTTCAGCGCCGTAAGCTCCCGATGCAGCTGGCGATCGTCCTCGTCCTTCACACTCGGGACCCGCACCACGCTCCACACCTTCCGCTCACCACTCCGGTAGCGGATCAGCTGCCCAAGCAGCTTGCCCACATCCATGCGATCGGTCTTGGCCCGACGCTGCCGTCGGTTCACCTCGATGCTGGAGGAGTCCACCACCAGGTTCTCCACCCCCTGCGCGACCAGATACCGTTGCAGCCAGAACCCATCCCGCCCGGCTTCGTAGCCTGTGCTGTCGCAAGACAGTGCAACTCAGCACCGCCGCCGTCTCTGGCAGACCAAAGCGCTCCTTCGCACGCCGGATCTCCCGCTTCAGAGCAACTAAGGGTATAGACCGGAGACATGGTTGACACTTTATTCTAGAGACATAGTTGACACTCGGCGGGCGTGGTCTATGCGCCTCACACTCAACCCCACTTTAGACACCATATCGTGGATCTTGTTCGTCTTCAACTCATAGCGCCCGATGTGATAGAAGCAGTAGAACAGATCGTACACCCCATCGTCCACCTCCTCCAGGCCCACATAATCCTCGTGCAATGTATTGCTGACGAAGATCTGCTTGCGAAGCACACGGATCGTTCCCGCGCGGCTGACACGACGCACCAGGTAGTGCCCTGGATAGTCGTAGGGCTCGATCCGCTTCGGCATCGTTCGGCTTGAAGACTGGTAGACCTCTCCTGGCCGCTTCATCCCCAGCGCTTCGTGGGGCCGCTCCTGGTTAAATTGCTCCCGAAACCGGTCAAACTTCCGCTGCTGCGCTCGCAGGCTGCTGGCGGGAGGGATCGTCGCCTCTTGCTTCAAGGTGCGGTGCATCCGCTCATGCACCCCGTTCTGCTGTGGCTTCCCCGGCTCAATGAGCTCGGGGTAGATCCCCAGCTTGATGAACCACACCGACAGCTGCGAAAGGCGCGCCAGCGCATTCGAGGCGAACGGCACCCCATTATCCGTCCGGATGCGGCTGGGAAGCCCATAGGTCTCAAAAAGCCCTTTGAAATGGGCGAAACTCTTCTGCAGGGAGATCGCCGGGTGAGCGTCGCAGCCCAAAACGTAGCGTGAGGCCAGATCGCTGACTGTCAGCGGGAAGCAGTAGTTGCCGTTCTTCAAGCGGAACTGCCCCTTGTAGTCGGCGGCCCATATATCGTTGGGACCCTGCGGGATGCTCTTCGGGCAGCCGGGGTGCGCCCGTCGATACCGCCGCCGGGGCTTGATCAACCCCTCTCTTGACAGGATCTGGGCTGCGGTCGACACCGCTGGAAACTGCTTCACGGGGTCGCGCCGCTGCATCAGATCCAGCAACTTGCGCGGGCCCCAATGGGGGTGAGCCCTACGCACTTTTACCAGCTCTTCGACGATGGCCTTCTCTGTCTGCCACGGGCAGCTGTGCGGCCGACGGGAGTGCTCGTGAAACCCGGCCTGGCCGTGCTTCTTGAACCGGTTGATCCACTTATGAGCTGTGGTTCTGGAGATCCCAAAACGTTCAGCGAGATCGGTGACAGAGTAATAATTCAGCTGGTAGTCTTCGAGAAATCGTTGCCTTTGTTCGCTCACGGTGACACCTTTCCAGGGCATGGCGCACCTCCTCCAAGAGGAAAGTGTCAACCATGTCCGTAGAATTTGTGTCAACCATGTCCTTGGAATATTGTGTAAGCTATGTCCCCGATCGGTTCACACTTTTGCTCGGGCCGTGCATCCAGAATACCAGGTTGTTGACCCCGCGCCGTCGCAGGCTCAGAGAATTCGGCGAAGATCCAGCCTGCTGGTAACTGCTCGGTGGAGCGTTTCGCCGATGCCGCCCCATTCATGACGAAAACCCTCCATTCATCGTCCAAAAACCGCCGTTCATGACGAAATCCCGCCATTCATGGACGATTGCGACGAGCCCTGAAGTCAAAGGCGGACTCGAACGCGGTGGGCAAATGATTCTTTGCCATCTCTAGGTAGGAGCCGAATTCTGCCTAACTACTGATTAGCCGGAAGATCTTCCTGATATCACCCGCGCAGGGGATTCCCGCGGAAGTTCTTCTCAGGTATTCTCATATTACAGCATTACGCGGAAGAACTTCCTGATAATGTCGTGATTAC
>JADFRG010000082.1 GCA_022561385.1 Chloroflexota bacterium
AAATCAAAGTGGAGGGATTGGGGCTCGCCGATTTCACGAAGCGGATCGCGAGCTGGTTCACCGCCCTGGGAGCGACCGAGTTACCGATCCGGGTGGTGGACGAAGGGACCGGCGAGCTCACCGTCCACCTCCTGGAAGAGGCGCCCGCCAGGCTCGAAGAGGATCACGCCTGACCGGGCTCCTTCTTGCTTCCTGCCAGCGCGGGTCAAGGACCAGCCGGCCGATCAGGTGGAGGCACTTCTCCCATCGCCGCGAACATCTGAGGGAAATTTCGGCGACAAGCCGAAATCTCGTCCGCTCTTTCAGTGTGAACCCCATAAGACTCCAGCAAGCTTCTATATCTCAAATGTGAGCTTCGACCCTCCGGTCAGGAAACGATGCTTTATCCTCCACCTATTCCTGGTCGCCTCGTCTTTCACCAGCTTTTCCACCTGCTCCATGTGCTCTGTTCGTTTCTCGGTTCCAGCGCGTTTCGCGCTGCTGTTGAACCACAGTTTGAAAGGCCTGCCCGCATTCGTATCGCCTGCAGCTGCTCCAAGTCGCGAGTCGATGATCGTCTGCAGCACATCAAGGTCGGGATTGCGATGCGAGCCGTTGGCGCAGATGACATAATGATCCGCCGTGACCGCCTCACAGAAGTCCTCATGAATGTTGTGCTCGGAGCCGTGGTGCTGGACCTTGAGCACATCGACATGAATCCTGCCCGCGTTATCGAGCTTGCCGTGCGCTTCAAGCCCCTTTAGGATGTCGTCTGCGTGACCGTCTCCGGTGAGGAGAACGGTCTTGCCCGCCTCCTCGACCAGGAGCATGATCGAGGCCAGGTTGGGAGTTGTCACTGCATTCCTGTCTCCCAATTCAGCGGCGAGGGCCAACAACGAACTGAGGATCAGCTGACCCTCATCTAGAGGAAATTGCTCCTCATCCTCGGCGGCTCCTTCCCGAATCGCTTGGACGGCCTCCTGATTCTTCCGCGACCTGATCCTTGAAAGCGTTGTGCCAGATCGCGCGCACAGCCGGAGGCCGGATTCCCTTTGGACATGGAAAGATCGTGTTCCCAGAACCTCGCTGATAGTCGAACACGCGCCATGCAGCCAGGTCGTCCATAAGCTGCAGAATTCCGTTGATGTGGTCCCGGTCGATGTGCGAGACGCAGACCAAGTCGATCTGTGTTCCGGTCCTTGCCATCGTGCCGATCGAGCGCGCAACATGTTTTCGGTACGAGCCTTTCATGCCGCCGTCCACGAGCAGCGTTGTTCCGTCGCGCGCGGTGAGCAAGAGGCAGTCGCCTTGATTGGCCTGATACAGGGTTATTTTCATGGGTTGAGTTCCCTTCGCGTTCTTAGCTGAGCCACCTCCGCCATACAGGCGGCCGGGTCGATCTCACCGAAGCCCGCATCGTTCTTCCATCCAAACCCTGCTGCGCCGGCGAGCGGCCTTGCAGTTCTGCGGATGATTCCTCCAATCTGCGCCGCTGTCATCTTCGGCTCAGCGATCAACATGCGGGCGACCACGCCCGCGACATGGGGCTGGCCATGCTGGTTCCCGTCATCGAGACCCAGGGCTGATTCGGATCGCCAAAGCCGCTGGCCGCGACAATGTCCGTACCCGGAGCCGCAATCTCAGGTTTCAGCCTTTCGTCTCTTGTGGGTCCCCTGCTGCTAGTGATGCTGATGAGTTTTCGCGCGTCGTCAAGGTTCGCAATCGAGATTACGCGCTGGCCACATGCGAGCGAACTGACCGTCGTGTCGCCGACCGTCGAATCTCGTGAAAAGAATGATGGGAAAGCCCAAGCCTCTTTGAAGCCCGTCCTGCCAAGCCGGCGCGGATCATCGCGCTCGATCCATGCGTGATAGCGGCCGTCTCTGATGTCGAGCGCAGTGAGTCTCACAAGCCACGTACCAGCGTGGACCCCGACGACTCTCTCACTGGAAAGAAAGGGGCTCAGGTAGCAGGCGATGTAGTTGTCTCCATTAGCTGAGGCATAGAGTTCATTGTAGATGCTCAAGAAAGTTCCGTCAGAGAGCATCCTGTTTTGGCGATATTGACCGGGCTCGATGGGGCCTATCCACTCCGAGGAGCCTGGCGGTCTGATTTCGATCGCAATTCGATCCTGCGGCTCGTACCAGATCTCCAGCTCGTTTTCCGATAGATCGGCGATCCCGTCCCCAAGAACGATCCACTCGATGTCGATGCAGTCACCCGCTTTTTCAAACTCACCTCTTGTGTGGATCCTTCCCATGACGAAGCCCCAATCGCCTGGCTCCGCGGGCTCAATCTGGCCGGCGTTACCAGCAGCCACGCAGATGCTGCGTCCTGCGGACGCCAAGGCGAAGTCAATCCATCGGCTGCTTACGCTGCTTGCGTCGTGGGCATGCCCATTGGTGCCTAGACTGATGTTTACCGATACGGGCTGGTCCCGTGTTTTCCCGAGGTCGAAGAGGTAGTCCACGGCGTGCATGATGCGCGATGAGTCGTAGAACGATTTGCGGTTGTCTGTGTCTTCCAGGGGGAGCGAGATCAATACGCCAGCGATGTCCGCCTCCGGGCAGACTCTCCGATTCCCCGCGGCGATGCTCGCCACATGGGTCCCGTGAGAGGCCGGAACCATCTGAGACTGCGGCTCCAGCTCCGTAGCCGGAAGGCCTATGTCACCGGCGGCTACGATGGCGGCATTCATATCCTTCGCGGCAATCACGGAGCCGTATCCAAATGGCTTCGGCGCGGGTCGTGTGTTTCCGCCCTGATCCCATATCTCGACGAAGCGAGTTCTCCCCTCCCCGTCCAGGAATTCCGCATGCGCAAAGTCGAATCCTTGGACGTCGATGATCCCGATCAAGACCCCGTTGTTGAGTTCGATCGGTTCACGAAGGTCCATGCTTCGGGCTTGTGCGCTCGGTGGCTCGACTTCATGTGAGATGTGAAGAGGCGGCAGGAACCGCACATGCTCCGTGTTCTCGATCGCGACCACGGCCGGGTCATCTAGAAGCCCCTGCAGCTCGTCAAGCGGCACTGGGGCGGCAACGAAGTTACCCATGTAGACCGGGCGGTGGGAGCTCCGGGTCGGGTCGTAGGACCGAATCATCAAGCTCCCCTGCCCCTTCCTTGAGCTCGATCAAAACGTTGACATAGACCTTGTCCGGCGGCCTATCCAGGACCTCCCATTTGACCTTCTCGGGTATTGGGTCAGGGCTCGCATTGGGTTCCCTCAATCGCGGGGTCGTATCGAGGATCTTTGGATCGACAACTGCGATTGCGGGGGATCTCTCGGCACGGAGCGTGTTGACCTCCTCGCTCCCATTTGCCAGCATCCTCAGCTTGGGATCTAGCTTATTCTGCTCACGATCGGGCATGGTTTTCATTCCTGCCTCCTCCGCTGAGATTCTGGGGTGAGTCCTTTTTCCAGGCCTGAATTCACCGAAGAAGAATGTGATAGACGAACCTCGTACCCATTAGTTGGGCTGGAAAACTTTAGCCAAAGTCCCCAAAAGGGTTGCAAAGGGTCCATCCAACCTCAGCAGCGTAAGGATTGGAATCACTTGTGTCGCGAGGAGCTTGGCTGCGATGCCGCGATCGAAAGGCCAGGTTGGAGCCTTTCGGGAGCGGTCATATAGCTTTTGAAGCGAGTCGATATCGGCCAAGGTCTCTTCTCGATCATCAATCGACATAGAGGATGGATCCTCAAGGACCTTGCGATTCAGTCGCCGCATCCGCTGGGCGAGCGCCGCCAGATCCGTATTCAGCTCGGCACGCTCATCCATCATGAAGTTGTGTAGCGTGTATGCCGGCCAGATGAATATTCCCAGCCCGCTGATCACCAGTAGGCCAAGTAGGATCTTTCCCGGAATGCGAAAGCCGGAATCGAGTAGATAGGGCGGTAGTGTGCCTTGAAGATTGAGGATTTCTGCCAGGCTGTTGTTTACGAAGACCCAGATAGCAAGGAACAGCGTAGGAACCAAGACGACGTAAACCATCTTGATGAAGAGGTCGCCCGCTGCCTTGAAACCGCCGGACCCGTCAGGGTGTGCCGGCTGCATCCCCAGGTCAAAGGCCCAGCGGCTGCAAATGCCGGGCGACTGAGACGATGCCTAATTGGGGTCTCCCTCACCTCCGCAGTTGGCGCTTTGTTGAGCTGGGCCAACCTGCCCGCTTCTAGAACACGATAGAAGTGGCCTCTGAGCAGGTCGCTTACTGAAAGTGAGAAGGCGCCGCAGAATTT
>JADFRG010000019.1 GCA_022561385.1 Chloroflexota bacterium
ATATTTGCGGGCGATGCGATTTGCCGTGGTCTTGTGCGGTCTGCTTTCGGGCATGTTCACCTCCTTGTGAATTGAGAACCATTCGAACACTTATTTCGGCGACGCATAACGGCTGCGAGCTGAGCGGCGCAGCAAATCTACTTTATCCTCACTGTTCGCCGAGGCTACGTCCGCTCCTGCGAGTGGTCAGGCGCCCTGCTTGAGCATAGCCAATATCGCTGCGCCGCCTCGGCTATTTGGGGTTAGATGAGCCGCTCGAGCTTCGGAGCTTGAGTAAATGATGACGTTCTCACTCTCGGGCAAATCCCAATGTTTGGCATAGCGAGTCACAATGATAAGGACTTCTCCTTTCTTGGCCTTCGGTGCCAATACATCGTGTACGAATTGCTTGGCCAGCATTGGGGAGCGGAGTTGTTTAGTGATGCGCAGGGGCACCTTAGACACAGTCGAATGGTAGGGAATAAACTCCAGTATCGCTACCTGCGCTGCAAATATGGCTAGCGATTCTGTCCTCGCTATATCGAGAAAATCGGCGAGTTCACCCACGATCTTCTGGAACTTCGCATGCCAGTAGCTAAAACCTCCGTGCCACGCAAAGGCAGGATCAAGGAAGATATTGCGTCCACCTGAGTGATTCCTAGAAAGATTCTGGAGTAACGCTTTCCTATATGAGGCGACTTGGTATTCACCATAGTAATCAGATGGCCCCATGCCTGGGTTCAGCAGTAGAACAACGATCGATGCGGCCATCAGATCCCCAGCAAATGGCTTCGGTAACAACCCTAGATGGAATCTGCGATCTGCCGGATCGCCAAATCCCTGATCTGCAATGAAGCCCTCCCAACTTGTGTGAGTGACAGTCAAGCGGGAACTCGCGCGTGGCTCAAGCAAAATCTCATCACCAGTCAAAAGGAAAGGTGCAGCTTTTGCTTCAAACGAGGCCCATTCTGAGATAAGCGGGTGGATGTTTTTCAATCTTCTCTAGATACTGATTCTTGCCTAACAGCTGCGGGCCGAGCGGCCCGGCAAATCCACGAATGTGATGACCGCCCGCTGAGGCTACGTCCGCTCCAGCGACGGGTCAGATTGACGCTATACCAGACTTGCCAGAGCTCGGTCTATCCTCTCCCTTAGCCAGAGGGAGCCGGCATAGAACATTGTGTAGTCGCTATCGTCGACCGGTCTAGCGTGGGCTACAGGGTCTCGTACGTTTATTACCCATATGAAACAGGCCTCGAGCTCCGTCCGATTACCGAAGATGGGCTCGAAGCTTTCTCGCCAATTATCCGACCTACTGATTATCTTCAAGTAATCACCGACATTCGCAAAATAGATGGGATGCAGTGATGGGCGGTGTGGCTGCTCCTTTCTTTCCTTGCGCTCCCTGCAATCATTTCTGACATCCTGCGGAACATTCCGTTTCCACCACTTAGGCCCGTGTTCTTCGTTCATTACCCCGGATATCAGGTCTCTTAGTGATTCCTCGAGGCTGCTCAACGTGTCAAAGGCATCCACCCGACGGCTGTGTTCTGTCTCCTCCTCGGCCACTTCCCAATTCTCCAAGTCGAGGGGTTTTATGAAAGGTATGGGGTAGGTTGGACTGTGTAGGAGAGCAGAATTCAGCCCGGATGATATTAAGGCTAACGAGAGGAGCGGCTCGGTCGGAAGTGATTTCGCTATCTCCGACGTCATTTCCGCAAGGGATTTACCAACACCGAACTGCTCGTAGGCACTCTTGATGGGTTGAATTGACTGCCGAAGATCATCCGCAAGGAGCCGTGGAGCGGAAATACGGTAGCTAAGGGCAGCCATCTTCCCAAGGGAGTCCAGGAACGGCTGAATGGCGCTTGAGGCGATATTAGCCACCACAGGTACAGTGGCTTGCTTCATGATCTCACTGAGTTGGGATTGCAGGGGAGCCGCTATGGTTTCCAGAGCGGTAGAAACAGATCTGTTCAGCCTCTGAACATGCTTCTCCCGGCTGCGACGATGGGCCCTAAAGAGCCTTTGACGAGGTGAGGAAACCTCTGTGAGCTCAGCAAAGTCATCTGAGGCACCAAGATACTCGGCGGCAAGCCGACATAGGGTTTCGATTGCCTCCGGGTCGAGTTTCTCAACATCTTCTGACGAGAGCTCAGGGTCCAGAAGCATTGCGGAGATCACCAGGCTTGAGAATTGCTGGGGCCTATCGGCTTCAGATACATCTCGCGACTGTTCTTCAATATCAACAAGCACGCCGAACGTTATCGGCTGTAAGAGAGCCTCTCCAAGCGTGGGAACTAGAACCCGTCGAGATCTAGTCATTGTTGCCCCCAAGAAGCATCAAACGACCGTCGCGAGAGAAACACAGCTTCCATTTTAACGGCTGCGAGCGGGATTATGCCGAAATGACATACGCTCCGGCTATCACCCAGCCATCTCGGTCACCTGAACCGGGGCATTTGGGTCTCTTTTTTTTGCGAATATTGGTAGGCGAAGTACTAGACTTCCGACCTACTCACTTTCGGAACGTCTGGGGGTGATGCGTGCGAGCCCAATAGCGCCCAGTACGCTTGTGGGGATAACAATTATCGCGAATGTATCTGCGGAGATTGCCACGGAATTATTGATAATGAGCAATACACTTGTAGTCAGTACCAAGATCATAAGAAACCACACTGTAAATCTTACGAATATATAACTAACATACATGCCGGCCGTCCTGTGAAGAATGTTCGGGCGCTGAATCTCGTCCTTCGCTTCCAGTTTGCGAGATGGAGCGTACTCGGTTAGTTCATCGATCTGTGAGACGAACGTCGACAGCACTTCTTCACCCTCACTCTGAAGAACATTCAAATCCGTTGTCGACATATGGGTTTCGTGTTCAGGCAAGAATGCGTACGAAAACTTGGCCATATTTTCGAGGATGCTAAGTACAGCAGGAAGTTCCTCTTGATCTCGCAGCCTCTGTGGGATTTTCCTGGGGAGAGTCGTGAAGGCCCTCAGAATTGCCCTGAGCTCGGGTTCGAGCCTGAACCAGGAATATCTATCGAACGTCCTGAGGAAATCAAGCGCAATTGAGATCTGGGGCGTCAAGCTGCCGGCAAAGCGGCCAAGGCCGAGGGATGGGTGCATGCGTACGGTGTACTGCAACGCCACCTCGTCCCCCTCTTCAATAGGAAGACCTCTGACCGTGTCCTCCAAATCCTGCCCGGCAAGGATAGCTTGCCGCGAAATAATCGTGTTAGTGGATATTAGGCTTTGGACTGCCAAGCGGGCATTCTCAACGTGCTGGTCCAGGTAGCTAACAAAGAAAAGCCGCAATTCGTCATATGCCTCATATAGTTTTACGAATGTGATCTGCTCTGGAGAGAGTCTCTCAGGGGGCTTGCCGAGTTTTGCAAGCCGAGTATCTACCTTGTCGTTCACCCAGATTAGGGGAAGCATAACAGCCGCTGAGATTAGACCAAGCGAAAGCCATATGAGACCAAACGATCCGATCAAGCCTGTGGTTGTGTCAATCGGGCCTATTATTAAAGGAATTGTGTTTGAGAAGAGCATGAGCAGAATCGGCATAATGGGTACTACAGTGACTATGAAGAAAACGATGGCTACAGTCAGAATCCCGTCAAGGATTCGTTGTCGCAGCAAAGGCTTTCGATCCGCCCACGCTTCAAGACTATCGTAGACTCGCTTCAGCGATTTGTAGTGGTCATCGATCTTGTCCATGAGTCTCTTTCCGCACTGCGTGAGACATTCGGTCTACTCCATCATTGGAATTCTTATTAACCGATGTGAGCTCATCGCCTGGCTCTTGCCTTCAACTTGGAATTGCATTCCGCATGATCCTCAACGAGCTTCCCAAGGTGCAGCGAGCAGGTGAGAATGCCGGTTTACTTGCAGCCCCAAATAGTCTACTCCTCTCAATAGCACCCGACAAACTAAAGGTCCTTGGCCTTGCTCAAGACACCCCAGGTTGTGTGAAGCTCTCCATTCGATCCCAACCTTGTAGGACTTGATCTGCTGCGTTGTCTGCGATCAGCGTGTAGTCTGCTACCTTTGGTTTTCCCTTTCACAACTTTATGTCAAGCTAATCTGTCTCTAGTCTTGACCGCATACCATGAGGGTATGGATTGATTGAGACTCCACGCCATGATCAAACACGAGCTCAGTGCCGATAGGCTGAAAGGAGGTGAAAAACAGATGGCAACGAATGATCAAAGCATCGTCAAGATTAGGACGGAAGGCGTAGCCATGCCGGTGAAGCAAAGGCGTCGTACTCAGTACACACCGTTGTACGAGGCGCTAGGAGAGGGGCAGATTGGCAAGCCTTTCGAACTCGTTCTTGGCGAAGGGATGAAACTCGACAACGCTAGGGACAATATGCGGGTGTTTGCCGAGGAGCATTTTGAGGGGTTTGAGGTGACGATCGAGAAGGTTGAAGAGACCAACTCGGTCATCGTCCTCAAGGAAAAGCGGGGGAAGAATGGCACTAAGGGGAAGTAAGGATGCGATGCTGGGAGGGGCTGGTCTTCCATGAAAAGGGTCAGCCCCACCGCATTTCCCAATTCTAGGAAACGCGGATTTCCCATTCCGACGGATGAGCTAACCGCGTCCCTGGTGCCCGTTACTCTTCACGGGGCGGGATTTTAGCTTGAGAAGGCTTGAAAAGCTAGAACGGCATTGTGTCCCCCGAAACCAAAGGCGTTGCTGATGGTGAGATTCACTTTGACCTGGCGGGCCTCGTTCGGGACGTAGTCGAGGTCGCACTCCGGATCAGGCGTGTGGTAGTGGATCGTGGGCGGAATAACGTCGTCGCGAATGGCGAGGATACAGAAGATCGCTTCCAGCGCCGCGGTGGCCCCCATCATATGGCCGGTCATGGATTTAGTTGAAGAAATCGGCGTGTTATAGGCCGCATCGCCGAAGGCCGCCTTAATTGCCCGCGTTTCGGATAGATCATTGAGCACCGTGGCCGTCCCGTGGGCACTGATGTAGTCCACTTGATCTGGAGAGACCTCCGCCATGGCCAGCGCTCCCGCGATCGCGGCTGCGCCGCCGGCTCCGTCTTCCGCAGGCGCGGTAATGTGATATGAATCCGAAGTGGAACCGTAGCCAACGAGTTCTGCCAGAATCTCGGCCCCTCTTGCACGCGCCCGTTCCAGCTCCTCCAACACCAGGACCGCCGCCCCCTCCCCCATGACCAACCCGTCTCGATTCTTGTCAAATGGTGCGGGGGTGGCCGAATAATCTTGATTTTGTCGCGACATGGCGCCCAGTCGATCGAAGCCGCTCAAACCGATCCGGCTGATTGTAGCGTCCGCCGCCCCCGCGGCAGCCACATCCACCAGACCGGCGCGGATCATCTGCGCGGCTTGACCGATCGCGTCCGAACCGGAAGCACAAGCGGAGGCCAGGGAGAAGGTCGGTCCCTTAAATCCATTTTTTATCGATACCAGCCCGGCCGCGCCATTCGCCATGAACTTTGGAATAATGAAGGGCGTGACCCTGCGTGGGCCTTGCTGGGTTAAAATCACCATTCCCTCCTCAAGGCTGAGAATTCCACCCACTGCAGAGGAAATGATCACCGACGCCCGACTGGCTTCTTCCGGCCGAAGCTCGAGGCCGGCGCTCTGGATCGCCTGCTCGGCGGCCGCAATTCCAAACTGTTGGAAACGATCGATGCGCCGAGCTTCCCGCTTCTCCATGTAGTCTTCTGGATCGAACCCCTTGACTTCACACGCGATTTGGATCATCAAGTCATCGGTCTCGAATCGCGTGATGGGCCCCACGCCTGACACGCCCTCCACGACGTTGCCCCAGGTCTCCTCCACGGTATTGCCCAGGGGACTGATGGTCCCCATCCCAGTGACTACCACTCGCCTCATGCCCTGCACCATCCTTTGCCTATTATCGATCTACGCCAGGTTACCTTGCTGACTGGTGACACGCTTTTTGTCCCCGCGCCCGACTCCGACTGGCCAACTCGCGGGCCTTGTTTTGAAACCTGAACCGGTCAGCACCGCAACCACGGGCTCAGGAAGATCGGAGCGCAATTTCTCGAGCGCCGCCCAGATGACCGCCGAGGTCGGCTCGACCAGGTAGCCACGCTGAGCCAACTCACCCAGCCCGCGTTGGATCTCTACCTCCTCCACCGCGACGAATACCCCGTTTGTCTCCTCAACTGCGCGCAGGACCGCGTCCCCGCGAACCGGCGCCACGATTCGTATTCCCTCGGCTAGGGTCTCCTGCTCACTCACCCAGTTCAGTCGAGCGGAGCCGCCCATATACACGGCCCAGAGCGGTGCGCAAGCCTGCGCCTGCACGCCAATCAGCATGGGCATTACCTGTGTCACCCCTGCTTCGAGCAGCGCCTTGAATCCCAGGTAGGCCCCAAGCAACAACGTCCCCTGGCCCACAGGAAATATTATCGCCCCTGGGGCCCTGCCCAGGGTCTCCGCAACCTCAAAGGCCAGGGTCGCCGTGCCGGCCAGGACATGGGGCAGGTAGACGTGGCTGGCGTATACGGCACCGTTTTCGGCGGCGCGTATGGCGGCTTCCGCCGTCTCTGATCGCGATCCCGCGATGCGTACCAATTCTGCCCCGTAGGCTTCAATCTGAGCAAGCTTCGGTCCGGAGGCGTAATCGGGGACGAGCACCCGAGCTCGGATGCCGGCTCGTGCAGCGTAAGCTGCAAACGATGCGCCGGCGTTTCCAGATGAATCCTCGACCGCCCGCTCCACACCAGCCGCCTTCAGCGCCGAGACGAGCACCACCGTGCCTCGGTCCTTGAAGGACCCTGTTGGGTTGAGATGTTCGCATTTGAAGTAGACCTGACCTTGCCCCAGTTCCTCAGATATGAGCGGCGTACCGCCCTCCCCCAGCGTGTAAAACGGCGAGTTGGGAGGCAGTGGGAACGACTCCGAATAACGATCCAGCCCCCGCCCCGCACCTGGCGCATATCGCACGCCGTCTGCAAGGTCGAAATGCGCGCCGCAATGAGAGCACCGGTAGGGAAGCCCGTGGCCTGGATAGTCCCTCCCGCAGTTACTGCAGAGGAATGGGGGGCTCCATTCCTCCGATGGGTCGTTTGTCATTTGGGGGATCGATCCAACACACTCGGTTGATACTTACCTTCGATCCAGGATTCCCCGTCGGGCCCGATTTCTTTCTTCCAGATGGGCACGATCTGCTTCAAGCGATCGATGCCATATCGGGCCGCCTCGAACACGCCAGAATCTCGGTGGGCGGCGCTGCAGGCGATGAGCACCGTCGGTGTCCCGGTATCGAGATGTCCCAGGCGCTGGACAATCGCGATTCCTTCGACCGCAGGCCACCGCTCTCTGATCTCGTCAGCTACCTGCCGAAGTTTCTCTTCTGCCATGTCCTCGTAGGCCTCGTACTCGAGGTAGGCGGTTTCATGGGGGTTTGTACGCGTGGTTTTGCCCCGTACGATGCCGGTAAAGACACAAACCGCCCCCGTGGACTCGGAGGTGATGGATGCCACGATGTCGTTCAGATCGAGGATATCGGGCGTTACTTTCAGGATTGTGGGCGGCGCACCGCCGCTTACCGGCGGGAACACGCCCACCTCGTCCCCCGCGTGGATCTGCTCTTCCATGAAGGCAAACTCACGGTTGATTGAGAACAAGGCGGTATCGAGCGCGAGCGCGATGCGCTCCCCACGCTCCCCGAGCCTGCGCTTCAGATCGCCTATCGTTAATCCGTCGGGAACTTCAAGCTTCTCCCGCCGCTGCCCGGTGAGGTCTCGCAGGGTGGCGAAGTACAGAATGTCGATTTCCAAGAGCTACTCCAGAATCAAATCTCCAGAAGAACCACCCCGCTTCTCGACGAGACGGATATCGGTGATGCGCGCTCCGCGTTCCACCGCCTTGATCATGTCGTATGCGGTTAGCGAGGCCACGGATACCGCGACGAGCGCCTCCATCTCCACACCCGTGCGACCGGTGGTTCGGACTTCCGCCCTCACCTCGATCCTTGGCGGATGTTCTGCGTATTCAAGCTCAACTTTGATGTGGGTGAGCGACAGAGGGTGGCAAAGCGGGATAAGATCCGCAGTGCGCTTGGCGGCCATAACCCCCGCCAGCTCCGCCACCCCGCTAAGATCGCCTTTCTTGAGATTACCGGCTTTGATTACGGCAAGCGTCTCGGCCGTCACCTGCACCATGCCCCTGGCAATCGCCACGCGTTCGGTCTCCGGCTTTCCGCCTACATCAACCATTCGCGCCCGCCCCTCGTCGTCGAGGTGAGTCATTTTTCCCGGTTCCACGGCCAAATTATACCGAACCCACCGTGGGACGCTGTTTTGCGGCCGCAAATAGGGGTTACCACAGCATCGTGATCGCGCTTCTTGACACCGCGTTCGCCGCAGTTATAATGGTCCGGCCTGCCCATAGGGCAGGCGTTATTCTATGAAGTCGAGCGAAAACTAATGGCCCCTCTACCCAAGCGGAAGATCTCGAAAGGTAGGCGCAATCGACGCCGTGCGCACGACGCGCTCCGGTCACGGCATCTGATCAACTGTACCAATTGCGGCGATAAACACCTGCCGCACCACGTTTGTCCCAACTGCGGTCATTATGCCGGCCGAGAGATCGTGGAGATCGAAACCCAGTAGCGATCCCGGCCATGGCCTTCAATTCACGCTCCACCGCATTCCTGTTTCCAGGGCAGGGCTCTCAGGAAGTAGGGATGGGCCAGGAACTGGCCGCCCGACATCCGGCCGCGGCAGAAATCTTCGCTCAAGCCGATGAGATACTCGGCTTTCCGCTCTCCTCCCTCTGTTGGGAGGGCCCCGCGGAGCAGCTTAATTCCACCATCAATACCCAGCCAGCCATATTAGTACACTCGATCGCCGCGCTCCGGGCTTTACGCCCCCCATCGCTCCCGGCCGCGGCCGCGGGCCACTCCGTGGGCGAGTATTCAGCGCTGGTTTGCTCGGGTTCGATATCCTTCGAACACGCGCTCAAACTCGTGCGCGCCAGGGGGGAAGCCATGGAGACCGCCGGCGAGAGCAGCCCCGGCCGTATGGCCGCAGTGTTAGGACTGGATCCTGAGACAGTCGAAAAGGTGTGCTCGGAAATTCAAGATACGACGGGCGAAGTCGTCCAGCTCGCCAACGATAATTGTCCGGGGCAGCTCGTGATTTCTGGATCCGAGGCTGGAATGGAGGTTGCTACCGGACGGCTGAAGGAGGCCGGCGCGCGGCGGGTGATCCCGCTGGCGATCAGCATCGCCGCGCACTCTTCCCTGATGGAGCCCGCTCAGGCGCAATTAAATGCGGCGATTGACGCGACCCCCATCGAGCCACCCGCCATCCCCGTATTTGCCAACGTCAGTGCCAGGCCATTGTCAGCGGTTTCCGAAATCCGAGAAGAGCTGGAGGCGCAGCTCACCTCCCGCGTGCGGTGGACAGAAACCATCGAGGCCATGCGCGCGCGGGGGATCGACACGTTTATTGAGCTGGGGCCTAAAGCGGTGCTGACCAAACTTTGCACTCGCATCGTTCGTGATGCGAAGGCCTTCGCGGTAGGCGATCCAACCAGCCTGAAAGGTCTTCCGGTCTAAATAGTGCGCCGACTGCTGCTTCTGCTCGCGATCTCTCTTGGCGCTCTCTTCTTCTTTTCCCGGGTCGCCGAACTTGGGCAAGTCATCGACTCGCTCCGGGAAGGTGATCCGACGTGGCTGGCGCTGGCAGTCACGGTGCAGTTCATATGGCTGTTAAATGTCACAGGATCCTTCTGGGTAATCTACCGGATCCTGGGACTCCGCGAAGGGTTTTTTCACCTGGGATTGGTCGCTGTCTCGGCCCAGTTCGTGAGCGTAATAGCGCCGAGCGCGGGGATGGGCGGCATGGCGGTGCTGATTGCGGATGGGAATAAACGTGGCCTGCCTTCCGGCCGAGTTACCACCGGCGGGGCGTTGTTTGTATTCGGCGAGCAGTCGAGCCTCCTGGCCATCGTGTTATTGGGACTCTTTTTCCTATTCAAAGTAAATCAACTGAGTGTTGCTAGCGTGCTGGCTGTTTTCGTCTTGGCCGGCATTGCGTTGGGCACGGGTTTGGTGCTCGTGACGGGCATGCGCTCTCCGGTCCGCCTTGCCAGGGTCCTGAAACGGTTGGGCACGATCCTGAACCAAGCCCTGCGTCCTATCCTGGGCCGTGACTCGGTCGACGTCTCCCACGCGCAGACCTTTGCGGAGGACGTATATGAGGGATTACAAATGGTGAGAAAGACCCCCGGCCGACTGCTGCTTCCGGCCGCGCTGGCCTTCAGCAGCAAGGCGCTGCTCATCGTTATTCTGGGTCTGGTCTTCGTCGCCTTCGGCCAGCCGTTCACCCTCACGATGTTGATCGCTAGCTTCAGCATCGGATATCTCTTCCATATCGTTTCACCTACTCCATCCGGAATTGGTTTCGTGGAGGGAGCCATGACCCTCGTCATGACCTCCTTCGGGCTGACGCTGGCCGTTTCCGCGGTGATTGCCATCACATTCCGGGGTGTCACCTTCTGGCTCACGGTGTTATACGGCATGTTGGCCCTGCGCTGGATCGGCGTTGAGCCGCGACCGGCGACACAAAAGACCTGACCCAGTCGTCCACAAATACCAGTGGAAGACCGCGGGAGGCTGTTCCAGGCCGGATTCGCTAGTGAAAGAGCCGACCTCGACCCACCACAGGTCAGAGCGCACTCCGAATGGTAATGAGCCCGAGGGTAGATAACAGGCGAGATAGGGGCGGGAAGCACAGAAACCATGAGGGCCCCCGCGCGCGAGCGGACGGTTGCCGACGCCTCATGATGCGATTCACACTGATTCCAGCGATCCTGGCCTTCGGGCTGGCCGCGTGCCTTCCCTCCCCCAAGTCGGAACGTAATGCGCCTCGGCTGGAGAAACTTCCGACCGAGATCTTCAAGACTTCGACCCCGCGCGCGGTTTCCCCTAACCCACAGCCGACCTCCCTGCCTGTATTCGATGTGGGCTGGCCGCCCCCCTTCACCTATGGGAATCCTCCAACGCCGCCTACACCTATACCACCGCCCTCCGCGCCGCTGGCGATCGATCCGGCCATCATCAATATTGCCCTGCTGGGATCGGATCGCCGACCGAGCTGGACCGGATTCAATACGGACGTGATCATCATCCTTTCGGTTTACCCCGCGCTTGGCGAAGTGGCTTTGCTTTCAATCCCGCGCGACCTGTATGTATACCTGCCCGGATACAGCATGCAGCGCATCAACACCGCCTTCAGTATTGGGGAACGGGTGAACTATCCGGGCGGTGGTCCTGCGCTATTTGCGGATACGGTCCGTTATAACTTTGGCATACCTATCCACCACTATGCAAAGGTCGAGATGGATGGTTTCAGCCGCATTGTCGACACCATTGGCGGCGTGGATGTGAATGTCACATGTTCCTATCGCGATTGGAGATTGAGAGGTCCCGCGCTCGACCCGCAGGTGGAGCAGAATTGGCAGCTCTACACTGTTCCGACCGGGATAAGGCGCATGGATGGAGATCTAGCACTCTGGTATGCGCGCTCCCGCAAATTGTCCTCAGATTTTGATCGAGGCCGTCGGCAGCAGGAAGTGCTGAGAGCTTTATACCGGGAGATTCTCTCACTGGAGCTGATCCCACGGATACCGCAACTCTACGGCGATCTAAAAGACGCGTTTACGACGGATCTCTCGCTATCCGACCTGCTCTCTCTGGCACCGCTCGCAGCGCGCATCGACACGGCGGATGTGCGCAGCCGTTTCATAGGGCGGGACGAGGTCACGAGCTGGCGTATCCCTGGCTCCGGCGCTCAAGTCTTGGTACCTAAGCCAGAACGGATTGCCGCGCTAGTAGCGGATACGTTCGATTTTGATGCCCTCGATGATTTGGTGCCGGAACTTGCGCTTACTGTGGAAATAGTCAACTCTTCCGCGCAGCCACAATGGGGGGCTCTCGCCGCGGAACGGCTGGAGTATGCCGGCTTTGCGACTCATGTGGGTTCGAATTCGCCCTCACCCGGAACTCGCACCCATCTCATTGATTACGGCCTGGCACAAGACGGCTCAGCAGAAGCGATCTTGCAGTCATTTGACCTGCCGGCTTCTCGACTGACCCGTGAATCGGACGCCAACTCTCCCTTTGCGTTTCGCCTGGTCGTGGGCGATGACTACGACCCTTGTTTCGATCCCACGCGAGACCAATTGGGATGAGCCAACCTTCCTAGCTCCTGCCTACACTTAGCATTTGACAATTCGCCTGCTCGAGTCTAGTATCGCCGCCCGTGGCTATGCGAAGCAGACAGACCACTTTGTGGGACCTAATCGAGGGATTTGCCCGAGAGGGCCCTTTGCCGACTCCCCGCGCGAGCGCCTGTGCCTGACAGACGCGAGAACTTGCCCATTTTTTCGGGCTCCGGACCGGAAGTCGGCATCGCGGAGGGCCCCTTGCGACCGGATTCCAGCTTGAGCGCCGCGATCCAGACCTGGGGAGAAGATCTGGAGGACAGTGGGCGTTCGATCAATACCGTGAAGGCTTTTACGGGAGATCTGCGATTGCTGGCGCGCTTCATGGGAGCCGGGCACTCGATCAACTCTATCGGTACCCACGATCTGCGAAATTTCCTTGACTGGATGCTCAACCGGCGAGGGGTCCCATGCAGCCCCAAAACTTTTTCCCGCCGGGTAACGTCTCTCAAGGCCTTCTTTCGCTGGCTCACTCATGCCGGAGTGCTGGTGGAAGACCCGGCCGCCCCTATCCCTCAGGAATCGGTTCTAAGCCCGTTGCCAGAAGTGCTCACACAGGACGAACTCCTGGCGGTTTTGAAGGCCGCGGAGGAGATGAGGCAGAAGGATCCACCCGATGCGCGACCGTTTACTTTGGTCAGCCTACTTTTACACACCGCCATCAAGAAAAGTGAATGCCTGGGGATCCACCTCAACCATGTGGACCTGAAATCCGCTGAAGGCCCGCTGCTCTGGGTTCGGTATGGTGATGTAAGCAAGCGGTATCGTGAGCGCAAGCTGCTGCTCGAGGCCAGCTGGATCCCCGCCTACAAGGCTTACCTCAAACGCTACGATCCTTCGGAGCGGCTGTTTCCATATTCTCCTCGACGGCTCGAATACCTCCTGGAAGATGTCGGTAGAGATGCAGGCCTCGAGAAACACCTCTCGTTTAATATGTGCAGGTGGACCAGCGCCCTGACCGATTACAAATCCGGCATGGACAAGGACTCCTTGAGACAAAAGCTCGGAATCTCAAAAATTCAATGGAGGGAAGTAGGAATGAAGCTGGATCGGCTGGCGGCGTAGGACCCGAGTGTCGGGGAGGACCCTCGGCGACGGAACGAAATCAAAAAGGGGCTCTCAGGCCCCTTTTTATTTCCATCTTACGCCTTCTTGACGACGATATCTCCGATCACATTTGCCGCTGCATCTCCGCGATCGGCCGCGTTGGATAGGTGACGATAAACCTCCCGGAGTTTTAACATCTCCACGATATGGTCCACATCTCGCGGAAGGTGAAAGAGCTCGGCGATGGCCTCTCGGTACACCGTTTCAGTCCGGTTCTCAAGTGCCTTGGCGCGCACCGCATGATCGTTGGCTACGTTCGGATTCTTCTCAAGCCGCATCACTCCCCGGTAAATCTCGGCCGCGGCCTCACTCAGCAGAGAGACCATGCGCTCTATGTGAGGCGTGGGGTCGATGTCCAACAGCTCCATCTCCTCGATGGTCGTATTGGCATAGTCTAGGACGTCGTCGACCGTGAGGGATAACGCGAAGATATCCTCCCGATCGATGGGGGTCACGAAAGTTCTATTCAACTCATCGATCAGGATCCGACGGACTTCGTCCGCTTCCTTTTCAATCTCCGTCAGTCGGATTGCGAGTGCCTCATCCGGATCTTTCACATACGCCAGAAGGATCTGCAAACCCTCAGACGTATACTCCGCCTGCTTAATTAGCAGCTCGATAAAGCGATTGGGCTTCGTAGAACGCCGAAATAGGGACATCGCGCTCCTTGCCTGGCCTCCGGCCCGGTATTATAGCTTGCGGCGGAATTGGAATATGCTGCCAGACAGTAGATTCGCTTGACAGCCCGCGACCTTGACCGGACAATGGGACGGTGGGCAGCGAACACCGCTCCGGATTTGTGGCTGTGTCAGGTCGGCCCAACGTTGGGAAATCTACGCTGCTCAATGCCATCCTCGCACAGTTTGTCCTGCCAGTCTCTCCCAAACCCCAGACCACGCGCGTTCGCCAATTGGCCATTCTGACCACCTCCACCGCACAGGCGATATTTGTGGACACACCTGGAATCCACCGACCGCGCAATCGCCTGGGTCAGTATATGAATAACGTGGCTTCGAACGCGCTGGAAGATGCGGATGTGGTCCTGTGCGTATTCGATGTGCACCAGGCCCCCAGGGCCGCCGATCGGCTGGTTGCAGATGCCGTTCTCCAGCGTGCACCCGAGACCCCGATTATCGCGGCCTTAAACAAGATGGATCTGGTCCGGCCGGAGCGACTGCAGTCCAATTGGGATTCCTATCTGGCTATGCTGCCAGATGCAGAACCGGTGGGTGTGTCCGCCACGCGCGGCGATAATCTGGATCTGCTGACCCGAGAGATCGTGGGCCGGCTTCCGGTGGGCCCTCAGTATTATTCGGGATCGGAGATTACCGACGCTTACGAACGCGATATAGCAGCCGATTTGATCCGTTCGGCCGCGCTCGCACTCCTGCGCGAAGAAATCCCGCATAGTCTGGCGGTACAGATCGAAGAGTACACCGAGCGTGGGGAGCGTGGTGCCTACATCGCGGCAACTATTTTTGTGGAACGCGATTCGCAAAAGGGGATCGTGATTGGGAAACGGGGTTCGATGTTACGCGAGATTGGAAAATTAGGCAGGGAGTCGATTGAACAAATGTCGGGCAGGAAAGTTTATCTTGATCTACGAATCAAGGTGTGGCCCGGGTGGCGAGACGATCCAAATGCATTGAGGCAGCTGGGTTATGGGTAAATCAGGCAGTAAACGCACTACAACCAGCAGCTTCGGGTCACGCGGTCGAATCAGCCACGACGCCTCACACTTCTACTCCAGTCGTCTTTATCGTGGTTTGGGTCCTGAAGGCGTCAGCGATTACATCGAGCGGGAGCTTCCGGCCGAATCCCGAGACCGCATATTTGGGAGCACTTCGGAGGAAATGAGCGAGCTGCCAGACCACTCGGTGCACCTGATGGTCACCTCCCCTCCTTATAACGTACGCAAGGAGTACGACGAAGACCTGTCACTCGAGGAATACAGGGAGCTTCTCCGCACCGTGTTCAAAGAGACCTACCGGGTTTTGGTGACCGGCGGCCGCGCGTGTGTCAACGTAGCGAATCTGGGTCGCAAGCCTTATCTTCCGCTTCACGCTTTTGTGATCGAGGACATGATCAACGCGGGATTCCATATGCGTGGGGAGATCATCTGGGATAAGGGAGCCAGCGCCGCGGCATCTACGGCCTGGGGATCCTGGTTATCTGCCAGCAATCCAGTATTGCGCGATGTACATGAATACATCCTGGTGTTCTCCAAGGATTCCTTCTCGCGCAAGGGGATTGGCAAGGATAGCACCATCGAACGGGACGAGTTCCTGGAGTGGACGAAAAGCATCTGGCGCATCCCTGCCGTTTCTGCGCGGAAGATTGGTCACCCCGCTCCCTTCCCGGAAGAATTACCCGAACGCCTTATCAAATTGTATACGTACCGTGGAGACGTGGTCCTGGATCCGTTTGCCGGCTCCGGAACCAGCTGCGTAGCCGCATTGAAGAACGGGCGAACCTACGTGGGGTATGAAATTGAAGAAGAGTATGTGGGCCTGGCGGAAGCGCGCTTAGCTGCCGCTCGAGACTCCTCGGAGCATTGAGCAGATGTTATCCAAGACTTTGCTGTTCCAGCAAACTGCGCGCGCGCCGAATATCCTTCTCGATCTGCTCTAGAAGTTTCTCTGGGCCAGAGAAACGCATCTCGTCGCGCAGTCGATCGACAAACTCCAGCTTAATTTCCTTTCCATAAAGCTCCCCCTCAAAATCCAGGATGTGGGCCTCCACCACAGGCGAGTGGTGCTCATCTTCAAATGTGGGCCGATAACCGATGTTCGTGACGGCTTGTCTGCGCTCCCCATCGACCTCCGCCACACATGCGTATACACCTACCGCAGGGTAGGCATGTTCCTCCCAAATCTTCAGATTGGCGGTCGGAATCCCGAGTTTTTTTCCGCGCCCCGCGCCCTTTTGAACTACGCCAGGAAGTTCGAACGATCTTCCCAGATAGGTGGCCGCGCGCGCGACATCGCCGGAACGAAGCGCTTCCCGGACGCGGGTCGAACTCACAACCTCGCCCCCAGCCACCACCGGAGGGACGAGGTGGTAGCGGAAATTCCTGGCTTGGCTTTCGCGCTCCAGGTAATGCCGGTTACCGCGGCGCTGGTGGCCCAGCGCAAAATCCTCACCTGCCCATAGATCGGTAAATCCGAGTTGGGCGGTGAGTCGATCTAGAAAGTCGTCGGCCTCGACTCGAGAGAACTCCAGGTCGAAGGTCTGGGTGATCACGTAGTGCGCGCCCTCTTTTCCAAGTAGCTCCGCTTTCTCATCGGGCGCCGTAATATAGAAGGGAGGAGTACGCTGCCGTAACACGACCGAGGGATGTGGATAAAAAGTCAGGACCACCACCGGTAGGTCACTGCGCTTCGCGCGCCTCACCATCTTTTTCAGCAGATATTGATGGCCGAGGTGAACTCCATCGAAGGAGCCGATGGTAAGCGAGGCACGTTCGAGTCGAACCTCACTCAGATCTTGAAGGTGCTGCATCTAGGAGAGAAAAACTTTGCGCGGCTGCCATTCCCGGCCGTGTTCGACTGATTCCAGGATAGCCACCAGCTCTCCATCCTGCCCCAGGGCTCTTGCCATGCCAGTCGCCTGGTACCTTGCTGGAATGCGCTGGCCGTTTCTTATTTTCTCCAGTTCGGGTTTCTCCACCGTGACTATCGGGAAATCTGGGAGCGCTTCCGACGCGGGGAGCAGCCAACTTTGCCACTCTCCCCGCCTCATGGCGGCCTCTAACGTTTCCAGGCGCGCCGCGTGCTCCAGGCCAAAGTGGCCGGCCTTGAGACGGCGCAGCGCCACCAGATGTGCGCCGGTAGATAGGGCCGCTCCGAGATCATGGGCCAGGGATCGAATATAGGTTCCCGCCGAACATTCGACTCGGATGCTCAGGTCCGGCGGTTGGTAATCCAGTACCTTGAGCTCGTACACCGTTACACTGCGAGGGTCCAGCTTAACCGGCTTTCCGGCCCGCGCCAGCTCATAGGCCTTCCGTCCCTGGATTTTGACTGCGCTGTACGGTGGGGGGATTTGTTGAATCTCACCCCGAAACGTATCGAGGGCGGATTCGATCTGCGCTTCGCTGGGCAATTCACCCGCGAAACTCGTCGTTTCCCCTTCTGCGTCGTAGGTCTTCGTCGACTCTCCAAACCGAATTCTGGCCGCATAGATTTTCTTAGAGGTGGAGAGGTATTCCGAGAGACGTGTGGCGGGGCCCAGGCAAAGCACCAACACGCCCGAGGCGCGCGGATCCAGCGTTCCCGCATGACCTACTTTTCGCACTCCCGTGCCGCGTCGGACAATGCTCACGACGTTGTGCGAGGTGGGTCCCTCCGGCTTGTCAACAACGATGACACCGAAGCTGCTCACTAATTCACCTTGACGATGGCCGCAAAGGTGGACTTCAGCACACGGTCTACCACCGCCTGAATCTCGCCTTCTATCATAGCCCCAGCGGCGGGCGCGTGGCCCCCACCGCCGAAGCTGGCTGCCAGCCCACTGACGTCGATGCCGGGAAGCGCCCTCCAGCTGATCTTGACTTGCTCGTCGGGTTGCTCGACAAACAGTATGGCGACGCGAGGCCCTTCGATCGTGGTCAACACGTCGATCAAGTCTGCGTCGTCCGAGCCGGGATACCGAGCTGCTTCGCGATCCGAGACTTTCAGGACGGCCCACACGACATCCTCCCGCATATCTATCCGCGAGAGGCCATGAGCCCAATAACGCACCGCCTCGTAGCTGCGTCCAAATAACGCCTTGCGGTACAGCCCCGAAATATCGGCCCCGAGCTCGATCAGCTCCGCCGCGATCCTCAGGGATTCGGGACGGACGCTGCTCGTACGAAATCCGAGGGTATCGGTGATTAAGCCTACCAACAGGTTGGTGGCGACGTCGAGCTCAATAGGAAGCTCCAGCTCGGGAAGGAGCCGGTACAGGAAAGTCGCGGTGGCGGCCGCCTCCGGATCGACCAAATTAATCTTCCCGAATTGAGTGTTGCTTGGGTGGTGATCGATATTTATGTCTACGTGAGGGAGATCAAGGGTTCCAAGCCGTTGGAGATCGGCCGCATCCACCGTAATGATCAATTGCCCTCCGGATGGAAGCTCCGGCCGAACCTGGTCTGCACCAGGGAGGAACTGCCATTTCCGTGGCAAACCGCCTGGAAGCACCGGCCAGACCTTTTTTCCTACCATTTGCAAGGTCCGGGTCAACCCAAGCATCGATCCGACTGCGTCGCCGTCTGGGCGCTCGTGGCTGATGACAACAATGCCCGACGAACCTGCGATAAGTTTGGCGGCTCGACCGACTTCAGCCCTCATCCGTACTTAGATCCCGCTCGCCTGCGTCGGGTGCAGACGCGAGCGGGTCATCTTGGGGAGGGCCATTTGGATCCTCCCCTTCCTCTTGCTGCTCTTGTTCGCTCTTCAGTCGATCCAGCAGTTCATCGATCCGCGCCCCTCGATCTGGAGAATAGTCCCAGCGAAAGCGAAGTTGAGGAAATGCGCGCATTGGAATGTTGGAAGCTAGCTCTTTGCGCAAGAATCCACGCGCGCGGTCGAGCGCGGTCAGAACTTCCTGCTCATCTTCTGGGGCCGTTACATAAATCGTGGCGTACGCAAGCTCGCGATCCACATCGACTCCGGTCACGTTTAACCCCGCGAGCCGCGGATCGGCCACCTTTCGCTGAAGCAGGACCGCTAATTCACGGTTGATCCGATCAGCGACCCTGCGCGCGCGTGTCTCAGTAGGCACGACTGTTTCCCATATAAGGGACCTGGGATTATCCTCAGGCGCCTCCCCTCAGACCGAAGAGTCCGAACGGGAGAAGGGAGGGCCTCGGCGTTATTCCACGGGTACGGTCTCCTCTATAAATGCTACCAGCCTATCGCCTTTCTTGAAGGCCTCGAAGCCTTTTAGCGAGATTCCGCACTCGAACCCCTCCCGAATTTCGTTCACATCTTCCTTTTCATGCCTCAATGAGGCGATAGGACCTTCATGTAGGTTTTCCTCGCCCCGCATGACTCGCATCCGCGCGCCTCGCCGGATCTCGCCCTGAATGACCTTGCAGCCGGCGACCTTGCCTATCTTGGGAATACGAAAAATCTCCAGCACTTCCGCCTGACCAAACTCCACAATACGCTTCTCGGGCACCAACATTCCCTTGAGCGCCTTCTCGATGTCCTCCGTCAGGCGATAAATCACGTCGTACATGCGAACGTCGACTCGCTCGGCTGCCGCCGCGCGCTTGGCGGCTCGGTCGGCGGTCACGTTGAACCCAATCACGATGGCATCGGAGGCGGCCGCCAGCATCACATCGTCCTCTCCGATATTGCCAGTCGCCGAATGGAGGACGTTGATCCGGATATCCCCCACACTCAGCTCTTCTACTGAATTAGTGATCGGCTCCAATGAACCCTGCACATCGGCCTTGATCACCAATCTCAATTCCTGAGCCTTGCCAGCCTGGAAGGCTTCGAATATTTGATCGAGGGTCAGGGCCGGCGCAGCGCGCGGGGCCGTCGGCAACTGATCTTTCTTGGCCTTGATGATCGCTTTTGCCTCACGTTGGGATGCGACCAAAGTGAAAAGCTCGCCGGCCCGCGGCACCTCTGAAAGCCCCAACACGGAAACGGGGGTCGAGGGGGGCGCCTCCTTAATGATGCTGCCTTGATAGTCGAACATGGCACGAACCCGCCCCTGGACTTCTCCCGCAATTACGACGTCGCCGACGTGGAGCGTGCCGTTCTGAACCAACAAGGTCGCCAAGACACCTTTTGTTTTGTCCAGTTCGCCCTCGATTACCGTCCCCAACACCTTGCCCTCGGGGTTAGCCCGGATATCCGTAGAATCGGCAACCAGCACGATGGCCTCCAGCAAGTCTTCGATGCCTGAAGCCTCCTTGGCCGATACGGGGACGACTATCGTGTCGCCCTCCCATTCGTCCGGAACCAATCCGACGTCTGCCAGTTCTTGCTTCACTCTTTCGGGGTTTGCGTTGGGTCGATCGATTTTGTTCAGCGCCACGACGATGGGTACACGCGCGGCCTTAGCATGCGCCAGCGCCTCGCGCGTTTGAGGCATCACGCCGTCGTCCGCGGCCACGACCAGTACCGCGATATCCGCTCCCTGGGCGCCTCGTGCGCGCATGGCTGTAAATGCGGCATGGCCGGGAGTGTCCAGAAACGTGATCGGTCGATCGTTATGGATAATTTGGTAAGCACCGATATGTTGAGTGATGCCTCCCGCTTCACCGGCGGCCACTTCCGCATCCCGGATTACATCCAGCAGAGTCGTCTTGCCATGATCTACGTGGCCCAGGATGGTGACCACTGGAGGACGATCCACCAGCTTGTCGGGGTCCTCATCTTGCAGCATCTGTCGCCAGAGCGGCAGCTCTGTCGAATCCTCCGCGGCCTCTGCCTCCTGTGGTTCCAGGGCCTGGGCTTCATACCCAAACTCGGCGATGACTATTGCGGCGGTATCGAAATCGATCTGCTGATTGATGTTCGCCATCACCCCGCTGGCCATCAATTTCTTGATTACATCAATGGGACTCGCGTCGATACGGTCCGCCAGATCGCGGACCGTCAAGTTATCGGGGATCTCAACGAGTTTTTGGCTATCCTCGCTCATGTCACACCTCCGGCCCGTGGCCGGGGGTTAAGCGAGCTACCGGCCCAGGGGGTTCTTGCTCTTTGCCGCGGCTCGATGGCCGGGCTCAGCCATTAGCTTCTGGCAATTGATCTATGTAGTGCATCAGCTCGTTGTGGTCGTCGGCCGCTATCTCTACTCGCAGCGCCTTGGACAGGGAGCCTTTCAGACCTCTTTCCCAGCAACTTCGTCGGTCGTGCAGATAGGCGCCTCTGCCGGGAGCTTTGGAGGTCGGATCAATCCTAACACCGTCGGGAGTGCGGACGATGCGGATCAAGGATCTCTTTGGGAGCACCTCTCTGCAGCCGACGCAGGTTCGCTGTGGGATGTGTTTCCCAGACATCGCTGCCCGCGGAGGCTATTCCTCGAATTCCCCCGTCTCCTGCCAGTCGGTCCGTCGGCTTTCTTTTCTCACACGGCGCGAAACCGTCTCACCTAGATCTGGATCGTATTCGACCACTCGCGAGAGCTGCTTGCGCTTCTTGCGCGCCGCTTTGCGTTCCGCCTCGCTTTTTTCGGATTGGTCCGCCTCCACTTCAATCTGACCGACTTCCTCGACGGCGCGCTGGAAGGCCTCTTCGATAGGAATCGCCTCGCCTGTCACTTCCCCCTCAGTCTCTTGCACGGCCGGCTCGCCCTCAACCTCGAGGGCGGGTTGCTCACCCTCGGTGGCCTCGGCCTCAGCTGCGGGCTGCTCCTCGATCCCCTCGGCCTCCGCGGCGGGCTCTTCTTCCGCTTCCTCCGCCACTTCTTCAACAACTGGATCAGGATAATCGTAGGCGGAGAGGGTCTGCCTGAGTTCGGAAATGGCCTTCGGTCCCACACCTTGCAAAGCGAGTATCTTATCTTCGTCGATCTCCAACTGCTCGAGCACCTTCCCTGCGGATTCATATTCGCCTTCGGTGAGCAAGTTGGCGACCCGCGTGCTGACGCCGGCCTCGACAAGGGTCACCTGGTAGGCGCCCGGCGGGACACCCTCCCGAATCTTCTCAAGCTTTTCGAGATAGACCTGGCGTTCCGAGGTCCGACGCGCCATCAGCTCCTCTTCCACCCGCACCACGAAATCCGTCAGCAGATGATATTCCTCGGGAGTTACCGGTCGTGTCTCTTGTTTTTTGATCAGGATCATCTCGATTTGCGGCATCGTTTCCGCCTCGGCCGCCGCAATTTCTGCAAACGCCTTGTCGGTGGCCAATCGATTCAACGATTCGGTGGCCGCCTCCACCAGGCTCTTGATGTCGATGCGCCAGTTTGTCAGGCGCGCTGAGAGGCGGGCGTTCACACCTGCGCGTCCGATGGCCAGACTGAGTTGATCCTCTGGGACAACCACCATGGCGGTTTTGCCGCGATCACGGTTTTCATCCAGGAAGACCCCCGAAACACGCGCGGGGCTCAGGGCCTTGGAGATAAAGGTGGCTGCATCGGAATTCCATTCGATCACGTCGATTTTCTCGTCGTTGAGATCGCGCACAATGGACTGAATACGCACACCCCGCATGCCGACACATGCTCCTACGGGATCCACCCCATCACGCGTGGCCGCTACTGCGACCTTGGCTCTCTTGCCGGCCTCGCGGGCAATAGCCATGATTTCAACCAACCCTTGATTAATTTCGGGAACTTCCATCTCGAGCAGCCGACGGAGCATGTTGGGGTGGGTGCGCGAAACAACGATAACCGGACCGCGGGATGACTTCCGGACCTCTAACACATAGACTCGAATGCGGTCTCGGACATGAAACCGCTCGCCCGGGATTTGCTGGTTCCTGGGAAGAATAGCTTCTGCCCGGCCGAGGCCGACGGTAACCGATTGCGGAGTGATCGAGTGCACGGTTCCGTGCACCATATCTCCCTCACGCTCGATGTACTCCTCGTATTGCGCGTCACGTTCGGCTTCGCGCAGTCGCTGAAGGATCACTTGTTTAGCCGTCTGGGCCGCCACGCGGCCGAAATCCTCAGGCGTAGAATCGACCAGCGACATGCCAGCCATTTCGGCCTGATCATCGAACTGTAGCGCCTCTTCAAGGGTCACTTCCGTTAATGGATTCAGGACCTCATCCACGATCTCTTTCTCAGAAAATATGCGAACCTCACCCGTCTCTGATTCGATCCGGGCCTCGATTTCCTGCGCGGTTGAGGCGTTGACCGAGCGACGATAAGCCGACACCATGGCGGCTTTTAGCGCCTCCATCACGGTGTCCTGGGAAAGGCCAAACCGCTCGGTTATTTCGTTAAACGCAAGCGCAAACTCGCTCTTCATTTCCTTACTTACCCCTTCATCGATCTTCTATTCAACGGGATGTGAACGATGCGCACGGTGCCTAATTATGAAGAAAAGTGGGGGCTGCCCACTTCTCCGACCACGCTCCGCGATGAACCATTGCATTCTAGCACAGCGCCAAGTTGACTGCAAGGACGGCGCTGTTCAGGCCCGAATTCTGTCCAGGATTCGTTTGCTCGTTGAGCTGGAAACTGCGGGCGCGGGCCTTCTTATCCCTCCGGCAGCTCATAAAGTATGCGATTCTCGCGGGTGGAGCAGGTACACGCGGGGACGACCTTCGAGCCCTTGGTCAGGGTACCCTCATAGGGCGCTTCCCCGGCTTTGGCTACCCACTCATCCAAGACGAATGGTATCGGCCCCGCGGCAGGGAGCCATTCTCCGTTGTATCGTCTTGCCAAGTGAAAATGGGTGCCGGTGGATCGCCCGCCCTCACAAGAGGGATGGCCCAATAGATCTCCGGCTTGAACTCTCACACCCTCTGATATTCGGTTCTCGCGGCCCATGTGGAAAAAGAACAGCACCCAGCCGGTTCCGCCATATCCATCTCCATCGAGATCGAGTTCGACGATCGCCTCTTCGCTGCGAATGATCACTCCCGGGGCCGGAGCCGTAACCCACTCGGACGAGGCCACACATCCCGACCGCGCGGAAGGTGGAGCGAAATCCAGGGCGCCCATAGGGTAGCTGCTGCCCCACGAAAAGTGGGGTCCGCCGGTGAAGTCCCATATGCGATCCGGAACAAAGGGCAAATCCAGGGCGGGCTGCATCAGTTGCTCTGGAATGGGGTCAGCCGCCAACTCATCCGGATCGCCCCACAATTCGCGGTAGGTGACAATGAAGCCCGTAGGTCCTACCGCGCGGTCGAAATTCTCGGAGTCAAACATCCCGGCCAGGAGCATCTGTATGGCGACCGTGCCAGCGTTCTGCCATGAATCCGGCCTGTACAGCATTCCATCCGCAGTTTCAAACTCCCGGAGCGATCCGCTTCGCCAACCATAATATCCGTCGTTGAGGCGTTCGGCGGCCCATAGAAGCTGACGGAAGAGACCTCGATATCGATCGTTCGTGTACCCGATCGGGTACGTGTTTGCCGGTTCCTCTGGAAACGGGTCGGTCAGACCGGAGCTTCCATATTCCAGCAGGGCCATGAGCAGCCGGGGATTGAGAGAGTAATTCCGGGCGACGACTTCGATCACTTCCCAGGCCGGCCGGTCGATCCGGTAAGCGTAGTCGGCGTCGTCGGTTACGAAACCTGGGTGGCGGAGCAGTTCGCGCCGGATGTCGAAATCCTTAGCCGTGGGCCCATAGATAACTTCGCTGTCGGGGAGGATCTGATAAGGCGTTCCGGTCAGGGGCAGATAATAAGCGGGGACTTCGAGCGCCAATCCCGGAGCTAAGGTTGTGGTGTCGAAGGCGATGAAGGGGTTGGCTTCCAATATGGCTTCTACACTCGTATTGAAGTGTGCTGCCACGGCCGGGAGGGTGTCTCCGCTTTGTGCCCGATAGGGGACCAGTTCTCCTGGTGGATGTGGACCGCGGGTGGGAAGCGGAGTGAATTCCGGCTGCGGTTGGGCGGTCACGCCCGGTGTCGAAGTTGGACCCGCCGGGCTGGAAGAGGCGCAGGCCGCAAGCAGCAGGGCACCAAGCGGGAGCACCCGGCACATCACCGTGAAATATTCGTTTGTCGACTGGCGCAGGAACAGGCTAAGACGACCTCATCTCCCTTGATCAGGGCTCCCTGGTACGGTTTCAAACCGGCTTGGGCCACCCAGCCGCTCAAATTGAAAGGCAGCGGGCCGTCGGCCAGAATCCATTCTCCATTGTACTTGCGCGCGAAGTGCAGATGGGAGCCGGATGCGATGCCGCCCTCACAGGATGGTCGCCCAATCAGATCGCCAGTCTCCATAAAATCGCCTTCCTTCACCTGCTTATTACTCACATGGAGATAGAGCAGATTCCAGCCGGTCTGCTCATTCCCGTCGCCATCCAGGTCAAGAACCACCACCCCCACACCCGTGCGGGCGACCACGCCGGGAGCCGCCGCTAGCACCCATTCTTCGGACTTGACGCAGCCCGGTTCGACGGACGATGGTGCAAAGTCCAGCGCCGCCCAGGCAGACTCCCGTTCCCACGCTCCATGGGGTCCACCCGTCAGTGCCCAGATACGGCCTTCAAAAAATGGCAGGATCAGTTCCGGTTGCTGGACTCCAGCCTCATAAAGTGGGTGGGTGTAGTCGAATGGATCCCCAAAGAGCCGGCGGTAAGTTTCTATAAACCCCACTGAAGATACGGCCTCCGCCCAGATTCTGCCGGAGCCGCGCAGCGAGAAATAGTATTGCAGGCCGATCGTCCCTGCATTCAGACCCGGAGCCAGGCGAACGATGGAGTTGTCTGGAAACACGAGTTCGGTCAACGTCCCGGCCCGCCAGCCGTAATATCCGGTTCCCAGTTCATTCGCGAGCCAGGTCAGCTGCCTGTACAAACCTTGCGCATCGGGCGTTTCGTGACCGAGCGGGTACTTCAAGTCATCTCCGGTGGGCCGGGTTGGGTCCGAGACCCAGCCAGAGTGATACTCGATAAGCGCCAGAAGCAGGCGCGGGTTGACGGAGTTGTCGCGTGCGGCCAGAGCTACAACTTCAGCTCCGTTTACGGATCGCCTGGCTACAATTTCCTTATATTCTCTCAAGAAGCCGCCCTGGCTTGCCACAAATGCCTGAGTGTCGAACTCGACCGCGTGTGGCGAGTACACGAGCTCGCTGTCGGGGATCAGCTCATCCGCGGGTCCGGTTGGACCCAGGCGCCGCGGCACGAACAGGATCTGCCCGGGAGTGAGCAGCTCATTTTGGGCCGGCAGCTGCCCGTCAGAATCGATGACGTCCGAAGGGAGCACCCCGAAACGGAGCGCGACGCTTCGCAACACATCTCCCGCGCGGGCTCGATAGAGGATCGTCTCGGTGGATCCTTCGACCTCCAGGGTGGGCGTGGGCGGGTAGGTCGGGGACACGAGCGGTTCGGGATTCTGAACTTCGGTTGGGGCTGCGGTCGGCTCCGCGACCGTGGGGACGGGCTCGACGGTCTGGGTCGCTTCGGGTGCAGCTTCGCTGGGCTCCGGGGCCGCGGCCTCCGCGGCCAGGCCCATAACCGCGGGTACAGGCACGTCCGATCGGGTGCACGCCAGTGCAGTCAACGTCAGGAAGGAAATGAACGCCAAGATGGCGCCGGATGCTTGATAGGAATTCGATCGCGTCATCGTGTGATCTGGTTAAACGGGAAGCGGCAGGAACAGGCCTCCAGCCTCACGTCGCCTCGGGTCAGTGATCCGTTGTACTGCGCACCGTCTCCTGCGGATACCCAACCCTCCAGGTCGAACGGAAGAGCTCCGTCGGCCGGTATCCACTCTCCATTGAACTTCCGGGAAAGATGAAAATGAGTCCCGCTAGAAACTCCCCCCTCGCAGGAAGGGTGGCCGATTCGATCTCCGCGCGTTAAGTTCAGGCCCACCGCCACTCGATCGCGGGTGGCGATGTGTAAGTATTGGATTGCCCAGCCGGTCCCCTCGTTTCCGTCTCCATCCAGATCCTGGATGACCTCTCCTCCTGCGGAGCGCACGATCAGACCGTCGGCAACCGCGACTACCCACTCGTTGGAGTACACACAACCTAGTGCGTCGCCGGGAGGGGCGAAGTCCAGCGCGGCCCAGGCCGCCCAGCTTCCCCATGCGCTGTGCGGTCCGCCGGTGAACGACCAGACCTTGCCATCTTCGAATGGGAGCCTCAGGACCGGCTGCTCCAGGCCACTGGGAAGTACGGTGCGCTGAGGTGCGGCGAACGGGTTGCCGAAAAGGATTTCGTAGACTCGAAAGAAGCCGTCTTCTCCAATAACCGCTCGCCAGGATTCCGGCGGGTACAGTTGGCCGAACAGCCACTGGACCGCGGCCGTGCCGGCGTTTATTCCCGGCCCGGGCGGTACCGCCGCGCCGTCCGGGAGAATGAAGGGCCCCGCCCAACCCGCCCGCCATTGGTAGTAACCACGATTGAGCTGGTCGGCGGCCCATGACAGCTGAGAATAGAGCCCCTCAAGACCGATGTGCTCATAACCTAGCTCGTAGGTGAAGCGGTCGGGCGCGCGCTCTGGCATGGTCAGCCAGCCGCCTTGATATTCGAGCACGGCCAATAACAGGCGCGGATTCACCGAATACTTGGAGGCCACTCGATCTACGATCTGCGCTCCGGAGAGCTGTTCCCCGTCCACGAACTCTTCGTAGCGATCGAGCGCCCCGTTCCAAGCGCGAATGAGCTCCAGGGCCGAAAAACCCTGAGCGCTCTCCCCGTAAACCAGCTCTGCATCCGGAATGATCTTGAAACTGGGCGAGGGTGCCAGAGGCCGAGGCGTCGGCATGCGAAGTACTTGACCCACTGCAAGGAAATCAGGGTTCGGAAGTCCGTTCTCTACCAGGATTTGATTTGCTCCTACCCCCATCCGGCTTGCGATGCTGCTCAATGAATCACCGAATTGCACCGTGTACCATTCGGGGATCTCCCTCGGATCGGGCGGTTTACGAACCGGATCCGGCGTGGGGGTCTGGAACGGAAGCGGCTCTACCACCTGCTCGGTGGGATCTTCCGATTCGGCAGGGGCCTTGGTGCCGGAACCTCCCGGACTGCCACGCAGTTTGAGCCCCAGGAATTCCAGCGGTTGATCTGCGCGCGAACAGGCCAGAGTCGTAATCACCAATATAAGCGGCAACAGCCTTGGCCTTAGCTCAGCCCGGATCTTCATATCTAAAAAGTCATGGAGCGGACATCACAACCTGGAAGGGCGCAAGAATCATGCCAGGGGGTCCCTCCGACAACGCCTGCCGCAGGGTTTTCGCCCGGGTCGACAGACGGCCTAACGGCCTCGGCAGTGCGAGGACAGACTCTGGCACGGATTAGATGAAATGCAAGTTTTGTATCGGGCGAGTGGAGCCTAATCCGAGGCTGAGGAGGCCTCGGCGTACGCCCTATTGATACGGAGAATTAAAGCCATTTTTCCATCACGAAGGCGGGTTCGAGAACCTCGCGCAATTGGCCCTCATGATCCAGGTAAGACCATTCGCCAGGATCCACGGTGAATACAACATAACCCGCACGCTCGTAGAGCCGCTTTGCCGCAAGATTGCTCTTCGCGACCGAAATGACCGCACGACGGAAGCCTTGGGACTCGAGATTATCCTCAGCCGCATGAAGCAGATGGCTTCCTACCCCTCGATTGCGGTACGGCGGCTTTACGCGAAAGGCATACAGATACCCGGATGAGGCGCGCTGGGTCGAGAAGGTCGCCCGCGTCATTAGTTGCACGAATATCTGCCCGACCACCTGGTCCCCAATTTCGGCCAACAAAAGAACACGGCGTCCACGCTCTGCCTCGTCGATTGCACGCCTGAATAGGCGGCGATAGTGTGTATATTCTCCGTCCCACTCTAGAGTCTTGAGGTCCGCGGCGGTGGCGAGCCGGATGTTTATCTGCGCGCGGCGCTCGGCGCTGGATTCCTCGACCGTGGGGGCAGTCTTATCCACCATCGGCTGCCTCCTTCATCAACGCGGCCAGCAACCGCTGCTCTTCTTGCGCAGAATCGATCTTTCCATCCAGCCAGGCGGCCCGTAGGTCTCCCAAGATTTTTCCATATGCGGGTCCGGGCGCCAGGCCCAATTCTCGCAGTCGATCACCGTCAACGTTGGGCCGGATCCAGCGCCAATGCTCAAGATAACTCTCAATAACCTGTTGCGCGGCCGGCTGATCCCCAAGTGCGAGCCACGTAACTACCAACGCGGCCTCCGGTTCGGGATTCAAGCAACTCACCCACTCACTCGGGAGACGGATTTGCGTCAGATCACATCCTTGGCGCCCGGCCTTCGTGGCCACCTCGCCATCGCTCTGACTCATGTGCAACCGCTCGCAAACGGCGGTCGCCTCGCCGACAGGGAGGCGATAAAGCCACATCGCGTAGAACAATTTATCTAGGCCTGGTACGTGCTCGAGTTTCCACGAATCCGGAGGCGAGAACACGCGCGCGGCGTTGGTGCGCTCCTCGATCCAATCGTCCCAATCCAGCGCAGGATGAATCGCCTGAAGCAATCCCAACTGCTTCAACCGAATCATGATCGAGCCGAAGCCTGGTTCCTTCAGGATGGCAGACATCTCGCCGCGTATTCTTTCGCCGCTCACGCCATCGAGCAGAGGCAGTGCCCGTTCTAGCAGCTCAAGCGTCCGCGATTCAATCGAGAATCCCAGTCGCTGTTCGAGGCGGACGGCGCGCAACATGCGGGTGGGATCGTCTACGAAGCTTAAGGAATGCAGGACCCGAATCTGCTTGTCACGGATATCCTTTCCCCCGCCCCAGGGATCCAACAGTTGTCCGTAACGGTGTCCATCCAGCCTCAAGGCGAGAGTATTGATACTGAAATCGCGACGGTGGAGGTCTAACTTGATGCTACCTCCCGCGACCGACGGCAGTGCGGTCGGGCGGGAGTAAAACTCGGTTCTGGCTGAGACAAAATCTACCGTTTCAGGTAGATCCGACGGCTCGAGCTGGAGAGCACTTACCAAGTTCTTATTGTGCAGATCGAGCTGCCATTTTGCGGTACCGAAGCGCCGGTGGCTGGTTATTTGGCCTCCGAATTTATCGGCCAACGATTCGCCCAGGGCTACGGCATCTCCCTCCACAACAAGATCGAAATCTATGCTCGGCGCCCCGAGGATAAGATCCCTCACGAAGCCGCCCACGATATACAAGGCGATATTGGCGGCTTCTGACTCGCGGGCGATCACTTGCAGGAGCGCCAGTCGCTCATCTGTGAGCGCGTGGTCCAGCTTCTCGGCCAGAGCTTGATTAGACTGGAAATTTGAGCTGTTATCGAGCGAATTCAGGAGGTCGGTTCGCGTGACGATACCGATCACCTCTCCACTTTCCGGGTCCGACACCGGGACCTGGCCCCAGTTATGTTCGATCATTACTCTTTGCAGGTGACGAATCGAATCCTCAGGGTGCACCACCAAACTGCCGGCCTCCATGATCTCGGATACCGGGCTGCCCTGCATGCCATGGGCAAGCGCTCGGTCTACGGCACGTCGGGTAAGTAGGCCGACCACCTCTCCAGCATCAGTAACCGGGTAACCCTCATGGCCATACCGCTTCATCCGCTCCGCGGCTTGGGCCACCGTTTCTGACGGATCCAGCAATTGGGGACTTCTCGACATGATCTCGCCCACGGAGCTGCTGGGCACGACGGACTCCTGGAGCAATGATGTGAGTCGGCTTATCAAAGCCTGCACGGTTGTGTTTTTGACCAGCGCCGCAGCAGCTCGGCTGTGCCCTCCACCCCCAAAGCTCTGCGCAATCCTCCCTACATGGATCGATTCCGAGTAGGAGCGCGCCACGATCTGCACCCTTCCGCTCAGCCCAACGATCAGGAAGACGGCAGCCGGATCGTAGATATCTCCCAATCTGTGGGCCAGCGTAGAGATCTCATCGGTGGTTCCTCCTGCTTCCCCCCTGGCTATCACTATCTCTAAACCCTGGATCGTATTCACCACCGCGTTCTCGATGAGCTGCTCCAATAAGTTCCGCTGCTCTTCGGATATCGGTTGACGAAGGAAATCGCTCGCGGTGGTCAGGCTGGCGCCGCGCTCAAGGAGCCATGCGCTGGCGCGAACGTCCCGCGGCGTCGTTCCGGGATAGGTGAGCGATCCAGTGTCTTCATAAATCCCGAGCAGCAGCAGGGTGGCGTACGAGCCCAACAGGTGCTCGTCTTTATTTTGCAATGACTCCACGAGCAGGGTCGCCGTGGCTCCCACTTGCTCCACCTGGAGCTGCCAGCTTGAATCCAGGTCGGCCTCCAGGGGATGATGGTCGATCACATTCACCTGCGTATCGGTTCCAAGGCCCTTCAAGGTGGCCGGGTTCTGAAAATCGACAAGCGTCAACTTGTGGACGACTTTGGATTTTATTTCGCTCCGCTCCGTGAAGGGAAATTGCTCGCCGTACAAGGTCAGAAATCCGCGAACATTACGATTGAGCTCCCGGGGCAGAATGGGCGCGGCCTCAGGATACAGCAGGGAGGCTGCCCACAAAGAGGCAATGGCGTCGAAATCCGCCCGTTCGTGTGTATAGATCAGGTGCACTTTCGCGATCCAATTCGGTCGTGGCTCGATCTCGGCCGAGGATTATACATCTGGCACGGCGGCGAGCTCGGCAATCGCCCGCTGCAAGGCCAGTTCGACAGGAGTTCCCAGTACGGACACGGCTCGCGCGGCCCGTTCGAGCACTTCCACATATTCTGGCCGGGGGTTTGATGTGGGGAGCGCCGTTCCCTCTAACAGCGCGGAGAGCATCTGACCTACATGACCCGGCAACGGGGGAGCCGAAATATGCACCGGGATGTGCGCGGCGCCATTTGGATTGCTAAGCGCAAGTTGGGAGTCTTCTGACAGCATGAACCCGACAAAATCCCACGCCAGATCGAAATCCTCCGAATTGAGTTCGGCCGAAAAGTAGGCATTTTCGGTCCACACAAAGCCGGCTAACGACTCGCCGGTCTCCTGATACACCGGCCAAGGATCGATCGTGAGGGCCTCTTCTCCGAGGGCTTCACGCAGGTCCTCGAAGCGCTCTGTGTTATCAATCAACCAGCCGGCCCGGCCCTCTGCGAATAGTTCGCGGGCTTCGTCCGAATTGAAAAACACCGGGCCCGCTGGGGTCAAATCCCGGAGCAGCTCCAACCAGCAGCGCGCGACCGGACTACCTAAGTCCGGCGCAGATCCATCCGGCAACAGCTGTCCGCCACAGGCCGCCGAAAGCGGGGCTGCGGTCCGAAATCCATAATCTTGAGCCACTCCCTCGCTGAAGCTGCCGCGTAGCGCCTGATCTGCCTGGACCAGCCCCTCCAGCGTACTGGCAGGAATCGGCGCCAGATCACGGTTGCGGTAAAACACGTTTCCATGCATCTGAATCGGTATTCCCAGGACTTGCCCCTGGTGATTGGCCTGGGCCCACGGCAACGGGTGGACCCTGACCCGAAACTCCTCCGTTGGCCGGTCCGAAAGGTCTTGCGTCAACCCGGAATCGAAAAGCTCCCGTGCCCATGTCGAGGGCGCCAGGATTAGCGAGGGAAGCGTACCAGACGCCCCGGCCTCGTCCAAAGTGGCGCGAAGTTCGTCGGCCGGGACATAGGAGACCGCGAATGAGGTTCCAGGATTTCGGGATTGAAAACCTTCGATCAGCTCGTTAAGCGCCCGCACACCCTCTGGTTTCCAGGTCACCCACAGGCTGACCGAGCCGGCCACTACGCTCGTAGGCCGCAGATCTGGGGTCGGCGCGGGAGTCGGCCCGCCATCCGCAACTACGAGTTCGGGAGTCGGCGTCGGCCGGGATTCTGCGCAGGCCCAGAGCGACGCAGCCATCAGGATTATGAGAAGCGATCTTGGGGATCTCCCCGATAACGCCCAGGTTGGGTTATGCACGATATGGGAGAGCGAGCGGGGATTAGGCATCGCGCGTGTCAGTATTCCCGATTTAGTCCTCAGGAACGCTCGGCGCGGAAGTCTACCATTAAGGCCTGTGGCCGGCTCGCTCGGTATAATCGCACCGTGTCCGAATCCCATTGGCGCTTGATCCTCTCCGAACCCACGTCGGGAGCCATGAATATGGCTTTAGACGAAGCCATCCTGGAGGCAGTCACAGGGCTTCGAATGCCTCCAACGCTTCGCTTTTATGCCTGGAATCCCCCTTGTTTGTCGATTGGTTATGCGCAATCCGTGGCAGATGTTAACCCAGCCGCCATAAAGCGCGAAGGTTGGGACCTGGTGCGAAGGGCGACCGGGGGCAGGGCCATCCTCCACACGGACGAGATTACCTATTCGATTACCGCTCCCGCCGATCACCCGCTCTTTGCCCACGGCGTCTTACCGAGCTACAAACGAATCAGCCTGGCCTTGATCTCCGGCCTGGAAAAAATGGGCCTGCTGCCGGAACTGCACACATCACACCCAGGCCACCCGAGCAACGGAAACCCGGTCTGCTTCCAGAATCCAAGTGCCTTTGAGATCATGGTAAATGGGAAGAAGCTTGTGGGCTCGGCACAATTGCGCCGAGCGGGAGGAATCCTTCAACATGGCTCCCTGCCACTGCAGGGTGAGTTGGGCCGGATCTGTCTGGCGCTGCTCTACGCCAGCGACCACCTGCGCCAGCAAGCGATGCGCGAAATTGGTCAGCACGCAATCAGTGTGGAGGGTGCCCTGGGAAATCGAATCTCCTGGGCAGATACCGCGCGACACCTTGCTGCCGGCTTTGAGGAGGCATTGAATCTGCGCTTCTCTCGCCAGCAACCTTCCGAGCCGGAGATCGTCCGCGCGCATGAGATTCTCAAAAACCGCTACTCACATCCGGACTGGACTCAGCGCGTATAACGCCCGATGCATGTCCACGCCCTGACTCTGGAGCTTCACCTGCCAGGCTGCGTTTCCCTGAAGGAAAAGCGCAGTCGGCTGAAGCCGCTGCTCGCGGCGCTCCATCGTACCTACAATGTCTCGGCCGCCGAAATTGATCACCAGGACGCGCATCGCTCCGCGGTGATCGCTTGCGTGGTGGTCAGCAACAGCAACAAACACGGAAATCGATTGCTGTCAGGCATTCCGGCCTGGATCGAGCGGCGCTTCCCGGATCTGCAGATCGTCGACGATCACATATCCCCCTGGTAGCGGCAACAGAAAAGCCCCCGAAGGGGCCCTTTTCAAGGTTGGCGGCCTGTCTCAGGCGGCTTGAATGTTCGGATTGAGAGCTTTGCGACGAACCAGCGTACGCAACCTGGAGGCCAACAGGCTTGCGTGAACCGGCTTGATGAGATAGTCGTCTGCGCCGGCATCCAGCGCACGCGCCACACTGCCCGGCGACCCCAGCGCGGAAAGAATAAGGATGGGAACATCGGAAAACGATCGAATGCGCTCGCAGACCTCCCAGCCATCCACTTCGGGCATTAAGAGGTCCAGGATCACCACATCAGGGCCCGCATCCGGACCCTCCACGGTCTTAATTCCTTCTTCGCTGGACAACACCGACTTGATCTGAAAGTCCTGGCCCCGGAGTAGGGTCCGCAACATTGTCGAAAGATCGGGGTCGTCATCAATCAGCAGGACTTCGATCGCCATCTTCAATTCCCACGAAATCGATCCCATTATCCATGAAGAAATCCCCTTTTGGCTTACAGAGACCTTGCAGTACTACCTTCCACTTGCCCCACCCTTTCGGAATAGATAAGATAAGCGCGGATTTGGTCTGACCATGGCACAAGCCGTTTTCCCAGCATTAGAAACGAGAATGCTTCCCTGTCCCCAGTGCAGTTTTCCGATTCCCGGGGATTCTCGTACCTGTCCCAACTGCGGAGTAGATCTGGCCCTGCTGGCCCTGCTCGCGGAGCGCAGCTATTTGGCGGGGATTCCGAAGACGGCTCCGCTTCCTGAGACGCCCGATGCGTTTGTGCCTCGTATCGGAGAATACCTGATCGAGAAGGAGCTGCTGACCGAAGATCAGCTCCAGGCAGCTCTGGCGCGTCAAAAGGAACTCGCCGGCAAGGGAGAACGCCTCCTGCTGGGTCAGACCCTCGTGAAAATGGGCCTGGTCTCCCGCGAGACCATTGATCAGACCATCACAAGTCAGATTATCGAGCTACATGCCGCGCTGCAGGAGGCGAATCGAACGCTGGAAGCCCGAGTTTCGGAGCGGACCGCAGAACTCAAGCGGGCCATGAACCGGCTAACTGAGCTCAACCAACTGAAAACGAACCTGATTTCAAACGTCTCGCACGAACTGCGAACCCCCCTGGCACATATCAAGGGTTATGTCGAACTGCTCGAGGAGGAGGAGCTGGGAGACCTGACCCTGGAGCAGGGGAAGGCGATGAGCGTGATCGGCCGCGCCACCGTGCGGCTCGGCCACTTGATCGAGGACTTGATCGCATTTTCAACCGCCTCCCGAGAGGGAATCGAACTAAAACTTGAGGCAATTTCTATTGCCGAAATGGCGCGTGAGATCATTGATCGTTCGAAGGCGAAGGCCACCCAGGAAGGAGTAAAACTACGTCTTTCGGTTGGTAAGGGAATTTCACCCGTGCAGGCCGACCCCGAGAAGCTCAATTGGGTAATTTACCAGCTGCTGGACAACGCGATCAAGTTCACACCGGAAGGGGGCCGTATCAAGCTGTGGGCCGAGCAGGTCAATGGATTCGTGACGATCGCGGTCACGGACACAGGCATCGGCATACCTGCGGACAAACTCGACGAGGTTTTTGAGCCGTTTCATCAATTGGACGGATCGCCAACCCGCCGCTACGCTGGGACCGGTCTGGGGCTGGCGTTAGTAAAGCAGATCGTGGAAGCACACGGCTCCAAGATCATCGCAGAAAGCATGAAGAGTAAAGGTTCCACCTTTCGGTTCGAGCTGCCCGTCCGTGACGACGAGATTGAGACATGACCGGGCCGCTGGTTCGACCCGGACCGCTCACACACGGCACCGAGCTAAATGCAATCTATGCCATCGCGCGCATCGTGGCCGAAACCTACGACACCGAGGCCGGCCTGGATGCTATTTTTCGCCTCTCACGCACGATATTCATCTTTGATGTGGTTTCGTTGTTTCTTCATAACGAAGAGACCGGCGAGTTCGAGCCGGCCTATGCGTTGGCCCTCGGCCGTGGCCGTTCACGCGAGGCGGATCTCGAATGGGGCGAGCCTGCGGCTACGGAAGCCTATCGCAGCGGACAGACCATTCTCAGGCAGGAGGACGCGGGCCCAAGTGTCGAAGGTCGCGAGCGACGGCGCGACTTCCTCGGTTTACCACTTATGGTGCACGGGCGCTGCGTGGGCGGCCTCGTATTCGGTCGATTCGGAGGGCCGTCCTACCCCCCCGAGCATATCCGGCTGGCAGAGTTCGTGGCCTGGCACGTGGGGCAGCTGCTCGAGAACCGGCGTATGGCCAAACGCATTGCCTCTCTGGAAGCACAGCGTGAATTGACCCGCATGCAAGACGAGTTCATCTCCACCATCTCTCATGAGCTGCGTACCCCGCTCGGAATGATCAAGGGCTACGTAACTACATTGATGCGAGAAGACGCTAACTGGGATTCTGCGACACGCCTTGAATTTCTTGAAATCGTCGATGAAGAGGCCGATCGATTGCGTGAGCTTATTGACAACCTGCTCGATTCGTCTCGCCTCGAAACGGGTGCGCTGGGTATGACATTGGAGCCAATAAAGCTCCCCACCCTGATTCGAGATTCGGTAGCCCGCGCCAAGTCGGTCTATCCAGATATGGATGTGGAGATCGATTTGCCGGAAGAGCTTCCTATTCTGCAGGCTGACCCGACTCGGATCGCGCAGGTTTTGGACAACCTGCTTTCTAACGCGAACAAATATGCGCCCGGCACCCCGATTGCCGTGCGGACCGACCTCCGTGACAATAGGGTTGAGATTAGTGTCGAAGATGGAGGGCTGGGTATTCCTGCCGAGCACGTCCCACATCTATTCGAGCGCTTCTACCGAGTGCCTGAGCAGATCTCGAACGCGCGAGGAACGGGCCTCGGCCTATATATCTGTCGAAAGATTGTTGAAGCACATAGTGGCGAGATCGGAGTGGAGAGCACGATGGGTAGCGGTACACGCGTCTTCTTCACCCTACCCGCCAAAGTGATCACACCTATACCGGAGGGGGAATATGAGCGATAACGGCACACTTTTGGTCGTAGACGATGAGCCGCGATACGTGCGGCTGGTACAGGTCAATCTAGAAACGGCGGGTTACGATGTGGAGACTGCCCATGACGGCCAGAAAGCCGTTGAACACGTCGCCAACAAGCAGCCGGATCTCATCCTTATGGATGTGATGATGCCAATTATGGATGGCTTCACAGCCACGGAGCGCATTCGGGAATTCTCGACGGTACCGATCATTATCCTCACCGCCAAAGGGGAGGAGCGTGACCGAGTTCGAGGACTGGATGCCGGAGCCGATGACTACATCGTGAAACCCTTTTCCGCACAGGAGCTCCTGGCGCGCGTGCGTGCTGTTCTTAGGCGAGCGGAGCGACTGACAGACAACGATTTTCACCAGCCGATCTATGCGCATCATGAGTTGCAGATCGATCTGGCTCGGGCGCTGGTAACTTCTAACGGGGACGAAATCGCGCTCACGGCCACCGAGTACCGCCTCCTGCAGACCCTGGCCGCCTCTGAAGGGCGCGTGCTCACTCCGGAAGATCTGCTCACGGCGGTATGGGGGCCGGAGTATCGGGACGATAAGGAGATCCTGTGGGTCTGCCTGAGTCGTCTGCGACAGAAAATCGAGCCGGATCCCAAGAATCCTATCCATATCGTCACTCGACAAGGCCTGGGTTATTTGATACCGCCTACTTCTGAAAATGGCACCGGCGGAGCGGCCTGAGCCCGACCTATCTGCGAACCTTGAGCGGTACCCGGGACGACACGCGGGTACCGCTTTCCTTTTCCTGCCTTAGTCGCACCCTGGTTATCCGCTGGTAAACTACGTTCGGTTCGCACTCGGAGCGATCAAATGGATGTCGACGCGCGCCTTAAGCTAAAGACCAAGATGGTAGGGGCTGAAATTCGAGCGGCCCGAGAAGTATCCGGGAAGAGCATCAAGTCCGCCGCGGATCTGGTGGGTGTCAGCTCCAACACCATGTCCTCCTACGAGCACGGTCGCAAAGGTATTTCGCTCCCTGAGCTGGAACTGCTCACCTACTGGCTGGATATCCCGGTCACCAATTTGCTCGACGGTTTACCCAGCGCTCCCGAGCGAACCGTGCAGTTCGATCCGAAGGTGGTCGTCTCGTTCCGGCAGAAGATGATTGGAGCCCTTCTTCGTAAGCAGCGGATCGCGGCAGAGATGACCATAAGCCAACTCGCCGAGAAGGTCGGATTTCCTGCCAGCCGTATCAGCGCCTACGAGCGCGGTACCCGGCCGATCCCGATTCCGTCCCTGGAGGTCCTTGTCGATTCCCTGGGTCGTTCCATGGACGAATATATTGACACCGAAGGCCAAGGGCCGATCGCGGGCTGGTACCGGGAACGGCGAGCCTACGAGACTTTTCGTTCGCTTCCCCCCGATGTCCGCGACTTCCTTGCGGAGCCAGAGAATAGCGGGTTTGTTCGCGCGGCTATGAAAATGCGCGAGATTTCATCCTACAAATTGCGCACCCTGGCAGAGTCCCTGGCTGCAATAACCAGTTGAAGGTGTCAGGTTCCGATCCTGCCGCGCTGGAGCTGAGCGCGCTGGCGGCCTACGAGGCCGATCGGTACGACGATGCGATCGATCTGTTTAGATCTGCGCGCACGGCCACCCGCGACCCACTGAAAACCGCTGAGCTAAACAACAGCTTGAGCGTGATCCTGGTCAAGCAAGGCCGGTCTGCGGAAGCCTTGGAGGTCGTGCGCGGAACGCCTCAGACATTCAAAGAAGCAGGTGATATCGGCCGCCAGGCGCGCGCCACCGGCAATCTGGCGTCAGCGCTCGAAGCATGCGGAGAACTCGGCCAGGCCGAAGTCGCATATCGTGAAGCGGCAGATCTCTTTGAAGACAGTGGAGACAACGAAGAGCGGATGCTCACGCTGAGTGCGTTATCGCAGATCCAGCTGCGTCAGCGCCGGCCGCTGGAGGCGGTCGCGACGCTGCAGGCAGGTGGTCCAGTCGGCCGCGCTTCCGGATTTCGCGTGCGAATGATTCAATTCCTCCTCCGCTTGCCCTCCCGCCTTCTTCGTTCTTAAACCAGGCGGACATGAACCTCAGACAAACCTCTGCCGAGGACCGCGCCGTGATCGAAGGTCTGATCGCCAGCGCACCCTGGTCCCATGTGCATCTGGACTGGATCGATCCCACAAAACTCACGGACAAAGATCCATTTATCCTGGCGACTGACGGGCAGATCCCAGCCGGCACCCTGGGCTGCCCGCCTGATCTGCCAGGCGTAGCCTGGGTAAGAACCTTTGCCGCGGCGGAGGGTTTTGACCTTCGGGAGATCTGGAGGGTGTTGTGGGCCGAGGCAGTTTCTAGGCTGCGCAGGCTCGATGTAGACATTGTCGCGGCGATCGCCCTCGAAGATTGGTTCGAGAAGCTCATCCGGAACGCGGGTTTCAAGCGCACTAATTCTGTGATCTTTTATGAGCTGGAGTTCGAGCCGGGCATGGTGGCTAGCCGAAGCAGCAGGGACAGTTCCCACCCGCTTCGTTCCATCCGATCTGCGGACCTAGAAGCCATCCTGGAAGTGGATGGGCACTCCTTTGAACCCATTTGGAGGCTATCGGGTGATTCATTATCGGTGGCCATGCTTCAGGCCTCGTCCGCAAGCTTGATCGAAGATCAGGGAAAGGTCTTGGGCTACCAGATCACGACCAGCTCTGCCTTTGGCGCTCACCTCGCCCGGCTTGCGGTACGACCCTCCCACCGGCGAGAAGGCCTCGGAACCGCCCTGGTGAACGATGCAATTAAAAGTATCCGGGAGATCGGATTAGATCAGCTCTCGGTGAACACACAAGAAAAAAACGCCCCCAGCCGGAGGTTGTACGAAAATATGGGGTTTCGAACCACGGGAAAGGAGTTTCCGGTTTTCGAGATCCAGCTGTGAGTTAACCCTTTGCCGGCGTGGGTGAGCCGCCGCTTTGCTGCACTTCCCAGAGGGCCAATACGAAGCACAGGGAAGAAAGCCGGTTTAGATAAGCAAAAAGGTGCGGGTTCTCGAATTCCGTGCGGTCCCCCCGAATTTCAATATCCAGACGGACCGCGGCCCGCTCGGCCTTTCGGACTACGGTACGGGCAAGGTCCAGGGCCGCGGCCGAGCGCGTGTCGCCGCCGAGGACAAATCCTTTGGGCATCTCTACTTCAGCTCCAAATCGTTCGATCTGCGCTTCGAGCCAGTTTACTCGCGCCTGGTCCACCACCCTGAATCGTTCGGCGATTTCCGGCTCTGCCGCTAGCTCGGCCATAATATGATATAGATCGCGCTGCACCTCGATCAGGAGTTCCTGGAGCGTTTCCGAGCTGACGAGCGCCCTTGCAAAACCTAAGGCGGCCGAGGCCTCATCCAGCGCGCCATACGCTTCCAGTCGGGTGTGGCTCTTCGGAACGCGGCGGTCTCCGAGCAGTCCCGTATAACCGTCGTCGCCAGTGCCTTTAAAGTAGTCTGGCATGGCAGGTATTATAAGTACAACCCTTATGGAACCCCTGCAAATTCGCTCACTGGTTCAGCGGTCCGGCCCGCTGCTCCTGGGAACCCTAATTGGCATTTCAGGAGTTGGAGTGGTGATGCTTCTCTCTTCTCCGGCCAGGGGCGATCCAATCCTCTTGGCTGAACCGGCTGATCTACGCGTCCACGTGGCGGGCGAGGTGCTCCGCCCCGGAGTTTACGAGCTTCCCATCGGATCCATCCTCCAGGACGCCATCGATGCCGCGGGAGGATTCAGGGGAGAGGCGAGTCAGGATCGTGTCAACCTGGCCGCCGCGCTTACTGACGGGCAGCAAGTCTACGTACCGGCAGTCTCCGAAGCCGCGCCGCCGGGTTCCGATCCAGTGGGTTCCACTGAGCCAATCTCAGTTAACGTCGCTTCGGCCCCTGAACTGGAACGACTGCCTGGAATCGGACCGGTCATAGCACAGCGAATCGTCGAGTACCGAGAGCAAAACGGCCCCTACCAACGCCTTGAAGATCTGCTAGAGGTGGAGGGGATCGGACCTGCCAAACTCGAGAGCCTGCAAGAATACGTGCAGCTTCCCTGAAATGGGAACGTTCTACCGGTGCTTGCGCACCATGCGGATTGTATAATCCGCGAAGATGCCTGAACTACCTGAAGTCGAGACCATCCGCATGAAGTTACGAAGCGGCTCAGGTGACGTCCCGTCCATCGTTGGACAGCGGATAAAGAACGTCAGCCTTCGCTGGCCAAGACATGTCGTCAAGCCTGCGGTGTCCACCTTTCGTAAGCAGATTCGCGGGCGCGCGGTACGGGACGTGGAGCGACGCGGGAAATTTATTCTCATCCCTCTGGACGGAAGGACCCTTGCGATCCATCTCATGATGAGTGGGGACCTGAGAATGGCTGATTCCGCCACGCCGCGGGGTCCATACGACCATACGGTTTTCAATTTTGAGTCGGGATGGCAGCTCCGCTTCAGCGATTCCCGAAAATTCGGCAGGGTATTTCTGCTCAAGGATACAGAAGAGTTGTTAGGAAAGCTCGGTCCTGAGCCGCTCGCGGATGAATTCGATCTGCCGACCCTGGTCGAGATACTTTCCAAACGCCGGCGGGCACTCAAACCATTACTTCTGGATCAGACCGTAATCGCCGGCCTTGGAAACATCTATACCGACGAGGCCCTGCATCGGGCGAAGGTGCATCCGCTGCGGCAGAGCGATTCGCTCAACTCCGCGGAAGTGCGAGCATTATGGGAGGGGATCCGCGGCGCGCTTCAGAGCGGACTGCGCCACAATGGAGCCAGCATCGACTGGGTTTACCGTGGTGGGGAATTTCAGAACTACTTCCGAGCCTATGGCCGTGAAGGCGAGCCTTGCCCCACATGTGGTTCGGAGATCGTGCGCACGGTAGTAGGCCAGCGCGGCACTTACTTCTGCCCAACCTGCCAGGTCGAGGAACACACATAAACATGGACGACCAGCTGATGTTGGGAATTCTGCTCATCATCGTGGGAATTGCTGTAGCTCTCATCGCCGTGGCTTTAGTGTTGAATCGGCGTGAGGGCCGGAACCCGGAAGAGCTGGATCGGGAAAGTGAAGACCAGGAGCAGGATGCGCCGTCAGATACCGCAGATTTGGCGGAGCAAACCACTCCCGAAGAAGAGCAGGAGGGGGAGCCAAGCGATGAGCTGGATGAGGAAATTCCCCAATCCGAAGCCGAGAAACTAGAGGCACCCCCCGACGGGGCACCGCGCGAACGGCGGTTGATCGCTGAAATATATCGGGAAGACGTGACAGGCAGGCTGGTCGTGCGCTCAGGCGATCACGAATATCGAGACGGGAAAGATATTGAGAATGAGGCAGAGCGCAGGCGGCTGGCATATGCTGCCTCCGATCTCGCGGATTGGTTCCAGGGGGAGTTCGAGCTAGGGGGCCGAACAGCGGCGAGCTCCACGCAGCATCGCTCCTCGCCCGATCGGATGCTGGAAGAGATCAACGAGGTTTTGCAGCGTTCTTTAGCAGGGAAACACGATCGCGGAGTTCGCCTCATTCCAGACGTTTCAAGCGGCGTAAAGGTCTTGATCGGCGTGAAAAGCTACGAGATCGAAGACGTACCGGATAAGGAGATTAAACGCCTCATCCGGCAGGCGGTTGCAGAGTGGGAAGCGGCTCAATAAGCGCTTGAGCTTCCTCGACTGCCACCGCGGCCAGGCGGCCCGACTTTTCCCTTAATTGCGCCACGGGTAAGCGGGGATCGTGGATGAAGAACAACCAGGCCTCCCGCTCGAGCGCCCACTTCTGCCAGCGTAGTTTCGTTCGGATGTTCTCAAGTGGCTCAACGTCAAAAGCCGTGACCCAGCCCGTTCTGGCCATATGCTCCGAAAATGTGGCCATGTCGGAGACAAACATTCCGATCCAGTCCCCAGACTGCAAGATCACGGCCTGATGTCCTCGAGTGTGACCGGGAGTCACTACGCACCGAACATGTTCCGTGATTTTCTCGTCGCCATGTAGCAGCCGCATTTTCCCCGCTTCAATCAGCGGCTCGAAGTTACCCGCAAAGTAAGTTCCACGCGTGCGCGCATCCGGATGACTGGCATCCGCCCACTCCATCCTTTGCACCACATACTCGGCGTTGGGATAAGCCGGTCGCAGCTCTCCTTCGAGCAGTTCCGTATTTCCCCCACAGTGGTCGGAGTGAAGATGGGTATCGATCACCAGATCGATGTCCGCCGCCGACAAGCCCAGTGTATGCAGACCGTCTATGAGCCGCCCCGTTGGACGCTCCAGGCCCCAATTCTTCACGGCCTTATTGTCGAGCTTGTCGCCCAGTCCGTTGTCGATCAGGATGTTCAGGCCTTCCGATCGAACCAGCAGGCAAGTGAGGCTCTGGGGAATGAGGTTCCGATCGTCAGGCTCCACGATGCGGCGGTAAAGTGCGCGCGGTACCAAGCCGAACGGCCCCCCCGGATCGACCCAGATGATACCGTCGCTCACCAGGTGGATTTCAAGATCACCTATGACGATGAGCTGGTCTCCTTTCCTTTGCAACGACCCACCGGAACATGTCATTGCGAGCGCAGTGAAGCGATCTCCCCTTGAGTGTGGAGGAGACTGCTTCGTCGCTGCGCTCCTCGCAGTGACCTACCTGGACATGTCCTTGCCCGAATTCATCCCCAGCCCCAGCGATTGTTGCAATCGGCGCTCAAGCTCCTTCTTCTCCGGCTCAGGAAGAAAAGAATACTGGGCTCCGGACAAGATCAATCCCTTGAGCGTACCTTCGGATAACCCGAGCTCCGACACGGCGGTGAAGTACTCGTCGCTCAGCCTTATGTTGGAGATGCCCGGATCGTCTGTATTCAGCGTCACGACCAGACCGGCATTGATCATTTCCATGAGCGGGTGCTCGGCCATCCCGCCGACCACGCCCGAATGCAGGTTGCTGGTCAGGCACACCTCGAATGCCACCCTCCGGTCTCGCGCCATCGCCACGACCTCCATATCCTCCAAAACCCGCACCCCGTGTCCAATTCGTGTGGCGCCCATCGTACTGAGAGCTTGATTTACGGACTCCGCGCCGGTCCACTCTCCTGCGTGTACTGTAGTGTTCAGGCCGGCCTGCTCCGCAGATTTGAAGATGGAGGTAAATGAATCGGCCGGGTAATCAAGTTCGTTCCCCGCCAAATCAAGCCCGAATATGCCTTCGCCGGCGTGGTCGGCGGCGATTTGCGCAACCGCCTCCGCCAGTTCCACCGGTTCGTGCCGATTGACGCTGGCAATGAGACCCACCCGGATTTCAAACTTATGCGCTGCTTCACCGGCAAATTCGATGACCCACTCAATAACTTCAGGTATTGGAAAGTCCCTGGCCTGGGAAAGCGCGGCCGGCGTAAATCGGAGTTCAAGGTAAACGACGTTGTCGATTGCCGCGTCTTCAATTGCCTCGTGAGTAACTCGCCGAATAATTTCTGGCGAGCGATAAACTGTGCGTAAAACCCGAAATTTGGATAGGAAGTTGGGAAGGGTTTTCGGTTCGGTGCTCCCGATCTGCACCTGTTCACGAAGCTGTGACTCCTCCTGAGGCAGGTCGAGTCCTTCCTGACGGGCGATTTCCATCAAGGTCCGGAGGCGAAGCGAACCTTCGAGGTGCCTATGGAGATCTACCTTGGGAAAATCGGTAAGGGCCTGCTGGAGTTCGTACTGGGAGGGAGAGGGTGCCAATGCTTCAACGAGGCCTTCGTCGACGGCGCTTACGACGTTTCTGAGGTCGGTCATCTATCTTGGCTGGAGAGGCAGGCCTGCTCTTCGCCTGCACCGCGCGGGTCGGTTGAGGAGTGTTAAGCTGCAGTCGAAATATTCTCGCGACAACCCCTGCCCGAATGTTTGCCAGTAGGCCACGGAACATATCGACCGCACGGCTCTTGTATTGAACCAGCGGGTCGCGCTGTCCGTAGGCTTCGAGTCCGATTGAAGTGCGCAGCGCTTCCATCTCGGTTAGATAATCCACCCACAGTTGATCGCCCACACTCAATAACAAGCGCCTGTGGGCCTCTGCCACAAGCGCACCGCCTCGTGCTCGATGGGCCTGCTCGCGATCGTTCTCCCCATGAGCGGTGGCAGCCTGGAGCTCTTGATAGGCACCTTCCGCCGGGCCGGCTGAGGGCTGTGCCTCTTCACTTTGATTCTGGTTGCCTTTGCCCGACGCGCGGGTTTCTGCCTCGCCGATTAGACGCGCAATCGCATCTTGAGCCCCGGCCAGGTGTTTGAGGACCCGCTCGATAAGCTGGCTCGTCTCCTCACCCTCCACCAAACTGGCGGCATAATAAGCATAGGATAGACGAGGCACAATCAATTCGCGGGCCTGGTGGCTGCGACTATCAAAGGTCTTCTGCCTCGAGTAGCTCATCTGCACCAGCGCACGTATTTTGGCCGTCTCGTCGATAGGACCTTCCTGCGGAAGCGCGGCTTCGAGCTCACGTGGAATATCTGCTTCGAGCCGCTTGATACGCCGCTCTTCCACTCGGTCCAGGGCCGCGAAGAACTCTACCTCGGCCTGATCCCAGTCTATAGGCGTCTCGACCGCGGCCACATCGAGTACTTCTCCAACCCGCCGCTGTAAGACCTGGACCAGCCCGGTCCAGAGCCTCGCGCCAAGCCCGGCTTCAATGAGCCCCGGTACGGAATCGCGGAATCGATCTGGATCCTCCAGAATCTGCCTTCGAGCGTCTCCATCCACTTGCAGTCGCAGGCCGGCCGCGTTCTCCACTGCCGCCAGCAACTCATCGGCGTCTGGCTCCGTGCCCGTATCATCCGCTTCCAGCAGCGTACCCTCGATGGCCATGTCGGCCAACTCAACCTGCTGTTTGATCTGTTCGTCGAGGCCGGAAATCGCTCGCTCGACCTGCCCTTCCGCTAAGATCCGCGTGTGGATGGCCTGAGTTTCCAATGAGCTCCGCCCAATATCTAAGATAGCCGCCTGAAGTGCCGCGCGTTCATCGATGTCACGAAGCGATTCGAGCAACAGGGCCATCATGAAGCTTGGATAAGGCTGATCCGTATCAAGCGCCAGCGTCGGCTGCACCTCCTCCAGCCAGGCCAGTAGCCGCCAGCGGCCTTCCTTGTCCTCCGCTGCCGCGGCCACGTGGGCCTCCACTTCGGCCCGGACCAGCTCTTGAATGTCTTCGCTCAGGTCTTCTTTCTCAAAAAAACGGTTGCGCTGGCTGTAGAAGACTTGGCGCTGCTGATTGAGCACATCGTCGTAATCGAGCAGGTGTTTACGGCGGTCGAAGTTTGTGCCTTCGACTCGCGATTGGGACTGCTCGATGGTTTTATTGACGATTCCATGTCCGATTGGCGTGGCGTCGTCAATATTGAGGCGTTTCATAAGCCCAGAGACCTGTTCCCCGCCGAACAAACGCATCAGCTCGTCTTCGAGTGAGAGGAAGAACTGCGACGACCCCGGGTCGCCCTGGCGACCGGCGCGACCTCGAAGCTGGTTGTCAATTCGCCGGGCTTCGTGGCGTTCGGAGCCGATTACGTGTAAACCGCCGGCTTCTCGTACGAGTTCCTCCTCTTTCATGAAGCGGCGGAACAGCTCCACCTCAGCTGCGTAGATCCCGAGCGCTTCCTCGTCCGCATCTTCGAGCGACTCCAGGCTCTCTCTTAGGCTGAGCGAGGCGGGGTCCGAGACCCCCGTTCTCCGGAGTACTCGATTGACTGACGCAAGCACTTCCTCCGCAATCTCCCCGCCGAGTTTGATGTCGACCCCTCTGCCCGCCATATTCGTGGCAATGGTTACCGCACCAAATGCTCCCGCGCTGGCGATGATCTGCGATTCCTCGGTGTGTTTCTTCGCGTTCAGTACATTGTGTCGGATGCCGCCCGAGAGGGTCTCCGCAAGTCGCTCCTGATGCTCCTGATCGAGCGAGAGGATGCGAGCAAGCCGCTGGAGATTCTCATCTTTGCTCGGGTTCATCGTAATTTCTAAATCGCGTCCGAAGGGTTTCATCAAGGCGTTGCTCAGCTCATTTAATGGGCCATATAGCTGCTGCAGTTCTTCCACGCGCATGCCATCGTCGGGAATCTCATTCGCCTCTAGATAGGCGTCGCGCAGGATCTCGATCATCGCCAACTTTTGAAGCGAATTGGCCCGCAATCGGCCTGAAAGCTGCTCCGACAATTCGACGGAGGTGGTTCCCACCAGGAGCGGTTGCCCAATGACGTGCCGGCGCAGGATTTCCATCGTGACCGCCCGCATTTTGGCCTCCGCGGTGCGGTACACGGCGTCCTGATAGTCCTTACGTTTCCAGAATACCGGCTCGCCCTCCGGATCGTCGCGACGTTTGTAGTGGTAGAAGCGGTGTCCATTTTCCCGGTACTGGATCTCAAGCAGCTCGGAATCGTCCTGCGAGGCGATGTACTCCAGATTTGTCGGAAGGGGCAACACATCGACCTTGTAGATCTTGTTGAACTCTTCCGCCTCTGTGAGGGCGGTGCCCGTCATTCCAGCCAGCTTTCCGTACATGCGAAAGTAATTCTGTAAGGTAATGGTGGCGTAGGTGACATTCTCCTGGCGAATCCGTACGCCTTCCTTCGCCTCGACCGCCTGATGCAGACCGTCCGACCATCGCCGACCGGCCATCATACGTCCGGTAAATTCGTCTACTATGATGACTCGGCCGCCCTGGACAACGTAGTCCTTGTTGCGCTTGAAAAGGAACTGCGCCCGCAGACTCTGCTCTAGAAATCCGAGGAGCCGAGCTTGCTCGGGAGTGATGTCCTCCGGTCGATCCAGGTCTCGGAGCGGCCGCCCGAGCAATCGCTCCACATGGTCCTCGCCTAGTTCCGTCATCGATACGGTTCGATCGCGTTCGCTGATTTCGAAGTCCTCCGCCGCGAGCTGCAGCACGACGCGGGCCATCTCTACGTATTGATCGGGGTCGTCCTGTGCGGGTCCTGAAATAATCAGCGGAGTTCGAGCTTCATCGATGAGGATGTTGTCGACCTCGTCGAGGATGGCATAGTGGTGACCGCGCTGAGAGCGGGCCTCCAAAGATTGAGCCATGTTGTCGCGGAGATAGTCAAAGCCGAATTCGTTATTGGTCCCGTAGGTCACATCCGCAGCATAGGCGACCCGGCGATCTACTAACTGCAGATGATGAACGTCCTCCTGGCCCGCTTCTCGGGTCGGATCATAGATAAATGCCTTGCGGCCGTGTTCAGTTCGGGCAGCCTCTTGTAATATTCCTACCTCGAGACCATGGAAACGGAAAACCGGACCCATCCAACGCGCGTCGCGCCTTGCCAGGTAGTCATTGACGGTGACCAGGTGGATACCCTTATTCGATAATGCGTTCAAGTAGATCGGCAAGGTAGCTACGAGCGTCTTACCCTCACCGGTTTTCATTTCCGCAATGATTCCTTCGTGCAGGGCGATACCACCGATCAGCTGCACGTCAAAGTGGCGAAGTCCGACGGTGCGGATGGCCGTTTCGCGCACTACTGCGAAAGCCTCCGGAAGAAGATCCTCCAGCGATTCTCCAGAGGCCAGGCGCGCTCTAAATTCGGTGGTTTTGGCCTTGAGGCCTTCCTCCGAAAGATTACCCAGGTCCGCCTCGAGCGCGTTGATACGCTGAACGATTCCGCCGTAACGCTCCATGTCTTGCCCGATGGAATCGCCCGCGAAGAACTTTGTTATTCCCTTTAACATGGAATTGCGGGATTATAGCATGTGGGGCATTTCGGCCTTATCCCTGCCAGTCGGTACAGATTATGGCCGAGTTGACTGTCCTTATCGCGAATCCAGAGCATGAGTACAGGTAACCAACGCGGCAAGCGTCGTGTACCTGATGCCGATACCGCAGTAGATCCTCAGCTCACGCATCCTCCGGAGGATCCTCCCATGGCCGTGCCCTTGACGCAATATGGGGCAAAGCTACAATCGAATGGGGGCGGTGGCGGAATTGGTAGACGCCGGGGACTTAAAATCCCCTGAGGGAAACCTCGTGTGGGTTCGATTCCCACCCGCCCCATTTGACCAACTAGCGGGGGCTTACTCCTCTGTACTTACATCCTTCCATCGCTCAAGGTTGACAGCCTTGCCGATGGGTGATCACGTAGTCTTGAAATCTATCTCATCTAACTCGAACCGCTCCATGTGTCGAAACTTGGCGGCGGTGAGTAGATAATCCAACTTAGCAATAGTCTGTTCAATCTCAGGTGTTGCGGCCAATATCTTAGGTTGCTGTTTGAGCAGGTTTACCAGCATGGAAGCAGTTTTGTGTGGTTCCTTCTTGAAGTCTTCGGGCTTGTGCACACCTCCAGCTTACCTCACATTTTCAACACAGTCAACTCTCCCGGTCTGTGTCTAGATACGGAACAGGCCCTACACAGGCCGAGTCTGACGTTGAAGTTTACACAATTGACAGTGTACAGAGGATCAATGGTCCTCGGTCCGGTTTACCCTTTGAAGCGGCTCATTTTGGGCTTTGGGAAACATTGTCAAACGGGATGGCTAAATATGTTCTGAGAACGGGCATTCTCGCGCCAGAAGATGACGACTCTCCAGCATTAATTGAAGGCTCTTTTAGCGAAGTAGCCTACCTTATTTACGTTATGGCGAGGCTTCTCCGGGGTGCTGAGGCGGGCTTGCTTGGTGGGATGGGTCCGCTTCTGTTAGCGTTGGATACAAAGTAGGTTTAGGAAAACAGCGAAGCAATCACAAAGAACAAAAGCGCCAATCCGAACAACAACGCAATAGCCATAAGGATGTTTTTAGTCTCAGCGGTTGAATCACGGGGCTCCGATTTTCTTATCGGTTCCGCGATTTTTGACTGAGGCTTTGCGATGCGACGCGCCTGATTGGAATTGCCATGAAGTGATTGAGTCGCGGCTTTGGACGGCGAGGCAATTGCCCGCCAGATCGCCATCAGGCCCGCGATAACTAGGGCCCAGACCGCCCAATTCACTACAAAGCGAAAGGCGAGGTCTTGCAAAGCGGCAGAGAACGCGAGTTCACTAAGTAATCCTTGATTTACGGAATCGCTAATCTCAATTAGATTCACCAACCGGGGAAGTGCTGCCAGCGCCGCAAAAACAAGTCCGCCCCCAATTGAGTAGGACCATATTGATTTCTTTTTCTTCGCTTCTACTTTGGATTGAACAATGAGCTCGGCTCGCGTTGGTGCGGGCGCTGAAGCTACTTCTTCGGGTTCGGCCTTAGTCTTAAAAAAATGGCGATACCTGCTCAACTGGGCCGGACTGAGCCGCTAACGATTGACTGGTTTCCGCCACAGCGCCGGGCACAACCTCGCGCCCACAATAGCGGCAGACAATCGCCTCATCTTGTATTTCCTCGGCACAGTATGGGCACTTCTTCATACCTTGGCCTTTCGCCAGCCATTCCTTCGAGTACAAGCAGACAAATACAAGTGGCCTGGCCGCCGTGATAAGCAGCTCGCAGCCGATTGGGACAAAAATAATGACCCGATATGTGATTGGTAAGCCGTATTAGGGATTGCCTGACTTTATGAGGGAAATGCGCTCTCGAACCTCGGGCTGATTCGGATCAAACCCCAGGGAAATCTCCAGTTCCATCAAGGCTTCAGAGTCTCTGCCCATCATCTGGTAGATGACGGCCAAGTTATTGCGCGCGAGAGCGTAAGTTCGGTTAATCGCGATGATGTCTATAAACTTGGCCTCCGCCTGTTCTAATTGCCCAGTATTCCCATATAGCACACCAAGCTCGAGTTGGGATCCCAGATCGTCGGGATTGAGCTCTACCGCGGCCTCCAATTCTGAGATCGCCTCCTCGTCTATCGCTTGTTGATCACCGAGGTTTGCCAGAAAGAGGAGAGCCGACGCATTCAAGGGATCTAACTCAAAGGCCGTTTCAAACTCTTCGATCGCAGCACTGGAAATCCCCCGATTGAGGAAAGACTGGCCCTGAATAACGTGAGCCCTAGCCTCAACATAAATCCGCAGATTATCCAGAACGGCAAATTGATCTGATGGAGTGCCGGCGATGTTCTCGAGCAGCGGTTCAATACTCGAGCGGTAATTTTCCAGGAGCTCCAGATTCGCGCTCACGGTATTTGCAAATAAACTCTTGGGGGCTGAGAATTCCAGGATTGGCCTGTCGTCTGTATGTAGCACAGCCCCAGCCGAAAAGGCCGCCACTGAGGATTCGTCCATGACAAAATAACTGAGTAACCTCAATGGATCGCTCAGGCCCACACGGCCCAAATCATCTCGTATCTCGGGTCTGCCCATCTGTTTTACTAGCCGTGCAAAATCGATCTTCAACGGCTGCTGGGTGCCTACCAAATAGATGTCCAATGCATAATCGCTCTGCCATACGGTAGTGTGAGGGAAGACAGCCTGAAAGGTCGCTATCACTGTCCTCAGATCCTGCTCACTCATGCCGTAGGTATGAGCCCATTGGAACATGATCCCCCCGGGCGCCAACTTCTCTCTATAGGCTTCGTATTGTTCCCTCGTGAAAAGGTTCGAGACACCCGATATCCATGGATTAGAGGGCTCGGCGGTGATCACGTCATACTTGTTCTGGGAGGTCAAGACATGATGCCGAGCGTCATCCACCACTAGTTGCAGCCGGGGATCATCCAATGCCTGGTGATTGGCCTCGGAGAAATATTCCGCGGCTTCAACCACGGCCGGCTCGATCTCAACCGCCTCTACACTATCGATGGGGTACTGCTCGACGGCTCCCAGTGTCATGCCGCTGCCCAGTCCCACGACGAGAACCCGCTTCGGATCTGGGTGCAGCAGCATGGGTAAGTGGCCGAGGACAAGTTCGGTGTCGGAATCAATTCCCGTGGAGGCACCCGTCTTGCCGTTTATTTGGAGAGACAGATGATCGCCTGAGCGCGACACGGCTACTGTAGCGGTTAGCCCTTCACGGTAGAAGAGCTGCTCCCCGGCGACCATCATCTCCCTCGCGCGGCTCAGATCATCCTCCTCAAGGAATACATCCGCATACACATACACACCGCTGCCCATGATTTGGGGATCCCAGCGTGGGATCGCGACGCCGACAACCAGTCCTGCCGCCGCAAGGCTTACCGCGGCCGTCTTCCACGACGGTCGAGATCGAGGATCGGCTACCAGGAAGGTTGCTCCAACCGCCAGATACAACAGACCGGCGATCAGAATACTGGTTTGTAGACCCACCCATGGGATGAGCAAGAAGCCCGTCGCCAGCGGACCGATGACGGCCCCAGCTGTGTTCGCGAAATAGAGCACCCCGATGGACCATCCTAGTTGTTTCAAATCACCGGCATATGCTTTTGCTGCGATTGGGAATGTGGTTCCCATCAAGGTCGTCGGCACTAAAATGGCGACCATTACCAGGGCAAGCTCCAACCCTTGCATGGCCCAGAAAGAGCCTTCACTCAACCGGTATGCTTCCAGAAACCAGAAAGGCAGCTGCTCCATGAAAGAGATCATGATCATGACCGATGCAAAGAGCAGAAACTCGACGATGGCGAGCAACCGCCAGGGCGTGCCCCCTCGATGCAAGAACTTGGTGGCGATCAGGCTGCCCAGGGCAATGCCCAACAGAAACCCGGCCAAGATTGTGCTGAAGGCATAGACCGAACTGCCCAGCACCATGGTCAGCACACGCGTCCATGAGACTTCCAGGCTGATGGTGGCGAAGCCGGTTAGACCCATCCCGACCAGCAGGATGATTTGCATATGGGGTTGGTTTACGTTGGGTTCAAAACTCTTTCGCTTGCGGCGCATCTTGCCTTCGGCTTTGCTTTTCGAGGGATCGACCTGGCTTTCTACCCACGTCTGGTGTTCCCTCCCATATTTGCGCTGAAGCCCCCAGGCTACGATCCCGACCGCGATGTTGACCAACGCTGCGCCATATATCGTTCCAGAGATCCCCAACCATACGATCAAGACATATCCCGCAAGCAGCGCGCCTACTGCGCCCCCCAGGGTATTGAGGGAGTTCAACTGGGCCACGCGACTGCCGATGACTGTCCGGCTGCGGCTGAGGAACCTCACCATCACAGGGAGCGTCCCACCCATAAGGATGGTGGGCACGAGCAAAACACTAGCGACCATGACGATGGTCAACCAACCCAGTTCCAGCACCCTGGGATTGCTCTGTGCCAGGGATATTTGCAGCGAGCCTATTTGCCCTATTAGTGCGGGAGTCAGCAGTGCATACAATCCAATCGCAAGCTCGAGGAGCGCAAACATGAGGAGCGGCTTCTTCGCCCGGTCTGCCATCCTGCCAAAGATGAGGCTGCCAAGAGCCAGGCCGCCCATGAAGACCGCCACAACCGTGCTAATGCTGTGTAGCGTGGTGCCGAAAACCAGGGTGAGCTGGCGGGTCCACACCACCTGATAAATCAGGCCGGCCAGGCCCGAGAAGAAGAAACACCCCAGCACGGCATAGAGCACGGGTTGGGATAGGCTTTCCTTATCCGTGGCTCTTCTATTGCGTTTGGACTTCATATTGAAATCAAGGGCATGGGGAGATGGGCGCACGAAGCCTAAGAGCATTGTCTGGGCATGGCAAACGAAGACGAAGGTTCATAGAGATGTGAAGTGGGTCGCCCCAGGAACAGCGTGATTTCGTCAATCTTCGCCCTAATCCTCGTACTTCCCTGCCTTCTGAGCAACGAGACACACTTCCTATCCCAATCCGATTTGGGAACGCATGATCTTGCCAGGGACTCTAATAAATAGCGTCGATGCCCCAATCAACCCGCACCTATAAGCAAAAACCCAGTGCAGGCAGCTCGCACTTGCTTCGCAAGTACAAGCAGCCGTTAGATGCTACGGGGGGAATTGAAAATATGGCCTGCTGCGTAAAAGCTCCAAAAGGAGGTAGCAATGGATACCGCCGCGCCCCGCAATATTGAGCCTAGCCT
>JADFRG010000020.1 GCA_022561385.1 Chloroflexota bacterium
ATAAACGACCGATATTTCTGGGTCGACCGTTCCCAGTTGGAAAGTGATGGCAAACCATGTGGACCCCCAGATGAGGGAGGTCAGCGCGTAGAGGAGAGAATTTTGAAGCTTCAAGATCGGGTCCTCCCGGGCCACAGAAATGAAACCCGACAATCATAATCGAGGCGCAAGGGGAAATGATTGCTATTGAGCGAGATATTCTCGGGTGAAACAATACTTTCGTCGCGGAGGCATTGATGCAGTATCCCCTCGAACTGAGGTACAAGACCACCGAAAAAAATCCCCAAGTATCGGTCGTGGACGCGACCGGCAACCTAATATTCATTGTGAGTCACACGCCGTCCGAAAACGGATCGGTGGCGCGGGTCTACGCCGATGAGGAGCGAAGCGTTCTTCGTTACATCATCAGCCCGGATTGGATATTGGATTTTTCAGCGCAATATCATTTCACGGACCAGGACGGTCATTCGCTGGGTGCCGTCCGGCGAGACGGCGAGCGCTCCCTATGGCACACGCGGTTTAAAATCATGAACGGAGGACCTCCCGACCTCCATATCCGCGAGGAAAATTCCTTCACCAAGTTTATGGACGCCATAGTGGGAGAGATTCCACTGGTTGGGGCGATTATCCCGCGCCTGGTTTACCTGGTTGGCGCGGAAGACGGATCGACTCTGGTACGAATCGAAAAGCAGTCGAAGCTATTCGAGAGCCGTTTCAAGATCGAGAAACAGTCTGAGATCGACAGCTCGGCGGAGACTCGCATCCTGCTCAGCTTGCTGATCCTGATCCTTACGGAGCAAGTGACCCTGTAGTCCACGAAGCTTAGAGTTCCGCCTAACCTTAGAAGGCGCCTCACCGGCGCCTTATTTGTTTCCCACGTAACGTTCAAACAGCACCTTACAATACAGTGTTGTACCGTTCCGGGGGCTCGACCGCCAGGAGAATTTTATGACCCTCTTAACCGGCGAAGTGGAACTGTCAGGAGGCTCGCGGCTGGCCCTGCTTATGTCCGGGCCGGAAGGTGGCGAGCCGTTGGTCCTTCTGCACGGGATTCCAACCGGCTCCGAGCTCTGGCGGGAGATCATGCTGCTGCTGGCAGAGGACGGATATCGTTGTTATGCGCCTGATTTACCGGGTTATGGAAGGACGAGGGTAGGCCGCGGCGGAGATTACTCGATCATCGGCGCGGCAGAACTCATCGCGAATTGGCTTGAGGCAGCGGGACTTGAGGATGTCTGGCTGATCGGACACGATTGGGGTGGAGCGGTGGCGCAAATCATGGCGGTCCGCCACTCCGATCGGCTCGGGCGGCTCACGCTGAGCGATTGCCCAGTTGAGGATTCCTGGCCGGTGCCTTCGGTAAACATGTTTCGCTTGCTCGCCCGGGCAGGTTTGTATGCCCCGCTTGCTTCGATCGGGCTCGTGCCAAATCCCTATGCGATGAGGCAGTTGAATAAGGCGTTCTACGATCGGAACCGTGTGCGCGAAGACACCTGGGAACGCGTATTCTGGGACAGTAAGGTAAGCGACAGGAAGGGCCGGGCAGAATTTCAGCGCCATATCGCTGCGCTGGACAGTTCCCAGACGGTAGAAATCGCCGCCGAGCTAAGTGGAATCGGGCTGCCCACCCTTCTCATTTGGGGCTCAGATGATAGATTTCAGCCTTGGGACACCGTGGGCGTGCGGTTGCAAGCTCTGCTTCCCAATCCAGAGGTCCGGCTGATTGAAGAAGCGGGTCACTTTCACGTGCTGGAGAAGCCGGAGGCTTTCGTTGAAGCCTTGCTGGACTGGCGCGTATCGGAGGAGGGTAGCGGGTGAGGCTTAGATTGATCAGACACGCGACGTTGATCGTGGAGCTGGGAGCGTCGACCTACCTTGTGGATCCGATGCTCGCTCCCGCGGAGGCTGGGGATCCAGTTCCCAATACCGCCAATCCGAGGCGGAATCCGCTGGTAGAGCTGCCCATACCGCAGGACGAACTCGAAGACACCCTGGATGTTTTAGCCGGCGTATTCGTGACCCATCTTCATTCCGATCATTGGGATGATCCTGCCATTGAGCAGCTTAACAAGGATATGCCGATCTTCTGCCAGCCCAATGACACGGGCAGCATCAAGCAGGCTGGATTTACTCAGGTTATGCCGGTCGAGAGTAGCATCGAATGGGAAGGGCTGAACATATCCCTCACTGGCGGCAGACATGGAACGGGCGAGGTGGCAGACCGAATGGGGCCGGTTTCCGGTTTCGTGATCAAGTCGAGGAGCGAACCGACTCTTTACATTGCTGGAGATACGGTGTGGTGCCCTGAAGTTGAAACTGAGCTCCAGACTCACAAGTCCGATGTGATCGTGGTGAACGCCGGAGCTGCCCAGTTCATCGACAGCGATCCCATCACCATGGATGCCCAAGATGTCACCCAGGTAGCCAACTCTGCGCCGCAGGCGCGCCTCGTAGCGGTGCACATGGAATCTATGAACCACTGTGTCCTCACTCGGGCCGAATTGGCGCGCGCAATCGAAGAGGCCGGACTGTCCGAACGGGTCCTGATTCCGGTGGATGGGGAGACGTTGACCTTCTAAACATGCCAGGAATTTCAGTGAGCGCAGGTCGAGAAATGTCGCTTTGCCAGACATGCAAAGATTTTGCGCGAGCGCAGATTGAGAAACGCTGACCGGCCACGCTCACCTCGGAATTTCAGGTACCTTAGAATGAGAGACGCTGAGCGGGTCGGAGCTTAAGCGGATTTAACTGTAATCAGCCGCGGCCAACAAAATGGAAGGGCACCAAAGCTAGCGGAACCAGGCCGGCGATCAGCCACCACGATCCGCGATCCGCTGGATGGCGAGCAAGGCCAATCCAATTAACAACAATGGCGCCAATCCGGCGCCAAGGCACAGCAGGTAGGTGGGCAGGGCGCCGGAGCCATAGATCAAATACACCAGGCCGCCTCCGCCAATTAGGAGTAGGACGATGAAGCCGACAAACAGATGGATGGTTGTTTGGCGACTGTAGCGCCGTAAGTCGCGTCGCATATGTCTGCCTCGCGACCAATTAGGCCGCACTCAAAACTTGCATTTTCGCCTACCGGGCAAGCTCGTCCGCCACGTTCCAGAGAAATAATTCACCATCCTGCGAACCGGAGGCCAGGCGTAGGCCGTCCGGCGAAAAAGCGACCGCGGTGGCCTGCATTCGATGCCCGCGCAGCATTCTCAGTAACACACCGTCGCTGGCGCGCCAGAGACCAACCCCCGTATCGTTCGAGGCCGAAGCCAGCAGTGATCCGTCCGGCGAATACTCCACTGCATTCACACGGAAAACGTGATCCGGAAGAACGGCCTTCACTTCGCCGGTTGTGGCGTCCAGCAACCAGAAATCGGAGAGACCAACCAGCGCCAGAGCGATTTCCGAGCCGTCTGGCGACAGGGCCATATCGCGAACAACAACGATGCCGGTCTTGAGCACTTCAGGGGGCGTGTATTCACCCGCTTTCCACCATTGGAGAATGCCGCCTCCACAACAAGGGCGCCCGTCACCGGTCAGGACCCGGCTCCCGTCCGGACTGAATTCCAGCCCCCAGTAGTCGACCGAACCCCCATTCCCGGGCGCGCAGCCAATGGGCACGATCGTCCGACTCAGGATTCCCGAAGGCACGCGGCGCAGCTCCACAACACACCGGTTGCCGCCCAGCGCGAGTAGGGAGCCATCAGGCGAGAACTCAATTTCCACGACTCTACTATCCATGAGCGGAAACAATGTCCGCTGCAAGGATCCATCCGCAACATTCCAGATCTTCGCGGTGCGATCGTCTGAACCTGAGGCAAGCAGGGTGCCGTCTGGGGAGTAGTCGATTGACCGCACCCCGGCGGAATGGCCGGCTATCGTGCGAACTGGTGACCCATCCAGAGCGTCCCATATCCGAATTGTGCCGTCCAGTGAGGCAGTTGCCAGCTGGGTGCCATCCGGAGAGAAGGCCATGTCGGTGATGCCGTCGGCATGGCCCTGGATGACTATTGCTGGACTTCCAGCGGACCTCTCATCGAGGTGAAGATTTCCGAACTGCTTATCTTCGCGTTGCATGGCAACCCGGATCCACTCGCTTCCGAGTTGCGTCGAAGCCTCAGCAGGCTGGACGGGATTCGCCCATAAGCCAAACGCGAAGAAGATCAATAGTGCCGCGCCCGCAATGGAAAAAAAGAAATCCGATTTCCAGCCCTGCGCACTTTTCAATCGTTTGCTCCGATCACCCTCTGTGGACATTATGCAAACAGACCTCGCATCTTAGCACCCAATGGCTGCGATCCGGTTAAGAATAGGTGAAGTCTGCCCGTCGAGCGCGAGGCCGGGATTTTGCAGAAAGCACTTTGGCCCTTCACAGTTTCTGAACCGAGATCCGTATGATTGGTGCCTGAGGGCCCCACATCGAGATTTCGAAAGGAGTAACACATGAATCTCAAATGGTTGAAATGGATCCTGGTGGGCGGAGCGCTACTGGCTGTACCGGTTCTGGTGGGAATCTACGGCGTATCGATCGTCCGGGCTTCTTCACTTCCTAGAGTAGTCGGTAGGATAGCAGGTCCGGCGATTTTGGCCCACCCGGGCTTTGGAAACGGAACCGTCGATAAGCAGGCTCTGCTGGCTGAGGCACTGGGGATTAGTGTGGAAGAACTCGAGGCGGCTCAGCAGGCCGCGTTCGAGACTTCGATCGCAGCCGCAGTTGAAGAGGGCAAGATCACCCAGGAGCAGGCCGATCAGATCCTAGAAGGCAACGGAACCTTCAAGCGAGGATTCGGAATGCGGGGGTCCGGTATGCACGGCTTGGGTCACGGCGGGCTGGGAAGCGGAAACAACTACAACTCGCTGCTAGCTGAAGAGCTTGGCATCCGCGCTGAAGAACTGCAGGAAGCGCACCAATCCGCTAACGAAACGGCACTGGAGCAGCTTGTGGTAGAAGGCATTCTCACCGAAGAGCAAGCCGAGAACGCAAGGGCTGCGGCCGCGCTCAGAGCCTATCTCGATCGCGCTTCGCTAACCGCAGAAGCGCTCGGGATAAGCCCCGAGGCTTTGGAAGCCGCTAAGGAGAACGGCAAGTCTCTCGCTGAGATCCTGGAAGATCAGGGCACCGATCGCGCCACCTACCGCGAAAATCTCGCGGCTGCGACTGAGGCCGCAATCGATCAGGCGGTGGCAGAAGGCGTCATCTCGCAAGACCAGGCGGACCAGCTGCAAAGCGGGGCTCCGTTTGGCTTCGGGCCGGGCCGCGGATTTGGCCATGGTAGGGGCCACGGTCGAAGCGCTCCAAATGCACCGCAGGAGAACACTAGTGTCAACACCGTAAACGCCTGAGCAAACTCCCACTCCTCCTGTCAAACTCCTCCGGGGTGACTCGGAGGAGTTTGGCGTTCACTTCGACGAACTGGGCCGGTCGAGCAATGCGCTTGCCTCACACAGTTTCTTCATAATTCCCTCATAGGCTCTGAATACCTGGCAGGTATCTTTCCCCCATTCTCCGAAGAGGGGAGATCCAATGAGATTAAATCGAAGATGGATTGGAATTGGGATTGTTATTGTGCTGCTGATCGGTATCCCAACCATCGCTTACCTTTTGGCTTTCAATGGACCCTCCGAGTCGAACGGCGCCGATGAAGAACTGCAGACGGCCATCGTGCGGCAGGGTGATTTGGTGCTCTTCGCCAGCGGGAGCGGTTCTCTGGTTCCGGGTCGCGAAGTCGACCTTCGGTTTGGTGCCAGCGGACCCGTAGCTGAATTGAATGTTCAAGTAGGCGATGTGGTTGAAGCCGGTGACGTCCTGGCTGTGGCCGGTGATCGGGAGCAACTCGAAGCGGCCGTGGCCTCCGATGAATTGGCGCTGCTTGAAGCTCAGGAAGCATTGGACGCGATTTTCGAGGGTGCGGACCTGACTGCCGCCGAGGCTCTTCTTGATCTTGGGAAGGCAAAAGATGCGCTCGAAGACGCGCAGCGAACCTGGCAGAACCAGCAGGAAGGCTACCGCGCTAGCAGCACGACCATCAAGGCTGCCGAAGCCGAGGTGACGGTCGCCAAGGCCAAAATGAACAAGGAAGAAGGCGAGCTTGGCGGACTGTCGCACTTGCCAAGCGACGATCCCCAGCGCGCGCAGGCCTACAAAGACTTTGCGGCCGCGCAGCAACGCTACTGGAGCGCGCTGGCGAATCTCAACTGGTACACGGGCCACCCCACGGAGACACAACAGAATCTATTGGATGGAGAGCTCGCGCTTGCAGAGGCACAGCTGGCCGAGGCTCAGGCCGCGCAAGATTTAGTCATCGACGGGCCCGATCCCACCGAAATACGAATGGCGGAATTGAAGGTTGCCAAGGCCGAGGCGGAATTGGCCGTTTCCCTTAGGAATTTGGAAGAGTCCGTGATTGTCGCTCCATTTGGCGGCACGATCCTGGAAGTCACGGCGGATGTGGGGGATACGGTATCGGGGCCGTTTATTAAGCTGGCCGATCTCAGCCTTCCGCATCTTGAAGTCTTTCTGGATGAGACCGACGCGGATAAATTTGCCATCGGATACGAGGCCGAAATCATTTTCGATGCGCTGCCTGATGCTATCTTCACCGGTCGGGTCATCCAGGTCGATCCCAGTTTGAACACTCAAGGCGGTGTTTCAACCGTCCAGGGATTGATCCAGCTTGACATGGGTGCGACCGACGGACTGCTGATTGGGATGAACGCGGCAGTAGATGTAGTGGGCGGCCGGGCAGAGGGCGTTCCGCTGGTGCCGATCGAAGCCCTGCGCGAGCTCGGACCGGGAGAGTTCGCGGTGTTTGTGCTTCGGGATGGGGAGCCCCGCCTCACGCCGGTTGAAGTCGGCCTAATGGATTTCACCTTCGCTGAGATCATTTCGGGGCTGGAGGTCGGGGAAACAATCACCACCGGCATCGTGGCGACCGGCTGATGGCGGTCATTGAGATCATCGATCTGAGCCGAATTTACGGGAAAGGCGAGATCAGCGTGCGCGCGCTCGATGGGGTCAATCTCTCGATCGAGCGCGGAGAATTTGTGGCCGTCATGGGGCCCTCGGGATCTGGCAAAAGCACGCTCATGAATATCGTGGGATGCCTGGATCGGCCGACGGAAGGTCGCTACATACTGGACTCAGTCGAGGTGAGCGAGATGAGTCGGGCTCAATTGGCCACAATTCGAAACGAACAAATCGGGTTCATTTTTCAATCCTACAACTTGTTCAATAAGGCCACGGCCTTAAAGAACGTCATGGCGCCGATGCTCTACGATCGAAGCCGCAAACGGAGTAATGAGGAGAAGGAGGCCAGGGCTCGCGAAGTGCTCATTTCCGTAGGGCTTGAGGATCGGATGGAGCATGAACCGACTGAGCTTTCAGGTGGACAGCAGCAGCGTGTGGCGATAGCCAGGGCGCTTGTGAATGATCCGGCAATCATCCTGGCCGATGAGCCCACCGGAAACCTCGACTCGCGGTCCGGTGAGGAGATCATGGAACTGATGCACGAACTGCACCAAGGCGGACGCACGATCGTCATGGTCACACACGACGCTTCGATAGCCGAACACACCGAGCGGACGATCTTCTTGCGCGACGGCCGCATCGAGCGGATCACCAAAGGCGGCACGGTGCAAGAGACGAAGGAGGTAGCCAGTGAATCTGTCTGAGTTCATTCGCCTGGCCTGGGAAAGCATCTCCGGCAACAAGATGCGCTCATTGCTTACCATGCTGGGCATCATCATCGGCGTGGCCTCCGTCATCATCATGATTGGAATCAGTGCTGGGACGGAAGCAGCCATCGAGGAGCAAATCACAGGTTTGGGCTCAAACTTGGTCTTCGTGACCCGGAACTTCTCGCGCGGGGGGCCGGCTGCGTTTCGGCAGGGTGGAGGCCTGGTCTACGAGGACGCGTCCGCAATAGCGGACAACGTCAATGGGGTCGTGGCTGTCATCGTCGAGCAGCCTTCGACAGAAACTGTGAAGGCCGGAAATGTGGTATTGGACGGAGTCGCGATCCGGGGCAGCACGGCGGATTTCCCGTCGGTGCGGGACATAGAAATCGACAACGGTCGCTACTTCACGGAACGAGAAGTGGATCGAACGCAAAAAGTGGCCGTGCTTGGGTCCAGCCTGGCTCAGGAGCTTTTTGGGGAGGCGACTCCAATCGGGCAGACGGTGACGGTGGACAACATCAAGCTAACCGTGATTGGAGTATTCGAAGAGCGCGGATTGGTGAGCGGCACCGATTTTGACGCCCAGCTCTACACGCCCATCACGGTCGTCTTTCAGAAGTTCACTCCCTCTCAATTCGCTCGATTTCGAGGGGACCGAGTGAGAGCCATCATCGTTGAGGTGGAGGGTCCCGATGTTCTCGACAGCACCATTCAGCAGATCGAACTCTTATTGGCTCGCAGGCACGACGTTACTTTGGATGCGGCGGATTTTTCCGTGACGACTCAGCAGGACATCATCCAGACCCAGGAAGCGACCACCGCCGCTTTTCGAAGCCTGTTGGCCTGGGTGGCGGGGGTTTCGCTAATCGTCGGCGGGATCGGCATCATGAACATCATGCTAGTCACCGTCACCGAGCGGACTCGCGAGATCGGAATCCGGCAGGCAATAGGCGCCGCCCCAGACGATATCCGCTGGCAGTTTCTCACCGAGGCGGTTGTCCTGAGCCTGGCGGGTGGGGCCATCGGGGTGCTGGTGGGAGTCGGCGGCTCGATGCTCTTCGGAGCCTTGAGCGATATGCGGACGGTGGTCGTTACCAGCTCGATCATCCTGGCGTTTACTTCCGCCGCGGTGGTCGGGATCTTCTTCGGTTTCTATCCGGCAAATCGGGCTTCGCAACTGGATCCGATCGAAGCCCTAAGGCACGAATAGGATCCCTTCGAAATCACGACAATTATGAAAAGAGGCAAGGAGACGAATATGTTCTCAAGAATTAAATTTGTGGCACTTTCAGCCTTTGTGGTGGTCCTGGCAGCCTGCGGCTCCGGCGCTGCCGAACAGGAGGATGGATCGGGTGATGGATCTCAGGCGGCGGCAAGCGAGTCCCGCCAGGCCGCTCGACTGGAGCAGGGTGGAGAGCGAGCTATGCCGGTTCAAATGCAACTGATGCTCGGCACCCTGCAGTTGGAAAGCACCGATCTGGCGGTGGATTCGAACCAAGCTGCGGAGCTGGTACCCCTATGGAAAGCGCTGCGCAGTCTGTCAAACAGCGATACTGCCGCTCAAGCAGAGATTGAAGCGGTCATCAACCAGATTCAAGACACCATGACCCCCGAGCAGATCGAGGCCATCACGGCATTGGAGCTTGCGCAAGAAGATATGCGAACGATCATCCAGGAGCTTGGACTCGAGTTCGGTCCCCCCGAGGGCTTTGAAGGCTCCGGAGCAGGCGGCTTTTTTCCCGGCGGAGGGGGCCAGTTCGGTGAGGGTGGCGGCGGGCCGTTCGGTGGGGGCGGGCCGCTAGGAGGTTTTCAGGGTGGGGATGGAAATTTTGATTTCGAAGAGGCGGCCACAGCAAGGGCTGAAGCTGGATTCGAAGGATTTGGCGGTCGAGCGGGCGGTTTCCTCATGGATCCGCTGATCGAGATGCTGGAGCAGCGAGCCGGTCTTGAAGGCACCACGTAGCCAAATCTAATCCCCGGTCCCCCCCCGGATGCGCGTACCATATCATCGACACTGTCAGGCCGGGCCAACGGATCGAGCCTTCATTTTCAGTCGACATATCATTCATAATTCCTTCATGATTTCTTGATAGGATTTAGGTGAAGAAGAACTGAGAAATCCAAACATGGCCAAGAAGATTATGGTGGTGGATGATGAGCCTCGATTGGTATCCATAGTGGAGGCTTACCTAAAACAGGAAGGTTTCGAGGTGCAAACCGCCTCCAATGGGCAAGAAGCGCTCTTCGCGGTGCGCGAGAGTAAGCCGGATCTGATCATTCTGGACGTTATGATGCCGGAGATGGACGGCTACGAGTTCATGCGGCACCATCGAATGGAGGCGGAGACCCCTATCATCTTGCTCACTGCCAAGGTGGAGGAAGACGACAAGGTCATCGGTCTGGAGTTGGGCGCAGACGATTATGTAACCAAGCCATTCCGGCCGCGGGAGTTGGTGGCACGGGTGCGAGCGGTCCTGCGTCGATCCGGGCAGACAAGCCCCAAAGCCACGGTCCTACGCGCGGCGGATGTCATGCTGGATCGCGAGCAGCATACGGTTGAAGTCGGAAAAAAGTACGTGGACCTCACTCCCTCCGAATTTGACCTTTTGGCGGCGTTGATGTCCGTGCCGGGAAGAGCCTATTCCCGGCTCGAGCTCCTGGATCGGATCCAGGGAGTGGCCTATGAGGGATACGAACGCACGATCGATGTCCACATCAAGAATCTACGCTCAAAGATCGAGCAGGTACCCAACGAACCACACTATATTCAGACCGTATATGGAGTCGGATATAGGTTTGTGAGGGCGCAGTGACTATTCATTCCCTGACCGCCAAGTTGTTACTGGTTTCAGTGATCGTCGGTCTGACTGGCACGGCCATCCTTGCGGTGCTTGCTGCAACTGTGACGGCCGGCGAGTTCGGCGACTTCATGTTCCGGTACCGGCGCAGCGGCCTGGCGGAGCTGCTCGCCGACCACTATGCCACCAACGGTACCTGGGAAGGTTTGCCTCGCGAGTTCTCCAACCGGTCCCTGGCAGGCCCAAGCCCTAGAGCCCTGGGGAAAGCTCCCTTCTTGTCTTTCTTGCTGGTCGACAATACCGGATCGGTGGTTGTGTCGGGGCAGGGTTACCAGGTCGGAGAACTCGTCCCTGAGGAAGGCCTGTCGGACGGCATCTCCATCGAAGTGGAAGGCGAGAGCGTGGGGGAACTCTATCTTCAAAGTGGGGCATTCGATGTGGGCCCAGCTGAGCAGATTTTTCTCCGGCGAGTCAACTTCGCGCTTGCGGTGGGCGCCATTGGCGGCACGGCCGCGGCGGTGGTATTGGGTATGGTGCTCGCCCGCTCGCTCACAAAGCCACTGCGCGAGCTCACTGCGGGAGCGCGTGCGGTGGCGGCAGGGGAACTGGACACCCAAGTCCCCGTCCGCTCTTCGGATGAATTGGGAGAACTGGCGGAAGCCTTCAATCAGATGAACGCCGATTTGGCCACCGCTCGCGATCGGCGCAGGCAGCTCACGGCGGATGTGGCGCATGAGCTGCGCACCCCGCTCAGTGTCATATTGGGCCATACTGAGGGCATCCGGGACGGTGTGCTTGAGGCCTCCGCGGAGAATCTGGCCATAATCCATGAGGAGGCTCAGCGCCTCGAGCGATTGGTGGAGGATCTGAGAATACTCTCGTTGGTAGAGTCCGGCGAACTCTCTCTCGAGCTTGGAGAATACGACCCAATGGCGCTGGTGGAAAAGACGGCGGCTTCCTACCGGGCCCTTGCACGAGAGAAGGAGATCGATCTGGAGGTGGTGAGTGACGGTCGGGAGCTCCCGACGGTCCGGATTGACATGGATCGGATGGGCCAGGTGTTAGGTAATCTGGTTAGCAACGCGGTGCGTCATACTCCAGAAGGGGGGAGCGTGATCCTGGCCGCGCATGCGTGGACCGGTGGGGTCGAAATCCAGATCAAAGATAGCGGCGCAGGAATCGACCCCGAGGACCTACCTCATATCTTTGAGCGCTTCTATCGAGCAGACAAGTCTCGGCAACGGGATGGGGCCGGATCTGGCTTAGGGCTTGCGATCGCTAAATCCCTTACCGAGGCACATGGTGGAACGATCGGAGCGGAGAGCCAACTGGGTCAGGGGACAACAATTTCGCTTCGGATCCCCAAAGTCGCCTAACATTCGCAGCCAGATCGGCGGACATTCGGTATAGGTTGAGAGTTATCGGCACTCGATATGCAACTGTGCCATAATGCATTCGTTGTTCGCGCGAGGAGGCAGTAATGGGAGCCGACCAGCCTGAAGATCGACGCACCGTGCAGCTTAACATGGGCACCCTCTACAGCGAAGCGGTCGAGCTGGTGGGCCAGGAGGAGGCGGATCGCTTATGGAAAAACAATCGCCTAGACAGCGATGAAAGTTGGCCGGGGAAGTGGGCCAAAGCCATGGAGCTTATCGAAAATCTAAGGTCCTCGAGCGCCGATCAGTAGACTTTCGGTGCAGCGGGGAATATATTTGTGGGCCGGTCTCAGGGCCGGCCCGCTTTCATTCTTGGGCTTGAAGCGGTGAACGGGTGCCCGTTCGAAGCGTTAGATCGAACTTAGCGGAGCCCTGTCAACTCTTCGCTGAGATCCCAGAGCTTCGCGGCGGCCGCTTTGTCGTAGGAGCTTCTCGAAGAGCGGACCTGATTCCCGGCGCTGTAGTATTTTCCGGTAACTTCCTCGAGCTCGGGCGAACTTGCCAAGAGCAGGGAAGTCCGTGCGCCATACTCGGCGCTTATTCCCGCTCGAAAGACCAGCCAAATTAACGCTCCTAATACAGGATTCGCGTTCTTCCTTCCCAGCGCGGTCCGCACGAAGCCTGGATGAAGCGCATTGGCCGTTACGCCGGTATCGGCCAGGCGGCGCGCGAGTTCGTAAGTAAACAACAGGTTGGCAAGCTTCGATTGCCCGTAGGCGGTCATCGCCCGGTAGCGGCGGGTCGACTGCAGGTCCTCGAAATTGATCCTCGACCTTAGGTGCGCGGTGGAGGAAACATTAACAATCCGGGCAGGCGCACTTGCGATCAGCAGATCATTGAGCAGCTCGGTCAGCAGGAAGTAGCTCAGGTGATTGAGCGCAAAGGTTTTCTCGTACCCGTCTTCACTGATCTGACGGGTGAGAAAAAGGCCACCCACATTGTTGACCAGGATATCGAGGCGTGAATATTGATTGAGAACCTGCTCTGCAAGGGATCGAACTCCAGCCATCGAGCTCATATCGGCTATCAGATAATCGATCCGTGGCGCTTCGGTTTCACGCCGGATAACCTCCACCGACTTGCGCGCGCGCTCCTCATCTCGTCCACCGAGGATGACGTGGGCTCCGTCGCGTGCTAATCCGAGCGCGGTATGGAATCCGATACCGGAGGTCGCACCTGTCACCAGGGCCGTTTTTCCAACCAAGTGTCCAGACATGTAGATTAGTTTAACCAGCCCGCGCTTGAAATGTATTAGGGCCTCGTAAGTTCCTGTTCATGGATGCACCCTGCGCGCATGTTACGCTTGGGTGGTTATCAGTACCGAAATCCGTTGCGCGCGATTCACCCTTAGCGGGCAATTCGCGCAAGGAAGATTCGATGGCAAAACACTTCGTATTGGTATCGGGGAACATCGGCACGGGAAAAACCTCGCTCACAAGAAAGCTTGGAGCGCGGCTGGAGTGGGAGACGGCTTACGAATCCGTCGACGATAATCCCTATCTGGCGGATTTTTACGCCGATATGCGAAGTTGGGCCTTCTATCTTCAGATCTTCTTCCTGGGGAACCGGGCGCAGCAACACATGGCACTCGCCAAGTCGGAGGCCTCGGCCATGATCGACCGTTCCATCTATGAGGACGCGGAGATTTTTGCCAGGGCCGCCCTGGAACTCGGCACTGTCACAGACCGAGACTACTCGACCTACCGTCAGCTTTTTGATCTCGTGGTAGGCCTGCTGCCGACGCCGGATCTGTTGATTTATCTGAAAGCACCCGTTCCAGAACTCATGCGCCGAATTCGGGCCCGCCGACGAGACATGGAGGGAGGGGTGACGGAGGATTACCTGGCTTTGCTAGAAAAATACTACGAGCAGTGGATGGAAAGATTCGATCTCTGTCCGACGCTCACAATCCGCACTGACGATTTGGACTTCGTGCACCGTCCTGGCCACCTGGATATCGTTGTCGATCGGATAAAGGATAAGTTGGCAGGAAAAGAGGAAATCGCCTTCCCCTAGGGTCAAATCCGCCGCACCGCATTTACTCCTTTTTTACACCGCTAATAAATCCCCATAGCGCCCCTCCCGCATCATAAGCACTAATTCAAGGAAACGGGAGGTATATCAAGATGAACAAGTTGCGCATAGCCACAATAATAGTTCTAGCAGTTTCGTTGCTGGTGCCCGCCGCCGCTTACGCTCAGGAGGATTCTCCTGAACGGCCCGAGCACGGAATCCGAGCCGCGGGCGAAATTACGGGAGTAGTTCCGGGACAGGGAACGTTTACCCTTACGTCGCGCCAGGGCGAGGACTTCAAATTTCAGACCAACGACCGTACCAAGTTCAGAAGTCCGAACGGATCGGTGGAAGACATCCACGATCTCAAGAAGGGCATGAAGGCCCTGGTGGTGGCCACGGAGCAGGACGATGGCACGCTGCTCGCCCTGATGGTAGCTGCTGGGCAGCCGGACGACCTGCCAGATGGGCAGCGGCTCGGTGGGGTGATTGAGACCGTCGGTCTGGACACCCAGTCCTTCACCTTAAAGCCTCGAGACGGTGAGACCGTCCGAATTCAAGTCGGCGAGCGCACGAAGTACCGCGGCGAAGGCATCGAAGGCCTCGGTGATCTTGAGCCTGGGATGCACGCCAGAGTCATGGTGATCGAGCAGGACGAGGGTGGCCTGATGGCGCTGCTTGTGGCAGCCGGCAAGCCGAAGGATCGACCGGAAGTCATCAAATTGGGCGGCGAGATCACAGGCGTGGTCCCCGGACAGGGCACCTTTACTCTCCTGGGCCGCGAAGGCGAAGAAATCGAGATTTCAACCAACGATCGCACAAAGTTCCGGAGTGAGGATGGGTCGGTGCAGACCATCCACGATCTCAAGCAGGGCATGAAGGCGATGGTCGGCGCGGTGAGGCAGGACGATGGCCAATTGCTGGCGCTCGTCGTGGCCATTGGCAATCCAGGCGATCGGCCGGACCGGCCTGAGCTGGACGTCAAAGCGGTCGGCGAAGTGGTCGCCAAAGGCGATCGCTCGTTCACTCTTCAGACCCGAGACGGCGAGCGCATCTCGTTCGCCGTGAGCGAAAACACGCGCTACAAAGGTATCGGAGGTTTCGGCGAGCTCGAGGTCGGCATGATGGCCGCAGTGGGCGCCAAGGACACCGATGAGGGTCTGCTGGCGGTTTTCGTGGGAGCGAGAAACGCGGACGATCGTCCGCATCGTGATCCGCAGGATCGTCCGGAAGATCGCCCAGAGGGCAGACCCGATCGTAGAGGTCCGGGTCAGGACCAGGGTGGAGAAAACGAAGTCAGCGCCTAGGGGAACGACTAACAGATAGGACAATGGGCTGCCTAATTGGGCAGCCCATTGCTCTTAATAGAAGGATTCGCCCCCAGGGTGCGGGCGCAAATCCGCACAACCAATAATTCACGTCGCGTTGAGCTTCAACCATCTCTCCTGGATCACGAGCGCATCGTCCTCCATGATCGGACTTTCACACATTATGCGTCCACCGCACCCTTCGTCATGAAGCGCTCGGAGCAAACCACCCAAATCGAAGTCGGACTCTGCCAGCATCAAGTGATTCTGTTCCCCTTTGGGGCCGTACTCGATTCCCGAAAGATGTATATGCATACGTTTGAGGGCGCGGGCCCCCAGCGCCTTCTTATACCGCTTGATAACCTCAGTCCACTCGTCGTACGAATTGCGCGTACCGTCTCCCGCCCGGGCATGAAGATGTGAGAAATCTACGCATGGCTCGACGCCCTCAATTTCCCGCGACATTTCTAACGCATCCTGCAGGCTGCCCAGGAGCGCGCCCTTCCCCATGGTCTCCGGTCGGAGGGTGGCAGGGTTGTCCGCCGCGCGCAGCTCATCCACGCACCCCTGTAGACGCGGAATGGCCTTCTCAAGCACTTCTTCTGGCGCACGCCCGAAGTAGGACCCGGGGTGGAAAATGATGTCGGTGGCGCCCGCCAAATTTCCGTAATGAGCGGCGTCCATGAGCCGCTTGCGGCTCTTGGGCCATTCGTCATCATCCGCATTGAGATTAATGAAGTAGGGCGCGTGTACGCTGAGCGCCACGTCGTGGTCGGCGCCGGCCTCCTTGATCAACGCGCAAGTCTCCTCTTTAACACGAACGGACCGCACCCAACCGATCTCGAAGGCTTCCAGGCCGAGTTCACGCAGCCGCATAACTGCACCGACCGCTCCGCCCGGCTTCTTCGGTGCCGAGCGAGGTGTTCCGACGGTACCTATCCGAAATTTCGGTCTGGCCACTACTTCTCTCCCGGTTCAGGATCGGGTCCCACGGATCGAATTCTAACCTGCGTTAGGCGGCCTAATTTCCCGATTTCCTGAGCCGGATCCTTCGGCCCCGGCGGTAGCTGTTGGGCCGCAAACCGAAATAAAAAGACCGCCGGTTCGGGCGGTCCATGCGGCATGAGCTCGGCGAATGCCTAGCGTTCTTCATCCGGTTTGAGCGAGCCCGTTTTTGGCGTCGCCTCGCGTGGCAGAGCGAACCGGAAGATGCTGCCTTTGTCTTCTTCACTTTCTACCCACAGTCGACCCCCGTGTTGCTCGATAACTGTCTTGGCGAGTGCCAAACCCAGCCCGGTGCCGTCTACAGGATTGTTGGGGTCGCGCACCGCAGCACGGCCGCGGAACAAGTGCTCAAACACACGTGGCAGCTCCTCTTCCGGAATGCCTGGACCGTTGTCCTTGACGCTGATCGTAATCTCATCATCGTCCCATCTCACCGTGACCTCAATAAGCCCCCCGGGATCGGTGTACTTGATGGCGTTGCTGAGCAGATTGCTCATGACTGAGTTCAGGCGGTTGGGATCGCCCATGATCAGCAGCGATTCTTCAGGCGGATCGTACCGGATCGTGTGATTCCGGGCCTCCGTCAGTGGGCGAAGATCCTCGATTCCGCGGCGAATCAGGTCGTTAATATTGGTTGGCTCCGAGAGGATATTGGCCGTCGATTCGACGCGGATCGTTTCCAGCAATCCTGTGATCAGGTTGGTCATGCTGTCTGTTGCCCGGCGCATCATGTCCAGCGCCTTACGCTGCTGATCGCTGAAAGGAGCGTCGGCGAGTAGGTCGGCTCCAAGCCGAATGGCATTGAGCGGATTCTTCAGGTCGTGGGCCGCGGTGCCGAGCAGCTGGGCACGCATTTTGTCGATCTGTTTGAGTGCGGTGATGTCCTGCATAACCGCTACCCGGCCGACGTCTGTTACCTCGCTGATGGTCGCGTAAAGCGTTCGATCGTAAGGAGTCGTGACCTCCAAAGTCGTCGGAAGCTCGATCGTCTGACTCATCAATGCGTCGCCGAGTGGGTGGCCAAAGAAGATGTCATCCGCGGGGCGCCCCACCGCCTTCTCGGTATTGATGCGAAAGATTCGCCCCGCAGCCTTGTTAATCAGGATTATGCGGCCCGCCGGCGAGGTGAGCACCACCGCGTCTGCCGTCTCGACTAGAGTGGCTTCCAGCCGGCTCCGCTCTTCGGCCACCCGTTGAAACAGGTTAGCGTTGTCCAGCGCGATCGCGGCCCAGGACGCAACCGAGGACAACATTTGCTGATCGGTTTTATTGAAGGCGCCATGCGGGTTATTAATGGCCTCAATTACACCCAGGATCTCGCCACGCGCCTCGAGCGGAACGCAGATCACGGAGGATGTCAGCAGACCGGTTTGGGCGTCGATAGCGCTCTGGTAAAGAGGGTTGGTGCGCACATCGTTGACAATCAAGGGGGTCTTATTCCGTGCGACCCAGCCTGCGATCCCTTCTTCCAGCCGGATGGCTACGTCTTTCACTCGCATCACTCGCCCACCACTGGCTTTCAAGACTAGCTCTTCGCCCTCTTCGTCCATGAGGAAAAGCACACATGCCTCGGCTTGGAGCATCTCCTGCGCGTATCGCATCGAATTCTCCAGCGCAACTTCCAAATCGAGGTTGGAGGTCATTTCCCGACCAATTTCACTCAACACTTGCAGCTGGTTGGCCCGCGATTCAGCAGTTTCCAGGTGGATCGCATCTTGAAGTCCGATTGCGCCAATGTTGACAATGGCCTGCGCCAGCTCCATTTCCTGTTCGCTAATCTGCCGGCCGGGCTGATCGTATAGAATGCGCACCAATCCCAGCGGATCATTGCCGACCGCCAGCGGGAATATGGCCGCGGCCGTATATCCCTCGGATTGGAGCAGGGCAATATCCTCTCCCGAGCCAACGGGTGGCTGGAGGCTGATGGTGGCGGGAGTCAGTTTACTGAGCACCTGATCATGGATTGGATAATCCGGGACATTGACCGACACATCAGAGGTTACGGTGTGTGGAACAGCCTGCCCCAGCGGCTGTTGAAACCGGCTCGTGTGCTCCATACCATCCTCGAGTACCTGCACCTCACAGATATTCGCAGAGGTGGCTTTCATCACGTGGGCTGCCATTTGGCGAATCGCCTCTTCGCGCTCACGCGTGCCCGTGATTGCATGGCTGGCCTGATATAGCAGCGAAAGCTTGTGAAAAAGATAATTTCGGCTGGCGGTCTGACGGGCAAATGCCAGCACCTCGGCGGATCGGGCCGCCAGGACTTCCAGCGTAGAGAGGTCGTCCTCGCTGAAAGGTTGCCCACGATTGTTTGCAACGAACATCAGACCGAAGGTTTTATCTCCGGTGAAACATGGAGCGCAAGCAACAATACCGGGCGCAAGGGGCAAACCCATCGACCCCGCGGTCCCATCCGTTGCCACCGCGCGATGATTTTCAATCACTTCTCGTAGCACGGGGTGTTCGGCGGTCGAAGAAAGCCGCCCGAGGTCACCCAGCGCCATGCCTTCGGCGATGCGAGGTGTAAAGCCAGAGCCATCTTCATCGAATTCATAAAGCGCGGCGCGTTCTGCCCCCGTGAGCTGGGTCGCCAAGGCGAGCAGCTCACTCAGCGCTTCGCTGGGATTATTAAAATCGAATGAGGTTGTGGCAGCGCGATACAGATTACTCTGCACCGTTTGGACGTTGTTTGTCATGAGTTTACGCGTTGAATAGCCGCCAAAGTGTGGCAATCGAGGATTATTACATATCGACCGGCCAGTTGCAATGAGAGCTTTGGGGGCGTTAAGTATTTCCCGGGGTCGAGAACCGTTGCGCGCCTCATGAGAGGAGCCGGGCTAACAAAGGTGGGCCCAGTATGAGAATGCCCACCAAAGCTGCCGCTGCGGCAGAAAGCAAAACCGCTCCCGCGCTAACGTCTTTGGCAGTTCCGGCGAGAGAGCGTTCCTGCGGGCTGCTGAGATCGACCACAGTTTCCACCGCGGTGTTGACGATTTCGGCCGTCCAAACCAGGCCAGCTGCCAATACGAGTGGTACCCACTGCGAGATGCCAAGCCCAAGCCAGGTACCTAACAGCCCGACTGCGGTTGTGATGACGAGATGGATCCTTGCATTTCGCTGTGTGCGGAGCACATAGTAGATTCCGGAGAAGGCATTCTGGAAGGACCTGGCGAGTGGGTTTGACATGTGCGGTGGGCTGGTTAACCCGCCCCGCAACCGGGTGCGCACTTACGCGGATCCAATTTACCGTTCTCCATTTTCCTCGGTTGGGGATCCCAGGCGTCGCAAGATGCGCTCTTGGGCCCGCCACATGTGATCACGGCTACCCTCATTGTGGTGGTCGTAGCGCAGCAGATGAAGCACGCCGTGCACAGTGAGCAAAGAAAGCTCGTTCAACAATGCATGCCTTCCATTTTCCGCGCCGGTGAGGGCGACCGGAGGACAAATGATCACATCCCCAATGTAGGCCGCGCCCGTATCGGGATCGATCTCTCCATCCGTAAATGAAAGCACATCCGTGGGCCGGTCAATCCCGGCGTAACGACGGTTGTAATCGCGAATTCCAGGCTCATCCGTAAGCACAATCGTTAACGACCCGGAGTTAATGTCCTGATCCTGTAGGGTGGCTTCGGCGGCTGCGGCGATGGATTGGTTGAAGCCTGACCCATAGGGCCCGTAGTCAACCCTGATTTCTAGATTCAACGAGCCTTGACTCGGACCGCGTATGCCGGGCACAAATCGCCTTCCGCAAGATCAAACTTCCTCAGGTTTAACGGTGGCGACCGGCTGCGTGTCCTTCAATTCGCTCTCGGCGGGCTTGGAGATCTCGCGCGCTTCGGATGCGGCCGGATAACGAATTCGCGGGTGGTAGATGCTGCGGAGAGTTTTGACGAAGGACCTGCGAATAGTATCCAGGTTCTTCAGCGTTAGTTCAGTGCGGGCCAATTGCTTCTTCGACAACCGGTCTTCGATGACCCAGGCAACGGCCTCATCCAGCGAGGCTTCGTCTTCCGGCGTCTCCGCTCGGATCTTGGCCTCGACACCGTCCGCCAGCATGAGGATTGCGGTCTCTCTGGAGCGGGGTCGGGGGCCGGGATAGGTGAAGTCGCGTGGATCCACGCTGTCCGGGTCATCACCCGCGGCCTTCCGAGCCAGGTGATACTGGTATTCCGTGCGCATGGTGCCGTGGTGCTCAGAGATGAAGTCGGCTATGACGCGTGGCAGCCGGTGCTTCCGAGACAAATCCATCCCGTCCGTGACGTGCGCAATAATCATGCTGGCGCTGGTCGCAGGATCCATCTGCTCGTGGATGTTCTGTCCGGACATCTGGTTTTCAATAAAAAACTGCGGCCGTTCGGTCTTTCCAACGTCGTGGAACAAGCAGCCGACGCGCATCAATAAAGCATTGGCGTCGATCGCCCGCGCAGCCTGTTCCGCAAGGTTCGCCACCTGAAGGCTGTGTTGATAGGTGCCAGGCGCCGCTCGCAATAGCAGCTGAAGAAGCGGATGATCGGGCCGCGAAAGCTCGATGAGCTGAATGTTGGTGGTAATGCGCAGCGTGCTTCCTATGATGAGCAAGACGCCAAATGTCAGGCCGGCGGAGAGGATGCCGGTAGTCAACCCGCCGCCCAGCACGCGGGCTTTTTCCCAGATATCCGCCGCCGGATCCGGAATGCGAAATATAACAACCACCGCTACGGCGGCCAGACTAGCCACCAGGCCAGACCAGGCGAACACCCCCAGCCGTTCCGCACGCCCAATGGCCAGCGCACCTAGAGCGCCACTCAGCATAATATAGAGCGCGATCTCGAGGCCGCGAAGCCCCAGGTAGCCCGCAAGCGCACCCAGTACCATGGCCGACATCACGCCCATTCCGGGTCCTACCAGGATGGCCAGAAGCATGGGCAGCGTAGCCGCGGGGAAAAAGTAAGGCAGCACGGACTGACCCGTCAACGAATACCCCAATCCCAGTGAGGTGAGGACAAAGAGTCCGCTTGTGACCCAGGAGACGCGTAAATTCCGCAACATCTCGGGATGGACACGGTAGGCAAATAATGCGACCGCGCTGCCCAGGGCGAGCACCAGCAGCGTGAGCGCGGCCAGGTCCTGGATTCGATTCGGTGGCTCAAGCAAATTAAACGCCGCTAGCTCCTCCAGGTCCACCAGAGATACCGGATCGCCACGGGCCACGATGGTCTGACCGGGTGCAAAGGATTGGGTCACGGGGGCGACCGCCTCGCGGGCCTGGAGGCGGGCAAGCGTGGTGTGTTCCTCGTTGAAGAGCGCATTGGCGACCACAAAGGCTCTCACAAGATCTTCCACGATTTGAGCCTGCGGCTCGGCCATCCCGAAGCTGACCAAAGTTCGGATCCCTCGAGAGGCTTCATCCACGCGATCTTCCCGAATCTCGCCTCTCATAACCTGCTCTAAGACTGAGAGAGATTCGATTCGCACCGCTTCCCAGCGCGAATTCGGGAGGTCTAAGATGCCGCGGGCCTCCTGCGCATCCAGTTGCGGGTTTTGCATCGACAAGAGCTCGCGCAAACGATCCTCCGCGGTCGCGGACTCGTCGGCACGTAGGGCGGAAACGAAATCCAGCGCGGCGGTCAGGCGCTGGAGCTGCAGCCGGGCAATGGCGCTGTCCGGCGGATCGTAGATATCTGCTACCGCCTGTTCAGCGGCGGTTCTTGCTTGATCGGTCAACACCTCGCTTTCGTAGCTCAGCTCGTGGGGGGCCAGCACGTCCTGGGCAGCAACATCACCTGCCTGCAACGCAACCGCCGATCCATTTTCAAAGGAGCTGAGAGAAAGGGCCAGGACGGTGCCGAGCAATCCGAAGGCGAACAGGATCCACAGTTGAGCAGCCTCCCAGGTGCGGGAGATCCGGCGACGGAAATTCTGGCGCCTCTCATCCATGATGGGTCAGTCCGTGCTGAGCAAGCTGCGAACTATTTCGCTAACTTGCTTGCCTTCCGCGCGACCCTCAAGCCGAGGCATGAGGTCCTTCATGACCAGCCCCATTTGCCCCGGCTCGGTGGCGCCCATCTCACGGATCGAGGCGAGGGCCAATTGCTCCAGCTCGCTTGGGCTCAGGGGTTCGGGCAGGAAGGTTTCGAGATAAGACAATTCTGCCCGAGTCGAATCCACGATGTCGGAACGCCCTGCGCGCTCTGCGTCCGCAATCGCTTCACGCCGGGCTTTGGCCTGCTTCTGGAGTAGCGCAAGGCCCGCAGGCTCGTCCAGTTCGTCACCGCGTTCAACTTCCGCAAGTTTCCATTCGGAAAGCACCAGACGCAGCGTACGTTTCCGAAGCTCGTCGCCGCCGCGGATCGCGGCCTGCAGCTGCGTCTGGAGATCCTCTCTTGTAAGCATGGCGCGATTATACATGAGCAGTACGTGCGGATGCTCCGAGGGTAATCAGAGCTATATCGAACGATTTGCACCTTACATAATAACAAAAGTACCCAGTGGGCCCAGATCCGAAGGGGTTACGGGGCCCGGGGTTCGGGCTGCAGCACAGAGAAATTGTCGAAGAGAATCTCCGTTCCAGCTTGATCGTAGGTACCTGCGATCAGTCCCACGTCCCCTCTGGGCCACTCTGCGGCCTGGGCCTCGGCGACAAGAATTCCGTTGACATGGAGCCGGAGCTGATATCCGTCGCAGTCGGCACGAATGTGATTGAGAGCATTCCCCCGGTTTACGGCCTCAGAAGGGAGCAAGCTGTCGTCCGTAAGGAGCCTGCGCCGACCGTCCTTGTAAACCCCGATTCCAGTGTAGCCGTCGCTCGAGACCAGGAAGAAATAGAAATTACGCGAATCTTTGTACCGGCAAAGCACGCCAAAGACATTGTCGTCAGGGCCGCCAAGCTTCGTGGCATCCACCTCGATCTGAACGTCCGCCAAATCCAGCCGAGGGCTTGCCCACGCATCCGTATTAGGTTCGAGGACGTGAATTCGGTAGCCTCCTTCATAATAATCGGAGGAGTATGTGGGGTCGTTGTACCGATCCCACCCGCTTACCGGCCTAGAAAAATCATCCTGGAAAACGACCTCTCCCGGATCCGCGGTTACGCTGCAAGCGGCGACAAGCAGGGATACAAAAAGAAGGATCGCTATTAAATTAATTCGAGACAGATTCACGTTATACCTTCGGTCCAGATCACCGCTTCAGGTTCTCTAGAGAGCGGCGTGCAAGATTTCCGTAACGTCCATCGGGGTCAAGGGCCACGGCGGACTCAAGCGCCGCCTGACCGCGCTCGATTTCTCCGGCGGCGAGCCCCAGCAGCCCCAAATGATAGTGCGCGCTCGCTAAATTGCCATCGGCTTGAATCGCTTCGAAGATGAAGCGCCGGGCCAGGATCCGATTGCCGAGCAAGAAGTACGTGTACCCCAGTCGGTCCAACGCGGCCACGTCCCGCGGTTCTAGGATCAGTGCCTTGCGCGCGGCGGGCAATCCGACTTCATTGACCTCGATCTCGTAGTCCAGCGTGAACTGAGCGAGCAGGGACCATAAGGCGGCGTCATCCGGCGCAAGGTCCGCGGCGTATTGATAGGCCTGCCGGGCCGCTGAAAGATCTCCCGCTGCAGCGTAAGCCGCTCCAAGGTCGATCGCGATGAGCGGATCTTCGGGTGCCAGAACGGCGGCCCGTTCGAAGGCCTCCAATGCGCGTGCAGGGTCTCCTCGGATCAGCCAGTGTTTTCCCAGGAGCACATAGGGCAGCGGCGCCTGCGGCGCCTCAGCAACTGCAAGTTCTAGCTGCGGAAGGCCGTCTTGCCCGGACCGATCCAGCGCCAGGCCGTAATAAGCCCTGGCCTCCGTATAAGCCGGATCCTGTGCCAGGGCATTTTCAAATGCAGCTGCTGCCATCGACCACTTCCCCGCGCGTGCCAGTGCCTGACCCACCTGCGCCAAACTGTAAGCTTGGTTATCCCCGGCTCGCGCTGACTCGATGACCCGGATGAGCTCATCCGCAAAGCTCGAGGCCTGTGGGTCGAGGTCAACGGCCAGCCTCAAGTGGCTCAGGGCGCCTTCGGGATCATGGAGTGCGCGAAGTGTGCCCAGAGTCTCGCTGGCGCGGGGCGTCGCGGGGAGCGATGAGAGCAGGATCGCCAGAAATTCGGACGCGGACTCATAGTCGCCGGCCGCGACAAGCAGGTCGGCTTCCTGATAGAACACGGCGGCTTGCTCAGGGCAGGCACCGCCCGGGAGCTGAGCAAGGGCGGCCTCAATCTCGCGGGCCCTGAGAGCCGTGTCCCAACGCAGACACTCGGGGCGTGGACCGCCCTCGGGAATCTGATCTAAAAACTGTGTGGTTTGATCTGGGACCTCAGCCGTGGGCGCGCCCCGAGCCGCAAGCAAATGCAGCTCCGGCACGTTCGGTGCGAGGGCGATCGCATTCGTGAGCGCTTGAAGCGCTAGATCAGGCCGACCGGCGCGGATGGCGGTAGCAGCCGCCTCCAGGTCGTCCACCAAGCCCCTGGGATAGGCGGTGGTCCCGAGCGCCAGGATCAGCACAAGAACCACGCCGACATGGAGGCCGCGCCTCCGCAAGAGTTCCACCACCGCTCGATCATACAGCGCCATCGGCAATCTGCCGAGGGCCGAACGCCAATCAGATATACCTTGACATGGCTGAACGAGGCAGGGCCTGGAGGGCCGGTCGGGGGTGGCGGCTCAGCCGGAAAATAATCCGGTCTGGTAGGGCCGCGGCCGGCTCCACCCGCAGAGAGTTTTCCCGGAGGGGCCCTTTGGGGCGGCGAGCGAGCTGGCCACCTTATTGCTCCTAAAATTCATTTCGAATCCGGGCATTGGGTCCAGGATTTAACGTTCTTAGGTAATCTCGTATCATGGATTTCCGCCGAAATTGGACAGCGCGCGTGACTTAGGGTATAACGAAATGGCGGACACATTCGTAGAGAAAATAGGATCTAGCGGCCGAGAAGATGTGGACCGTGAGGAGTATTTGACATGCCCGTCACAGTATTGGTAATTCTGCTCTTTTTGGCATTTATATTCGCTTCTGGAATCAAGATAGTACGACCGGTGGAAGTAGGAATCATAGAATTCCTGGGAAAGTTTTCAAGATCGGCGGGCGCGGGATTCAACTGGATTTTTCCCGGTCTGCAGACAATGCGTAAGGTTAACATTACAGAGCGACGGGTAGACATCGATCCTCAGTCGATAATTACAAAAGACAAACTGAATGCCGAAGTTGATGGAGTTGTCTACTATAGGGTGATTGATGCGAAAAAGGCTATTTACGAGGTAAATAATTTTGAGCTTTCGGTCCCTTCTCTTGCGAAGACAACATTGAGGGCCGTTATCGGAAAAATGACATTGACCGAGGCCAACGAAAACAGAGACACAATTAACGATGAAGTAGAAAAAATATTAGATATAGAAATTTCCAAGTGGGGGATCAATGTTGTAAGGGTAGAGCTACAACGAATCGAGCCTCCGCCAGATGTTCAAGACGCGATGAATCAGGTGGTAAAGGCCGAAAACGAAAAAATAGCCGCGCTTGATTTAGCAACCGCAATTGAAACTAAAGCAGATGGAGAAAGGCGAGCAGAAATCAAGAAAGCAGAAGGCATCGCAGCCGCGATCAGACTCAAAGCAGATGCAGATGGAGATGCCATCAAGACAGTAAACGAGGCGGCTGAGAGATACTTTGTCGGAAACGCGCAGCTGCTCAAGAGGTTGGAGACCGTAAGCGAAGCATTGAGAAATAACACCAAGATAATTGTTCCCGCCGACAGCGATCTGGTTAATGTGATCGGCGAATTAGCGGGGACCACGATTCCAATAAAAAGACCCTAACTGGGTGACAATCATCGCCGGGGCCGCTGGCCGGCGTCCCACAGATCAGGGTCCCTCAGGGGGCCCTTTTTTGTTTATTCGAACCGGGCAGGTTCTGCCTGAGTATTCCGCGGCCTGAAAGCTCCAAAAAGACCGTTCAATCGAATTAAGAAATATTCATCGTGGGGCTGCTGGGAAGTGGCTTATGGAGGCGGTCCGTTCAGATTGTTGGATGCCGCCTTGGCATGAGCCTGCCGCGACCCCTTCAGACTGAGCGCAACTTCTCAATCATCGACGGCTTGATGCTTCAGCGAAGAGCCCTCTCAACCGGGGATTTCATCCGAATGGCTAAATTGACCCTCGCTCGGGATCTGTCACCGGATTCGCCCAGCTATAATTACGAGCGATTTTCGGGAGGGTAAAAAGATGGATTTTAGCCTCACGGCCGAGCACGAGATGACCCAGAAGATGGTGCGCGACTTCGCTCAAAAAGAGGTGGCTCCCATCATTCGCGAGTGGGACCGAAAGCAAGAGATGGCCCCCGAGATTCTGCCCAGGATGGCCGAACTCGGCATCCTGGGCATTTGTCTGCCGGTGCGTTATGGCGGTCAGGGCATGGATTTCATCTCGTTAGGGCTGGCTTGCGAGGAGCTGGAGGCGGTCGATTCGACTCTGCGGGTCACCATGTCGGTACACGTGGGGCTGTCGAGCCTTACCCTGCTGCAATGGGGTACGGAGGCCCAGAAGGAGGAGTTTCTGATCCCGCTTGCGAAGGGTGAGAAGATCGGCTGCGGGGCCTTTTCCGAGCCGGGAGTGGGATCCGATGTGGCCAATATCCAGACCACGGCGAAGTTGGACGGAAGCGACTATGTGCTCAACGGCGAGAAGATGTGGATCTCACTGGCCAGCAAGGCAGACTACGCGCTGCTGACGGCTCGAACGGATTTCGAGCCGGAGCGGCCCACCGACGCACTGTCCTGCTTCATCGTGGATTTGAAGAGCAAGGGCGTGTCAACCGGTGATATCAAAGGAAAGTTAGGGGTGCGTGCGGGTTCGACCGGATGGATCTCGTTGCAGGACGTCCGCGTCCCTAAAGAGAGCCTGGTGGGGGAGGCGGGCGAGGGTTTCAAGATCACCATGTCCGGATTCGATAGCGGGCGATATACGGTGGCAGCCGGTGCCACGGGCCTGATACGCGCCTGTGTGGAAGCCAGCGTGGCCTACGCCAACGAGCGCAAGACCTTCGGCCGCTCCATCGCCGATTACCAGCTGGTTCAGGCAAAGATTGCCCGTATGGCACAAGATTATGAAATTGCCAGGCTCCTGTATCTGAAGGTCGGATGGCTGAAGAACCAGGCCGTGCGGAACACGCTTGAAACCTCGATGGCCAAACAATTCGCCACGGACGCGTCATTTGCTGCCGCCTCCGACGCAATCGCCGTTCACGGTGGGTATGGATACAGCGATGAGTACCCCGTGGAGCGATATCTCCGAAACTCCAGGGGAGCGATGATTTATGAAGGCACAAACGAGATCCATTCGTTAATCCAGGCCGGATACGCATTGGGCACACGCAAGGATCGACCGCTTCGGCGCGAGATGCCAGCCTACGAAGAAGATTTGTGGCATTCTAACTGACGGACCCCGCGCGGGCAACCGGGTGAATTGCGCATAGCCATCCACATTTTGGTAGGATGGTATTAGTTTCGATCCCGGGCGCAAGGATTTAGGTTGACCCTTGAGCTGGGATATCTTAGAAGGAGCGAAGATTGAACATCGTAGTTTGCGTCAAACAGACGACCGACACCGCTGCCACGTTGTCCGTGGTCGACGGGGAAGCTTCCTATGGAGACGCGGCGCTTGTTCTCAATCCATGGGATGAGTATGCGGTGGAACAGGCGCTGCTGACCAAAGAGGCGGAAGGCGGAAAAGTGACCGCGCTTTGCCTGGGGCCAGATTCTGCGGAAGATGCCCTTAAGCAAGCCCTGGCCATGGGATGTGATGAGGCGGTTCTCATCCTGGATGCGGTTTTTGAATCGGCTGACACGCTCGTGGTTTCTCGGGCATTGGCGGCCGGAATAGAGAAGCTGGACCCGCCCGAGCTGGTCTTCTTCGGTAAGTCGGCGGTGGATTCCGACACAGGCGTCATGGGGCCGCAGGTTGCCAGGCGGCTTGGGTGGCCATCGCTCAATCTTGTGGCGGCCATCCCAGAATTAGATGCAAGCGCGAAGACGATAACCGTCGAGCGCCTGCTGGAGGAGGGCCGGCAAATCGTGAGCGGGCGGCTGCCTGCTGTGGTCAGCGTGGTCAAGGAAATCAACGAGCCCCGTTACCCATCGTTTATGGGAATTCGAAAAGCCTCCAAGGCCGAAATCCCTCGATGGTCGGCTGCCGACGTCGGATTATCGGGGCAAATTCAGCCCGCACTCTCCTGGCCGGAGATTTTGGCTCCGGAGAAGAGTGAAGCCGTTTGCGAGCTCATTGAGGGCGGCGATGCGTCCGAAATCGCCCGAAAACTCGTGGATCGCCTCGTTGAAGAGAAGGTGATTTGATGGTTATCGTGTACATCGATCATTTCGATGGCCGAGCGGTACCCGCTTCCTGGGAGGCGCTCAATGTGGGGAGAGGCCTGGCTGAGGAGTTGGGGTCGGAGATCAAAGCCGTCGTGTTGGGAAGCGACGTCGAGGGAATTGCGCAGGAGGCGAAGGATTATGGGGCAGGCGAGGTTTTTCTCGCAGATCTGAAAGTGCTTGAACATTTCCGACCGGAGGTGTACACAGAAGCCGTGACCCAGATCGTGCAAGAGCAAGGCGCGGAGATCGTACTATTTCCAACCACCGGCCGCGCACGGGAACTGGCCGGAATGCTCGCCATTGATCTTGATACCGGTGTCACACCGGATGTCGTAGCGGTTGAGCTGGAGGGTTCGGTGGTTGTTGCGACCCGCCCAATTTATGCTGGGAAGCTGTTGACCAAAGAAGTCAATCAAGCGCGACGGCCCCAAATTCTAACCACGCGCTCGCGTTCCTTTCAGCCGCCCGAAAAAGGGACTGGAGGGGAGGGGGTCATCACCAGGCTCGAGCTCGAGCTGAGCGAACCCGCTACCGAGGTCCAGGGCTACAAAGAATCAAATAGAGGAACGAGCTTATCGGACGCGGCCATCATCGTTTCGGGGGGACGGGGAACGTCCAACAATCCGTCTCTTAAACCTCCCCCAGAAATCACAGATGAAAAAGAGCAGGAAATCTGGCGGGCGCATCAGGGCTTTGAGCTCATTGGAGAATTGGCCAAGGTGCTTGGGGCGGCGGTCGGCGCGAGCCGCGCGGCGGTCGACGCGGGCTTTATCCCGTATGCCAATCAGGTAGGACAAACCGGCAAGGTCGTCTCGCCGGACCTCTACATCGCCTGCGGAATATCCGGAGCGATTCAGCACCTTGCAGGCATGCGCACCTCAAAAACGATTGTTGCCATCAACAAGGACCCCGATGCGCCCATATACAAGTTGGCAAGATTTGGTGTTGTGGGGGATCTTTTCGAGATCGTGCCGGCGCTCACTGAGGCGCTCAGAGAAAAGTTGGATAAGGCTTGATAACCAGCCGCGGATTGCCGGGGCAATCGCACCTGAACCCGCTCTAGCAACGGTGTTAGCCCCCGGAGATCAACTGGCACGGTTCACACACGCAAGAACTTACCCGCCCCACGTTATGCGTGGGCCGGTGCCGAGGGCGAAGCAGCGCCGAAGAGTACCCCTGCGGCGACTCGAACGCCGGCACCCGCCTCCGGAGGGCGGTGCTCTATCCAACTGAGCTACAGGGGCGTAAGCTGAATTCTATCCTACCGCAATACCCGCTGGTAAGGATTTTTTAATCAGGCGGTGTTATAAAATGCTGGCCGTGATTGCACCATCGAAAATATCGGGGATGGATCGCAGACTGCTGTTGCCTCTGTTACTCCTGTTGACCGCGTGTGCGCCCACAGTCGGCGAACTTGTCGATCCAGTGGATACTGCGGTCGGGATCGTCGGCCCCGACGCGTCCGATACAGCCGCGAGCAGCCGCGAGGAGGCGGCGGCTGAGGAGCTGTCCCGCGCGGGGAGCGTGCCGGCTCCCGAATTTCCGGATGGACTCGATTGGCTAAACACGGAGCAACCGCTTTCCCTGGCCGAGCTGCGTGGCAAGGTTGTGCTGCTGGACTTCTGGACTTACGGCTGCATCAACTGCATGCATAACTTCCCCGGCTTGAAGCAGCTGGAGGCGGAATACCCTGACGAGCTGGTGGTAATCGGCGTTCACTCTGCCAAATTCGAAAACGAAGGTGACACAGACAACATAAGGCAAATCATCCTGCGCTACGACCTCGAGCACCCCGTTGTCAACGACAACGAATTCTTGGTCTGGAACACGTGGGGAGTTCGCGCATGGCCGACCCTCGTACTTATTGATCCCAGGGGCAACGTCGTGGGCAGGCACTCTGGGGAAGGCGTCTATCCGGTGCTTAAGCCGGTGATTGAATCTCTAGTGAACGAGTTCGACGAGCTGCGGCTCTTGGATCGCACCCCGCTCAAACTCAGGCTTGAGAAGGAAGGGCGGCCCTCCACAGTGCTTTCATTTCCAGGGAAAGTGCTGGCGGACCCGGAAGCTGGACGGCTGTTCGTGGCGGACACAAATCATCATCGAATCATCCAAGCGGACATCAATACCGGGCAGGTACAAGCGGTATTTGGCACAGGAGCGCCCGGCCTGATGAATGGCGCGGCGGCCCAAGCGCAGTTCAACAATCCCCAGGGCATGGCGCTGGCCGGCGATACGCTCTACGTGGCGGATGTCGACAATCACGCCATTCGCTCCATCGATTTGATCAGCGGTCGGGTGGATACGGTGGTCGGTACCGGCAACCAGGCCAGCCGATATCCCCCCGTTGCCGGTGTGGCACCCGAAGTAGAGCTCAACTCGCCTTGGGATCTGGCGCTCGCCGGAGATGACCTGTATATAGCCATGGCCGGGTCGCACCAGATCTGGCAGCTGGGCCTGGACGATGGGATCTTGGAGCCGCTTGCAGGCAGCGGCCGAGAAGGGACTCTGAACGGACCCCGTGCGGGAGCGGAATTGGCGCAGCCAAGCGGCCTAGCATTAGGACCGGATAATCGGCTCTACTTCGCGGATTCCGAAAGTAGTAGCATCCGTTGGGTCGAGCTGGCTGGAAATTCTCCTCTGGTCGGTTCCCTGGCCGGGGGCGATCAGACCCTCTTCCAGTTCGGCGATGTAGATGGGGTGGGGAGCGGTGCCCTGCTGCAACATCCACTGGGGATCGTCTCGGATGGCCAGCTGATCTACGTGGCGGACACCTATAACAACAAAATCAAACGCATCGATCCTGCCTCCGGAGAGGTCAAGACCTGGCTGGGCGAGGACTACGGCTGGCGGGATGGCGAGCAGCCGCTCTTTTACGAACCCGGCGGGCTAGATCTGGTGGAGGGTGTGCTTTGGGTGGCTGACACCAACAATCACGTCATTCGGAGGGTCGATCTAGACACCGGGCTTACTTCGACGCTGGTGCTGAGTGGGATTGAAGCCTTCATGCCGGCGGCGAATGACTACCAGGGAACTGTGCTTGTCCTCGAGCCCGCCACCGCGGCGGGCGGCACGGGGACGCTCCTGATCAACGTTCAAACTCCTCAAGGTTATAAGTTTAACGATCTCGCTCCGACCTCCATCTCCTGGAGCGTGGAAGGGAATGTGGCAAGAATTCCCATTGAATTCAATGTAACCATGCCCGACCCGACCTTCCCGATGGAGTTCGAGGTCGAATTTATCGAAGGCAGCGGCGCGTTAATTGTCGACCTGAACCTTTACTATTGCGGAACTGAGACCCAAGCGCTCTGTCTTTTCGACCAGGTACGATTAGAATTGCCATTGGTCGTTGGTAGTGGGCCGGGTGCCGCCGTGGGTCTCACCTACCAAATTCCGAAGCCAAATCTCCCCAACTACTGACACAGGTGCCGCTCCGACATGGCGACCGCCGCAGCGGCCGGACGAGGGAAACTCGCCGTAAACCATTTAACGAGTTGCTTGCGACAAGGAAAGATATGGGAGGTTGTATATGATCGAACACAAGCCATACGACGCGGATTCGCCGCACACCCAGTGGGATTCGCTGTATACGGGAGAAGCAGGCGACTACGAAGAGCCGGATGCCGACATCTTGGAGGCAGTCGCGGACCTCGATGTCGGTGAGGCGCTCGATGTGGGTTGCGGAGCTGGCGGCTTGTGCATCAGCTCGACAAGCGTGGATGGGTGGCAACGGGCATCGACATAGCTAACAAGGCGATCACCGCCGCGCAACGGGCCGCCGAGGAGCGGGGCAGCGATGCCACGTTTGTGGCTGCCGATGCAGCGGCGTGGGAACCTGAGCGCAGTTACGATCTGGTGACATGCAACTTTGGACTTCCACCTCAGCCAGACCGCCGCAGTGCCGTGTACGCGACGATGCGCCGCGCGGTCGCTCCGGGAGGTGTTGTGTTGCTCAAGGTAGGCGACCATACAGGCAGTCGAGCGCCTGCTGCATTTGTTGGCTACGAATCACTGAACCTCGAAGAGCTCAAGCGTGGCTTCGAAGGATTCGAAGTGTTGAAGGCAAAGATCGTGGACTCTCCCGCGCACGCGCACGCGCATGGCGGACCAAAGCAACAGCGTGAACTCTGGAAGGCCTTGATTTTCATGGCCCGTAGACCCACCGCGTGACCCGGCTCTTTGCCTCACTCAGTTTAAAGGCCGGAAGGCGCGTTGATCGCCGACCAGAACCGATAATATTGCGAAACTGAGACCGAACCCCGCTCTCTCCTCAACCCAGGTGCGGTTACATTAAATTTTGGTCGTGGGCGGTGGGCCGCGCCCCGCAGTCTATCTAACTTACGAGATCCCGAAGCCAGAGCTCCTAACCAAGTTACGCAGGCGTCACTCCGACATGGCGACCGGGTCCACCTCGATCCAGCGTTTGTTATGATTGGATCATGGCTCTCCGATACACCCTTACCCGAGTTCACTTGGGCCAACGCACGCAGTTCGGTGAAACAGAAGTGACTCCATATGCGCGCGCTACGGTGGTGCAGTTCCCTGGACTGCTCGGAGGACTTGTCTGGAATCGACCGGCCGGAGTGCTCGTGAAACGGAGCGACGGGAGCGAGGCCAGGCTCCCGATCCGAGACGTCACTCGGCTCGCTCAAATTTCGCTGCTGCTTCTGGGTTTTCTAGGTGCCCTGGCCGCCCGGGTGTTCCTTGGTGGCGGTGACTGAGTTCTGCATGGAGCTCTAAAGGTGGCAGACAAAGATAACGAGCTCCCTGACATCGACCGCATGAATGCGGTTGTGCAGGATACGATGTCGAAGCTGATCGATGCGGCCGACGTTGATAAGGTTTACGGGCCGCCAATCGCTCAGGGCGATGTGGTGGTGATCCCTGCCTCGGAGAATTTGACCTTATTGGGATTCGGGGTCGGCGGCGGTGCAGGGACCGATTCGAATGGGAACGGGGCAATCGGAGGCGGGGGAGGGCGGACGTTATCCAGGCCGGTCGCCATTATTGTGGTCACGCCCGAAGGCGCGTACGTTGAACCCATCATGGACCCGACTAAGGTGGCATTGGCTGCGATTACGGCCGCGGGTTTCATGTTCGGCATGATGTTGAGAATGATGCGAAAACGCTAGGTGTCCATAAGACAAATCGCCTCATCGCCGCGCCCTGCGCGGCGCTGCTGTTTAATCCATTCCTAAAATCTGGAGGTACTTCGTATGATCAAACGCATCGGTTATATCGGTCTGGGATTGATGGGTAAAGCGATCGCCTCGAATTTGCTTCGTGCCGGCTTTGAGCTGACAGTACACAATCGCTCCCGCGCAGCGGTACAGGACCTGGTCTCACTGGGAGCCTCGGAGGCCGAGTCACCGCAACAGGTAGCGGTTGCCAGCGAACTGGTCATCACCAACCTTCCTGATTCTCCGGACGTCGAAGCGGTGGTCCTGGGCTCGGAGGGTGTGTTGGAGGGTGCCTCCGAAGGCATGATCTATGTGGACAACAGCACCATCAAGCCAGAAACGGCCAGGAGCATCGCCCACGCGCTGGCCAAAAAAAGCGTGTCGGCGCTGGATGCGCCGGTTTCCGGCGGGGACGTCGGCGCCAAGGACGGAACCCTGGCGATTATGGTCGGGGGACCCAAAGAAGTATTTGTCAGAGCGCTTCCGATATTCGAAGCCATGGGAAAGACAATTACGCATGTTGGAGAAAGCGGTGCCGGGCAGGTGGCGAAGGCCTGCAATCAAGTGATGGTGGCAGCCCAAATGGTGGCGATGGGTGAGCTGCTGATGCTCGCACAGCGAGCCGGTGTGTCGCCCGCGAAGGTTGTTGAGGCCATTCGGGGCGGGGCCGCCCAATGCTGGACCCTGGATATGAAGCCGCCGCGACTGTTTGCAGGCGAGCGAGGGCCGGGGTTCAAAGCCCACATGATGCACAAGGACCTAGGAATCGTGCTCGACACCGCCCGGTCTTACGGCATGCCAATGCCTTCCGCGGCCGGCCACATGCAGCTTTATGAGGCGATGCTTCAGCTTGGCATGCGCGATCTGGATAACTCAGCCGTGCTGGGGGTTCTGGAAACGTTAGTGGGGGAGGAGCTCCAGACGGTCGACTGACCTCTATTCAATCACCACCGCGATCACCTGGCTGGGCCCATGGACTCCGATCGTCAGACTCATCTCGATGTCTGCGGTCCGAGACGGGCCGCTGATGAAGGTCACACTTGAGCTGTTAGCCACATAATGCGCACCTCCCGCTTCGAGCCAGGCCTCCATATTCGGGTAGATGTCCTTCTCCCGCACGATCACTAGATGGACGGCGGGTAACATCGAGGGCAGCAGCGATCGCCGGCTGGCGGTTGAAAGCACGACGGTTCCCGTCTCAGCGAACGCGGCGAGTGAGCCGGTTATCCCCACCTCCGCCTGATCATATTCGGCCAGAAGTTCAGCTCGGCCAGCCCCCACCGGCAACTCGGGGAGCGTGACATGAAATTCTTCCTCCAGCCGTTGCAGCAGCGTAAAAAGAATCGGCTCGACCGGGCCCCAAGCCAGCACTCGCGAGGCGCCGAGCACATAAAGCTTGCCCACGACTCGATCGACGACTTCGTTTTCGGAGCAGCGAATAACCTCGCCGCCCAGCTCTTCCAACTCAAGCACAAAATCATCCACCTTCGAATCGTCCCGATCCGTCTCGGGAAGGGGGTGGGTTTCGTCGGGCGGCTCGATCTCGGGGCTACGGGGCTGCACATCGAGGCGCATATTGTGCAATCTTGTACGCAGCGGACGAGCTGCAAATGCCGGAAAATCGCGGAAGTTTGTCCACTCAGCCATGGGTCCGGGCAGCGAGGTGATCCAGCCTGCGCGAGTGGGTAGGAAGCGGGTCGCCAAAGCGGCCAACCGCTGAGCCAGGCGAAATCGGCCGGGAGCGCGGGCAAGCCAGGCATAAGTCTTGAGGCCCCGCTCGACGGAGGGATCTATCGAAGGTGTGGCCGCGCGAACCCTCAGCAGCATGCTCGGGATATCGATCCCAACCGGGCAGGCATCTAAGCAGGCTCCGCACAATGTGGAGGCCTTCGCGAGGTGGCCGTATTCGGACATCCCAAAGAGCGCCGGTGAAAGCACGGAGCCGATAGGGCCCGAGTAGACGCTGCCGTAGGAATGCCCTCCGGCTTCGCGAAAGACGGGGCAGGCGTTCAAGCAGGCTCCGCAGCGGATGCAATCCAGAGATTCTTCCAGGGAGGTTCCGAGCAGGGCGCCGCGGCCATTGTCGACGAGGATCACATGCCGTTCCTCGGCGCCGTCGGGTTCGGTGTCGCGGCGCGGCGAATTAATCAGCGAAACGTAGTTGGTGATCTTCTGGCCGGTAGCCGATCGGGGCAGGAGGCGGAGCATAACTGCCAGATCCTCCATGGTCGGCACCAGCCGTTCGATGCCCATAATCGCGATGTGGACCGGAGGCAAGCAGGTGACCATCCGCCCGTTGCCCTCGTTCGTCACCAGGCAAAGCGTCCCGGTCTCCGCCACGCCGAAATTCACCCCCGTGAGTCCAATCTGAGCGTTGAAAAACACTTCACGCAGGCGGCCGCGCGCAGTGCGATTGATCTCGGCGACGTCAGGCGGGATTTCTTCGCCCAGTTTGTCGCTCAGGGTTTCGGCAACTTGCTCTTTCGTCAAATGAAGCGCGGGGGTCAGGATATGTGCCGGCGGTTCGCCCCGAAGCTGCACAATGTACTCGCCCAGGTCGGTCTCCACGGCCCGAATGCCCGCCGACGCAAGGGCCTCATTGAGGCCGATCTCTTCCGTAAGCATTGATTTCGATTTGGCTACGAGTTTTGCGCCGTGCTGCTTCGCAATCTCAACGACAATTCGCCTGGCCTGCTCCGCATCTGAGGCACGGTGGACACGAATTCCGTTTTCACTCAAGCGCGCCGTGAATTTCTCCAGGTGGTCCGCCAGATTGGAAATGGTCTCACGGCGAATGGTCTTGGCTCGGCGACGAAGCTTTGCCTCATCCGGCAGCTGACGCAGAGAACTTACCCGGCGCTGCTCGCGTGTGTCCGCGTTCTTGTCGAGCAGCTCCTGGAGCTGCAGATTCTCGATCGCCTTGCGAGCTTCAATCAGGAAAGGAGAATTCATTGGAGTTCATTCATCGCAGGCCGGGTTCCTGACCCGTCAATGCTTGAGACAAATGGGAACAACGCACACTGGATCCCGCCCGACGAAGGCCACCTTCGATCTGCATCAAGCAGCTCGCGTCGCAACCCACCACGAGCTCCGCCCCCGTCTCCTTAATTTGCCGAATGGTCCGCCTGAGCATTTCCTCAGAAACAGGGGCATGGTCCACGGAAAATAATCCGCCGAAGCCGCAGCATTCCGGCTCGAGGCGCTTGACCGAACCCCCCGGTATCGCCTCCAGCAATTCGAGCGGTTGCCGATCTACGCCCAGTCCACGCAGCAGGTGGCAGGAAGGGAAGTAGCCGATGAACCGGGGCTGGGGTGCTGCCAGGTCGGCAATCTTCAACTGGTCAATCAGGAACTCGCTCAGCTCGTATGTCCGCTCCGCCAATGCGCGCGCCTGCCCGCGTGCCCTGGAATCATTGGCCAACAGCTCCGGATAGCGATGGCGAATCATCTCGGTGCAGGAGCCGGAGGGCACGACGACCGGCGCTTCATCCGAAAAAGTGTCGATGGTGTGTAATGCCAGGGCGCGCGCCTCAGCCGGAAATCCGGCATTGAGCAGCGGCTGGCCGCAGCAGGTTTGCCTGGCTGGAAAGACGGGGCGTGCGCCAGCACTTACCAACAGTTCTATGGCCGCCTCCCCTACTTCCGGGAAGAGACTGTCAACAATGCAGGTCGCGAGTAGCTGGACTCTCATGACACCTAACGTGAAAGACCGTCGACGCTCTCGACGGTCTCTAGTCGGGGCGGGCGGATTCGAACCGCCGACCCCCTGCACCCCATGCAGGTGCGCTAACCGGGCTGCGCCACGCCCCGACGCCTACGGACGGATTATACCTTCGACCCAACTTTCAATCTTCAATCAGGGTCAGCAATACATAGCGGCCGCCGGGTTCCGCAAAGGCTTCATAACGATCGCGCCACTCCGGCCGGTCCTGAGGAGCGGTTCGCAACCAATCCCACTCGGATGCAGTCACAACCACATATTTGTGCTCAGCAGATTCCATAGAGCGAATCATCGGTTCATCCACAGTCCCAATCTGGTAGTCTGAGCGGACCGTCTGTCCATCCAGAGCCGAATTTATGAGTCCAGCCAGCTCGTCGCGATTGGCCACGCCCACTAATCCCTCCAACGATCCCCACGAGAAGTAGGCGTCAAAAGGGCGCGTGAGATCGATGCTGGCCCCAATTGCCAGCGGCAGGTTAAATCTTGTGCGCCAGCCTGAGCTCTCAAGTTGCCGGGCGACCGAAGAAACATTCAATCTGGCCGTATTCGCCGTAATAGCGAACAATAACAGAAAAACTGCCCATCCTGAGTACTCTCGGTTCTGATAGAAGATCATCAGCATAAGGATCAATCCCAATAGCGCCGGAACGAGCGCTTGCTCGTAATAGACCCCATAAGCCAAATCATTCTTGGTGACAAATCCGAATAATGCGACCCCGACGGCAGTAAGAACCGCGACTAGGCTCAGCTGGATCGATCTGCGATGCATTGGCAGGTGGACCGCGAAAACGCGACTCGCAAGCAAGCCCATGACTACAATCCCAGACAAAAAGCCACGCGGAACAATGCTCCATGCAGTTCGAGTAGTTCCAATCAATAGCAACCCGAGGAGAACCAACGGAAAGAGCCAAAGGACGCGTGTGGCCTTCGATAAGGACTTTCCGAACCATAGGCCTGCTGCCGCGAATAGCACAAATACTATGGGGTTATCGCCGATTACTAGATCAGCGAGGGTTGCGGCGGGAGTAGGTTTGGAGCGGACTAAATCTGACCAAGTAGCGTAGTAGCTCGCGAGGTCGGCTGGTCGGAGCCCAAACAGGGGCGTGCCGAGGAAAATGGCATTGGCAATGACCATAATCGAAACCCCAATCACGGTTCCAAGAAAAAAGAACCGGAGGTTTGCTCCGAGCAATTGCCAGCGGAATTTCTCATCGGTCGAGTACCGAAACCGGGAATGATAACAACGAGCGCCCACCCGACTTCCTTCGTCCGGATTGCCATAATGAATAGAACACCCAAAATCCCTAGCAGCCAGCGTCCGCTCTTCGCATCGTGTCGGTAGACGATATATAGGGCAACAAAGGCCAGGACAATGACCATCAGTGTGGTGTCCACCGAAGGACCCAGAACTAATGTCACCACTAAGGGAACGCTCATTATTAAGAATATCGCGATGAGGCCGTTGGGAAGTTTCGCTTCCTTGGTGAGGAATCGTGCCGAGAAGTAAGTTAGAAGCACCGTGAGGCCCCCGACAGCACCCGAGAACAGTCGCACTCCGCCCAGCGTACTGCCCATCAATACCGATGCCAAGCGGAGGGCGAAGACATGCGTATACCGAAAGGTGATAAACGGGTCGCCCACTTGCCGGAGACCCACGTCCAGGTAATAAAGCATGTCGGATCCGACAACAAATCCTCCTTTGAGGTAGGCAAACCGCGCAAACCAGAGTGCACCGAGCCCGACCAGGGTCCACTCCGCGATGGCTGCGAGGTGCCGAAATCCAAAGGATCTAATCGAAAAAGACAAGGGGGGTTCTAAGACCTCGATTTAGCTCGCCTGCAGACGGGACCAAAGCCTTCGTCTCCGACGAAGGGCGTTGCCTGCTCACCCGCTTACGATGCCCGGCGGCCTACGAAGGCCCAAAAACTACATCTCGGCCAGGCCGGTCAGGATGCGCGCGGTGTGCTGGGCGCCCTTGACGAAATGGTCGATCACTATGTTCTCGTTCGGGGCGTGGGCCTTGGCGCCAGGGTATCCAATCCCTGCCGTGGCCACCGGCAATCCGAGGTCGTGGAGAAATGTATGGTTGGGGCCCGATCCCCCGGTGATGGGCTCGATAATCTGCGGAGTGCCATAAATCTCCTCGGCAGAGGCGACCACCATTTGAAGGAAAGGATCGTCCAGATCCGTTCGTCCGGGCGGGCCACCGCCCATCCACTCGATTTCAACATCCGTAAATCCGCCCTGGTCGAGATGGGCACGCAGTTGCACCAATACCTCATCTGGGCGCTGGTCGGGAACGAGGCGGAAATCCACTTTGGCGCTGGCGCGTGCGGGCAATACGGTTTTGCTGCCCTCGCCTTGATACCCGGCTGTAAGCCCGCAGATGGTGCAGGTCGGCACAAACACCATCTCCCTTCGAAGATCTAAGCCGCCCTCAATGCCCTTGAGGTAACCCTCGATGCCGTAATGCTCATGGTGATAATCCGCGGGATCGGGGAGCGCGGAGAGCAATTCCAGGTCCCGCTCCGAGGGCGGGATAACACGGTCATAAAAACCTGGGAGTCGAATGAGCTCGTCAGTTCCTTTCAACGATCGCAATGCCCAGATAAGCCGCCAGGCCGCATTTTGAAAGATGGATCCGGTTTCGCCGGAGTGGGAATCTCGCGAGGCGGTCTCGACGCTTAATTCAACGTAACATATGCCGCGCATGCCTGCGTACTGAACCGGAACGCCCTCCACGTTCACGGCGCCAAATTCCCAGAGGCAAGCGTCCGCCGCCAGCAGGTCCGTGTGGTCCCGAATGAAATCCGGGAGATGAACACTGCCGATTTCCTCCTCGCCTTCGATAACGAACTTGATCGCGCACGGAAGTTCGCCTTCGACCTCAAGAAACGAATCGATGGCTGCGAGGCGGCATTCAATGTGCCCTTTGTCATCACTTACACCGCGGGCGAACATCTGGCCATCGCGCCGGCTGGGTTCAAAGGGTGGGGATTCCCAAAGGTCCAGGGGTTCCGCGGGCTGTACGTCGTAGTGGTTATAGAGCAGCACGGTGCGATCGCTGCGACCCGATCGCTCGGCGTAAACAATGGGGTGCCCGTCGGTGGCGATGATTCTCGACTCGAAGCCCCTGGCTTGCAGCATGTTCACCAGCAGCTCGGCGCACTCGCGCATCGCGGTGCCCTGCGCGGATACGCTCGGCACCGCACACAGGCGCCCAAGTTCCTCTAGCGATCCTTCGAGATGGCGACCAATGGCTTCGTCGATCGCGTTCCAGGACGTCATTGACTCTCCCAACTCGCTGATTATAGCCTCGGGGGGTGGGGGACAAGCCTCGCAGGCGGGTTGAATCCAGGCCGCGTATGCCAGCGGCTTGCTTTAAATTTGCTCACTACTACAAGGTGAAAGGGGCCAGGCGTTTGTCTGCCCGGCGATCCCAGATGCTTCGCATTATGTCAGGTTCGAATCTATAATGCGCGCATGAGGGTGTACGACATTTCTGTTGGAGTATCTCCTGATATTCCCGTCTGGCCTGGCGACCCACCTGTAATATTGGAGCTCATCAAGTCCATAAAGGGTGGAGACGTGGCCAACGTATCTCAGCTGCAGGCGGGGGTCCATGTCGGCACTCATATCGACGCTCCGCTTCACTTCGTGGAAGGCGGCCGCAGCGTGGATGCCATTCCATTGAAGTCGCTCATGGGCAGGGCTTATGTGGTCGATCTCAGGAAGGCCGATATGCTCGATGCCGCAACGCTCGAATCGGCACGAATCCCGCCTCGCACACGACGACTGCTTTTTAAGACCCGAAACTCCGATTATTGGGCAAAGGGGGAGAGTAAATTTCGGCGGGACTTCGTAGCGGTAGACGCAAGCGGTGCAGAATGGCTGGTCCGTAAGGGTGTCCGGCTGGTCGGTGTGGACTATTTATCCGTAGCGCCGTTCAAAGAGGGGGACGAAACACACCGGATACTCCTGGAGGCTGAAGTGGTAATAGTAGAAGGTCTAAACCTGGCGCGAGTGTCAAAGGGCCGCTACACGCTTTATTGCCTGCCGGTCAAACTGATGGGTAGCGATGGCGCGCCCGCGCGGGCAGTCCTGGTGGGAGTTTAGGCATCCATATTAGCGGGGCGGAAAATGGACTTCTCTAGCGTAGTTCTCTTGTTTGGGGCGCTGCTCCTTGCAGTTGTGCTCCTCCTGGCGATATGGTGGATCGTAATTCGGCGCAAAACCGCGAAAATCGCACCCAACCAGGTCCCGCCGGATTCGCTGGCCGCGGAATCACAGGCGAAATTTGAGCCGAACGAGAAGTTGGCTTCCCTCGCAGGCGACCAAATCGAAGAGCAGGTCAAGCAGCGCCTGAAGTCCTATCCGGATCTTGTGGAGGTGAAAATCGAATTCGCGACCGGACCCGACGAATCGCTGGTGATCTCGGTCAATGATCAGAGCCATACCGAGATCGACGAGATTTCAGATGACCGAATACGAGCGGCCATAGCTGAAGCCGTGGAATCCTTCGACCGGTAACCCGCGTGCTTTCGCTGCGCGGCATTTTCCCTCCTATCCCAACCCCCTTCAATCAGGACGAATCCCTCGATCTCGAGCATCTCAAGGCGAATCTCGCGCGCTGGAATGAGGAGCCCCTCGCAGGGTACGTCGTGGCAGGTTCGAATGGGGAGGCGGTGGCGCTGAGTTTCGAGGAGCGAATCGAGCTCGTGGCCGCCGCGCGGGCAGCCATCCCCGAGGATCGGCTACTGATCGCGGGCGCGGGTGCCGAATCTACGCGGCAGACTATCGCCATGGCGGCCGGCATGAGGCGTGAAGGGGCGGACGCAGTGATCGTCGTGACCCCCAGCTACTATGGCCCACGGCTGGATGACACGGCTCTCCTGGACCACTACCTCAAGGTGGCGGACGCCTCAGAGCTCCCGGTTGTCCTGTACAACGTGCCGGTTTACACCAGGCTGGACCTGCCCGCCTCGGTCGTACAAGAATTAGCGACTCACGAAAATATCATTGGGGTCAAAGAGAGCGGCGGAAGCGTAGCCAAGATTGATGCGATGGTAAACGGGACGCCGGAGGAGTTTCAGGTGCTCGCGGGCTCGGCGAGTTTTCTCCTTGGGGCGCTGGTGGTGGGGGCGGTAGGAGTGGTGCCGGCATTGGGTTGTCTGGCCGCTCAGCGAATCCGCGCGCTCATGTCGGCCTACGAATCTGGGGACCTAGAATCGGCGCGCAAGATTCAGGCGGGGCTGGTTGGCCCGAATGCCGCCGTAACTTCCATGTTTGGAATCGCGGGGCTGAAGGCGGCGCTTGATCTTGTCGGGTTTTATGGTGGCCCGGTGCGGGCCCCGCTGCAGGCCCTTACCACGGAGGAGCGGGCGATGCTTGAGAAGACCCTGGGGGCGGCCCATTTGTTATGAGAAGTTCACATGCGTAGGGGACTAAATGGCTACAATTGTCCGCTGCGGCCCCAGGTGGCTAATAACGCCTGATACTCCGGATCTTCATAACGCTCTGGGAGAAACCAGCGCGCGAATTCGCGTGGTTCCTCGCCGGCGATCTGGCTCGCGATCAGTTCTCCCGCCGCGGGGGAGGCCATGAGACCGTAGCCCGATAGGGCGCCGATGACCCAGGCTCCTTTGGTTCCGATCGGCCCGATCAGCGGGCGGTTCTCTTCGGTCTTCATATAGTAGCCGCCGTCGACGATCGGCCGGGGCGGTGAGTCGAAGTAGGCCGCCATGGCGGGCAAGAAGGTTGCCATACCTCGCAATGCGATCTCGGGGTAGTTAGGGTCGAACTTCAACGGAAAGGTCGGAGCGACCCGCTGAGTTTCATAGGTCCAGATTAACAAGACGATCGGGCTGTCAGCCGGTCCCTCCGGACGCCCATGGGCTCCCTGCGGAAACTGCTCCAGCAGGAATTGAGATTCCGCATCCTGGAGCAACGCTTCCCGCTCCTCGGGCCGCCACGGAAGGTACTGTGGATCGGTCCAGATCAACATCGGCGCATCGCGTGGGAAGGCACCCAACCGATCCTGAATGGCCACTTTGGCATGTAACTCCGCGAAAACCGGCAGGTCGGCACCTACAAACCTGCCGACCTGTTTGAGGTACGGACCCGCGGCATTCACGAAGTTCCGAGTCACGACCCTGAGTGGACCCTCCGGCGTATCAATGCGAACCGCCGCTACTCGTCCACCATCCAGATCGACCCCGGTCACGCGACCTTCGAGCAGCTGCGCTCCGCTAAAGCGAGCTTGCTCAAGAAGCAGGCGGCCTAATTGTTGCCCGCCGAACCAGCCGGCGCGACGCACGTGCAGCAAAGCCACCGTATCCTTTGAAAGATACGGAAAGTACTGTTGAATGAGAGCTCGATCGGTTATGAGATCTGAGCCGGTCGGCTGATCTTTGTATCCGGAGGCCGGCGAAAGCCGATAGGGCGGTTGGTTGTCAGACCCATCGTGAATTCGGAGCGGACCCGCGCCGAGCGAAGCCGCTTCTTGGCCCTGCGAACGAAAATCTTCCACACGATCGGGGGTAGCGGTTGCAAAAAGGTAACCTCGCCGGTTGAGGTTAAACGGATCGCCGTGCGCCTCTGATAGCGCCTCCAGAATGTCGATGCTCCGATTCATCAGAGAGACCATCGCGTCGCCGGGCCCAGGCCACCAGTTCCTATAACACTCGGTGGATTTGTCACTTGTGAGGGAGAGGGGAGGCCGCTCGTCTACGATGAGCACGTCTTGGATACCTTTTCCGACCGTCAGGTGGTATGCAGTCGAAACCCCGGCGATCCCGGCGCCGCAGATGACAACTTCGGCTGACCTGGAGTTCATGGGTTGGCGATAAGTCGCGCACGGAGGCTCGACAGATTCGCGTTATTCGCCGGATTCACCATTAACCTCTGCGGATAAGAGATCCGTCATTCGCTGCGACACGTTAACGTGTGGTTGAAGCCCGCCGCTTCTGAGGCGAGCCGCGATCGTCTCGAGCGCCTCGCCTGTGATTGGATGGCAGAAGTCGGGAGCGATCTCGGCCAAAGGCACCGCCAGGTGCTCGCGGGTCAGGAGCTCTGGGTCAGGCAGGGGAAACTCAGGATCAACCCGGTCGCCGAACAGGACCAGATCTAAATCGATGGTGCGCGAGGCGTATTTGTCTTCCGTTCTTACCCGGCCCAGGGCGGTTTCAATCTCCTGCAGCTGGGTGCGAACATGGCCCGGCTCTTCAGGCACTCGGATCAAAACAGCCGCATTCAGGTAATCTGGCTGCTTACGGCCGCCCACCGGACGACTCTGATAGGCGCGGGAGATGGCCTGTATATGTCCGAGGGACAGGAGCTGCGAAATCGCCTCCGGCAGATGAATTTCAGGCTGTATGTTGGATCCCAGCGCGATAAAAGCCGGCTCAGTCGGCCGCGCGTTCAATCTCGACCCCCACCGAGCGTGCGAATCGCAGCGCGCCTGGCTTTTCCACCCGAACGCGGGCGCGTTCGACACCATTTTGGGCCAGACAAATCCCGGCGATATCTGCTGCCAGCGCCTCCAGGGTAAATCGCTGGCTGGATTCCACGTGGCGGATGATCTGTTTGGTAAGGGTCCGATAATTTACCGTGTCCTCAATCGAGTCGGTGCTTCCCGCCTCGGAGAGATCCGCCGTAAGGGTTACGTTTATCAAGATATCCTGCTCGGCCTCGCGTTCCCAGTCGTTGACGCCAATGATGCCGCGCAACAGCAGGTCCTTGATTTCGATGTGGTCTTCGGGCATGGAATTAACCTCGATTCGCGCTCAAAGAGTCCGAATTGGGAGGGGCCGTTCGATCAAGTTAGATGCCGGCCGCCGTCGACGTGAAGAATCTCGCCCGTCACATATTCAGGTCCGGCCAGAAGAAACAAAAGCGCCTCGACGGCCTCTTCTACCGTGCCCCAGCGCTGGGACGGCACGCCCTTCAAAGGGTCGTCCGTGCCTCCGTCGGAGGGCGGCAGGATCGCCCCTAATGCCAGACCATTGACTCGAATATCCGGAGCCAGGGATACGGCCAGGCCCTGTGTAAGCGCCGCCAGGGCAGCTTTACTGATTGTGTAGGGAAAGTGGTCCGCACCGGGGCGCATGGCTCTCCAGTCCAGAAGATTAACGATCGATCCAGGTGCACCATGCCGAGCCCGCGCGAACTGCTGGGCAATCAGGAAGGGGGCTGTGAGATTCACGTCCAGATGCGATTGCCAGTCCTCAATGCTGGCCTCCAGCGCCGTAATCGACCCAAAAACTGCGGCATTGTTGACGAGCAAGTCGATCTCACCAATGGCCTCCTCGGCCCGGCTTATCAGCTGCGCGGCTTCCCCCGGATCCGCCAGATCCGCGCGCACGGCCGCCGCCTGGACGCCGTGTACCTGTAATCGGCCTACCACCTGCTCCGCCTGTTCCGCCGAGTGACCGTAATGCACAACCACATTCGCGCCGTTTTCGGCCAGAGCTTCAGCAAATGCACGTCCTAATCTTCTGCCGGCGCCGGTAACAACCGCGGAGTGACCCGCAAGGTCGAATTTCAGTGGCATGCCGATATTCTACTTCGAGCTTCCCGCGGGCCTGAAAAAAATCAGGTATTGTCGTCGCTTGACCTACCAACCGAGCCAGTCGATTATGGTAAGCTCCGCCATTATCACGTTGTCTAATTCTTTTGGAGGGTAGCATGAGCGACACCAACGATCACCTTCGTACGCTAGAACATAAATTGGAGATCGAGGAAGCCGCCGAGTTGTTCGGTGGGGCGGGGGTCGCGCGTCCCGAAATCGAGGATGCGATCCGCGGGCTGCTGGGTGCAGTGGGTGAGGACCCCAACCGAGACGGTCTCGAGCGTACGCCCGAGCGCGTCGCCCGCATGTACGACGAGTTGCTCGCCGGCTACCGCGTGGATCCTGAAAAGATGATCAACGACGCCATCTTCGACGTCGACTATGACGAGATGGTGCTGGTGAAGGACATTGAGTTTTACAGTCTATGTGAACATCACCTGCTTCCGTTTATCGGCAAGGCGCATGTGGCTTACCTGCCCAGGGGCAAGGTTATTGGTTTGTCGAAGATTCCACGCGTCGTTGATCTATTTGCCAGGCGCCTGCAGGTCCAGGAGCGTATGACACGACAGATTTCAGATTTCCTGGAGACGGCCCTGCATCCGCATGGGGTGGGGGTCGTAATTGAAGGTCTGCACCTGTGCTCCATGATGCGCGGCGTCAAGAAGGCCAATGCCCGCATGATAACCAGCGCGCTCTGCGGTACGTTCGCCAATAATGAGGTGACACGCCAGGAGTTCATGGATCACATAGCGCGAGGGAGCGTGGGTATTAATTTCTAGGCACAGAATGAGAAGAATTTCTCTTATCAAAACACCGCGGGGCGGGCGAGGAGCTCGCCTCGCTTGCACTTAGGTCAGGGAGGTCGGACGCCTGCCATGACCCATCATGGGTGAGAGCCAGTCCCTGTGGTAGCATCAAAGCCGGTGGATTCTAGGGCCCGAATCGAGGCCGAGCTGGCCTATGCTCGAGCGGCGAGGAGACATGGCAAGGAGGGTCGCGCGCGAGTTTCGGCTCGCCGCGCGGCAGGTTGGGCGGTCGCCGCGCACTATCCCGACACCAGCCAGCAAGACGCTTATTCGCTTCTGCAGTGGCTCGAGCGAAATACGGAGGTCGCCCGGGAGCTCCGGTCGGCAGCCGGACGGCTCACGGAGCAGGTCAACGAGGATCACCAACTCCCACACCCGGAAGACCCACTCGAAGATGCCGAAATGATCGTAGTCGGGTTGCTCAGGGGTGATGTTGAGCGTGACTGAAATTCGAGGAAGATATATGAAGGGCCTCCCCACAAATCCGGGGTCCAGACCGTGAGCCGATATATTAATGTCGGTACCGATCAGGCGCCGCTGGCCTTCCGCATGAGATTGCCCGAAGACAAACAAGTAGTCCCCATTGTTATGCTGCACGGCCTCGGAGGGGATGAAACCGACATGTGGAAGCTCGAGTCGGCCCTTCCGGCGGCCGGGATGGTAGTGGCGCCGAGGGCACCCCATCCGAGGCGCGAGGGAGGATATGCCTGGAATCCGATCCTCAAAGTTTGGCCGCCTCTGGTTTCGGAATTCGCAGAGGCGGTCGCCTTGTTTGAAGGCCTGCTCGACTACCTTAATTTGGAGTACGGCTTCCAGCGCCATAAAATGATCCTCATGGGATTCAGCAATGGAACAGCCATGTCCTTCGCAGCCTCGATGATCCGTATGTCCCAAGTACCCGCAGGGATCATTGCCATCTCCGGACTACTTCCGAAGGGTGATCTGTCGCACCTGAAAGGGGTCCCGGTTTTTTGGGCGCACGGCACAAAGGATACGTTTATCCCGATCGAGCTTGCCCGGTCGGATACCGAGCGACTTCGACGCGCTGGGGCTCCCCTCACATACTGCGAGGCAGAGGTGGGCCATAAACTCGGTCCGGAATGCCTGACAGACCTAAGATCCTGGCTTCAAGACGAATTTCCAACCCCTGAGTTGCAGGACGAGCGATCCGCATAGAAAGCAATCGATGACCGAATCAGACCTCGCCGATCGATCCATCAACACCATCCGATTTCTGGCCGCGGATGCGGTGCAGAAAGCCCAATCCGGACACCCGGGACTGCCGATGGGGGTGGCGCCGCTCGCCTACGTCCTCTGGACACGGCATATGAACTTCGATCCGCAAGATCCAAAATGGCCCAATCGGGATCGTTTCATTCTCTCCCCCGGACATGGATCCATGCTGCTCTACGCAATGTTACATCTGGTGGGTTATGACCTGCCAATGGAGCAAATACAGCGCTTTCGGCAGTGGGGGAGTATGACGCCCGGTCATCCTGAGTATGGCGAAACCCCCGGGGTGGAAACAACCACCGGACCGCTTGGACAGGGATTTACCAACGGAGTGGGGATGGCGCTGGCTACGGAACACATGGCCGCCACTTACAACCGCGACCAATATCCAGTTGTCGACCATCATGTATACGCTATCGTTTCGGATGGCGACCTGATGGAAGGCATCTCTTCGGAAGCTGCTTCCCTCGCGGGACACTTGAAGTTGGGGCGTCTGGTTTATCTCTACGACGACAATCGCATCTCAATCGACGGCAGCACCGAACTGTCGTTTACTGAGAACCGCGGGGCGCGGTTTGAGGCTTATGGCTGGCACTTATCGTTTGTCGAAGACGTTCTAAAGCTCGATGAAGTCGATCGCGCAATTGCCAACGCTAGGGCGGATCCAAGGCCCTCTTTAATCGTATGTCGAACTCATATCGGATATGGATTGCCGACAAAGCAGGATACGGCTGCCGCACATGGCGAACCCCCGGGTGACGAGGAACTAAATGGGGCCAAGAAGAAACTTGGCTGGCCGTTGGAGCCTCGTTTCCTCGTGCCGGAGGATGTCCGCGAGCACTTTGCCTCCTCAGCCGAGCGCGGCGCTGAGAAGCGGCGCATATGGACCGAGATGATGGACAAATATCGATCCGCCCATAGCCAACTGGCTGCTACATGGGATCGAGTGCAAGCTGGGAAATTACCAGCCGATTTAGAGACGCGGCTGCCTTCCTTCGAGCCCGATGAAAAAGGGATGGCTACCCGGGCTTCCTCGGGTAAGGTGCTGAATGCCTTTGCGCAGAGCTTGCCAGAACTCATCGGCGGTTCGGCCGACCTGACCGGATCGAATAAGACCGACATTCACGGCGAGCAGCCTTTCTCGCGCGAGAATCGAAAGGGCCGCTACATCCATTTTGGCGTTCGCGAACATGCGATGGGCGCGATGCTGAATGGAATGACACTTTATGGAGGCCTGCTCCCTTATGGCGGAACGTTCCTGATCTTCTCCGACTACGTTCGGCCGGCAATTCGGCTCGCGGCACTGATGCATCAACAAGTGATTTATGTCTTTACGCACGACTCGGTCGGACTTGGGGAAGATGGACCCACCCATCAGCCCATCGAGCAGCTGCCCAGTCTCAGGGCAATCCCAAACTTGATGGTTATGCGACCGGGCGACGCGAACGAGGCGGCTTATGCATGGCTCGCCGCGATCCAACGTTCGACCGGCCCGACCGCACTCGCGCTCAGCCGGCAGGCGGTTCCAACTTTGGATCGCGAGCAGTACGCCTCCGCGGCGGGTACGATGCGCGGCGCCTATGTGCTTGCCGATCTTGGGGACCGGCCACCCGAGGTGATCCTACTGGCTTCCGGAACTGAACTTAGTCTCATCGTCGAGGCGGGAGCAACCCTCGCGGCCGACGGGAAGACGGTGCGGCTCGTGTCATTTCCCTCCTGGGAGCTGTTTGAGGAACAATCGGATGAATACCGACGGGAGGTCCTGCCAGCGGAGATCCGAGCGCGGGTAGCAATTGAAGCGGCCTCGACATTCGGCTGGGAGCGGTGGGTTGGAGAAGGCGGCGTCGTGCTCGGGGTGAATCATTTTGGGGCCTCGGCCCCGTACAAGGAAATTTATCAGAATTTTGGATTGACCAGCCAGAGGATTGTGGAGGAGGCCGAACGGCTGATCTCCAGCGCAGCAGAGGAAAAATGAGTTCAGTGCAAGCCTAAGTTGATCCACTCGGAGGGACAATAACTGCTCCACCTATTATGCCTATGTCAAACCAAAACGAAATCCATCGTGCGTACGAGCTGGGCCAGTCGTTCTGGCTGGATTACATCCGCCGTGACCTGCTTGAAGACGGCGAACTGGACCGGCTCATCCAGGACAAAGAAATCCGCGGTGTAACCTCAAACCCCTCCATATTTAGAAAGGCCATAGCGGATTCCGATCTCTACCTGGCCGCGATGCAGCCACTGGCGCATGCGGGATGGGACGGAGAACGAATTTTCGAAGCCCTGGCGGTCGAGGACATTCGCGCTGCGACCGACCTCTTCCTGCCGCTATACGAGAGCACGGACGGCGGTGACGGATTTGTTTCTATGGAAGTAAATCCGGAGCTCGCGGCGGACACACAAAAGACCCTCGAAGAGGCTCGCAGGCTCTGGGATTGGGTGAATCGCCCAAATCTGTTGGTCAAGATTCCGGCCACCCAGGCGGGAGTCCCCGCGATCGAACAAGCAATCTTCGAGGGGATCAATATCAACGTCACGTTGATTTTCTCTCTTGAGCGCTATTCTGCGGTTATGGAGGCCTACGTCGTGGGCCTGGAGCGGCGGACTGAGGCGGGCGAGCCCTTGGAACGGGTTGCCTCGGTTGCCTCTTTCTTTGTCTCAAGGGTCGACTCGGCCGTTGACCCAAAGCTGGAGGCCATCGTGCAGGAGGGTGGCGCTGAGGCGGAGCGCGCCCAGGCTCTGATGGGCAAGGCGGCGATCGCCAACGCCAAATTGGCGTACGCAATGTTTGGTTCGGTATTCGAAAGTCCCCGCTTCGATAGGCTGAAGGAAGCAGGAGCGCGGGTGCAGCGGCCGCTGTGGGCTTCGACCAGCACCAAGAATGCGGACTATTCGGATGTGCTTTATGTGGAGGAGTTAATTGGGCAGCACACCGTTAATACGCTCCCTCCTAAGACGCTGGATGCCTTCCGCGACCACGGAGCCGCAAAGCCCACGCTCGCAGCGGGCCAATCGGAAGCGCGGGCGCAGCTGGAGGAGCTGGCCGCGGTCGGTATTTCGCTGGATGAGATAACCGCGGATTTGGAGCGGGACGGAGTGCGCGCATTTGCAGATGCTTATGTCTCGTTGATCGAGACCGTCGGAGAGCGGGCCACAGACATGCGGACCGAGATCGAGGCCTAAGCTTCCGCCGTTGGGCGAGAAGTCGAGACCTCGGAACCCGACCGGATCGATCCGCGAATGTACCGCCCGGATCCGGCCGGGCAGGAACCGAGGCTCGGGTGACGGGTTTCAGCCGCAGCCTAAAACAGGGCCAGAAGTTTATGCAACCTCGCTCCACGCTCCCCAAGCTAAATGGAATCCTGGCCGGCTCGGAGGAGCCGGTTTTTCGTGTCCTTCCGCAGCGCGTGGTAGACGATATGAAGCACCCTCGCTCCGAGAGTGCGCTCGTGTGGAACTCGATCTATCCACGCGCACAACCCACGCTTGATCTGGCCCAACTTCTGTCGCTGACCCCATTGTGGGGTTCGAGCATCGGTCCCATTTCGGACCGCCTGGTTCCATATTATTGGGGGTTCGATCAAGATGGTCGTCGTCTGCCGAACCTTGATCGGGTTCTCGACCGGATAGACGGCCCCGGTCCGCGTACCGAAGTGGATTTATTCCTGCTGGGGGAAGGCGAACTTATTCTCGTCGAAGCCAAACATATGGCGAGGTTGGGGAAGTGCGGCCGATTCGGCTCAGGACGCTGCCCCGAAATTCACGCGGTTCCTTCCAGTTCAAGCTGCCGCTACTGGGCGGAGGGCCCATCACACTTTGCTACCGTTCTCGATCTAGGACTCAAGCCGGAGCTGGATGATCCCGCGCCCGCGTGTGACAGCCATTACCAATTGGCGCGAACCGCCCTGGTGGGTAACGCACTCTCGAGAGTGCTTAACCGACGTTTGCATCTCTGGCTCATCGTCCCGAGGATGAGATGGGGAGCGCTTGAGCGCGACTGGATCGACTTCTCCGAACGAATCTCCGATGACCAGCTTTGGAGGCGGCTTCGGGTCCTAGCCTGGGAAGACATTCATGCTCTCGGCCGACGCGGAATTCGGCGTTAGAGGCCGACCCGCTGTCGAAGGCACTTAGCGCCCAAGATAAGAGTTGACAATTAGAACGCTTGTGCTATACTGACCCGCACATACGTTCTAATCCTATTCAAACGGGAGATAGTCATGGGCAGCAAGAAGGCGAAGGATGAGCGGGAAGAAGTGCTGGCGATTGCGCTGGGAGATATTGTCAAACGCTTTGGCGACGGGGCGGTGATGCGGCTGGGTGAGGCCACTCATCTTGAGGTCGAATCTATCCCCACCGGGTCCTTGCCGTTGGACCTGGCGCTCGGAATCGGCGGCATTCCCCGCGGGCGGGTGAGCGAGATTTATGGTCCGGAGGCCTCCGGCAAAACCACCGTCTGCCAGCATATCGTGGCCGAATCGCAGAAGCTGGGCGGGGTAGCGGCCTACATCGACATGG
>JADFRG010000083.1 GCA_022561385.1 Chloroflexota bacterium
GCCGGGGTGTGCAGGCGCGATTTGACAACTTCTCACTCGAGCCGCTGCCCTAGCAAACGATTATTCGCCAGCAGACTGGCCGGCTCATTTTCTCTGAACCCTAATATGGCGTGCGCCTAACGGCTGCGAGCTGAGCGGCCGGGGATAGAGGCATCAGCGGCTCCCCTAGAAGCCCGCATCTCGATCATCACTTGCTTAGAGCGCAGCATCCCCGGTACGGTTCAAATGGGTTTCAAATCCCTGATTTATCGCTTATCCAGCAATTGCTTTGTGATTTGCAAATGGCCAAGATGGAGTGCGGTGTGCTCCAATAGGTTTGTAATCCACCAAGCTACTGTGCGCTCACGATCATCGCGCGGTGATGTTCTCAATTCCGCAAGTTGGTCTGCTTCCATTCGTTCGAATGCCTCTCGCGCATATTCAAGCACCGATTCCATTTGACTCGAGAGAATTTCCTCGCCTACCCCTGATGTCGCAAACTCTTTGTCTCTGTCCCGACCGGACTCTTCGCCCATAACAATATCGCTAATCCAGTATCGTTCTGCACCTGCGACGTGAGCCGACAGTACTGCGAGGGAGTTCATTTCATCACCAGGCGACCAATCCAATTCCTCTTGAGTCAGCCCTGCTATCTGAGCTCTATAGCCCTCGTGTAGAGCTTCGAGATTTTCAAAATAAGCTTTGAACACCGGATCCATCTTTTTCACTCCTACTAAGTGCTTGGGATCGGCCTAACTAGTGATTAGCCGGAAGAACTTCGCAATATACACACTATACGGTGATTCTGATGATTTTCTTCCTCTACTGCGCTGAATTACCATGTTTACGCGGCGAATCTTCTCGATAGTTTCGTGATTACGCGTCTTCCGTAACCTTAAACCTGACGTTGGCTAGACTATCTCATCAGGATCACCCTTGAAGACCGGCTTATGAGACTTTGGCCACTAGAGGGCCAAACGTGACGGGAGGCTGAACTGCAGCGGTCAATTGGTTGTTATATGGACACTACTATTCGACCTATCGTTGGTTCGAGAAGGCGAGTCCTAGTTCAATAAGTAGGTCTTGAGAATCAGTATTCCGGTGCGTTATTCACAGAAACTGGCCATGAGAAACCTAATTATCAACACCTACTTTGCAAAGTGTCTCAGCACCTGAGCTCCGATAGCATCCCTAGAAGTGCCCATCCCCCAATCACTCGGCAGCTGAAACCCGACCTCGCGGACACCTCACCATATGCAGTCGCCAATAGTCTCACCCGCGGGTCTTCAAGAGGGCTCCTTGGGCCATAACCGAGCCCACGTCAGGCCAAAGGTTACGGAAGACGCGTAATCACGACATTATCGGCAAGTTCTTCCGCGTAATGCTGTAATATGGGATTACTTGAGAAGAACTTCCTAGGGAATCCGCTGCCCGACTGTTATCGGGAAGTTCTTCCGGCGAATCACTAGTTAGGCTCCCAATCAAGGATTGGGTATCAGATGCCAACCAAGGTCAAGAAATTACTGGATAAAGGAACGAACAACCCAATCGTCGCGCGCACTACAGTTCAAATCAGCGATCTGATGTCTGCATATCCCCTATCGGACGATGAGCGACAGAGCATTTTGTCAGCATTTGGTTCCTTAATGAGAAGACTGCTCCGAATGCAAGAGCTGAGGGATTCATTGAGTAAAGAGTATGAAAAGATCCGCACGCAGGTACGTGAGGAAGGGCTTACGCAGCTGGGCGAGGATGCATACGAAGTCCCCCAGATCATGGGCCTTGACGCCCAGGCCGAAGACTTTCTTCAAGCCGCGAAGCTCGCGCTAATTGATTGTGGTTCTCTATTCGAACCACTTTATGCTCAGACGTTTGACCATAGAATTGACCTGTCCATCGCCTGGCTGGAGGAAGAACTCGGAGTCGAGCACGAATTCGTAAAGCGTCTTCGCAAGCACCATGATGTCTGGATCAAAGAACTTATCGATCGGCGGAACGCACTAGAGCACCCCAGGAAGCGTGCGAAGGGCAAACTTCACATTGAGAATATTGATATTGACGTCGCAGGCGCTAAGCTCATGGGAAGCGATCCGTCATGGCATCTAACTGGGGATGAATCGAGTTCGATCATCGAGGACACGAGGATCCTCATAGAGAATATTCTCCGACTAGCTGAGGAAATACTCGTGTCCTCGTTGGGAGTTCGCTTTCCTGACACTCCTGTAATGGCGAAGGAGATTCCGGAGCACAACAGGGATGTGAAAGCTCCGGTCCGGTTTGTACTGGTACCTCGCGGAAACATTCTGGGGGCCTAACATCTATGAAAGCACCGCCCCTGTCAATAGTCAGCGCCGTTAAAATGAAGCCCTCCTCCTTATGGGAGGGCTGTTTGGTCTATTCAGTTCACCTCCAGCATTTCAAATTCAAGCCGGTCTCGCCCCCGCAACGAACGCGGGACAGGCGGAAACATCTATTCGCCCTCAACTGGGCATGATTACGTTCGCCAGGGGCGGCACAATCAACTCGCGGATCTCTCTGGACCCATGTTAGGCGCGTGCCTGCCCCTGGCTGAGCGAGACAGGGGAGTTCATCCCTGCGGGAGCCCAGTGTGGGGGCTCCCGGTAGGGCTCACTCTTTTTGAGAACCCAGTAAGTCGACTCTGCTAGATAGCGAGCGGTGGCACCGACGGCGAATACCTCTTGCCGGCGGATCCGCTCGTAGAGGTGGACGACGTATTTGTGCCGCCAGTTGGGGGCATGGCGGTGTCGGACGATCACGTTGGCAGCCTCCCCGGCCTGTCGGCCAGGACAGGCGATAAAGGCCCACTTGAGATAGGTGTTGCACTGCTTGACCATGCGGCCGTAGTGGGCCCGGCCGGCGCCCTGGACAGTCCGCCAGGACAGGCTGGCGCTGAGTTTGGGCACCAAGCCGCAATAGCTGGTGAAGTGCTTGGCGGCAGAGAAGCGATCGATCGAGCCGACCTCCCGCTCGATGACGATAGCCAGCACTTTGGCCGGTCCCGGGACCGTCTGGACGAGCTGGATGGCTGGAGTGGTCTGGATGCGATCGACGATTCGATCTTCCAGCTGCCGGATGTGGTCGTTGAGAGCGTCCAGGATTTGCAGCTGCTGACGGGCGCAGCGCTCGGTCTCTGCAGGAAGTTTCTGCAGCACCGCCTCCAGCTCGGGCCGCCACTTCGGGGCGAAGATGTCGCTGGCGGTGTCCAAGGAGAGAGCATACTTTGCGAGTGTGGAACGGATGCGGTTCTTGACCCGGGTACGGTGCTGGGAGAAGACCATCCGGGTGCGGGGCAGCTCTCTCTCGTCGCGCACCTCGGCTGGTGGGATCCAGACCGAGGGCAGCTTGCCGAGATAGAGCAGGGTAGCCAGTCCCTGGGCATCGAGCTTGTCGGTCTTGTGGATGTTGCCCATCATGACCTTGGCCTTGGCGGCGTGGGCCAGAAGGGGAATGCAGCCGGCGGCCTCCCTGGCCTGACCGGCCAGGACAGGCGATCTCATCGACGATCCAGTACCAGTTTCCGACCGTCTCGAGAGCGACAGGTGTGCCTTTCGGGAACTGAGAGAGAAAGACCCCGATGGCGTCCGGAACGTGGCCGACCCGGGTGCGCTGGACCAGATTCCCCTTCTCATCCAGGACCGCGAAGAGCGAGAAGTGTTTGTGGGCGTCACAACCGACCGTATAATCCGACTGAACCATGCTGCACCTCCTGTGGGCTGACGGGACTTCGACAGCCCCAGTCTACTGGGAGGTGCAGTGCTTTCATCTAATCAACTCGCTGGAGCACTCTGCGAGTGGAGCCGGACCGGGGATGCTGCGCCAAAAGCAAGAGACGGTCGTCATATGCGATCATGGAAGCGCCAGCGAGCGAGCCGATGCCAATTCAACGACCGGAGCGAGGGACAATGCGAACTCATAATCTTGGAATAGGATTTGACCGAGCGATCCCCGGCCGCTCAGCTCGCAGCCGTTAGCCCGAACGTCACAATCGCGGCTGACAGGCAGTTCACGGTTATGTTCGTGATATTTCGAAAGCCAGGTCAGGACAGCCTGTCCTGTAATAAGC
>JADFRG010000004.1 GCA_022561385.1 Chloroflexota bacterium
CAAGCCTTTCACTTACTTTCGATGAATCTGATGAGGACAGGGGCGGTCCAGAGCTTGCGCGAATGTGCAAAGCATACTCAAAGGCAACTCGGGACTATTCAGTGCCGATAGTATTTGTATTCGACAGAGACGAGAGTAATGCTCTAAAAAGTGCGCTGCTTGATAAAAACGATTTTCATGACTGGGGCCGGAATGTCTACTCGGCGGCACTTCCCGTGCCAGATCACAGAACAGACTCTCCGGAAGTGTGTATCGAGCTCTTATACTCCGATGATGAGATCACCGTTGTTGACGAGCACGGTCATCGTCTATTCCTCAGTTCTGAATTTAATCAAGAGTCCGGCAGACACAACGTTGAAGGGTTGGTGTACTCCTACCCGGGGAAACTCAGGAATCAGAGATTGGTCGTCATGGATAATGACGTTTTTGACCTATCGAATAGGAACGTGGCGCTTCCCAAGATTCAATTTGCCAAATACGTGCTTGAGAGTCACAAAGGCTTCGACGGTTTTGACTTCTCTGGGTTTGCCAATCTTTTTGAGTCAATGCTTCGGATTGGTTTGGAAGAGTAGCTTATCAGGGGCCAAAGTCCCAAGGTCCCAAGAGGAACCCCTATTTGCAGAGCCGACTTTTCAGTTAGTAAAACAGGCAATCAACTAAATTGAATCGGCCTTCAATTAATCCTGGAAAATTGCCATCTTCGGGCGCGAGAATGCCCGTTCTCAATACCTATCTAGCTGCCCACTTCCGAATGCTATTGGGAACAGGTCCTATAAGGTTCCATCAGGCGCAGCTCGATGACTGAGTAAGGGATGGGGGAGCTGGCCAGCTACCCAATGCCGAGCGCATGACTTAGGATAACCCGCGTGGAATCCGACCCCGGCCCCTTTGATTGTTGGCCAAACTTAAAAGTTCACGTGCTCGCCGGGTCACGAAAAAACAGGCGCAATGCCCCGCCGCAAATCGGGGGCTTTGCGTTTCTATTGAACTCGAAGCCGCAATGCGGATCTCCGCAGATTTCATTCGAAGAATCGCCTATATGGCTGAAGGCGTCGCTGGGCCGATGTCAAGGCCGTCACAGCCACCAAAACCCAGAGCCTCGGTGTTCTACTGCAACCTTCTGTATGTCCAGCTTTCGTATGGACGGGGTGGGCCCGACGGCCCACCCCGTCTCACTGCTTGCTTGTCACTGCGCCTTGACTGCGTTGGTCCACGCCTTCTTGTAGTCGAGGACTGCCTCAGCGAAGTCACCGGCAGCGATATTGGCTACTGCGTCGGCCATGTTTCCTTGCGCCTGGGCGATCCGGCCCGGGTCGCCGCCGCCGAGCATGGCGATCGTGAGCTGCTTCAGAACTAGCTGGCGGTCCGCATCGAGCAGCGCGTCGATTGACGCCTGCGCATCGACTGTCGCCACCTTTTGAAGCTCCTGGACCGCCTGGTGCTCACGGTCGAAGACGTGGTTGCCTGTCTTCGAATCGAGCGTCGACAAGTCGACCCACCAGTCCGGATTGAGGCTCTGGTTGATGCGCTCGATCGCCTTTTCGATAAACTTGTCATCCTGGTTATCGCCGGTCGGCAACATTAGTGTGAGCTCGGCTGCCGCCGTTTCCTTCAGCGTGATCGCCGGCGTGAGCCCGAGGCCGATCACAATAGGATCGTGGTCCGACGATCGGAATTCATCCGGGTTGAACAGCAACGGCTGGTTGAAGTCGTTGTAGTCCAGCCCTCGAGGCTCGTCAGCGTTGACATGCCAGAAGGCTGCTCCTGTTACCTGTGGGGTCATCGTCTCGCTCGAAAGCCCGTGGTCCAGGTAGCCGGACTGGCTGAAGAAGTTGAACGTGTACGCCCCGTCGCCGAAGCCGGAGCCCACGAAGGCCTCAATGAGGTCCGTGTAGCCGCCGGCCTCGATCGTGACAACCGGATTTTCTTGGGCATAGGCATTCAGGTCACCTATGACTAGGTAGTCGTTGTCGCCGCTGCCAGTTGGGTCGGTGGCAAGCCAGTCGACGATCGCTTGTGCCGCAGCCGTGCGGGTCAGGTTGCAGTTGCCCTGGCCATCGCCGATGTCCGGGTCGCCCACGCCGTCGCAGGGAGAGCCTATCGACTTCAAGTGGTTTACGCCCACCGTGAATACGGCGCCGGTTGCATTCTCGACGAACGACTGCGTCAACATCGGCCGGTTCAGCGTGTCGTTGAACAACGGGTCGTCGCTGCTGTCGAGCACCTCAAAGCCACCGAGCGGCGTAACCGAGGCCGGCTGGTAGAGCAGCGCCACCCGAATAGCGTCGCTACCAATCGCGCCGGTGGCGATGAATTCATACGTCCCCGGCGCGGTGGCGGCGTTGAGCCCCGCCACCAGGTCGGCGGTCGGCACGTCGCTGGGGTGGTTTTCGATCTCCATCAGGCCCACCACGTCGGCGTCGAGTTGGCTAATCGCATCGACCAGCTTGTCGCGCTGCCGGGTGAACTCGGACGCCGTGTCGGCCCCGCGGCAGCCCTGGTTGCTCAGGGGGCCGCAGATGGGTCCAGCGTTGTCGAGCGTGGTGAAGTAGTTCAACACGTTGTACGCTGCCAACTGGATTGTGCCGCCGACGCTGGGCACGCCAGGCCGCATGTTGACCCGGGTGAAGTTCACCGCCTGGGTCGGGTGGATCTCGTAGCTACCGAAAGCGAACCCGACTGCACCGGTAATCCCCGGGATCGTGTCGCCCGTCCGCAGCGTGTTACCCGGCCCGAGATAGGGCGGCAGCGGCAGCGGGTTCTGCACCGTAGTGCCATCGTCGATCTGGATCCGGCTCCGGTCATTCAAGTCCTGCAGCGCGATCGCCGGTGCACCCGGCGCTACTACATTAGTCGGGTTGTCGAGCGGTGCGCCCACCGACAGGTCGACCTCGCCGAAGCGGGCCTGGTTGAAGTTCCCGGAGGCGTAGAGGGTCTGGTTGATGGTGATCTCCATGCCCTCAACACCCTGGACTGTTTCAGTTCACGCTCGTCAAGCAACAAGTCGGCATTTTTACCTATGGCGAGATGGCCCCCGGGCATACTCAGGGCTGAGGCTACGCGAACGTAAAGCAAGCTCAAATAGGCCTCCAGCTCCTGTGGACCTCCTATAAGATAATCGGCCAGGAGTACGGTTACCTCGTTATCTTGAGACGTTCCCTCTGGTTCTTCATCAAGAATCATCACCTGGGCTAGTCCACCTGCGTACATCACCATTACACGATTTTCGATAAACCTTCGGGTTCGTGCATCGGTGTTTATGTCGGGTTGAAAGCTCCCGGGTAGAGGGCGAGACATTACCCTCCCCCAGCTGTCGTCGTCAGGAATGATCGAAACCGTGTTGAATGGGACTTGCCTATCGATAGCCATCACTGCATGGCCAGCCTCGTGATAGGCGGTGCTTTGCTCACTCACGATCTCCTACGATCGGTCCAGCAAGCCAGCAACATTTAGTTTTGATGATCACCTTTGGCTTCCGATAGTGCTTGGCCCGGAATAATCAGTCTACACCCTCCCGGTAGCACCAGGCAGAATAGCCTTCATAGATCACGGCTGAGGACTTAGTCCGAGGAATCGTTGTCATCCAGATCCGAACCGCTTTTAACAATTCCAAACATGTGAGTCAAGTTATCGTTGAACGAATCAATCGCGTGCCTCGCTGCGGCGCCGTTATTCAAGAGCCACAAGAGCTGCTTTTCGTCATTTTTGTCAAGATTGAATTCGTTCAACAGCAAAACCTCTGCCTGCGAAAGGTATGCTTTGGCCTCCGCCAGGTTCTTATTGATCTTGGCATAATTTGCTATGGTCATTTCAATTCTCTGGGGTGTACGGCTCCAGCTCAGTGTAACTTGGAAGGCCCCACCAGCACCGAGCCCCCGGTCCGCACCAGTTCTGCAGGCGGATGCCCGAAGGTCCACTCGAACGCTGTGATGCAGTCGTCGTCGCTGCAGGCTACCGAGTAGGCCAAGTAGTCATCCCTCGAATGCGTCATCCTGGAAGAGGGCGTAGCCTTCGGAGGGCTGGGCGTGAATTCGAGTCGCAATTGCGAAGCCATCAGCTGTCCCAAAAGTCCGCAAACTGACCGACCGCGTATCTGTGCCTAGCGTCGGCGGCGGAACCATCGACCCCATACCAGTCCGGTACATCGTCAAACCACGAATTGCCCGCGTAGCTGACAAGCCATGCCCCCGGCTTGCGGACCTTCCCCAGGGCAAAGCCCTTTTCCGCAATGGGAAGCCACTTCTCTAACCAGTCCTTTGACTGGAGGGTTTCCAGTTTGAGAAGGGTTTTCTCAGAGATATTGAAAGAATGCGAAACAACCACGTTGTTGTTAATGGTTCTCTCTGTATTGTTCTCTTTGTCTTGTTCTCTATCGTGGGGCATTTTCGCCCGACTCCCGGTGCGCTCTCGCCCGACCCCAGGGGCAATCTCGCCCGACCCCAAGCCCGTTTTCGCCCGACCTTCGCCCTCCATAAATGCCCTTAGTGCTTCCTGGCTCAAGGCGTAAACGATGGTACGCCCTGGTCGGATAGCGAAGAAGAACTCGCCCGACTCCCGAATCTTGCTCGACCAGTGTTTTATCTTGTCCGGGGTAGCACCTAGTTCCTTGGCAAGTCGCCCCCTTTCGGCAAAGCAAACCCCGTACTCCAACCGGGTGTAATCACGAATTGCCGCCATCAGTAGCGCCACTCCGGGTCCGTACTTCGGAGGCCAGGACTTATTGACCTGGTAATACGGCCCTTGCTTACTACGCGCGATCTGCCTCAACCGTTCGGCCTCTGCAGAGGCCTGGTCCGCCCGCTCTCGAAGTCTTTCAACTTCGCCGCCCTCGGTTGTCGGGACTATGTACTCTGTATGTTGTACAGTCATGTTCCATCCCAAATGCAGAAAGGCCGGCACCTCGCCAAGCAACCTGGCGATGTCTCGGCCTGTGTTTTTGTCGCCCCCGCGACTGGCACGTCAACAGGGGAATTGCAGAAGGTTAGGAAATTGTCTTGGGAAAAGATGCAGGGCCGGGTAGCACCCCGACCCTGCGGTAACGCAGGAGATTGGCCCTCTCTCGAAGACACAGGCTCCCAGGCGCGCCCGGCAGGACTCGAACCTGCGACATCCGGATTAGAAGTCCGACGCTCTATCCAAGCTGAGCTACGGGCGCACGTTATTCTGTTGTGTGCCCCGGTAGCTTTGTTGGCAGAACCTACGGCTTAGAAGGCCGGTGCTCTATCCGTTGAGCTACGGGGGCAGTTCCCCGACACCTCAATCTTATACCTTTTGACCGGCCGTGAATCTAGTGTGCGGGGCGAATGCCCTTATATATGCGAGGTCCCGACAGAGTGCGCAAAATCATTCGCGCCGGTCGCCCGATCCTTTTAGCAAGCTCCTCGGGTCTTAAAGGAGCGTTTCCGTTGGCCAGGAAGGCACGGAAGACTCCGTTCACCAGGCTTGTTTGGGGCGTGAGATAGTCGTCCTGCTGCGCACAATGTGAGATCAGGATGTGTTCGATTCGACCCAAAACGGTTACTTCCGCAGTCCGGAGATCGACATGGTCGACCTGCACCTTGGGGTCGATTTCTGCATAGATTTCCTGGTGCTCCCGGCACAGGTGGCTCCTCAGGTACACACGGAGATCCCGATCCGAGCGATCCCACCACTCGTAGTCGATATGGAAAGCAGTTTCCAGAGTAGGCCTGACCAGTGAAGGTGGAACGGCGGTGCTCATGCCTTTTTCCACTCGCTCTCGTTCAGTTTCCAATATAGATCGCCCACGGGCTCGTAATATGGCTGGGTGACCAACTCGGCAAAAATCGGACCGGGAGGCAATCGTCTTATGACGTTCACCGCCGAATAAAGAGACTTTGCGTGCACGGTACCTTGCGGATTGAGCTTAGCAAGCTCACGAAATACGTAGACGGTCAGCCTTTCAGGCGACATTTTCCGCTGCTCGCCGCTCTCCCACGCCTCATCCAGGGCCTGCTCGTCAATCTGCCCCACAATCATCCGCTCGTCATAAGAGGTCCCAACCGGGTGTTTTAACATTGTGAAGCCGATATTCCCGCCTTTGTCGATGGTTGCTGTCCGTATCCAATCGTTCCGCTGCCGAGGTTCCATGGCCCGAAGCACCACTTCTCCCTCCGTTTCAGACGGCGTAATTTGGATCAGCCCGCCTGCGGGCACCGAATTGCTGCTGTACCAATTGCCCAGACCGTATACGTACCGCTCCTTTCGAACAACCCATCCTGGAAATCGATCACCCGTGCGGCCGTCGACAAGCACGAATCGGATCCGAGGCGCTTCATAGGCCCTCGGGAAAAGCGGTTGCAGTCGCGTCGACAGCGGCAGCGTGCCGGCTTTGCGATGCGGGAACAGGATTGGCAGGGTGATTTCGGTCGCGGCGGCTGGTTCCGGAGCTTGCAGCTCACTTAGTTCGTCGTCCAGGCTCCGTTCAAGATCCAGCAATTCGTCCGTCAGCCGTTCTCGATCGTACTTTTTGGGTGTATAGGCGAGCCTGAGGGGAATTTTCAGCGCGTCCTTCGGCTCCAGCCGTTTCAAGTACCAAAGAATCTTTCCGGCCGGTCCAACCTCATCGAATCGCTCATCTTCCTGAAGCGCGAAGTCGACGGAGAATTCCGTGAGCAACGGATCCATTTCGGGCGGCAATTCCATATGCTCCACAAGGGATCGCGTCAGGAGCGGCCCGCCTTCTGCAACATCCAGGACCGCTTCTGCAAGATTGAGATGTCCCTCGTTGATGTCAGCTACGAGGCCACTATGAAACCAACGTCCTGCGATCCGCACGGTGTCGGCGCTTTCCTGTAGCCGCGCCTCAATCTTTCGGGCGATGGGAGGCCCATAGCGATCTTGAATGAATTCAGGCGATACGTCGGATTCGATCTCACCGGCCTCGGGTCCGGGCGAATTGAGAACGTGTTCCTGGAAGCGAGCGGCGAACTCTTTCGGTTTGTCGCTACCTTCGAATTTAACCCGGATCACGTCGAAGGAAGGTAGGTCGGGGTTGTTCGCCTCACGGATACTCGCCACGGTGCCGATCCGATTGTCGAGCAGTCGAAATACGAGACTTTCACCCACTTCATACTCGCCAGCGGGAACATAAGTCTTAAGTTCGATATTTGACCGAATCTCTTGCTCGATTCGAAGCAAGTCCAGGCGATGCGCCACCAACGCGCGAGACATTTCCTCCTTCGTGAGCGGAACTTCGCGCTCAAGAAGCAGGTTATCTATGAATTCAAGGTCTTCGTCCGTGACGTCGAATTCTCCCCAGTAGAGTTCTGAGGCGGGCGAGGATGCGAGATGCATTCTAGGAATTTATGAGTTGGGGTAAAGGCGCCGCATTATACTATAGGGGCGATGTTGAAATGGTTATGAGGGGCCTCGAAGAGCCGTCACACAAACTCGTTTCGGTTGGATTGGCTTACGGCCAGGTCCAGGCCGAGATCATGAAGGGCATGTTGAACGCCAACGAAGTTGATGTTTGGTTGTCCAACGATTCCGCAGGTTTAGCGATCGGATTCGGGATCGGTCCCATGGCCGAGGTCGATATCATGGTCCGGGCCGAGCAGGCGGAGCAGGCCCGTTGGATTTTGGAGCAAGATGCTGAGGCAGAAGCCGACGCCTAGGGGAATTCCGCTTGGATCCAGTTAAGTGGATCGACGGGCACACCTCCCACCCAGACCTCCCAGTGTAAGTGCGCGCCGGTAACGCGGCCGGTACCCCCAACATAACCGATCGTTTGCCCGGCCGTCACAATCTCGCCGGGCTCCACCAAACTCTGCGATTGGTGTAGATAGCCGGTATAAATCCCCCAGCCGTGATCGATGTAGGTCGCGTTCCCCCGCACGGTCAAGAGATTTGAAAAGGCCACCCTTCCGCGCGCGCTGGCCAGCACAGGAGTGCTGCTACTCCCGAACAGATCCAGCCCGGTGTGATAGTAAATAAACCCGCTTCCGTTATAGCTGCGACGCGTGCCGAAAAAAGAGGGAAACGTCTCGAAATACGTGGAGGGATAAACAAACTTCCCTTCCCAGAGTTTCTCCGGAGTCACCATGTTCACGACCCTGGCGATCAGCTCGTCCTCCGGCTGGGTGTTTGCTGGATCCAGCGTCTCAGGCGGCACCTGCAAGAATTCCTGTCCGTATCCCGCCGCTCGAAGCAGCAATGGTTGACTGTAACGCGTGCCATCGTCGACCATCAGTTCCAGTTCCACCAGCCCCGGTTCCGCCAGCGCGTGGATCCCTTGTAGGGCGAGTGCCGATGCCTCTCCAGCCACAATTACTTGTAATGGCCGGTCTCCGAGACGGCCGGTGATTTGGTTCGGGCCCTCGAATTGGATGGTGAGAGTCCCTCCCTGCGTCGCGCTCTCTGGCGACACGGTGACCGAACCGAATTCCGGCGGTAAAGCAATCGTAACGTCTCGATCCCCGGGCGCATACATAAGCTCGCCCGTCACAAGCCACCGCCGACCCTCTATCCCGTTGCCATTAATCAACCTCCAGGAATCTATGCCCAATTCGGCAGAGAGCTCAAGCATACTTTGACCGCGAAGCGTTGAGATTCGTTCTGAGGTCGGCATTCCTCCCGCGCCTTCTAGGTAGACGAGTGGCTGCCCGGAGTAGAGTCGTTGGGGATTGAGGACACGGTTCAGCTGGCCCAGCTGGTCTTCGCCCAGACCGTATCGCAGCGCCAGGCTGCCCAACGTCTCTCCGTAACGGACAGGGTCAAATTGCAGAGTCCCCGCAAGGCCCGGGTAACCCGGGATGACCAGGGTCTGACCCGGGAAAATCGCGGAGGGGTCTTCAATGTTATTGGCCTCCGCCAGCTGCTCGACCGGTGTGCCAAATATTTGTGAAATTGAGAATAGGGTGTCTCCGGCCTCAACTACATACACCGGACCGTCTTGTTGAGCGGTAGCCAAGGCTGAACTGGTCAGCAGGCTAAATACTACGAGGACAACGCCGACACGCACGCGGCGATTATAGCGGTTTCGGGCTGCCCCCACTGGCGCGAAACCGCGACTGCACAGCCAGCCCCGTCTGCATACCCTTCCTTCCGTGTTTTATTCGACCCGGCCCAGGATTTTTTCTACGCTTTCGAGCAGCTCCTGGGGGCCGAACGGTTTCGTGATGTAGTCGTCTACTTTGGCGATATGTAGTCCGAGGACCTTGTCGATGGACTGCGCCTTCGCGGTAATCACAATCACGGGGATCTCACGCAGAGATTCGTCCGACTTCATGCGCTGGTACACTTCCCAGCCGTCCATATCTGGCATCATAAGATCCAGCAGGACCAGATCGGGCTTCTTCTGTTGAACCTTTTCCAAACCTTCCAGCCCCCCGTTCGCCCCCTCCACTATGAATCCGCGGCGGCCCAATATGAGCTGAACGAGGTCAATCATCTCCTGCTCGTCTTCGATACAGACGACGAGTTTACTTTTTTGGGGCGCGGTCCCATTGCCAATAGCCACGCAGAAAAGTTTACACCAAGGATTCGGAAGACCGCAATGAACCGTGGTCCCATTAAACGCACAAGGTCGCCACATTCATGGCGACCAAGGCGAGAGTGGAAACACCTAAAGCGGAGGTTGCCGCTGTTAAGGTGCAGCCGGATTATGGCATAAATAGTCTCAATTGCGACTGAATTGAAAGGTGTCTGAAAGGTGGCTGAAGGCTAGCTGAAGAGGATGTTTACGAAGGCCGCTACCGTATACGCCAGGCCGAACAGGTTCGCAGCCAGGCCAAAAAGGCTCAAGGCCAAAAAAGTCAGACGAATCGGCCTAGTCACTGCGAGCGTCCGCGGCAGGAAATGAAGCGACAACCGACGGTCTAAGGGCAGGCATGGGATCCCTGTGCGGGCGAGCATCCCGCACAGGGATAGTACCACGGTACTGGGTCGATTTAGCGGTGACGGTCGCGCGTTTTTACCAACCCGAACCCCTGGGCACGGCCCTTAGGGGATGATCGATTTAGCGACCGCCCCGATTTCCCCGGGGAATAAGCCGGAGGGCCTCAGGTGGGCCCCATCTCGATCTAGAGGATTTAATTATCTTCGTGGATGTTGGCGCCGGTGATCCGCGGGTCTCAGTCCCCCCACCACTCCTTGGGCCACACCCCCCACGGGTGCGAAGGCCTGAGAGTGTGAGGTCCGCTGTCCGGGCTCCTCGGACTGAGCCTAGAATTCCGGAACAATTCGCGGTTGCCTTCACGTCCTGACTCCGATCGGCAATTGTTCACTGCTCGGTGCGGGATTCCCACTCTGGAGTCAGGTGTTTTATTTGAGGTGGGCCACACAGGAATCGAACCTGTAACCTGCGGCTTAAGAGGCCGTTGCTCTGCCTAGTTGAGCTAGTGGCCCGCGATGGTTCCTTCCCTCTAAACAGAGCACCGGAAACGTCCGCTGCTCTGCCAAATTGATTTATCCAGCGACGAGGATTTTGCAACGGTCACTAGTCGCATAGGGTCGCAGTGAGGATCGCTGAATAAAAAAGGCCTCGCCGCGGATTATAACAGTATGCTCACGGGGCCCTGTACAATGCTCCCTGGCTCTATGCACAGATTTCTATGGCTTGCGCTGCGTGAAACCCATTGGGGTTCCGCCGATGATCCACTGCTTGGGACCACCCTCCGCCCCAATCGAGGTTTGAGGAGGCACATGTGTTATTAGAAGGAAAAATTGCCCTGATCACCGGTGCAGGGCATCGGCTGGGCAAATCCATCGCACTGGCCCTGGCGGAGGAAGGATGCGATCTAATGATTCATTTCAATCAGGCCGGAGAAGCCGCGGCCGAAACCGCCAAACAGGCTCGGTTATTCGGTGTGCGCGCGGATATCGTGGGGGCAGATCTTTCCCTGACGGAAGGGGTTCGCGAGGTCTATCGCGCGATCGACTCGGCCTATGGCCGAATCGATTTGCTTGCGAATTCGGCCGCAATACTCGAGCGGCGAGAACTACTTGAAGTGGACGAAGAGCACTGGCGCAGCACCATCGGATTGAATCTCAAGGGCGCATTTTTCGTGCTCCAGGAGGCCGCCCGTCGCATGCGGAGCAAAGGCGGTGGAGGGATCGTGAACATATCCGACACCGCCAGCCGCCGACCCTGGAAAGAATTTCCCCTCCATTCAATCAGCAAATCCGGTTTGGAAATGCTCACCCAAGTTGCCGCCTACGCTCTGGCACCGGAGATCCGAGTGAACGGCGTGATTCCCGGCCCGACCCTTAAGCCGACCTGGATGCCCGATGAGAGATGGAAGGAGGTAACAAGTAGAATACCGCTCAGGCAGGCCATACCCAGTCGGAACGTTGCGGAAGCCGTGGTGTTCCTCATGACGAATGAGTACATCACCGGTCACTCGCTTCGCGTGGACGGCGGCGATTTGCTGATCTGAAGCTTTTGACCCTTCCAGGTGGAGAACCAGAAATGAGTGAACGGAAGGAAGCGCTTCGCAGCCATATGGAACTTCAACATGCGGCAAGCTGGGCGGTACTGGAGGGCTTGAAGGAAAGCGATATGTCGGTGGAGGTTTATTCGGCGGTGGAGGGGATCTGGACCGTCAAGGACCTCATTGGACATTTGGCAGACGGGGAGAGGGGAAATCTCGGGCAGGCCCGGCGGCTGGTCGCCGGGGAGCAGACCGTGCCCCCGGACTTTGACCTTGATCGCTGGAATCGCGGAGCAGTGCGCAAGGCCGCTAATCGCTCCTCGGCCGAATTACTGACCACAATCGCCGACTCTTATTCGCGCGCGCTGTCCTTCCTGGAGAGCCTTGATGACATGGATTTGGATAAGGTCGGATTGCACTCCAGTGGCGCAATGATGACAACGGAGGATTTCCTGAGCCGGATGGTCGACCATCGGCTGGAGCATGTGACCGATATCCAAGCCGCCCTGGAATAACGAAAAAATACGATTTATACGGCTCCAAGATTTCGATTCCAGTCGTGATGGGCGGGGCCACGGAGAGTATGTATACATAAAACGGCGGCGCGTGACCCCCCACCAACTCGATGCCCTATCCCATCCACGATCTGTACGTCCGGACCCTTCATACAGAACACACATCTGAAGGCTCAAGGCTGGAGGTGCTTCGGTATAGCGACCATCTGCTGCGCAGGTTTGGATTGGCAGAGCTTGTATTCCTGAGGGCGGCCCAAGTTCGACCCGCGAGGCTGCGTAAGATCGTCGACGAAGTTTGGGCCTTGATCGAGGGCAGCGTGGAATTCAGCTGGCAGGATCAACGTTCATCGTCTCCGACGCGCGGGGTCGATTATCGGCTGCGCTGCGATCAACCAACGCTCGTGCTGGCTCCCTTCGGAGTTGAGTTCGAGGTGCGGGCAGTAGACGGTCCGGCGCAGCTCCTTCGACTGGCCACCCATGAGAGCGACAAGGAGTGATCACATTTCCTCAGCTTCGTCTTTTCATTCGTCTGTCGCGACCGCTTTTTCTGCTGGGCGGAGTGTTGCTCTACGCGCTGGGGGCGGCGATCGCCAACTTTCTCGGTCGCCCGTTTCATCCCGCGTTATACCTGGTGGGCCAGGTTCTTGTCACTCTGCTTCAATTGATGACCCACTATCTCAACGAATACTACGACTCAGACGCCGATCAAGAAAATACATCCCGGACTTGGTTGACCGGTGGCAGCGGCGCGATCGGCCCGGAGAGCCTGCCAAAGAGCGTCGCCATTTATGCCGCGGTTCTAACCCTCGCACTTGCGGCTACAATCTCAACTGCCGCGTTGATAACCGGAGCGTTTCCGCTGCTGGTCTGGCCGGTGCTGCTGCTTGGCTTCTTGGGTGCGTTTTTCTACAGCACACCTCCCCTACGCCTTGTGTCGACCGGCTACGGGGAACTGGCGGCGGCGCTGGTGGTAGCCGGTTTGACTCCAACCCTCGCTTACGTACTCCAGACCGGCGAACTGCACCGGCTGCTCTTGATGAGTACGACGCCGTTGGTCGCGCTTTCTTTCGCTATGATTATTGTGTTTGAACTGCCGGATTACGCAACGGACCTCAAACACGGAAAACAAACCCTGATGGTTCGGCTTGGCTGGTCGGCCGCTATGAGAGCCCACGATATCGCGATTGTTTTTGCTCTGATCAGCTTTGCGATCGCGTTTTCCTTAGGGCTGCCTTCCAGGGTCAGCCTGAGTGCGCTCATCGTGCTGCCGCTGGCCGCAGCTCAAATGTGGCAGCTCAACCGGATTCGGAAAGGATATCCAACCAAATGGACCAGTCTGACCTTCAGCGCACTCGGCCTCTTTGTTATCGCCGCCTATCTGCAGCTCGCAGGGTACCTGCTGACTTAATATGCCAGAATTTTTAGAACTCGCCAACCCCAACGAGGCTCTAAGGACATTCTTAGAGGCCATTCACGGTAGTCCGAGAGCAGAGCGAGTGCGCACCGAGGATACCCTCGACCGCGTGTTGCTGCGTGACGTGGTCGCGCCCTCCCCGTTGCCGCCCTTTCCGAGGACGACCGTCGATGGGTACGCAGTACGGGCCTCTGATACGTTTGGCGCCTCCCCTGGCATGCCGGGTTATCTGAAGGTGGTGGGGGAGATACTCATGGGCACGGTTCCGGAGCTCGAGGTCGGCGAGGGCCAAGCGGTAGTGATTCATACCGGCGGGATGCTGCCGAGTGGAGCGGACGCGGTAGTGATGATCGAAGATACACAAGCCGTTGACGATACGGAGATCGAAGTATTAAAGCCGGTGGCCGACGGTCAGAATGTTTTGCATGAGGGGGAAGACGTGCAACCGGGAGACGTTGTAATCCAGGCCGGCACTCGCATTCGAGCTCAGGAGATCGGAGGTTTGTTGGCGCTCGGGTTCGGCGAGGTTGAGGTGGCTGAAGTCCCGCGGGTCGCCATCCTGTCCACCGGGGATGAAGTGGTCCCGCCTTCCGAGGAGCCCGCGCCCGGGCAGGTTCGGGACATCAATTCCTACACCCTCAGCGCGTTGGTAGAACGGGCTGGAGGAAGGCCGGTACGGTACGGCATCATCCCTGACAATGCGGAGGCTTTAGAGACCATCGCGAAGCAGGCACACTCGGAGCATCACATGTTGTTGATCACAGCCGGATCCTCCGTGAGTGAACGCGACATCACCGCGGATGTAATTGCTGAGTTGGGCGAGCCGGGAATTCTGGTGCATGGCATCGCCCTGCGTCCGGGCAAACCTACGATCTTGAGTCTCTGCGACGGGGTGCCGGTGGTGGGATTGCCCGGCAACCCGGTGAGTGCGCTAGTAGTGGCGGGCCTGTTCGTGCTCCCCGCTATCCGAAAACTGCAGGGCTACCGGGGCCCGGAATGGTCTCCGACCATTTCAGCCAGCTTGCAGACCAATGTGTCATCCGTCGCAGGCAGAGAAGATTGGCTGCCATGCCGCCTGATCGTCACCTCCGACGGTCTCGAAGCGGAGCCGGTGTTTGGTCGATCGAACTTGATCTTCACGCTGGTTCGGGCCGACGGTCTGGTGCGCATCCCAGCCGCCTCGACTGGATTGGACGCCGGCGAAGAAGTTGAAGTGCGTCTTTTCTGATATGGCCCCCGCTAGCGTCTACCTAAAGGATGTTCCGCTCGATGAAGCCTGGGCTAAGTTTCGCTCTGCGCTGAAGCAGGTGAACCGATGGGACCCCCCTCCGGGCGAGAACGTGGCGCTGGAGCAGGCCGTGGGGCGCGTTACCGCTGAGCCGGTCTGGGCCAAGATTTCGTCCCCCCACTACCACGCGGCGGCCATGGACGGTTACGCCCTGCGCGGAGTGGATACGAATGGGGCAAGCGATCGATCGCCGGTGGAGCTAACCGACGAACGGATCAAGTTCGTCGACACCGGGGATGCCTTGCCAGACTGGGCGGACGCCGTAGTCCCGATTGAAGCGGTGGAAATTGTTGGAGATCGAAAAGACGCGCATAATATTTTGCTGCGGGCGGCTGTTCATCCCTGGTCCCACGTACGACCGATGGGCGAAGATATGGTGGCGACGGAGATGATCCTGCATGCCGGCCACCAATTGCGGCCCGTGGATTTGGGTGCGGCGGCCGGGAGCGGGAGCGAAAGCCTGCTCGTAAGCAGGAAGCCCAAAGTGGCGGTCATCCCCACCGGCTCAGAGCTGGTGGTGCCCGGTACCCTGCCCAAGCCGGGAGAGATCATTGAATACAACAGCCTGGTGCTGGCGGCGCAGGTGCAAGAATGGGGCGGCGCGCCGACTCGATTCCCCATTGTTCGAGACGACGCCGAAGAAATCCGATCGGTGGTCCGTGAAGCAGCGGAACAGTTCGATCTCATATTGCTTAACGCGGGCTCCTCCGCCGGCTCCGAAGACCACTCTGCGGCAGTTGTGTCTTCCCTTGGGGAACTACTCGTACATGGAGTGGCTATCCGTCCGGGGCATCCCGTGATCCTGGGAATAATTGAGGGCGGGGTGCCGATCATCGGGGTACCGGGCTACCCGGCTTCCGCGGCGCTGACCGGGGAGATATTTGTGCGGCCCTTGTTACGCCGCTGGCTCGGTCTTGCGAAGTCGGGCGAGAGCCAAATCGAGGCGGTGCTCACTCGAAAAGTACATTCCTCGCTCGGAGACGATGAGTATCTGCGAGTCTCCGTCGGCAGGGTCGGAGATCGAACGGTAGCGGCACCACTTTCAAGAGGTGCGGGCGTGATTACCTCCCTGGTGCGAGCAGACGGGATCGTGCGCATCCCGGCCGGCACTCAGGGTTATGCAGCCGGTACACAAGTCCATGTTCGCCTCTATCGCTCCCGGGAAGAGATCGAGCGAACCATCCTGGCCGTCGGCTCCCACGATCTGACCCTCGACCTGATCGCGCAGCAGCTGGCGACACACGGTGCACGGCTGAGTTCAGCCAGCGTGGGGAGTCTAGGCGGCCTGGTAGCACTTGGCCGTCGAGAGGCCCATCTGGCAGGCTCTCATCTGCTGGATCCTGAAACCGGCGAATACAACCTATCCTATGTTCGCAAACATCTACCCGAAACTTCGGTGATGGTGGTGGGGCTGGTCCGAAGGTGGCAGGGATTGATTCTCGCCCGCGGCAATCCAAAGGGCATTCAAAACCTCGAAGAACTCATGCGGGAGGACGTCGTGTACGTAAATCGGCAGCGAGGATCTGGCACCCGCGTGTTGTTGGACTACCAGCTGTCCCAGCTCGGCCTGGATCCGAGCGCGATCCAAGGATACGGGCGGGAAGAATTCACACACCTGGCTGTGGCGGCCGCAATCTCTGCCGGAAGGGCGGACTGCGGAATGGGAATTCAGGCCGCGGCGGTTGCCCTGGAGCTGGATTTCATGCCGCTATTTAGCGAGCGTTACGATCTGGTGATTCCGCGGGAGCACTATGAGAGCGATTTGTTAGCACCGCTGCTCGAGATATTAACAAGCGATGTATTTGCCAACGCAGTCCGTGGCTTGGCGGGTTACGACCTGGAAGAGCCGGGAGCTATTCTGGCTGAGCTGGGCTAGCGACCAGGAATCCCGATGATCGGCGCAGGTGTGAAGGTCAGGAAAAATATGATGAGCGCCAGGATCGCGGCCGCCTTTCGACCGCGGTCGAGTTCGGTGACGTCATCCAGCGGTTGAGCGTACGTTCTACCCATCAGGAACACGAGCGCCGCAAAGAGCAACCACCCCTGCCACACTACGATTAAAGCCACAAAGCCCACCACCACAAACGGCCAAAATCGCCTGGCTCGCGACCCAAGCCAGGAGTATATGGAGTGCCCCCCGTCCAGCTGCCCGGCCGGGATCAAGTTGATGCCGGTTACCAGCAGGCCTGCCCACGCCGCTATTGCCATGGGGTGTAGCTGCACATCCCGCCCGCCCAGCGGATACGGGACTCCGAATTGCCCTCCCGCCCCGGCGCCGATATTTCGAAGCCAATAGATCAATTGGTTTTGACCCCCGAAGTCGGCAGGCGCCGGCAGCAGTTCACCAGTGACGACGAATTTGGCGGCCAGATACAGGAAGGAATTTCCCTCCAGATAACCGATTGATCCTGGCGGCGGGGCCTCGATCGTTTTTACCTGTGACAGGCTGAGCCCAAGAATCAGCAGAGGCAGCGCGACCAGCAAGCCGGCGTACGGACCCGCGAGTCCCATGTCCAGCAGGTGTCTGCGATTCCTGGGACGCGACTTGAGTTGAATGAAAGCTCCCATCGTTCCAAGCAGCCCGCCTGGGAATGGGATGAAAAAAGGAAGCGATACTGCAATCTTGTGGAAACGTCCGGCGAGGTAGTGGCCAAATTCGTGAGTGGCCAATATCCCGAGTAGAGTTCCGGCGTAGATAAGCCCCAACGCCAGCGGCTGACCCAGCAGGCTCTGTGTTGGATTTTCGTGAGCATAGGATCTGCCGTAACCGAGGCCGGTGTAGAGCACGGCTAGAAAGGTCGCTCCCGCGAGCAGCGCATGCAGCCACAGGCGGTCTGGCTTCGGCTCGGGGAATTCATCCGTCGCCAGGAAAACTTGATTACCTTCCTCCTGGCGCAGGAACAAGCCGGCCCCTTCTTTTGCAAATTGGGGCTCCAGACGATCGAAGGCTTCGGCCGCCTCCACACGCAAGTGACCCTGGTAGCGTGCCTTGTAGGGTCGATCCCTACCTCCCGGCTGCCAACGCTCAACGTCCATAACTTCTCGGACGATCGGCAGCAGCCGAGTCACCAAGTCATCCACACGCTCAACCGACGAATCCATCAGACCTCCATAACGGCAAGTCGGGAGTGGATGGGAGTCGAACCCACCGCGGCCCGTTGACGGCCCGCCACCGATTTTGAAGACCGGGGAGCCCACCGGGGCCCAACCACCCCCAAGTCTGGGAAGCATACCCTACCGGCACGGGCCCTGACAAGAATGCCGATTACCATGATCCAGGTTTCCTATCGATCATCCCCCGTGTGCCCTTGCTACAATCCCTTGAGAGTGTGCAAGTGCATCTAGCCCCGATCGACGAATCGATAAGGCCTATTTCCGCCTCGGGTACCCTGCCTCCCAAGCGAGACGCATGGGGTCTGTTCCTGATCATCGCCGGCTCGCTTGGACTCGGGTTTGGCCTGCTGATCTCAGCCGTTCTTGCCATTTTTTCGCTTTTCGGGCAACAACCGATTGCGTTGGGAGTCGAGGCGGCCGCGTTCCTCGCGCTTGGCTTGCTGGGGGCGCCTGCGATCTATTGGGGCGCCAAAGGTTCGGCCAAACGGGCGGAGCGCAAGCCAGATCGAGTCTGGGTTCTGGCGATGTTGCTTTATCCATTGGCTCTGTTCCTGGGGGCTCTTGCTTTCGAGGCAGGAACCCTTCCCAGGCTTTTGGGCCCCATTGCCCACATCCTCGCCGCGGGCGCTCCGGTACTGTTCGTCGTATCCATTTCGCTTTCCCGCGGTCCGCTACTCTCCGCCCGACGTCGTTGGGCACACTTTCTTGCCGGGTTATGGGTGACGCCGCCCCTCGCCCTGACCATCGAATTAATTTCTCTGGTCCCGCTCGGCCTGCTCATGATCCTGGGCTTAGCGCTCACTCCCGATGGCGAGGCTCTCTTTCGGGAGCTGCTCGCGGTTGAGATCGGCTCGGAGCAGCAGATCGAGTTGGCAACGCGCTTGATCTCGCAACCGATCGTGATTTTGCTGGGGGTCGGCATGCTCTCCGGAGTGGTCCCGATTATTGAAGAGCTGCTCAAATCCCTGACGATATGGCCTTTGCTTACGAGACCGATGACCTCCGGCCAAGCGTTCTTGGGAGGCACTCTTGGAGGTGCAGGCTACTCCCTTTTTGAATCGCTCTTCCTGCCGCAAGTGGGGGAGGAATGGGTGCTCACGATGGTGGCGCGCGGCGGCACGCCGCTGATCCACGCGTTTAACGCCGGGCTGGTGTGTTGGGGTCTGGCGGAAGGAGTGCGCCGAAAACGATGGCTCCTTTGCGCGGGCACCTACATCCTGGCAGTTGGCCTGCATGGGCTGTGGAACCTTAGTGCGATAGGGATTGGGCTCTCGGGACTTGGATTGGATTTAGAAACAGGCTATCTGGATCCAGTCCTCATGAGCACCCTGGGTTATTTGGGGTTATTAGGGTTGCTGGGGCTGGCAGTGGGCTCGCTTGCGGGATTGATCTGGCTTCCTGCCAGGCTCGATGCGGAAGGCCGGGCCCGGCCGCGCCGCACGTGATGGATGACATAAAAGATAAAACCTGCGAGCAAAACAATAGCGATGGGGATATCAAAGGGTCGCATAATGCCGCGCAACTCTTCCCAGTTTGCCCCGAACGCGTAGCCACCAAGCGCCAACAAACCGGTCCATATAAATGAGCCTACGAAGGTGTAGAGAATAAAGCGCCCAATGCGCGTTCCCGAAACGCCCAGTGGAAATGAGATGAAGGTACGTACAATCGGCAGCAAACGCGAATAAAACGCTACCGCGTCTCCCCAGCGGGAAAACCAACGATCGGCCAGCTCGAGATCGTGGTGACTGATCATGACATACTTCCCGTAACGATCCAGGAACGGCCGGCCGCCGAATGCGCCCAGGGCATAGGAAGCGATGGATCCAACGGTGCAGCCAACGGCGCCCCATAAGCCGCCGAGCAAAACCGCTTGCAGTGCGCTTCCACCTTGAGCCTGAACCAGCAACCAGCCGGCCAGGGGCATCGTGACCTCGCTCGGAATGGGGATGTTCGCGCTCTCTAACGCCATGATGACCGCCACGCCCCCCCAGCCAATGGCCTGCAGGACGTCGGTGAGCATCAGTACGATCTGGTGTTCGAGTTCGGCGGGCATCGTTCTCTCGTTACGAAGCGAGCAGTATAACCAGAACCAAAATGGGAAGCAACGATGGCATCGGCGGCACGATCAGGCGCAAGTGCAGGTTCGTCCAATTTCACGCGCCCTAATATCATCGCCTCGCAGACGTCCTATCGCCGGCCTCTGGGCTCAATTTCCAGATCCTCCTACCCGATCGATGATCTGATAGGTAGATGCTCCCGCTGGCGAAACGAGGTCGAAGTGATATATTATCCCCCGCGCCTGCTTCGGTCTTCGATTGACCGGCGCAATATTCATCCGAACCCGAAGTCCATAATTGACTAAGCCGAGAGTCGAACTCATGATGGACCGCCTACGCGACCTTCAGGCCTCCTCGACGGACGTCGAGGCATCTGCCGTGGTCAGCATAGACGGACTTACGATGGCCTCTTCTTTGCCCCCCGATGTTGAGGAAGACCGTGTATCTGCCATGTCGGCCGCCATGATTTCCCTGGGCGAACGCATCGCTACGGAATTGGGCCGAGGCACGCTGGATCAAGTGTACATTAAGGGTCAGACCGGGTATGTGATCCTCAGGTCGATTGGCCGCGAAGCTGTGTTAACAGTATTGGCGCGGGAGCAAGCGAAGCTCGGCCTGCTTTTCCTCGACATGCGCCGCGCAGCGGAGGATCTCTCCAAATTGCTCTAGGATGCGACAGCTTACCGTCGTCATCCCCACCTATAACGAGGCCGAGAACCTCCCCTCGCTCGTCGATGATCTATTTGCGACCTCCATATCCAATTTAAAACTCATCATTGTGGACGACGGATCCCCGGACGGGACGGGCCAATTGGCGGAAGAGCTGGCCGATCGGCTGCCTGGGAAGCTGACCGTTGTCCACCGCGCGGGAAAGATGGGTTTGGGGTCAGCCTACATTCTGGGGTTTGGCGTGGCGCTGTCCGAGGGAGCCGAGGCGGTAGGGCAGATGGATGCGGACTTTTCGCACTCCCCCTCCTACTTGCCAGATTTCTTGGCCAAACTTGAAAACTGGGACGCGGTTTTCGGTTCACGTTACGTGGAGGGAGGACGCGTAGACGAGCGCTGGAGCGCCGGGCGGGTCTTCCTCTCGAAATTCGGCAACACCTATGCAAGAGTCATCTTGCGGCTGCAGGTGCGAGATTCCACCGGGGGTTATAGGATCTGGCGCTCGGAAACCCTTTCCGGGATGCCGCTCAAGCGCATCCGCTCGGAGGGTTATGTTTTTCAGGTGGAGATGGCGTACCTGGCGCAGAAATTGGGCTTCAAAATTTCGGAGCAGCCGATCTACTTCGAAGATCGGCGCATCGGTCAGTCCAAGATGTCGCTGAAGATTCAACTCGAGGCCGCCCTTCGAGTCTGGCTGCTGCCCTACTTTTACCGCGGCCTCCATTCCAACCGAGCTTGAGGGCTCGCACTAAGGAATAGTTACCGCTCGGGTACGGCAGGTCACTCCAGGCTGGCGACCCTGGCCAGAGCCCCCCAATCCACCACGCTCAACTCCTGGGCCCTCGAAGACGGATCGATCCCGGCCATCGTCAATACCTCGCCCGCCTGCTTGCCAAGCACGGGCCCCAGAGAATTCCTCAATTTCTTCCGGCGTTGCGTGAATCCTGCCCGAGCAAGGCGAAACACTGGAGCGATCCATTTAGCCTCCAATAGAGGGGCCGCATGGATATTGATGGTCAGGATGGATGAACTCACCTCGGGTTTGGGGAAAAATGCTTCGGCCGGAATGTCCCCCCAAATTTCCGGTACCCCGTAAATCTGGACACTGAGCGCAAGCAGGCTCATTTGACCCGGCTTGGCAATGGCGCGCTCTGCAACTTCGGACTGGACCGTCAACACCATGCGGTCGGGAGGCTGCTCTGCCTCAAGATAGTGGCGCAATAACGCGCTGGTGATGGTGTAGGGGATGTTGGCGACGACCCGGTATTCGGGGGGCGTCTCAATCTCGACCGTTAGCGCGTCGCCCGGCACGATATCCACGTTATCCGCGCCCTTTAATACCGCCTTAAGAATCGGAAGCAAGTTCAGATCCAGCTCAATCGCGGTCACATGCGCGGCGGTGACCGACAACCTTCGCGTGAGGGCGCCAAGGCCAGCCCCCACTTCAACAACGGCCTCCGTCCCGCGCAGTTCGGCGGCCAGCAGGATATCGTCGAGTGCCTGGCGGTCTATTATGAAGTTTTGTCCGAGTCTCTTGCGGGGGCGAACGCCATAGGCGCGCAACAGCTGGCGCGCGGCGAGAGGATCCGGCATCAGGGAAAGATGTAGACGATGGACTCAGGAGCTGGGATAGGGGTTAGGAAGTAGACCGTGACGTTTCCGGACCAGGTGACCCAATTGTTGTCCTCATATCCCAGATCGATCCAGCGGCCCTTGACCCCACTCCCCGTATCCGCGGCCTCTGCGAATCCATAACCGGGTACATACATCATCGTCCCAAAGAGGATCAGACTTCGGTCGATCGCCACCAGGCCCTTTACCAACCGCTTGCCGGAGGCCGTGATCCCAAACCAGGGCGCGTCAGGGGATACTCCCGCACGAGATGGGGAGTAGGAGGTGGCGTACATCTCAAGCTTACGCCAGTAGTCGAGCGGACCGTCGGCAGTGGCGATCGTTCGAACCTGGATCTGGGTCCCGTATCCAATGATCTGTGGAGTGGGATCCTGAGCCACCCACTCCCCTTCCAGAACTCGGCTTACTTCCAGGCCATCCTCTAAACGCACGCGCAGGCGATTGCTTGTGACACCGTAGCCGCCGGACTGCACGATAAGCTGGTTATCGATTGCGAGCGTGTCTACTGGCTGATACAAGGTATCGAAGCTCAAGGGCCGCTGCTCCATATGGACTTCTTCTCGGACCCGGACAAGCTGAATCTGACCGTCGGCAGGAAGGGCTTCGGCCCCGTCCGGGATAACATAATCCAGGCCTATCAGTCGCAGGCCGGCATCGGCAAGCGCACCTTCGACCGTGTCAGCCGCCGAACGCCCTCGGATCTCCTGCTCGGCCAACCGAATGGTCACCGGCACAGAGCGTACCAGCCGGGCCTCGATGGAACGGTCGAGGGGAGTGTTCGGAAGCGGATCGAGTCGATCGCCCTCATGCAGCCGGATCCCGCTTTCCCAAAGCGCCTCTCCTAAGGTCGGCGCGGAGGAGTACAGCCAGCGCGCTCTGCCCTCCAGCATGAGGCGAATCGGGAGCCCACGCTTGAGCTGAATATGGGAGGGGGCAGCCGAGCCCGCAGATATGCCGTCTAGAATGAGCCGATCGCCGGGAAAGAGCGGACCCGCGATCAGATTAGCCGGATCGGTTTCTGCGGTCTGCACCAAGCGGATCGTACCCTGATCCTCCATTGCGACCGGACGTGCCAGGTTCAGCTCAACTACCGGAAACGCACCGTCTTCCCACTGCAATTCGGTGTCAACGTTTGGCAAAAGCGCGTCGTTGGGGCCAAGCACGATTCCCGCCTCCCGGAGCAGATCCATTGGCCGGCGGGCGTGTGTACGCAGTTCGCGCGGCTCCCCATTGATCACCAAGAGGGCCGGCCGCGCCGTAGCGTAGTAGAGCACGAATAACCCCGCCGCCGTCAACATGAGCGGAAGGACGGGCGGGACGATGCGACGTGTGGCTGCCAGTTCCATACGCAGGGAGTCTACTATGCCCTTTCCCCATTCCAGCACGGCGAGTGACGCCGCAGGGGAAAATCGCGCCAGGCGGCGTGCGATAGAGAAAATTCGAACAGATATTGAAGGCCGCGGCACAAATCTCCGCCAGCCGGCCGCCTGCGTGCCCGCTTGGTACAGGCCGGCCTACCATTTCTGACCGTTTGAAGCCAGAATTTTCTGAGGGATATCGGCGCAAAACGCCGATTTGCTGATTGGCGGAGAGGGTGGGATTCGAACCCACGGAGCCTTGCGGCTCACGCGCTTTCCAGGCGCGCGCGTTAGGCCAGACTACGCTACCTCTCCTTGGGGAGGAAGGGCCGCATTATAGCATGCGTGCTTTCAGCCCAATAACTAGGGGAGGTAAGGTGCCTCGGAGAGGATCTCCAGTCTTTCAATAGGCGGCCCAAGACTAAACAAGGTCACGTCAAAGTCGAATGATGATCCTTCTTCTGGAGCCTCCCAGGTGCGAAATCCTACGGGCACATCATTTTCATCGAGCGCGATCACGACCAACCTCAATGCCACCGGGCGATTTGAAGCCCAATTCAACACCTCCACCCTTCCCTCCGCCCTCGCGCGGTCTCCGTCGAGCGAAATGCTGGTAGCTTCAATGTTCAGGTCCAGCTCGGCGTATCGCAAGTTAAGTCCGCTGGCCCGCAGGGCGCTGATCGGCATCGCAGAGGCGGTGCTGAAGCGCGGTTGCGGCGGGCCGAAGGTCGCTACCAGGACGGATCGGCCGCCAGGAAGAACAAGATTGATCGGCGCATAAGCAGGTTCGGTCATCAGCGGTTGGCCGGAGCTATCGGAAAGTGTCACCAGCGCTACAACTCCCTCCACGGCGAATTCGCCGTAGACCGAGGCGGTGAGCAGACAAGTGAGAAGCTCCTCGTTCTCCTCGTAACAGGCGACCGGTGACATATCGATCGGCACTGGCGTTGCCGACGGAATGGGCCCCTGGGCGCCTGAAAGGGGGAGGTCGAGGCTGTCCCCAACAATCAGCAGACGAGGATTGACTCCCGGATTCGCCAAGAGTAAGTCGGCCAGATCGACCCCATAGCGGATCGCGATCGAGAGCAAGGTATCGCCTTCGACGATTGCGTGCACTGGCGGAGTCGGACTGGGGCCGGCGGTTTCAACTGGAACGATCGTACCTCCCAGCTGCACCGTAGCGGTTGGAGTGGACGGCCGGCGCGGCAAGAGGGTCTGCGTGGCAGCGGGGGGCGGCACACTTCCTACTTCCGTGCAGCCCATGAGAATTACAACGAGAGCAAGCAACAGTGGTCGGGGCATCAACGGCCGCGGATTATAGCTCAGGAGGATGGCTAGCCCATGCGATCCGTTGTGCGCCCCATACCGCTATGCTAGACTTGCTCGCCTCATGAGCGGTTCCACCGATAGCATGTTCATGGAGGCCATCGCCGCTGCTCGGGCGGGCAATCGAGTGCGGGCGAAAAGTCTCCTGACCAAGCTGCTCAAGACCGATTCAAGCGTGGTCGACTACTGGGTTTGGATGAGTTCAGTAGTCGAGTCCATGCGTGAAAAGATCTACTGCCTCGAATCAGCCCTTAATCTAGATCCAACCAACCGCGCGGTCCTGAGAGGCCTGACGTTGATGGGCGCACGGGCCCCTAACCAGGCCGAGCTTGCCGCGGCGGCCAAGATCCCTCGTCGACAGATCGCGGCCATCGCAACCGGCGCTTCCGTAGGCGGTGGAGCGCGGCTTCCGCGACTTCCGGGGCTGCCGTGGCGGATCATGGCCTATGCGCTTGTGGCGGTGGTCACACTCTTCGCGGTGGGATTTATTGCTCGAGCCGTGCTGCCGTTGCTGGGGCCGCGGGCCCTTTCTCAGGCGCCGACGCTTGCACCTCCGCCCGCGGTGGTCACTTCGACCCCCGAGACCCCCACTGCGACTCCCACCACGATTCCGGCCACTCTCCGCGTTCAACGCACCGCCATTCCAACCGAATTTGCTCAAACACCGCTGGCATTTTTTGTAGCCCAGACGCCCACCCCAACTTCGATTGTAGGAGTGACCCCACATCCCGCCTTCGAGGCCTACCGCTCCGGACTTCGGGCGTTGGAGCGCGGCAACTTCCAGGACGCCGTAGGATTCTTTAATCAGGTGCTTGATTTGGACGATTCCTTGCCGGACGTCCACTTTTTTAAGGGCGAAGCACAGCGGTTCTATGCCATGTCGGACGAGGGTGAAAAAGATCGCGGCGCGCTGCTCGGCAGTGCCATCAGAGCCTATGATCGGGCCGTATTACTTGATGCGGAGTATGCGCCGCCCTACCTGGGGCGAGGCCATGCGCTCCTCGCGCGAGCAGTCATTCGCGAAGGCTCGGATGGGCTCGACGGTCAGGATCTGCCGGCAGATTTTGAAAAAGCCCTTCAGATCGATCCTACCTACAGGCAAGCCTACGTCGCCCAGGGAGAGTTCTACCGACGGGTCGGCCTCTGGAAAAGCCTGGAAGATACGATGCAGGCCGCGCTCGATGTCGGATTGCGCGATCCGGTAATCTACATCTTGCTGGGCGAGGCGCAGCTCAATCGCCGAGAACATGAAGCGGCCCTGGACAGCGCCATCGAGGGCAGCGGTGCGGATCCGGCGAATTTGTACGGGTACTTCGTGCTGGGACGAGCCTTTGTCCGCCTCGAACAATATGAGCAAGCCCTTCCGCCGTTGCTGACCTATGTTGCGTATCAGGGCGGCGACCATCGCGGTTGGAGCGATCTGGGTCGAACACAGCTCGAGCTCGACGATCTGCCAGGCGCCGCGTTTTCGCTAAATCAAGCCCTCACTATTAACGAACGTTATTCGCCAGCTTTTCTCGGGCGCGGCTGGCTGAATTTGCGATTGGGAGACTATCGATCGGGGCTCAACGACTTTAACAAGGCGCGCCAGTTCGGACAGGAAACGATCGAGTTGTTCCTGGGGCTGGGACAGGCCTATTATCTATTGGGAGATCTTCAGGAGGGCCTCAATCAGGCCAACACCGCCATTGTGCACGCCTCGGAGGCCGAGGCGTGCAAAACGGGAGAGCGAGATACTTCGCGTGCCTATGCCCTGCGCGCCAATATCTCGGAAGCTTCGGATGAGCTAACAGATTACGCTATCCAAAACTGGGAGTGGATTTTAGACCTGGAGTGCCCGGACCCGCTCATCCGACTGCGGGCACAGGAGCACTTGTTGATCCTGACCGGGGATATTCCGGCACCCTCGCCGACTGCCAGCCGCACCTCGACCCCGGATAGACCTACTCTGACCCCGACAACAACAGCCACTGCAACGCTCTCTCCGACGCCGGCGCAGACCTTCACCCCATCGCCTACTCCTACGCCGGCGCCTACCGCAACCACCGACTCCAGAGCCGGGTACGCCCAGCTCTACCCCCGGTCCTTCCCCAACCCCCACCACCCCTCCGTGGGGTAGGTAGCGGGTCAGGTGAGAACCAGCGGGAGCCTGCGCTCAGATCTAGCGCACTCAATGATTGAACCAGCCCAGTTGAATTTCTTATTTTGAGAACACGGGGCGGCCCGGCACTCCGTGGGCCGGCGGCGAAATTCTCCGGTGTCTAGACATTCGCCCGTCGCTGAGCTAAAATGGCGCGCTGGCATATGGCACGTGAAGATGCCATGGCAGACTGGAAAATCGATTGGCTAATACGAGATCCGCCAAGAAGCGCATTCGTCAAAACGAGAAACGACGGGTGCGTAACCAGTCCGATCGCACGCGCGCGCGCAACTACGTGCGGCGGGCGCGGGCCGCGCTCGAATCAGGAGATCCGGAGGCGGCCTCCGCTGCGGTCCGACTGGCCGCAAGTGAGCTCGACCGAGCCGCTACCAAAGGGGTGATTCACTCCAAGAATGCGGCCCGGCGGAAGGGTCGGCTGATGAAGCAGCTCGCGGCGCTCGCCAAGGCATAACCCTATCGTCGCGAACTTGTTGTGGCCTCGACGCATGTGGTCGGGGTCTTTTTTATTTGGCGCTCTTCCTTCCTAGCAATCCTTTCGGAATTTAATCCAGACCATGTTTGACTCGGAGATCCTCGAACTGACCGCTAGCCTCCGGGAAGCCTTGGATCGCGCCGACATCCCCTACCCAGAACAGATTCAGTGGAACCCCACTCCTTTTCGAGGCCGATGGGGCATCGGAACCGCGGTCGCGTTCCAAGCGGCCGCGCTCGAAAAGACCGCGGGCGATGTTCAAGAGCGTGCGCGGGAGATCGCGTCAATGGCCGCGCGCGAAATCGCTCTGCCCTCGGGATTTGAACTTGTACAGGCCGAGAAGGCGTACATCAACGCCTATTTTGATACCGCAATCTATGCCACACGTGTCGTCGACACCGTTTTGCAGCAGAAAGAAAATTTTGGCCGGGGCGCGCCAAAAGGCGAGCGCGTCATGGTGGAGTACGCCCAGCCGAATACCCACCACTCGTTTCACATCGGCCATGCGAGAAATACCGTGCTGGGAGAATCCCTTGCCAGGCTCGTCGAATTCGCTGGCTTCGAGACCGTGCGAGCCTCCTACCCGGGAGATATCGGTCTGGGGGTGATCACTTGTGTCTGGGCTTATAAAAAGTTTCATGACGGCCAGGAGCCTGAGGGCGTCCATGAGCGGGGCCAGTGGCTGGCCAAGATTTACTACGAAGCCAACCAGTTAGTGACCGCCAGAGAGGGCGAGACGGACGAGGAGCGCCAGCTGCGCGAACAATACGATGCGGAGCGCCGCGAGATGTTTCGCCTCTGGGACCGCGGGGACCCGGAGGTCCGCGAGCTGTGGCGGAGGACGCGGGAGTGGAGCCTGGCGGAACTCTACGACATTCTGGAGATGTTGGGTGCGGAGATCGACGTATTTTTCTTTGAGAGCGACATGGATGAACCGGCCAAAGAAATCGTCGAGGAACTCATTTCCCTCGGCATCGCGGAAGATGAGCGGCCGGAGGGTACGGTCTTCGTTAAGATTGACGAAAAATTGAATCTGGATCGGGAGAAATATCGCACCTCGGTTCTCCTGCGACAGGACGGTACGACCCTCTATTCGGCCAAAGACCTCGCATTGGCGAAACGCAAGTTCGATTCCTACGACGTAGATCGATCGATATACGTCGTAGACGTCCGTCAGAGCCTGCATTTCGACCAGGTGTTCAAGATTCTCGAGCTTTGGGGGTTTGAACAGGCCGCGAAGAGCCACCATCTCTCCTACGGCTTCGTGACTTTGCCCGGGGGAATGATGTCTTCCCGAATGGGGAACGTGGTGCTGTATATGGATGTTGCCACAGAGGCGCAGCGCCGCGTGCTCGATATTATTGCCGAAAAGAATCCCTCCCTTTCGGAGGAAGAACGGAGGGTAGTTGCGCGCCAGGTCGGGCTGGGTGCGCTGAACTATGCCCTGATTTCGGTGGACAACACGAAGGAGATCGTCTTCGATTGGGACAAAGCGTTGAGCTTCGAAGGCCGGTCGGCACCCTATATCCAGAACGCACACGTCAGAGCCAACAGCATCCTGAAAAAGTCGGAGGGGGTCCCGGATGCGGCCAGTTTCGACTACGAGCTTCTAGAAATGGAATTGGAACTAATCGAGCGAATCTCTCAATTCCCCGATGTGGTCCAACGCGCCGCAAATGAATACAAGCCGTTGAACATGTCAAATTATGCCTATGAGCTGGCCAAGACCTTTCATGGCTTCTATCACACGGTGCCCGTCCTGCGATCGGATCGGCGGGAGGCAAGAATTCGCTTGACCGCAGCCGCCAAGCAGACCCTCGCCAACAGCTTGCGGTTGTTGGATATCGAGCCCCCGGATCGAATGTAGCGGGCAGAAAGAAAGATGAACGAACTCTGATGGAGCCAGACCGAGTCTTAATAATGGGAGCTGCAGGGCGAGATTTTCACAATTTCAACGTGTATTTTCGAGCCAATCCTGCCTACGAAGTTGTGGCCTTCACCGCTACCCAAATCCCGAACATTGAAGATCGAACCTATCCGGCGGAGCTTGCCGGTGAGGCGTACCCGAACGGCATTCCGATCTACCCTGAAGAGCGGCTCGAAGCCCTGATCGAGTCGGAGCGAATTACGCAGGTCGTCTTCGCTTATAGCGATGTTCCGCACACCTATGTGATGCACGTCGCCTCGCGAGTCTTGGCGGCAGGTGCTGATTTTCGAATGATGGGTTTAAAATCGACCCTGATCGAATCGTCCAAGCCGGTGGTCGCGATTTGTGCCGCCCGTACGGGGAGCGGAAAAAGCCAGACCAGCCGCAAAGTGGCCTCCATATTGCGAGAACTCGGGCATAAGCTGGCGGTCGTTCGCCATCCGATGCCGTACGGTGATTTGAAGGCCCAGGCGGTGCAGCGTTTTGCCAACTTCGAAGATCTGGACCGCTACGCCTGCAGCATCGAGGAGCGGGAGGAATATGAGCCACACCTGGCCCAGGGCGCAGTGGTTTATGCCGGGGTGGACTACGAGGCGATATTGAGGGAGGCCGAGAGAGAGGCCGACGTTATCCTGTGGGACGGAGGCAACAACGACCTCCCCTTTTTCAAGAGCGATTTATGGATCGTGGTGGTGGACCCCCACCGGCCGGGGCATGAGTTGAGCTTCCACCCGGGAGAAGCCAACGTGCGCGCAGCGGACGTGGTTATTATCAACAAGGTCGACACCGCGGCAAAAGAGGACACGGAAACAGTGCGCCAAAATGTGGCGATCTTGAATCCGCAGGCCGAAATAATCGAAGCCGCCTCCCCCATTCAAGTGGATAACCCGGATGCCATTCGCGGCAAGCGCGTCCTGGTAGTGGAAGACGGTCCCACCCTGACACACGGAGGGATGGCCTACGGAGCGGGCTGGATCGCGGCCGAGAAGTTTGGAGCCAAGGAGATTGTGGACCCGCGCCCTTATGCCCAGGGCTCCATATCCGAGGCCTACCGTAAATATCCCACCACCGGGATGGTGCTCCCTGCGATGGGCTACGGACCGGAGCAAATGGAGGAATTGGAACAGACCATCAATTCTGCCGACGTTGAGGTCGTGGTCATCGGCACCCCGATTGACCTGGGCAAGCTACTTCACCTCGACAAGCCCTATCAGAATGTCCGTTATGAATTGGAAGAACTCGGCAAACCCCGTCTCCCGGAGATCCTGGAGGAGCGGTTTGGCCGAGGATCTGAAGCCGCATGAGTCACAACCACCCCGTGCTGCAGTGGCAGGGTAAACAGGCGGTTTATCCCCCGCCGCTTCAGCTGGTCCAGAGCGCGTTGGTCCTGCCCGAAGAACCCCCCGAGCTGAACGGTTCGCGACTCATTGAGGGCGAGAATTTGGCCGTCATGAGCGCACTGCTGGCTGACTTTGAAGGAAAAATCGACCTCATTTACGTTGACCCCCCATTTCTATCGGGGAAGTCGTACAGGGTGCGAACTGGCCGAAAGGAAGATTCCCGCCACCCAGAAAACTGGAAAACTGCCGAAGGCTTCCAAGACGAATGGCGCGATCGTGCGGACTATCTCAACATGCTCTATAGCCGACTCCGCCTCATGCACTCATTACTGGCCGAAACCGGAAGCTTGTACCTGCACCTGGATTGGCACGCCGCCGCGTACGCCCGGGTGCTCCTGGACGAAATATTTGGCCCCGACCGTCTCCTGAATGAGATCATCTGGACCTATCATGGGCCCTCCCCGATCCGAAGCGCATTCAAGCGAAAACACGACACCTTGTATGTCTATACGAAATCCAAGGAGTACACGTTTAATGCGGACGCCGTGCGAGTTCCCTACGATGCCGCCACGGTCAAAACCTTTTCTTCGCCGAAGGCCGGCTTCGGAAAGCGGCCTGACCTCGCGCGCGGCAAAGTGCCCGAGGACTGGTGGTACTTCCCAGTAGTGGCGCGAATGCATCGTGAGCGCACCGGCTATCCGACTCAGAAGCCAGAAGCGCTGCTGGAGCGCATCATCCGCGCTTCCAGCAATTCGGGTGACCTGGTGGCCGATTTTTTCTGCGGGTCCGGAACGTGCGTAACTGTGGCACGACGGCTGGGACGCCGGTGGCTGGGATGCGACATATCCCCTCTTGCAATAAATACCACGCGCCGCCGGCTGCTGCTCGAGCCCGAAGCGGGAGGCTTCGGCGTCTGGGTAGGCAGGGATCGTCAGGAACATCATACTTTGCACCCCAAAATCGAAATCACGTCCGATAATTTGAATGTGGAAGCTCGACTGACGAATCTTGAGCCGGAGGCCCTAATTGCTCTGGAGTTTGATTGGGATTTTGATGGCCATCTGTTTCGAAGTCGGGCACAATCTATTAAGGGCTGGCGGCAGGAAACTATCAACACTCGGCTCGGACATTCTTATCCCAGGGCCGGAAACTATGTAGTTGCCGCACGGGCGGTCGACGCCGAGGGACAAACCGGTCTGGCGACCGAGCGCGTACAAGTGGGTTAGAGACCAGCCCCGCTCACAATGAAAAAAGCGCACCGATATCGGTGCGCTTTCTGATTCATAGTGACTTTACTGGCTAAACAGGAAGATCAAATCGATATCCCATCCCCCGGATGGTATGCAAGAATTCAGGCGCACTGGGATCTCTTTCAATCGCATGCCGCAGCCAGCTCATATGCACATCGAGAGTCCTCGTGTCTCCGGTGTAGTCGGTGAGCCAGATCTCTCGGATCAGCTTCTTCCGAGTCAGCAGCTTCCCGGGATTATGCATAAATAACTCAAGCAGCTTGGCCTGCTTGGGTGTCAGCCTCGCTTCTTTGCCGTTGACTCGGACCTTCCGCTGGGCCAAGTTGAGCTTCACAGGGCCAGCTTTAAGAACGTATCGTTCATCTCCCGGGAGGAGTCTGATGACCCGGTTGACCAATTTCCGAGGCGTAAACGGCTGGACGAGTGTTACGCTCGATCCGTTTCCGGGATCCGGCTGCGTGCCGCTGGGTGAAATCAGGATAATTGGAACGCCATCCAAACTCGCGCGCGCGGTGCGGGACATGCGGGAACCGCTCGTTCGCATCGAGGCCGCGTCCAGGATCAATACATCCGGAGTGGTTTTGCTCGCGGCTCTAATTCCTCTGTCCACTTTATGATGGACGGTGACATCGAAGCCTTTCTTCTCGAGCGGCGCTGCGAACGAGGGTGCGCTCGGCCGGCCGCTCTCGACCAGAAGGATTTTCGCTATCGCCATTCAGTGAGGCCCCCAGCTAAAAGAACTCGGCAGCGGAGGAATTTCTCGCTGCCTGTATTGGCCATTATACATGAGCGACATTGGTGCATCAATGAGAGTTTAGTTTAGCGGGTCGAATCGGTACAAATCTTCAATCGAATGGAGCTGCTCGCTCGATTGGGTGCGACTCGCTCCCCCTCCCTCCTCGGGGCTGCGTCCTCCGCCGAATCCTCGAAATGGCCGCTCGCCGATCCGGTCCATCAACGAATTCGCGTAAGCCACCGGGCCGACCCACAAGGCCAATGGGCTTAAATCTTCACGCAGCCTGTCCGAGCCGTGCCGCCATTGACTCCGGATAACATACCGGCCGATCCGTCGGGCTGCCTGTTCGATTTCACGCTCCCGTTGTGATGCGCGACCACCGGCACTCAACATCCAGATTGGAAGCCGGGAAGGTTCGCTAAAGTACTCCAGGTGGGCCCATTCCTCAAGCTCCTGAGCCGACGCAGATTGGCCAGCCGCCTCGATTACTTTCGCCGACGCAAACATCGCCGCCCCGCGAACGGGCCCGGAGCCCAAGAAAAGAATTGGCCGGGTAGGATCGACCTGTTGCGCGGCTGCGCGCCCTAACTCCGATTCGCCTTCAGCCCATTCCGACAGCGCCTCGGGCAGGGATTGGACGGCCTCGTCGACCTCTTCCTTGAGCCTTGGCTTCGATAGATGAATTCCAATCGCATAACCTGCCATGAGTCCGGCCAGGTAGCTAATCAGACCTGGGCCCTCAGTTGGACTGGGTAAGTCGAGGGAGAATGTGTCGTCGACGGTGGTTGCGAGGGTGCTATGTTGATCAGCCGTAATCCCCAACGTGCGGGCCCCCAGGTCTTTGGCCAGCCGGATGGCCTCGATCGTGCGGGCGGTTTCTCCGGAGGCGGAAATCCCCACCACCAGTAGGCCTTCGCCTGTTGATCGGGGAATCGTGTATCGTGCAGCTTCCATGGCGTGAAGTCCCTGCACCGGCCGACCGGTCCAATTTGTGATTGCATACGCCAGGGAGTAAGCCGCGTGGTGCGAGTCACCGCAGCCACAGAGGATAATCTCGTGGAAGTCCGGTGCGAGAATGTGCGCGGCTTTTTCCTTGGCCTGAGGCCAAAACTGTTGGATAAATTGGGAGGCAGCTGCTGACTGAAGGTCTAATGACGTGGGCAATTCAGTATAATGCGAGGGATGTCGGTCCGTTACCTCATCATCGGAGGGCTTCGGGAAGACTATTATATCACCCACGATGGCCAGGCCCGATCCGCCGTGCTCGGCGGCAATGCAGTGTATGCCGCTGCTGGAGCCGCTCTTTGGTCCGATTCGGTCGGCTTAGTCGGCCGCGTAGGATCTAACTTCCCGACCCAGTGGTTGGACGCGATCGCGCGCGCGGGGTTGGACATCAGCGGGATCAAGGTGCTTCCGGATCCGCAAGATACCCGAACGTTTTACGCGTACCTCTCACTCGAGGATCGAGTGGATACAAGCCCAAACCTGCATTACCAACGCGCAGGACTTCCTCTGCCCAAAGCGCTTGTTGATTACGTTTCCTCGACCGAGGGGCAGCACTCGAAAGACAGGCTCGGCCCACTCGCCGTTCAGCCTGCAGATATCCCTGACACGGCAGGATCCGCTGTTGCGGCTCATCTTGCGCCGGGAGACTACCTCACTCATAGCATCGTCCCGGCCCGATTACGCGAGCTAGGGGTCGGCCCCATTACGGTTGATCCTTCTGTTCGTTACATGGAGCCCGAATTCAGAAGAGAGCTGCCCAACCTCTTGAAGGGGCTAGCGGCCTTCTTGCCCAGTGAATCAGAAATTCAATCTTATTTTCAGCCGCGGCCGCCTGACCTGTGGGAGATGGCCGAGAGCCTGTCTGAGCTTGGCTGCCCGATTGTTGGCATCAAGCGCGGCGGCGCAGGACTGTACCTCTGGGATCGGGCGGAGGGCCGACGCTGGCATATTCCAGCCTACCCGTCTCGGGTCGTCGACGTTACGGGTGCCGGAGACGCGTTCTGCGGCGGTTTCCTGGTGGGCCTAAGCGAGACTGCCGATGTACTTGAGGCCGGCCTCATGGGAAGTGTTTCCGCCTCGCTCGCGATTGAGGGCGCCACGGCGCTATATGTTATGGGCGCCGCGCCAGGCCTTCCCCAGGCCAGGCTAGATGCGCTGCGGCCCACGGCGCGCTTGATCTAGCCATGGATCTTGATCGCTGGATAGAACTAACGCTCGCGATACAGTCCATTCCTGCCCCAACTTTCGGTGAATCCGAGCGGGCAGCCTTTCTGCGCTCCGAGTTCAAGGCATTGGGCACGATTCGGGTGGATCAGGATGAAATCGGGAACATCTTCGCGCTCATACCTGGGGCCGACGCCCCACCCCTGATCGTCTCTGCTCATCTCGATACCGTCTTCCCAAGCAAAACAGAGCTGATTCATCGCCGAACCCGATCGCGCATAATTGGACCCGGGGTCGGGGACAATTCGGTGGCGCTGGCCGCCCTCCTTGAGCTTGGCCGTGACCTGCAGGATCGAAAGTTGGCGGGGGACGTTTGGCTTGTCGCCAACGTAGGCGAGGAAGGTTTAGGTAACTTGCGCGGCATGCGAGAGGTAGTTGCTCGGTTTGGCGACCAGGTCACCGCGTATCTTGTTCTGGAAGGGATGGCACTGGGGCACATATACCATCGTGCGCTGCCCGTTCGGAGATATCGTGTCACCATTCGCACCAAAGGGGGGCATGCCTGGATTCATGCCGGCCGGACCTCGGCCCTTCACAAGCTGCTGGAAGTCGGAATGCGACTGCTAGAGCTCCCGATTCCCGACGCGCCGCGCACAACGCTGAATATCGGCCGCATGGAGGGTGGACTCTCTATCAACAGCATCGCCGATGCGGCGGTACTTGAAATCGACGTGCGGTCGGAATCTGAGGCTACTCTCGAGGAACTGGATCGCCAATTAATGGAATTGGTCACGAAGTTCCACTCGAATCGAGCCAAGGTGGAGCTGACGCTTGTGGGATCTCGTCCGGGAGGTGATCTGGCCGCCGATCACCCTCTGGTTATGGCTGCCCTCCAATCATTGACCAAAGCAGGCGAACGAGATGTTTACCTCGAATACGGCTCGACTGACGCGAACGTGCCGCTCAATCGGGGCATTCCTGCGGTGTGTGTGGGGATCACCAAGGGCGGAGAGGCGCACACCGCCCGCGAGTACATCGATATCCGGCCTATGCGAAAAGGTTACACGGCCGTTCTGGATCTTATCGAGATGACCTTTTCATTAAACGGTATATCGACCTAGTCGAGCCTGGTCGCTTCGAGCCTTCAGGACGTGGGCGAGGGGGTCGGCGTTGGAGCGGATCCGTCGATCCTGAAACGGGACGAGACGATCCAGTTTTTTCCAAGAAACATCTGCACTTCATATTCTCCCGGTAGCCACCCCTGCAGGGGCTCACACTCCGTATAGCCGTAGCCTCCGGTCCCTCCATCCCAGGGCTTGGTTTCGGAGCAGACAATCGAGGATTCCAAATACCAGATCGCCGTCCATCGCACGCCATCCTCCAAGAAATCGTAGGTGAAGGCACCGAATAAGATACCGATCGGATTCTCAAACCCGGTGGCAGGAGCGATCGCACGGTTTAAGGTATCCAGATTACGGCTGATTTCAATCGTGCTGAAGACGGCCTCCGGCCGCGGCGTGATGGTTTCCCTGAACAACACGGTCAGGCCTTCAGGGATCTCAGGCGTTGAGGTAGCGGAGGGGGTAGGCGTGATACTGGCGGTCGGAGTGACGGAGGCAGTCGGCGTAATCGAAGGAGGCAGGGTGAGAGTCGGAGTGGGCGTGAGGGTCGGAGTAGGGGTATTCGAGGGAGTTGGCGTCACGATTACCGCTACCGCCTGCGGACCGAACACGCGCGTCACCAATCCGAAAAAACCGAGCGCAAATCCAAGCAGAATGAGCCGCCATCCTTCTCGAATACGCTGGCTGCGCAGGGTGAAGAATGGGATGGCTTGTGCACCGCGCAGGGTGCGCCACCCAAGCCAAAGCAACAAGGGCATGGACAGGGAGAACAAGGCCACTACGATGGCAATGGCCGAATCAAGAGTGCCCAGAAGCAAATCCTCCGCAAGGATTGAAGGTCGATGGTACGGATCGGGTGCGCTGAGTTACAGGGGGTCGAGGCGAAGATCCATCGGGTCAGCGAACGGTAAAGTAGCTGAAGTGGTACTGGATCTTGCCCTCTCTCAGACCCAGCGTGTCGTTTCCGTCAATCACCTGCCCGCGAGAACTCTGCGCCGTCCAAGTGTAATGTCGAGTCGACCCCGAGCCGGCCTTCCCGGTGATTTCGAAACTTGCCTCAGGCAGGATTTCTCGGAATAACCTTCCGTACCAGTTCGCGATTGCCTCACGCGAAAAGATCGTTCGCTCTCCTGTAACGTGTGCCGCGTTTTCGGCATACAATCCGGCCACCAGTTTTCGATCGTGCTGGTTCAATCGGCCCACCAATCGCTCGGGCATGTCGACCACAGGGGCATCCGGTGGATCGGAGGGCCAGTCAAAATCCGCTACCGCGCTCCAAAGGTCATTGTACGCGGGCCGCGACCCCACATCCCAGCTCCAAGCATTTGCGGCACTTAACCCCATCTCTTTTGCTTTGGCGAAGAAGCGCGAAGTTTCATCTGCGGACGGGCGCCAATTTCCCCTTCCATAGATGGGAGCCGTGGGGATGATTGGCCGCGCCGGATTGAGGGCCATATATTGCTCAACACAAATCTCCAGCTGAGTTTCAGGATTATGTCTTTGCTCGTAGTAGACCTGTGGCATAGCGTAATCACAAGCGGAAAGAAACTCCGAGTACGGAAGGGTCCGATGAAGTTTCGGAAAGCGGTAGGTGCTTAGTGCGATGGGCAGGTCAGGCAACGCCGCCCGGAGCTCTTTCATATATCGGGTGGCGGCGGTGCGCTTGCTGGTCGACTGATATTCGGCTTCGGCATCGATCACGAATCCATCCATCCCGAGCGCTTTCGTTCGCTGGATGGCCAGGCGCGCCTCTCCAATCGGATTTCGCCCGCGCACATACTGCCAGCCCCAGACCTCGATCCCCTCTTCCTTCAGGGCTTGACGCACGGGCGGAATGAGATCCACTTTCGTCTTGGGGTCCAGGTTGTAAGTCCAACGGTCCCCATCCGCGATCTTGATGAGAACGTGCGATAGCCCGGCCGCCTTGGCCTTAGCCGCGATGACCTCCGGGTCACCCCCCTCGCATTTCCAGAGCTGCCAAATGAAGAGCCCCTTACCGCGTAATTTCACTCCGCATCCTCCAGCGGGCGCTGACGCATACTCCCCGCGCGCCGCAACGCGCGGCGTCCATATTTCTCGCGAATTCTATCTACTGCTCTTAACAATTTGTGATCCTGCTCCCAGCTTCGGTCGAACAGCTCAAGCTGGCGCATTGGGGGACCCAAATCTGCAAGTCCAATTCCCAGCAGCCTTACCGCCTTTCCGGGCCTCCAGTTGTCGATGAATAACTTGAGAGCCGCGGCATAAATTTCTCCATCCTGATCGGTGGGTTGACTCAGGCGCACTTGCCTGGTGAAGGTCGAAAAATCCGGCCATCGCAGCTTGACCCGCACCGTAGATCCTGCAACGCCGGCTTTTCTCACCCTGGTTCCCACCCGCTCGCTCAGGTGGAGCAGGTGCCGGCGCAGCTCCTGTATGGAATCTACGTCCTTTGGGAAAGTTCGTTCGGCCGACACCGAACGCCGATCATGCAGCTCTTCGACCGGTCGGCCGTCCAACCCTTTGGCCCTGGATGCAAGATCTATGCCTCGCGCGCCAAAAAGTTGAGAAAGCCTGGCCTCTGACATCCGCGCTAGATCCGCGATCGTCCGAATTCCATAAGCTGCAAATCGTTTGGAGGTCTTGGGCCCCACGCCCCATATCATGCTTACTGGGAGCGGGGCCAGAAATGCCGCTTCCTGGCCGGGAGGGACAACGAGCAATCCGTTGGGCTTGCCAACTTCAGTGGCAATCTTTGCCACCAGTTTGTTCGTTGCAACTCCCCAGGAGGTCGGCAGCCTGAAGCGTTCCATAATTTCCGCCTGCATCTCCGAGGCGGCCGGCTTCCCACCCCGGGGATCATCGCTTACGTCCAGGAACGCTTCATCAATCGACATCTGCTGCATCGCCGGAACCGCGCCCCGTAGAAATGCCATAACCTCACTCGAATACTCCGAGTAATCTCCATGGCTGGAGCTGACGATGATCAAATCTGGGTGTAACCTGAGGGCACGCGACACGGGCATGGCGGATCGGATGCCGAACTTGCGAGCCGGATAGGAGGCGGATGTGACCACCCCGCGCCCCTCCGGACTTCCCCCCACCACAAATGCCTTTCCGCGCAGATCGGGATTGCGAAGCTCCTCGACCGAACAAAAGAAGGCGTCCAGGTCAACGTGAAGTATTTGTCTCACTTCTTACAGGGGTCTCTGGATAGAACGGTAACGTCTGCAGTAAGATAATGCTCTCTTCGAGCGTCAGCGGGCACTGAGAGCATCGGACAGCACCGCGGAGCATCGGAGAGCTTCGAAAGGAGGTCGGTAGAGCAACAATGGAAACACGACAAGAAGCCGCTTTGTCAAGACTAGAAGCTAACCCCAGAGTAGGCAGGATCCGGCTGATTGTGTCCGCTGATGCGTGTCCGGCATGTCGGGGGCAGGAAGGCGAATACAACAAGGGCCAGGTGCCGGAGCTTCCGACGCGAGGCTGCTCCCACGCCTTAAAATGCCGCTGCTTTTACGAGCCCTCCCTGACAGAGATTTTCCCTTAGTCAACTAAATGTAATCAGCCGATTCCGCGCGAACTCGAGCGCCTCTTTTTCGGATTCTATGCTCCCCTCCACCTGTTGTTCCGCGATGGCGGCCAGCAATTCCCCGATGAGCGGTCCCGGCCTCAGGTCGAGCGCAGCCGCCAGTTCGTCGCCGCGCAAAAGCCGGGGAGGGTCCACAATACGCTCATAACTCTCGAACCAGGCCTCCAGCAGTTTTCGAGCCACGCTAATTTTCAGCTCCCATATTTCTTGTGGCGGCGACTGAGCGAACGAGATCGCCAGATAAAGCAGAATCGCCTCGACTCCGGGAGACTCGCTCTCGCGGAAGTAGCGGTGGGCTCCCAGGTCGGTCATGTCGCCTTCCAATTCAGCCACTCGGGGGCGGTGGCGCATGATGGAGCGGGCTCGAGCGGCTTCTGCCTCACTGAAGCGAAGTGCACGGGCGCGCGTGTACACCGTACCTTCCATATCTTCCACTGCGGAAAACAACGCGACCAGATATAGGATGTGGCTCGCACGGTGACCTCCACGGACGGTAGAGGCGAGGTGCTCTCCCAGGACCGCTCGAAAGCGGCCGAGACGCAGTGTCAATTCGGCCATGGGGAGATTTCCGGCCTTTTCAGGCTCAAAGTCGCCGGCCGCAGCGCCCAGAAGATCGGTGAGTTTGTCCACAATTCTCAGAGTTTGATCCCATTCTTTGGGACTGAGCTCAGCTTGCTCCGGTAGGACGGCCGGAAGCAGCTCCAACCTCCGCATGAGTCGCATGGCGGTCACTACCCACTCAGACTCGAACATTCCCGATAGTTCGTCTCGCCTGCGTTCGGCGGCACATCTGGATAAAGCCGCCGCCGATTGGCGAACCTGCGCCTGGGTCCCCTTCTCGATCCGCAACCTCATGCTCGACGAGAGACGGACCGCCCGCATCGACCGGATTGGGTCCCGCTCGATCGAATCGGGTGCACACGCGCGCAGCAGGCGGTCCTTGAGGTCCTGAAGTCCGCCCAGGGGGTCAATCAGCCGCTCTGGATGCTTCAACTCGATAGCGAGCGCGTTCATCGTGAAATCTCTGAGTTTGAGATCCGCCTCTATGGTCGGGGCTCTGAGCCGGGCGATATCGAGCGTTCTGTGGCCGGAAAGCATCACGCGCCCGGCATCTCGCTGCTGGTCCAGAACGTAACAGGGCACCTGGAGCGCGTCGGCCAATCCACGCGTCAAAGAAATGGCCTGCTGCTCCACGGCGAAATCGAGATCCGGTTGCTTTAGGTCGAGAAAATGGTCGCGCAGCGCGCCCCCGACAAGCCAGACCCGCTGACCGTGGGATTGCGACTGAATGAGCGCGGCCAGGTCCGACGGCAGGAGGCGTTCAAGAAGCGTCGTCAAGCTCGGGGACTTCGTCTTGGCGAACGACGCCGATGAAAGGGAGGTTGCGGTAGTACTCATCGAGATCCAGGCCATAACCAAAAACGTATTTGTTCGGAATCTTGAAGCCGCGGTAATCAATGGGGACCTCGGATTCCCTTCGTTCAGGTTTATCCAGAAGCGTGCAAATTTTCAATGATTTCGGTCGGCGCAAATTGAGCAGTTCCAGGACGGAGGCAATGGTATTGCCGCTGTCGATGATGTCCTCCACCAGGAGCACGTTCCGCCCGCCGATGGACATGGTGAGATCAAGCGTAATGCGCACCTGGTTCGTCGATTGGCGTGCGCCCGCGCCGTACGAAGATACCGCCATGAAGTCGATACTGTGGGGGACCGTGAGCTCGCGCATAAGATCCGATAAAAAAAGCACTCCCCCGCGCAGTATGCAGATCAGCAGCAGGTCCTGACCCTCATAGTCGGCGCTGATCTCCTGCCCCAGTTCGCGGACCCGGCGCTGTAGCTGTTCCTCGGTGATGAGGATCTCCTCCAAGTGTTCTTGATAGCCGCTCATTCGGGCACCTGATGATGCTCCCGACACCGGGCCTCATACAACTCGCTCGCACCGACCGCAATGACTGGGTCCGAGGCGCGCGCAGGAGCATTGTCGATCAGACGTTGAGTCCGAGTGGCCGGCTTTCCGCATACCATACATATGGCATGCAGCTTGTCGACCCGCTCCGCGGTCGCCATAAGCCAGGGCATCGAGCCGAAGGGATTACCTCGAAAATCCGTGTCTAGCCCGGCCACGATGACTCGCCGGCCTTCATCCGCCATATCTCTACACACCTTCAAGATCATTTCGTCAAAGAACTGGGCCTCGTCAATCGCAACCACAGTGGTATCTCCCGCCACCGCGTGGGGGATGGCCTCCGCGGTCTCAATTGAAGTGGCTTCGAACTGACCTCCGGCGTGGGAAGTGACCATCTCGGAAGGATCGCGATCGTCCACGGACGGCTTAAAGACCTGCACCTTTTGACGTGCGATCGTGGCGCGCCTGAGCCGGCGGATCAACTCTTCCGTCTTCCCGCTGAACATCGAACCGGTGATAACTTCCAATGATCCAGTCAAGCTTCAATCCCTCCGATACGAAAAAGGCAGGTGCCTGAGCACCTGCCTTGAGTTTACTTCAAACGTGCAGCGCTAGATCTGAGGCTCTCCGGCAGGCTCCGGTAACTCAAAACCGCGCGATTTCATTCGGCGCTTGAGATCCGCCAGGCCCTTGCGGCCGAAATTTTCGATTGCCAGGAGCGCGGCGTCCCCCTGCCGCATCAGCTCCAAGGCCTGGCCTACATCTTTGATACCCGCCTTGTCGAGCGCGGTCCGGGCGCGATTGCCGATGTCGAGATCCGCAATGAGAGTGTCCGGAGAGGTCTTGGCCGCCTCACGGACCTGCACCTCCTGAATAAACCCTTCTCTGGCCTCGAGCTTGCGGTAGAACCGATCGACTTGACCCTCGGTATCAACGATGCGCTGCTCACCGGTATAGAAGGGATGACAATCGGAACACACGTCGGTATGAATCCGCTCTACCGTCGAGCCCGTTGTCCACGAGTTTCCGCACGAACAGGTCACAATCGCCTCTAGGAAATACTCTGGGTGAATTCCTGGCTTCATGCGGTGCTCTCCAACACGTTGACCCGCTTCTTGCCCCCCCGGACGTAGTCGAACATAACGATCCCATCGCGAGTGGCGAATAGTGTATCGTCCGACCCCTTTCCGACATTCAATCCGGGGTGGATGCGCGTACCCCGTTGTCGGACCAGGATGTTTCCAGAACGAACTACCTGGCCCCCATAACGCTTCACTCCGAGTCGCTTCGACCGACTGTCTCGACCGTTGCGAGTTGAGCCGCCACCCTTTTTATGTGCCATCTGCTGTTCCTTTAGTTCTTAGTGGGCGCCTTGGGTTTGGCGTCGCTTACCTTAGTCAAAGCCTTGCGCTTAGCGCTTGATTTCGTTGCGCTAGATTTGCTCTTGGCGGCAACCTTCTTCTTTGTCTCCGCTTCCGGAGCCTTCGGAAAACCGATGCTTTCAATCGCCACATGTGTGAGCAGCTGACGGTGTCCCTGTGTGCGCCTGTATCGCTGCTTGGGCCTGAATTTAAATACAATGATCTTCTTGCCCTTTGGGTGATCCTGCACCTTGCCCTTGACGCTGGCGCCCTTAACGAACGGCGCGCCCACATCCACCTTCTTCCCGTCCGAGACAAGCAGGACATCTTTGAATACAACGGGTTTGCCGATCTCGAGCGACATTCGGTCCATCTCAATGAGGCTGCCCTCATACGCCAGATATTGCTTCCCGCTGTATTCGACGATAGCGTATTTCATAGGGTATGGTTCATACCATGCGACGGAACATTATAAAGGGGGCCAAATCGCGATGTCAACCTCCTTGGACCTCGAACACTTCGTGCATCGAACAGGATCCCCAGGGGCCAGCGGCCTCCAAGGATCGTAGAATGCCTGGCCCAGGTGGCTGCCAGCTAGTCGGCGGCGACCATCTCCGCTTCCGGAACTTTCAGCGCGTCGGCGTCCTCATCGGGCTCCGGTTCGACCTCTTCTTTGGGTACGAATACCCCGTCCAGGCGTTCGTCATGTAACACGCGTTCTTCGCCGGGGAATCCGGTTCCGGCCGGAATCAACTTCCCGATGATCACGTTTTCTTTGAGCCCGCGCAGGTGATCCACCTTGCCTTCAATGGCGGCCCCGGCCAGCACTTTGATCGTGTGTTGGAACGAGGAGGCCGACAAGAAGGATTCGGTGCTCAGGGAAGCCTTGGAGATTCCTAGCAAAATCTGAGTGGCGCGCGCCGGCGACTTCCCGTCCAGCAACAGCTGCTCATTTAAGCGCTGCAAGTACCGGCGATCGACAAGATCGCCAGGCAAGAGATCGGTATCTCCCGGATGCGAGATCTGAACCTTCGAGAGCATCTTGCGAATGATCACCTCGAAGTGTTTATCGTTAATGTTCTGTCCTTGGGATCGATAGACCTGCTGGACTTCCGTCAGCAAGTAGAGCTCACAAGCCTCTCGGCCCAAAATCATCAAGATGCGATGTGGATTTTGGGAGCCCTCAGTGAGTTGATCCCCGGCCTCCACCTTATCTCCGTGTTTTACGAACAGCCGGGCGCTCGCCGGTACGTCGTACTCCGCCTCATCCTTTTGTTCATAGGAGATAGTGACTAAGCGATCCTCGACCATGGCTTTTCCGCCGTGGAGAGCAGTGGTCTTCGAGTCGCCGCGGCTCGCAATGAGATCACCCGCTTCCACCTCATCGCCATCTTCTGTCTGAAGTGACCAGTTACCAGGGATCTTGTATTCGTCATGCAGCATCTGACTGACTTCGACACGCACGACGCGCTGTCCATCCGGCGTGTCCGGAGCGAGGATCTGCACCGTGCCTTCAATTTCAGAGGTGATTGCCTCGCCTTTAGGCTTCTTGCGGGCTTCGAACAATTCTTCGACGCGGGGAAGACCGGTCGTGATATCCCCACCCGCCGCGACGCCGCCCGTGTGAAAAGTGCGCAACGTGAGCTGTGTTCCAGGCTCACCAATAGACTGAGCAGCGACGATTCCGACCGCCGCCCCCAGCTCCACCATCTTGCCCCGGCCCAGGTCCATGCCATAACATTCCGCACACATCCCAAATTGCAATTCACAGGTCAGCGGGGAGCGAACCATAACTTCTTCCACTCCCGCCTCCTCGATCTGCTGAGCCGCCTCCGCGTCCAATACCTGTCGGCGAGGATAAAGAACCTCCCCGGTTTCGGGATCGGCAACCGCCTTCGCCAACACACGACCCAGCAATCGGGCCGAAAAGTCCTGACCCGCGACATCATCCGAGGATCTCAGCACGATGCCTAGTTCAGTCCCACAATCTTCTGAATTGGTGATCACGTCCTGTGCGACATCTACCAGGCGACGCGTCAAGTAGCCTGCGTCCGCCGTGCGCAGGGCGGTATCCGTGAGGCCCTTGCGTGCGCCGTGGGTCGAGATGAAGTACTCGAGAGTGTTGAGCCCATCTCTGAAGTTGGATCGAATCGGAAGCGGGATGATCCGACCCGCGGGGTCGGCCATCAAGCCGCGCATTCCTGCCAGCTGCGAAATTGGACCAAATCCTCCCTTGGTCGCGCCGGATACGGCCATGATACTCAGATTCCCGGCCGGATCCATCCCGGCCCGGACGGCGGCTGCCACCTCTGCCGTCGTGTTCTGCCAGAGCTCGATGACGCGCTCATTCTGCTCTTGCTCGGTGAGCAACCCACGCTGATAGTCCGCTCGCACCAATTCGGCCGCCTCCAAAGTGCGCGCGATGATTTCACCCTTTTCTTTTGGTACCGTGATATCCGACACAGCGATTGTGGTACCCGATTGGGTGGCGAACGAAAAACCTATGTCTTTGATCGCGTCTACCACTTCTGGCGTGCCATCCTCTCGCAGCTGTCGGTATATCTCGGCGACCAACGTTTGCATCGCTTCCTTGTCCAGCACATGGTTTACGAAGCGAAGCTCATCCGGAAGTACGCTATTAAAAAGCGCACGACCCACGGTGGTGTCGATCACGCGCTTGACCCCCTCCGCCAGGCGAGCTCCTTCGTCGTCATACCAGGAAACGATCTGGAGCTTAATCGGAGCGTGCAGATCGACATCGCCCAGGCTCCAAACCATCTCCACTTCTTCGATGCTGGAGAAGGCTCGGCCTTCGCCCTTGCGGCCCTTGCCTTCCACCTGCATCGTCAGGTAATACACGCCCAGGACCATGTCTTTGGACGGGCTCACAATCGGCGCTCCGTCCGCGGGCTTAAGCAGGTTTACGCTGGACAACATTAACTCGCGTGCCTCTGTAACCGCGCGTTCCGAGAGCGGCACGTGAACCGACATCTGGTCGCCATCAAAGTCCGCGTTGAATGCAGAAGTTACCAGCGGGTGCAGTTGAATGGCCTTCCCTTCGACCAGTACGGGCTCGAAAGCCTGGATGCCCAGACGGTGCAGCGTCGGTGCCCGATTCAAGAGCACCGGCCGATCCTTGATAACTTCTTCCAGGACCTCCCAGACCTCCGGTCGCTCGCGCTCGATGATGCGCTTGGCGCCTTTGACATTTGCCGCGTAGTTATAGAGCACCAGCTTGGAGATGACGAACGGGCGATACAGCTCGAGGGCCATAGTCTTCGGAAGGCCACACTGGTGAAGCTTCAAGTTCGGCCCGATCACAATCACCGATCGACCGGAGTAATCCACGCGCTTTCCCAGCAGATTTCGGCGGAAGCGGCCCTTCTTACCTTTCAACATGTCGCTGAGCGACTTCAGCTCGCGACGTCCCCGGCGCGATAACGCCTTGCCGCGCTGTGCATTATCGATCAGCGAGTCGACCGCTTCTTGGAGCATCCGTTTCTCGTTTCGGACGATAACATCCGGCGCACCAAGCTCGACCAGGCGCTTCAGGCGATTGTTGCGATTGATGACTCGGCGATAGAGATCGTTCAGATCGGAGGTAGCGAATCGTCCGCCATCGAGCTGAACCATCGGTCGCAAGTCGGGTGGGATCACGGGCAACACGGTCAAGATCATCCACTCCGGTTTGTTTCCCGATCGCCGAAAGGCCTCCACCACGGTGAGGCGCTTTGTGGCCTTCTTGCGGCGCTGCTTGCTCTTCGTCGTGCGGACTTCCTCCCATAGTTCGAGCGCAAGCTTGTCCAGGTCCAGGCGCTGGAGAATGTCGTAAAAGGCCTCGGCCCCCATGTCGGCCCGGAACACCTGCCCCCAGCTCGATTTCAGCTCCCGGTAGCGGGTGTCGCCGAGGAACATCATCTGGCTAATTCCCTCCAGCTCCTCGCGCTCGTTCACCAGCTGTTCGATCCGCGCCAGGTTCTCCTCTTGTGGAGCAGCTTTAACTTCTTCCAGCGCGCTATCCGCGAGTTCCTTGACCTCCTCGATTTCGGCCTTTACCTTTTCGGCTTTTTCTTCCCACTTTGCCTTGGCAGAGCCTTCGATCGTCTCCAGCCGTTCCTTGACGATTTCTTGGACCGCGGCGAGGTGATCTTTGGATATCGTCTCGCCCTTCTCGGCGATTTCCTGATTTACGGCCTTAAACACGATCGCCACCCGAATGGTCTTCCCAGACTTGTCGCGCAAATCACGCTCAAGCCGCTGGCCTTCTCGAATGATCGGGTCTATTTGCTGGGCGACTTCCTCTTCATAGGCCGCTTTGAGCGCCTTCTGCTCGGCCTCCAACTCGTCCAGTCTTTCCGTCTTTTGGGCGTTGATTGCGTCCAGCTCCTCATTCACCGCGTCGTGATGAGCGGTCTGCTGGGTCGAGATTTGTTCGTCGATTCGCTTGATCGCCTTGCTGCGCGCATCCTCGTCGACATGGGTCACAATGTACTGCGCGAAATAAAGTACGCGATCAAGATTTCGCCGGGAGATGTCCAGGAGCAAGCCCAGGTAGGAGGGTACACGCCGCGTATACCAGACGTGCGCCACTGGAGCTGCCAGCGTGATATGCCCCATGCGCTCACGCCGCACCGAGGCACGCGTAACTTCTACACCGCACTTTTCGCAGGTAATGCCTCTGAATCGGATATTCTTGTACTTGCCGCAGTAACACTGCCAATCTTTGGTGGGGCCAAAGATTGCCTCACAGAACAAGCCGTCCTTCTCGGGACGCAGGCGCCGGTAATTGATGGTTTCCGGCTTCAGTACTTCGCCATAAGACCAGCTGAGCATGATCTCAGGCGAGGCGAGGCTAATACGTAGCGCTCGAAACCTTTTCGATTCCACGCGTTCCCCTCCGCTTTATGTAAAAACTAGGTTTCTCTCGGAATACGAACAAACGTGCTAGGATCGTCACAAACGAAACCAGCGCTCAAGCCACCGTGCCTCGAACGCTGCCTCGAACAATTTTCGCGGCGATCCTTTGCCATGTAAGGCTATATTATACGTCTGGGTTCGCGAATGTCAAGCATGGGCCTTGTTTTCGGCTGAGACTTGTTTTCGCTGTAAGAGCAAGGGGATGGCGATCGTGAACTTGCTTCCCACTCCAAGCCGGCTTTCGACGCTCACCCTCCCGTGATGCTGCTCGACAATCGACTTGACGATCGCCAGTCCTAGCCCGGAACCCTTGGTGTCGTCTTTGCCAAGTCTGAAGAACTTTTCGAATAGCCTGGGCTGATCGGCGGGAGCGATCCCCACCCCGGTGTCTTCCACCTGAAAGATCTGGCGGCCATCCACTTGCTCGGCTCGCAGAATGACGCGGCCTCCTGAAGCGGTATATTTAATGGCGTTGTCAACCAGGTTGGAAACGGCTTGACGAAGCAGCATCGGATCCGCCTGAACCGGTTCCATGGAGTCGTCGAGTTCTATCTCGAGCGACACCCGCTTGTTAAGCGCCTGGGGTCGGAAGGAGTCCAGGATGTCTTGTGCCACGCGCGAGATCTCGACCGGTTCGGGCGAGAGGCCAATCCCGGTCTCAATGCGCCCCAGGTCCAGCAGATCGTCTACCAACTTACTCATTCGGTCGACGCTCGTAAGGATCTTGTCCAGAAACTCCTGCTGCTGATCGTTGACCGGGCCCACATTCGACAACATGGTCGCATAGCCGCGCATCAGGGTGAGCGGCGCGCGCAGGTCGTGGCTAACGGTCGAAACGAACTCCGACTTCAGCGTATCTAGAATCTTGAATTGTGTCACGTCCGATAACACACAGACCCGGCCGGTTTCACCTCCGGGCACCTCGGAGGCTACCGCGTAGAGCACGCGGCCACCTTCGGCCTTGATCTCAATCGCCTGCTCGCTCGCGGTCGGTCGGGTCAGCAGCTTTCTGAGCTCGGGGGGTCCAATCGCGTCCCTGATCGGCATTCCGACCATGTCGTCGGCTCGGCCGGTCAAGACCGCTTCGGCCGCCGGATTGGCGAGCGAGATACGCCCACTGGAATCCGTGACAATCACCGCATCCGGAGTCGATTCCAGGATCGTCATCAATCGGCTTCGCTCTTGCTCGGCCCGGTGGTAGAGTCCCACATTGGCGAGCGAGATCCCGAGCTGACCGGCAACTATGGATAGCAACTTGGTCTCCGAAGCGGCGAATGTTCTAGGCGTTCGGTAGCCTAACCACAGCGCGCCCAAGAACTCATCTTCGTGGGAGACGGGAATCGCGATCAGAGAGTCCAAACGATCCTGAACTCCGGCTAAATCCAGTACCGCGCCCGCTCTGGATGGGTTTTCCAGCACGAATTCCCCGCGCTCCTGCGTGAGCTCCTGAATTCCCGCATCCAGGCTCTCCCATCCGAGTCCGCCCTGACCGGCCTTATAGGTTCCGGACTTGAGCACGAGTCGAACCGATTCGGCCCCAGTCAAATCCCGAATCTTGCCGAGCACTACCGGGAGCGCCTGATCGAGGTCGAAGCTCTCGGACATGCGCTGGCTCGTCGACAACAACAGATTTAGCTCCTCCAGGCGGGCCTTGAGGCTGATGCGCATATGTTCGAATGACGTCGAGAGCCTGCCAATCTCGTCCTCGCCTTTGGTGGTTATGTGGCGATTCAGGTCGCCACGCGCGATCGATTCTGCGGTGGACGCCATCTGCCGTAGCGGTCGCGTGAGACGACGACTCATCAGATGTACGCCCGCAATAAACACTCCCCCGATGGTGACCAGTAAGATGAACAAATTGGCTGTGGTGGCAAATGCCAGGGTGTCCAGCGTGCGCTGCGGAGTGGAGACGATCACGCTCCAGGGGTAACCTTCCACCGGGTGCGAGTAGACCAAAGCGCGCGCCCCTCCTGAACCCGTGGCCTCGAAGGTAACGCCTTCCGGGCCACCTGCGAACTCCGCCGGTTCTAACCATTGCTCGGGGTCAGGGTGAGAAATCACCCTTCCCCGCTCATCCGCGATCAACGCTTGTCCGTCCTGGTATGCGGCCAATCGCGCCAGCACCGGCTGCAAGAGTGGGTTGCGCGCGAGGTCGGTCCAACCTACCACGGACGATCCCGGCCCAATCACCGGGGATACAAAAACCAGCTGCACTCCCTCATCCGCCCGATCCGGCGCCATGGTGATCTCCTGAGGGACGCGCGCCTTGGCGGCAGCCAGGATCTCCCCATGAATTGTCACGGAGCCCTGCGGCCAATCGGCGAGCACGGTTCCGGAAGAGTCGAGCACCGCCAGGCGCGTGAAAAATGTCAGGGAGCGGTGGGCATCCGCTAACAGCGTGGTCATGAATTGATCGCGCCCTCCGACCCCTTCCATGCTGGCCGCAATATCACGAATCTGCGTCCGGCCGGTATGGATAAAAAACGGAATGCCTTCCCCGGCCTGACGTGCGGTCTGCTCCATCTGATCGGAGATGATATCGGTCGCCGAGGACCGGGCCAGCAACCAATTTCCGTAAGTCAGCGCCGAACCGCCTATCAATCCAAGCGTGACGATCACCGCCACCATACGTGCGGCTAGAGAGCGGTTGTACGGTCCGCTTTGGATTTGGGCGGGACGATGCCATGGCACGAGAGACCGGATGCTTTCGGCTATCATTCCGGCGATGGACATCTCGATGACGCTGGCCAACAGCGTCGGTCCGAGAAGCGAAAGTGAATAATCCAGCGCGTCGAAAAAGTCGCCGCCACTGTAGACAAAGTTTTCGATAGTCCGCATCACGCCGAACAGCAGACCCACCGCAAGCGCACTCGGCAGTGGTCGCGCCGCCAATCGCCCTGGCCAGTCTGCATAGCCACGCCGGATAAGCCAGGCAAAAACTGCGGCCTGCGCCGCGATGCTAAAGGGGGTCAGCAACCGCTGAACCATCCAGCCGCCGCGGGCAAGGCCCCCTAAGAACGCGACCGCAATCGCAAAAGGCTCACCTAATAATCCAGCCGCCAATATCCATGGGAAGGCGCCGAATAGCGGGAACGATGCGTCGGCCGGCACCAACGGCCGGCCGGGGTAGGCCAACCCCTCCGCGCCAGGGAAATGCACGGCCAGCAGCGCCGACGCGATGGGCGCAGAAACGAGAAGGCCCAGAAAGAGGGCCCGATCCGATTTCTTAGGAAGGGAGAGTCGATTGTGACGGAGACCCAGAACGATCAACAGCAAATAGACCGCGATCAGCACATAACCAATATCGCGGGTGGGCAACGCCAGGTAGAAGGATCCCCCGAATCCCCAGCTCCCCACGTTCATGAGTCCTCCGAAATCAAGAGCGGCGGCGGGATTATACAAGCCCTGTAGAGATTTCGAAATCAAAGCCGGCATCGCCGGAATTTCCTCCGGGGGCACGGCGCGACCTAACATAAGGTGTGGGAAGGTCGAATCCTTGCTCGCCGTTCGCCTTTATGCTAGACTGCTTTAGTCGTTTCTAGGCTCATTTTTTCAGGAAAAAGATGACAGAGAAGATCCTTATCATCGATGACGACATCGATACCTTAAAACTCGTCGGCTTGATGCTGGAGCGCCAGGGGTATCAAATCGCGGTCGCAAGTAACGGCACGATCGGTCTCTCCAAGGCCGCCTCCGAGCGCCCGGATCTGATCTTGCTGGACGTCATGATGCCGGATATGGACGGATATCAGGTCACGGAACGACTTCGGTCCGATCCCTCCCTCGCGCATATACCCATTGTTATGTTCACCGCTAAGACCATGGTGGACGACAAGGTGAGAGGTTTCGAATCCGGCGTCGATGACTATCTGACAAAACCTACCCATCCCGCCGAGTTAACCGCCCACGTGAAGGCGGTGTTGTCGAGATCGATCGCGACGCCGGCAGCCAAAGCACCTGAGCAGGCGCAGATTATCAGTTTTTTCGGAACGCGGGCTGGCCTGGGAACTACCACCCTCGCATTAAACGTGGGGGTCGCGATGCAACAGACCGGGACCAGCGTGGTGGTGGCGGAAATAAATCCGGGTCGGGGTTCCATGGCTCTGGTATTGGGTATTACGACCCCCACCGGTCTGACTGCCTTGCTCTCGCGATCGCTTAAGGACATCCATCTTCGATCGGTCGAGGCAGAGCTGGTGACACACAACAGCGGCGTGCGATTGTTGCTGGCGTCTTATCAACCGCAGGAGGCCGAGTTGGACGACGCTGTGCCCCAGATGGAGGCAGTGATCAGCAATCTGGTCACCATGAGCGACGCGCTGATTCTAGACATTGGCTCGGGCGTACGCCCGTTCACCCGCCCCTTGTTGACCTTAAGCACCCGCGTAATTGCCATCGTTGAGCCGGTTTATCCTTCCAACATCATCGCCCGCGCGGTTTTAGAGGAGATGTTCTCGAGCGGATTGGAGCGCAGCAAGACCAGCCTGGCCCTCGTCACTCGAGAACGAACCAGCCTCAACATCCCGTGGAAGCAAGTCGAAGCCGATTTGGGTATCGAATTGGCAGGGATCATTTCTCCGGCTCCTGAACTTGCGCAGCAGGCGGCTCAGAACGGCAAGCCGCTGGTGATGTTGCATCGCGACACTCTGACTGGCGATCAGATCCTCAAAATGGCTGAGACTATCAGCTCCCAGTTGACCCTCGCCAAAACCCTTTGAGCGAAACCAGTCTCCGGCGCGGCGCCCGGGCGGCAGCAGAGTTTCCCTATTCGGCAGGTGAACAGGGCCCGCTCCTGCTTATGGTTCGGGAGTTCGGCTGTCAAGATTTGCGAACCGATGCACGCCTTTTACGGATGTCGTGGTCGAGCCGTTCGCATGGGTGATTGATCAGGTGGGTCTTGAAAAGTAATCCTCCCGGCCCGGAAACTGAAATCCGGAATTATCCAAATTTATTGAATCGGTATCAGCGCCTGCTGGAGCTGACCTCCGATCTGGCCGCGACTTTCGACCTGGATACTTTGCTGCAGCGAATCGTGGTGGCGGCCAGAGAGTTGACCGACAGCGAAGCCTCGTCCCTCTTACTTTACGATAAACAGACCCACTCTCTCTACTTCGAAGCGGCCACCGGTTCGCTCGTAGACGGCGTCGGGCAGCGGGCCATTCCGGCGGACAATAGCATCGCTGGCTGGGTATTCACCCATGGGGAGCCTATCCTGTCCCAGGACGTGCTTAACGATCCCCGCTTCTATCGAGAGATGGATGCCCTCACGCAATTTGAAACTCAAAGCATATTGGGTGTTCCACTCCGAACGAAAGACAAGGTCCTGGGGGTCATCGAATCTGTCAACAAGACCGAGGGCATTTTTACCGACGAAGATGTGCAGATCCTGCAGACGCTTGCCGCTCAGGCCGCTATAGCGATCGAAAATAGCCAGCTATTCATGCAAAGCGACCTCATTGCTGAAATCGTACACGAGCTGCGAACTCCGCTGGCCGCTCTGACGGCCGCCTCCCATCTGCTGCAGCGCTCCGACCTCCCAGCTGACCAGCGCACGAAATTGAGCCAGACGATTCTAAATGAGGTGCAGCGCCTGAATGACCTTACGACTGATTTTTTGGAGCTCTCCCGCCTGGAATCAGGCCGCACACACTTCGAGCGTGAGCCGGTTCATTTGGGCGGTCTCGTTCAGGAGTCGTTAGAGGTGGTGCGCGCTCAGGCAGAATCCAAAGAGATCAAGCTGGAGACTGAAATCGACCCCTCGTTAACTCCTGTTCACGGCGATCGAAAGATCCTCAAGCAGCTCCTGCTGAACCTGCTCACAAATGCCATCAAATACAGCCCTCCAGAGAGTGTCGTGACGGTTGTCCTCCGCTCGGAGGGCAACGAGGTGTTGATGGAAGTACGCGACACAGGGCGCGGGATTTCACCTGAAGATCAGAAGCGCCTGTTTCAGCGGTTCTTTCGCGCGGGTAACGCACAGGACGAAGTTCAGGGAACCGGATTGGGGCTGGTGATCGCGAAACGTATCGCCGAGAGCCATGAAGGTTCGATATCCGTAGAGAGCACCCTCGGCAAGGGGTCCACATTTACGGTCAGGCTGCCCGAGCGACCCTCAACGGGAGCCACGACCCGCCCGCGCAATTAGCGCAGTTCGCCGGGGCCGGGGAGACCGGGCCGCGTCAGCTGCTTCCTACCCTCTCCGCCCGAACTGTCGCTCCAGCGCTGCAACCGATAGATGCACCATGGTCGGACGTCCATGCGGGCAGGTTCGGGGGGACGCACTCCGCTCGAGGTCCAAAATCAACTGCCGCTGCTCGGCCACGGACAAAACCTGGCCGGCCTTGATCGCGGCCCGCTTACAGACCCGTGCCGCCAATCGGGCTTCTATGTGCGCGGCCAAAGGCGATTCGTCCTCTTCAAAATCTTCAACCACCACCCTCAGCGCCCGCTCCGGGGACAGGTTGGATACCACAGCAGGCACGGCCCGCACGCGGTAGGTCTGGGCTCCGAACGGCTCGATCTTAAAGCCTAGCGATTCCAAGGCGCTCAAGTTGCGCTGTACGATGTCGGCTTCGACCTCCGTCAGTTCGATGGTTTCCGCCTGAAGCAACCCCTGGGATTCGGGCCGCTGCGATTCGACCTGGGCCATGAGCTTCTCGAATAACACACGTTCATGCGCCGCATGTTGATCGATGAGGTAGACCCCATCCGGACCTTCTGCCACGAGATAAGTTGCCGCCACCTGGCCAACCGAGCGAAGGATCGGAACGGTCAGGGTCCGTTGGGAGGCAGGCTCGATGGTGCGTTCGATCGGTTCTGAGGATCCGAAGTTCTGCGCTGAAGAACTTCCAGACCAGATAGGTTCCATCGAAATTGGCTGGACCGGCGCCTGCCCAAGCAAAGTAGCCCGGATCGCGCGTTGAACGATCGAGAAAACCAGCCCCGGATCTTCGAAGCGGATTTCCGCCTTGGTAGGATGTACATTGACATCCACGCTCTCCGGCGGCACGTCGATGGAAATGACCACAATCGGGAAGCGCCCGACCATCAGAAAGGAATGGTAGGCCTGGATTACGGCCGATCCTAGGCTCACATCTTGAATCCATCGCCCATTTACAAACAACGTGATTTCTCGGCGATTGGACCGATTAACGAAGGGCGCCCCCACGAAACCGGATACCGTAATGCCCTGGCTAGAGGCCTTCGTGACTGGGATCATTTGTTGCGCGAGCTCCAGGCTGTATACCTTTGCCAGTACCTCGATTGGATCTCCATTTCCGCTGGACTGAAGCTGAAGGCGGCCCTCACTGCTCAATTCGAAGCGGCGGTTCGGGTAAGCCATCGCATAACGTTTGACCAGTCGGGAAATTCGCCCGCGTTCCGTAGTATCCGATTTTAGAAAACGCCGCCGGGCCGGCACGTTGAAGAACAGGTCCTTTACCTCAACGGTTGTGCCTTCGGCGCTTCCAATGGCTTCGATCTCTCCCACACGATCCCCTTCAACTCGCAGCCGTGTACCGGCCTTCTCACCCACCGCACGGGTCGTCACGACCATTCGAGATACAGCCGCGATAGAGGCCAGAGCTTCACCTCGAAAGCCGAGGGTTCTGATCGCATGCAGGTCATCGATCGTTTCGAGTTTCGAGGTCGAATACCGCTCGATCGCAAGCTTGACCTCGCTTCGAGGAATTCCTGAGCCGTTATCAGCGACCTGGACCAGCGACTTACCGCCGCCTTTGATCTGCACCTGGAGCACCGTGGAGCCGGCGTCCAGCGAGTTTTCGATCAACTCTTTGACGATCGAGGAGGGGCGTTCGACCACTTCGCCGGCCGCGATGGCGGACGACACTTCTTCAGACAACACTCGAATGGGCATGGTGAGGGATTATAAGGCCGCCGGTTGACCGCCACCCCGCGACTGCATATACTCGCCAAACTAGAATGGAAAACCTACCCGAGTTCAGTCCCGCGGCGGTCATCTGCCTGACGCTGCTAATAGTTGTAGGGGTGAATGGTGGTTTAATTCTCGCGGTCCGGCGCGGCGGCACACATCGCCAGGTCGAGCTGCTCAGGCGGGTAGCCAAGGCGGCGAAAAATCCCTGGTTCAATCAAGACAAGTCGTTCGGCGAATTGAGGGAACGCGTATCCGAGCTGGAATTGGATCAGGCCGATCCTTCCGACCCCGATGGATAAACGGATAAGCCTTCAGGAAAGTGTGGCACTGCTCCCGGAAAAGGACGCGGTTCTGGGCCTGGGCGGTGTGACCAACTATCGACGCCCCATGGCTTTCGCTCTCGCCATGCTGGCTGATCCTCCGGCTCGCACTTTCACTCTGCTCTCATTCACGGCCGGCCTAGAGAGCGATATTCTCGTTGGGGCAGGCCTGCTGTCGCATGTCAGAACCTGCTACTTTGGATTGGAGGCATTCGGGCTGGCCCCGAATTTCACGCGGGCCGCCTCCGAGGGCGCCCTGGAAATAATCGAGGAGAGCGAGGCCAGCCTGGCGCTCGGGCTGCGCGCCACACTTTCCGGGGTTGGCTTCATGCCTTCTCGGGCCTGGCAGGGTACGGACCTCCTGAAACTCCGGCCTGACGTGAAGGAAGTGCTGGACCCTTATACCGGAGCCAGGTTGACCGCCTTCCCCGCCGTGCGATGTGACCTCGCGGTCATTCATGCGTTGAAGGCCGATGTTATGGGAAACGCAGATATCGGACAGAATTGGGGGGTAGATCGAGAGCTGGCCTACGCGGCCGATCAAGTTCTAATTACCGCCGAGGAGGTCCTGCCGCGGCTCGATCGGGCGGACATTGACGGTTCGGTTGTGACCGCCGTCGTAGAGGCTCCGCGGGGCGCCTGGCCTACGTCATGTTATCCAAACTACCCGCTGGACGGACGTGAAATACTGCAGTACGTGGAGGCCGCCGGCTCAGAGTCGTATGATCTGCTGCTCCGTTCTTGGGCCGATCGCCACCTCAACTAGGCTCCATTCCGCATTGCATCCTTCCCCGATATTGTTCATGCTTCTCTTATGATCCTATGATATTTTCGCCACGCTCGTCGGCAGCAGGAGCGTTCGCATGAAATCAAACGCCTGGAAAATCATCCTGATACTGGCCCTGGCAATCGGGCTAACCGGACTGGCATTTACCTCCGGAGTCGCACTCGGCTACGTGGCGCCGCGGTTTTTTACCGATTCAGGAGAGGCTCCTCCGCTTGAGCTCGCTTTTCCTCAAATCGCCTCCGGAGATGATATTGCGCCGGATAATAAGGCGGATCGTCAAGAGCTGATCGCGCCCTTCTGGGAAGCCTGGGACATTCTGCAAAATCAATATGTCGACCAGCCGCTTGACGATAATACGCTCATGCGGGGCGCGATACGCGGCCTGGTGGATTCGCTTGAGGATCCGCATACCTCCTACATGGATCCGGATGAGTACCTGCAGGCCAACCTTCCGCTTAACGGCGAGTATGAAGGGATCGGCGCCTGGGTGGATTCGGAAGCCGAATACCTGACGATCATTGCCACCATGCCTGGATCTCCGGCTGAGGCGGCCGGGCTAAAGTCCGGAGATTGGGTGGTGGCGGTGGACGGCGAGGACGTCACGGGTATGGACCCGAGTCTGGTGATCCGCCGAGTTTTGGGCCCGGCCGGAACCTCGGTCAGGCTCAGCATCCGGCGTGAAGGGCTTCCGAGCCCGTTCGAAGTCGAAATCATTCGCCAGAAAATTGATCTCCCAAGCGTTGAGAGTGAGATGCTCGAAGACAATATCGCTTATGTGCGTCTCCTGACCTTCGGTGCAGACACCGCGGGCGATCTCAAGCGTGCGCTCAAGGAATTGCTGAGAGAAGATCCGGTGGGCTTGATTCTGGATCTGCGCGGGAATGGAGGAGGCTTCCTAAACTCGGCGGTGGATGTCGCCTCCGAATTTATTCCAGAGGGTGTCATTCTGATCGAACGACTTGGGGATGGTGAGGAGAAGATCTACCAGGCCAGATCCCGTGGTAGTGCAACCGAAATTGAGTTGGTGGTCCTGATCAACGGAGGCACGGCCTCTGCCTCTGAGATCGTGGCCGGCGCCATTCAGGATCACGCACGCGGCACGGTGGTCGGCGAAACTTCATTCGGCAAAGGTTCCGTACAGAACTGGGTGGAGCTGGCCGACAACGAAGGTGCGATCCGCGTCACGATTGCCCGTTGGTATACTCCCGATGACCGGCTCATCCACGGCATCGGTTTGAGTCCAGACGTTGAGGTTCTGATCCCCGAATCCGGCCTCGATGAGGGGGAGGACCCACAGCTGGATCAGGCCATCGAAATTCTGTTGGGTGAGGCAGTCCCGAACCGCTAGGCTCCCCTAGGACCAAACAGAGAGGGGGTTCGCGTGGATCCCTCACAAATTGAGCTTGCGCTGGCGCGCATTCGAACTGCGCTGGAAGCCGGCGAAGTTCAGGCCGCAATCGATAGCCTGACCGATCTGCATCCCGTGGATCGGGCGGACGCCTTTTCAGATCTCGACCAAAAAGATCAGGCGGCCCTTTTGCCTCGGCTGGACCTGAAAGCAACCGCCGATTTGTTGGAGCAGTTGGAAGACGAGCAAGCCGCGGCGGTAGCCGAAACGTTTGATTCGGAACAGCTTGCCGACGTACTGGATGAAATGGAGCCGGACGAGGCGGCGGATGTGCTCGGTGACTTGCCTGCCAAGCGGGCGGAAGAGGCGCTGGCCGAAATGGAAGAGGCCGGGAACGTGCTCCCGCTGTTGCACTTCGCGGATAAAACGGCAGGGGGTCTGATGACAACCTCCTTCATCGCGGTTCCCAAGGGAACGACAGCTCTTGAAGCGATTGAGGTCCTTCGTCGTGTGGAGCCCAGTCCAGGGACGCCCTATTATCTTTACGTGGAGGATGAGGCCGCCCGATTGGTCGGTATCCTGGGATTGCGCGAGCTTGTCATCGCTACGCCCGATACTCGAATCGAAACCATCATGGAGCCAGAGGTGATCTTCGCGCATACCGAAGAAGACCAAGAGCAGGTCGCCTTACGTATGGCGCGCTACGACCTTGCCGCGGTGCCGGTGATAGATGATCGAGGGGTGGTGGTCGGAGTTATCACCCACGACGATGTGATGGATGTGGTCGAGGAGGAGGCCACCGAAGACATCTACCGGTTGGCCAACGTCCCAGACCCATACCTTTCAATTTACAGCCCGATCCGGCTGGCAATCAGGAAGCGGATTCCATGGTTATACCTGAGTGCGGCGACTGCGCTTTTTGCGGCGTGGGTCATATCAAACTTCGAAGTGCTTATCGCGGAGGTAGCATTCCTTGCCGTCTTCCTCTCCGTAGTGGCAGGCCTGGGCGGCAACACGGCCACCCAAAGCTTGGCAATGATCGTTCGCGCACTAGCCCTCGGAGAAATTGATCGGCGCCACGCTTGGCGCACCGTGCTCAAGGAAGGCGTGACAGGTCTTGTCGCGGGCGTGCTCGTGGGGACGGTTGTCGGATTGTCGGTCTGGCTCTGGAAAGGGAATCCGGTGCTGGGCCTGGTTTTGGGTGTGGCGCTGGTCGGCAATATGCTTGTTGCAGGATTCGTTGGTGCGCTCGTTCCCCTTTCGCTCAGGGCTCTGGGGCTCGACCCCGCCCTGGCTTCTTCGGTTTTGGTGACCACCGTGACCGACAGCGTCGGCTTTGCCCTATTTCTGACGTTGTCCGCCCTGGCACTTTCCTATCTCCGATGAGCGTTTACCGCACCCTCCTAGGTCTATTTTTCCGCCACTTCTATTCAACACTCGCCTGGTCTTACGACCTCGTGGCCACCGTAGTGTCCGTAGGCCAGTGGACCGACTGGGTTCGATCGGTGCTGGATCCCCCCCCTGCCCGGCCCACCCTGGAGCTTGCGCACGGGCCCGGCCATCTGCTTCTGGCGGTCAATCGGCAGGGTGGACGAGCTTTCGGAGTGGACGCTTCTCGTCAAATGTGCCGCATGGCCATCCGCCGCTTGGAACAGGCGGGGCAGGAACCGAGAGTGGTACAGGCGTTGGCGCAGGCGCTGCCCTTCCCCGATCAAACCTTTGCCACGCTGCTCAGCACGTTTCCGACCGAATTCATTCTGGATCCAGCCTCTTTGCAGGAGGCAAATCGGATGCTCAGACCGGAGGGACAATACCGGATCGTGCCGATGGCAGAGATCATCGGCAACGGTTATCTGGATCGCGTGGCGGCCTGGCTTTTCCGCGTAACCGGCCAATACGCCGATCTGCCGCCATCATGGACCGACCCGATCTCGGAGGCAGGATTTCGCGTTCGCAGGGACGATGTCCTGTTGAGCCGCTCGAAAGTAATTCGACTCATTGCGTCGAGGGCGGAGAATAAGGAAAGCCAAGCTGCCTGAGCTCAGCCAATCCGGCGATTTAGCGATGCTTATCGAGAAAAACGGTAAGCAGTTCATTATCCAGCTGGATCCCGATCAGCGGCTCCAGACCCACCGCGGCGTGTTGGAACACAGGGATCTAATTGGACTGGAGTGGGGACAAAAAGTATCGACCCATATGGGCCACGACTTCCTGATGCTGCAGCCCTCGATGCGCGACCTCCTTCTTCACACCAAGCGCCTGTCCCAAATCATCTACCCCAAAGAAATTGGCTACATACTCCTTCGCCTTTCCATTGGTCCCGGGACTCCGGTCGTCGAAGCCGGCACTGGATCGGGCGCGCTGACGACCGCGTTCGCCTGGGCAGTCGGGCCGCGGGGAACAGTTTATTCCTATGACCGGCGACAGGACATGCTGGAGCTCGCCGCCCGCAACCTGGAACGGGTCGGCCTGCGCGACCGAGTGGAGCTCAATCATCTTGATATTGAGGCCGGATTTTCAGAGCGGGGAATTGGATCCCTCTTTTTGGATCTCCCACACGCCCATCGCTATTTGCGACAAGCGCACGCGGCTATGGCGAACGGTGGAATTCTGGGCGTGATCCTGCCGACGGTCAATCAGGTAAGCCGCTTCTTGAGCGAACTGGAGGGCGCGCTCTTCGCTCTGCCCGAAGTGTGCGAAATCATGCTTCGCTTCTACAAGCCCAACCCGCAGCGCCTGCGCCCCACGGATCGTATGGTGGCTCATACCGGGTACCTGCTGTTTGCGCGCGCGGTAAGTGGTTAGGCGCGTGGACGATCTCAGGGCCCGGCTGAGGCGCTCGCTCAGCGAATTAGATTCTAGGATCGAGACGGAGTGGGACGCGATTCCCGCCGCGGTCCTGATACCTATTTATCAGGAAGAAGGGCATTGGAAATTGTTATTCACGCGCCGGACCGACTCCGTGGATGTACATGCCGGCCAGGTTTCATTTCCCGGGGGTCAGATCGAGGCCTCGGACGGTACGGCCATATCCGCCGCCCTTCGGGAGGCAGAGGAGGAAATAGGCCTGAATCCAGCCGACGTGGATACGCTCGGACAGCTCAATCCGCTGTTCACGGTGACTCAGTTTTTGATCCATCCCGTGGTGGGTTTCTTCCCGTGGCCTTACTCCCTAACGCCCAACCCCTCGGAAGTTGCCCGAACCTTCGGAGTTCCGATCGATTGGTTGTCAGATCCCAAGAATCTCGAGGTCCGGGAGCGCCGACCCATGATTTCGGGACCCAATGTTCGGGTCTACTATTTCAAGGAATTTGAGGGTGAGACGATCTGGGGAGTGACCGCAAGGATCACATTAAATTTCCTGCAATTGGTAAATGTTGAGAACCGGTAAAGTCGAAGCTCGCCGATCAGATGTGTCGGCAACCCATTAACCAGGGTGGTAATTATGGTGCGGATATTGCCCGATTAGGGCCCTAGCTAGCTTCCTGAGACCCGGCCTCGGCCGCCGCATCAGCACCTTCACCTTCCTCTTCGTCTCCGGCCTCTTCCTCGCCCTCAAGCAGCTCTTCGAGCTCTTCCTCTTCGACCACTTCTTCGATAACTTCTTCGACCTGATAGATCGGGCGGGCGATCAGCTCTTCCGATTCGGTCAGCATGGTGACATTTTCGCCGATGAAGAGGTCCGCGACCGCTATCGAATCCTCGAGATTCTCGAGAATCTCAAGATTGACTGTGATGCGGTCCGGCAAGTCGGCCGGCAGCGCCTCGACCTCGACCGTCGTCACGCCGGTCAGCAGCACGACCCCTGCCGCCTCGGCCGCGGGTGCTTCACCGATCAGCTCAATCGGCACCACGGCTCGAATACGTATGTCCATGGCCACCTTGAGAAAGTCTACATGCAGGTAGTTGCCACGAATGACGTCTCGCTGCGTTCCTCTCACCAGGACCGAGTGCAGCTCGTTATCAAGTTCAAGCTCGATCAAGGTCGAGCCACTGGCCCGCAAAAGCAAGCGTGAAGCTTCGCGCAGGTCGAGTTCGATGGGAACAGATTCGATTCCGGCCCCGTACAATACGCCGGGAAGTCGTCCATTTTGCCGTAGCGACTTAACTCGCTTTCTGATCAGCGTCCGTTTCTGAACCTTGAGCTTTGGAGTGTCCATCGATTGCTCCCGAATTCTAGGTGCGCCTGCGCAATAGCCGACCCAAAAGCAAGAATATTCCGCCCGTTACGCCCGCCGCCACGCCTGCCAACAGCGCCCCGCGCGTGTCGAGGTAGGTTTGCACATCCCCATGCACCTCCCGAGCCACGAAGATCAAGCTGGGACTGTTGCTGACATATACCTCTCGCCCAACGACCAGGCCGGTCCTTGAATCCTCAAGCTGGGCCGTATCAGCAAGCGCCAGTCCGGTGGCGGACCCCAGAAACGTAATTTGGTCTCCACGTACGGCTACCGCGCCCGATTGATGCATGTCGATTCTGCCGCCCTGCACGTTCCAGGCGCCGCCCTGATGCATTTCGATATGGTTGCCTGAGATGGATCGGGCTCCCCCCCGGGTGATTCGGATTTCCTCCGCCTCCACGTAATCGACCCTTCCCCCGTCGATGTTGATCGTTTCAGCGTCGATGCGCTCAACGTCCTTTTCCATCCCGCTCCTTTTCCGCCTCCACGTCTTCCGCCTCACGTCACGTAGCTGCTGCGGCGTGTGGGCCGGCACTTAGCAGCAAAAATGGGCTGCCCATGGATCGAGGGTGCCCAACGCTCGGCGATTCTAACGGGGAAGGGTAGCGGCGTCAACATGATAAACTCGTCAGTTGCCTTGTGCTTATTGGGCTCAAGCAATATGGAAGTTCTCGATTGTTAATCTTGCGCCTGCCCGTGGGCAAAGAATGTTAATTTCGAGAAGCCTCATGGTGGCCTGGCTCTCGGCCTCCACCCTTTTGTTGCCGCTAAGACAGGTCCCTGGATTTGCCGAAATTACAGATCCCGGAGAAGGCCAGTCCGTGACCGGAATCGTCACCGTTTTTGGCACCGCCAGCCACCCTGCCTTTGAGAGCTTTGAACTGGCCTTCAGCTTCGATCCGGATCCTACTGACACCTGGTTTCCGATCGGCGAGGCGTTGAGTACTACCGTCCTCGACGGACGACTTGCAATATGGGATACAACCGGGGTCACCGACGGAAATTACCGGCTCCGGTTGCGAGTCAATGTCGAGGGTTTTGCTCCATTTGAAGACGTGATCGAGGGGATCAGAATTAGGAATTACACACCTACGGAAACTCCGCCCCCGGAAACCTTGACCGCACGGCCGACTGCGGCAGCAACGCTCATCGCCGCCCCTCTGAAGGAGGAACCGGCCGTTCCCGAGCCGTCTGATCGGTTTTCGATCGCGCTCAGGGCAGGCATTTTTTCGGGTCTCGCACTTATGTTATTTACCGCCGCCTATGTAGCCCTGGCGCCGAAGGTGCGCGCCTATACCGGCTACTTGCGCATCCGGCGGCTGCATCAGCGACAGGACCGAGCCCGCCAACGAGGCCGTAGGCGTGAGTGATTACCTGATTGTCGGCTTGGGCAATCCCGGCCGGCACTATCGCGGCAACCGGCACAACGCGGGGTATATGTTGATTGACCGCCTGCTGGAGGCCTATGGTACATCGCTGAACAGAAGTCTGGCGGAAGCGTTGGTTGCCGTAATTAAAGATGGAGATCACACATTGGTGCTTGCTAAACCCCAGACCTACGTTAATGAATCGGGGCGCACGGTGGCCTCCCTGTTGCGTGCTTTCGGCCTTGAGTTGCCAAGTGTTCTGGTCGCCTTCGACGAACTGGATCTTCAGCTAGGAACGCTTCGAATGCGCCCCGCAGGTGGCTCCTCGGGACATCGAGGGATGCGATCGATCATAAATCATTTGGGGAGTCAGGAATTTCCCCGACTGCGCATCGGTATTGGGAGACCCCCCGGCCGGCGTCCGGCGGCGGACCACGTGCTTTCTAACTTTGGTAAGGGGGAGCGGTCGATCCTGGCCGGCGTTCTGGAACGAGCGGTTTCCTGTGTACAACAGTATTTTGAATACGACATCCAAATCGCGATGACGGCATGCAACCGGCCTGAGGAATCGTGATGGATCTGTCATCGCTGCTGCCGGCCCTACGCGCAAGCGTGGACGCCCTGGAAGGCGTATCCGGGGGGATGCTGCCCCTCCCCAGCTCCGCGCGTGCGCCAATAGCCGCATCCCTGATTTCTGAGCGTGCGGGGCCGCTGCTGATGGTTGCTCCACGCGGCGACAGAGTTCTCACGCTTGCCCAAGAGCTTCCCCATTGGGCACCACAGGCCAGGGTAGCCGTATTTCCGGAGCCAGATCCGCTCTTTTATGAGCCACAGCCGTGGGGCAAGCGAACTCGGCAGCAGCGGGCCGAGATCCTCGCTCGACTGTCCTCAGAAAATGAGCTGGAGAACACCATCTACCTTGCCACGGTGCGAGCGATCATGACCGTGACTCCCTCTCCGGAACAAATGCGCGCGAGCAGCCGCAAACTCGAATCTCATCAGACGGTTGAAATGCAGGAGCTCCTGAAATTTTTGGTGGGGATCGGATACGAGCCCGCCAGTATCGTCACAACCCGCGGCCAGTTCAGCCGGCGCGGCGGGATTCTCGACATCTGGTCAAACACCCACAACAATCCCGTTCGTATCGAATTGTTTGGCGATGAAATCGAAACCATGCGGGAATTCGATCCTGCCACCCAGCGATCCTCCCAAATGATCGACAACCTGCTCCTGACACCCCCCCGCGAGGGAATTCCCGCCCTCTTAGTACATGCCCCCGAGCACGACTCAGACCTGCATGAGTTCTACCTGCCCGGGATCCATCCAGATCCCCACGGGTTCCTCGACTACCTGCCCCAGGACAGCCTGGTGCTGATGGACGGTTGGACTGCGGTTGAAACGGTGGCGCACGAATTGGAAGCTCAGGCGCTGGAACTCCGGGAGCGTATGGAAGACGGTGGGAAAGAGGCACCCAGGCCCTATCTGACCATCGATGAGCTACGCGAAGGATTGGACCGGCTTACCAGCGTCGACCTTGGCTTATCGGGCCAAACGGCTGGCGAGACGCCCCCGGCTGTATCGGCGGGTCAGCGCTTCGGCGGGCAGATCAAGCCGTTTATGGCCTATCTGCGCGAGCGACGACTGGCTCACGAAACTTCCATCGTAGTCAGCCGTCAGGCAAACCGCTTGGCCGATCTCTGGAATGAGCGCGATCCATCGAGGCCTGTTGCGGAGGCCGTTCCGGATGAGCTGGTCCCGGGCGAAATTACATTCATTCAGGGCGCCCTGGAGGAAGGCTGGACCCTGCTGCGACCGGCTGAGGCAAGCATTCATCTGATTACGGATGCGGAGATCTTCGGGTGGTCTCGACCCCGGCCCCGGAGGCGCGTCCGCCCACAGGTACCGGCCCCGGAGTCCGCCTTCGCGGATCTGGAACTCGGTAACCACGTGGTCCATGTGGATCATGGGGTAGGTCGATTTGAGGGACTCGTATCACGCACTCTGGATTCTCTCGAGCGAGAATATTTGCTGATCTCCTACGCCGACGGCGACCAACTTTATGTACCCATTCATCAGGCAGATCGCGTTACGCGCTATCTCGGTGTGGACGGCAGCTCGCCGCGTCTGTCCCGACTGGGCTCGCAGCGCTGGGTGCGAAGCCGTGCGGATGCCAAACACGCGGTAGAGGAAGTCGCCCAGGACCTGCTCAAGCTCTACGCATTACGCGTGACGGTGGCTGGCCACGCCTTCGCCGAAGACACACCCTGGCAGAGGGAGCTGGAGGCTTCCTTTCCCCACGTCGATACCCCAGATCAGATTACCGCACTAGAGGCGGTCAAAGCAGATATGGAACGCGGCCGCCCCATGGACCGTCTCATCTGCGGAGATGTAGGTTACGGCAAGACTGAGGTCGCGTTACGGGCGGCGTTCAAGGCGGTTATGGACGGAACACAGGTCGGCATCCTCGTGCCCACCACCGTGCTCGCACAGCAGCACTACCACACGTTCAAACGCAGACTGGCCGCATTTCCTGTAGAAGTTGAGATGCTCTCCCGATTCCGCACCCGCGCCGAGACCGCCACGATCCTTGAACGCCTGCGGGAGGGACAGGTCGATATCGTGATCGCGACCCACCGATTGTTGCAGAAGGACGTGAGATTCAAGAATCTGGGTCTGCTGATTATCGACGAGGAACAACGCTTCGGTGTGACACACAAGGAATACTTAAAATCTATGCGCACCGAGGTCGACGTGCTGACCTTAACCGCCACTCCCATTCCCCGAACGTTGTACCTGGCACTGACAGGAGTGCGCGACATATCGACTATCGATACGGCGCCCGAAGATCGGCTTCCGGTAGTTACCCACACCGGATCCTACGACCCTGCGCTCGTTCGACGAGCGGTGTTGCGAGAATTGGATCGAGGTGGCCAAGTCTTCTTTGTCCATAATCGAGTGCGGTCGATAAACGGCATCAAGGCCCGCATCCTGAATTTGATTCCCGAAGCCAAGGTCGAAGTTGCGCACGGGCAGATGCCTGAAAAGGAGCTGGCCAATGTCATGTCCAGCTTCACCGACGGCGAGGTGGATGTCCTACTCACAACCTCCATTATCGAATCGGGGCTCGACATTCCAAACGCCAACACTCTGATTGTGGACCGCGCCGACCAGTTTGGATTAGGTCAGCTATACCAACTCCGCGGCCGTGTTGGCCGCAGCGCCCAGCGCGCTTATGCTTATTTCTTCCACCATTCACAGGCAACTCCGGAGGCGCTTCAGCGGCTGGAGATCATCAGCGAAAACTCGCAGCTGGGGGCAGGTTACAGTATCGCCCTTCGAGATCTAGAAATGCGTGGGGCGGGGGATCTGTTGGGGAAGAGACAACACGGGAACATTGCGGCGGTCGGGTTTCATTTTTACACGCAACTTCTGGGAGAAGCCGTGCGCCGCTTGCGTGACGAGAAAGAAGCTTCAGATATCCCCGATTTACCCACGGAGGCGCTGCCGCTTCAGATCTCGATCGAGCTGCCGCTCTCCGGGGCTCTCACGGCTAACTATGTGTCCGATCGTTCGCTTCGGCTGCAGCTTTACCGACGGATGGCGGGCCTACGGACCCTGGAACAGGTGGAGGCGATGCGCAGCGAGTTGGAAGACCGCTTCGGCTCACCTCCGACCGAAGTTGAAAACCTCTTGTATCAGCTGCGCGTGAAGATCCTTGCCTCGGAAGCTGGGATGACGGCTATCTCCACTGAATTAGGGCAGATCTTGATTCAATTTGAGCCCGGGCGTCGGCCGGAGGGGGACCTGGGACCCGAGATCCGTATGAGCAAACGCGGCCTGTGGCTCACTTCCGCGAATTGGCAGGACAGCCTCATGGCGCTGCTGCAGAATCTGATCCTGCAGCCAGCTTAGTATTCTCTACCGCTAAGTTAGATTTCCCCCCGATACTGGATCAATAGGGTGAGATAGGGCTGGCCGGCGAGATATTCGATCCCGAGCGCCCAGGTGCGCCAATTGAGTTGGCTGCCTGGGTCGGGAGCCGCCCGATAAAATGAGATGTAGTTCAGGTTCGAGTAGTCGGAGGGCCACATCGCGTCCCGGGCCGTGCTTCCTGCCCCGAGCTTGTTGCAATTTAGCTCGGGCGCAATCGAGAAGACGTCTTCCAATTGAGGCAGGATCACCTCTCGAATCGTCCCATCAATCTCCAGCTCACTATCTCGGTTGACGCCCCAGTTTATGGGGGTCGGATCCAGGAAGAACCCGGGTACGCTCGAGTAAGCAAGATTTACTTCCGGATTCCACCAATCGTGTCGGATGATCAAACCCCGTTTGGGGCTGACGAGTTCTGACAATTTGCCTCCGTCACGCTCTCTGATCGCCACGATAAATTGATTGGCGAGATCCGCAATTCTGATGTCCTCACAAAAGGTGGAGCTTGGAACGTCCTCGGTGAGATTCCAGTCTCGGATCCACCCTTTGCCGCCCTCCGGAAGATTGATCTCCACCCAGGTCGAACTCCCCATCAGAGTCGTCTTGCCGGTGATGGTCAACCCTCGTTGATCTGAGGCCAGGCTGGCCACTGCCATGCTGGTTATTCCCGCCGGCTGGCGGACGGCCAAAGGTTCAATATCGCTTACCCAGGCCAACGCATACGGCACTTGCGCCAAGTTAATGACGGTGGGCTGCGGCTCGGTCACAGGCGCGGTCGTAGACGACGGGGCGGAAGGGACTACTCGCGGCAAGGTCGGGGCCGGCAGCGGCACTACCGATTGGCGGCAGGCGCTCAGAGTCAACAGCAGCATCAGAGTGAATACACTCTGGCCTCTGAAATTCCAATGCATTATTCTGGGAAATGGGCCAGGCTTATCGATCACGCTTCGTCCACCGAGAACATCTGTTGTTGCAGGTCCCATGCCGCGAGCGCAGATCCCACAACAAACAGGCTGCCTGTGGCCAGGACCACCTCGTCACCCTCGACCAGCTCCGTGGCGCGCTGCATCGCCGCGGAAACGGGCAGGATCACATCCGCTTCAAAGCCAAACGCGCGCGCCATCCCCGCCAACACAAGCGCCTCCTCAGACCGCGGGTGAGTGGCCTGAGTCAGTATCACGCGCGAGACACGTGGCGCCAGCTCCAGAAACATACCGCGCACGTCTTTATCGCTCGAAGCCCCGAATACCATCGTCACCATCCGGCCAGGAAAATAGTCGTCCAGGGCGATCCGTAGCTTTAAGGCCGAATCTCGATTGTGGGCGCTGTCGAGCACGATAGCTGGGTCCTGGGAGAGGATTTGGAATCTCCCGGGCCAATCAGTGGAGGCCATGCCCTCCTGGATGTGCCGAATATCTATGGGTAAACCTCGCTCCGAGGCGGTTTGCAGCGCGGCAAACGCCAACGCACCATTCTGTACCTGATGGTGGCCCAGCAGCGGGATGCTCAGATCCACCTTCGAATCTTCCTGGCCCTCGCGCCATACCTGGAACGTCTGCGCCTCAAGGTCTCGGCTTCCGGCCGCGTAATGCCAGTCTCGGTTGACCTGGAGCACGGGCGCGTTCCTTTCCGCCGCGATCGCTCGCACCACGTGTTCAGCTTCCAGCTGCTGGGGCGCGAGCACAACCGGTGTATCGGACTTGATGATCCCCGCTTTCTCCGCCGCAATTTTGGAAAGGCTTTCACCAAGCAGGTGTGTGTGGTCATAGGAGAGGGAAGTGATCACGGAGACCCGCGGATGGATCACATTTGTGGCATCCAGACGGCCCCCCAGCCCGACCTCGACCACCGCCGCCTCGACCTGGTTGTCCGCGAAGTACATAAATGCGGAGGCAGTGGTCAGCTCGTAGGTCGAGATCTCCGGCAGCACATCCACGTGCGGTTTCAGCCGCTCGACCAGCCCAACTAGATCGGATTCAGGGATCTGCCTTCCGTTTACTTGGATCCGTTCCGTGAAATTGATCAGGTGCGGGGATGAATAGAGACCGGTTGTGTAGCCGGCCGCCCGCAGACAACTTTCCAACATGGCGCCGGTGGACCCCTTCCCTTTGGTGCCTGCTATGTGTACGGAGAGGAAGCGATCCTGCGGGTCGCCAAGGCTCGCCAGCAGCGCCTTTACACGCGAGAGATCAAATACTTCTGCGGAGTACCGGTAGCTGCGCTTGACGCCATAGTCGATGAAGCTGTATAGCCAGTCCATTGCTTCCTGGTACGTCATAAGGCGGCAAATTGTAATGGGCGCATTTCAAAGATACAAGTAAGGCGGGAATTCGCTCGCTCTGCAGATGTTAGAATTGCCGGGGTCACCTGTGCCCCTGGTCTCATAATTGGATACCACAACCCCCCCTCATGAAGCCCCCATCGATGTAGGAAGGCCGCTCCCGAGCCTCTCGGCCCGCCTATCAACCATTTTGTCCGATTTCCCGTGGTGGGTGCTGATCGTCTTCGCAGCCGGGCTGCTGCTCATAATCCAATTCGTCACGGATGAAACCTACAACGAAGTCATTCGTTTCATTGCAGTCGGAATTCGCCTCACCATTACCGTTACCTTGTCGGCCTACTCGATCGCGATCGTGCTGGGGCTGGTCACAGCCCTCGGCCAGCTTTCGCAGAACGTTATCGCCAGGAATGCGGCGGTCCTGTACGTACAGGTCGTGCGAGGCATCCCTATTCTTGTGCAGATTTTTATCTGGGCCCTGGTACTTGTGCCATTAGGTATCGATGTGCTCAACAACCTCGGAAACAGTCTGGCCGGCCTCGGCCTGCTGCAGACTGAGAATTTCCTGACCGCGCTCAGTGTACGGGACATCGGGTTTATTATGCGAGGCATCATTGCACTGTCCCTGAGCTACGGCGCCTTCTCCTCTGAAATCTTTCGGGCCGGCATTCAATCTATCGAGCGAGGGCAGGTGGAAGCCGCCGATTCGCTTGGTTTGACGCGCTTTCAATCCCTGCGACTGATCATCCTGCCCCAGGCCATCCGACGTGTTCTCCCACCGCTTGGAAATGACTTTATCGCCATGTTGAAGGAATCCTCGTTGGTTTCCGTCATTGGTGTTGCGGAAATCACGCAACTCGGCAAGAAGTACGCGGCCGCCTCATTCGTGTTCCCGCAGACCTACTACTCCCTGGCATTCCTGTATCTGGCTATGACGCTCGTGTTATCCGCGGGTGTGAAGTTTATGGAGCGGCGGCTCAAGTCAGGGTAGAATTCGTGACGCGGAAAAAAGCGCCGGGTAACAGTTGAAAGCAATCATCCGAGACTCACGAGAGGAGGTGGTAGACCGGAGATAATCGCGTTTCATTGGCACGTACGATCTACTAGAAACAACTCGAACCTGAGGAGGAGAAAAACGTGAAGAGACCTCTGTTTCTTCTTACAATGTTGCTCTTAGGCGCCCTGATCGTCTCGGCGTGTGGCACTGCCACCACTGCCGAACCGGTGCCTACTGCGATTGTGGTGGAGCCGTCTGGACTACCGGATCTCGGCGGCAGAGAAGTCACAATCGCGATCGAGAACGCCTACCTGCCCTTCAACTTCATCTTGCTAGATACTGGCGAGGCCGACGGGTGGGACTACGACTTTATCAACGAAGCTTGTAAGCGCCTGAATTGTGTTCCGGTCTGGCAAGAGTTTGCCTGGGACACGATGATCGCCGCGGTGGCCGACGGGCAGTTTGACATGGCGGCGGATGGGATCACCATCACCGAAGAGCGTGCCCAGTCCGTGGACTTTACGGATGGGTACATAAACCTCGAACAGCGGCTTCTGGTTCGAATCGACGATGACCGCTACGCATCCCTCGCCGAGCTTGCGGCCGACGCCGACGCGCGACTTTCACAACAAATCGGTACGACCAACTACACGGTTGCCGAGGCAGCCGTCGGCGACGATCGGATCCAGACCTTCGATGACTTCGGTCAGGCGGTCCAGGCCGTGGTCGGCGGCGATACGGACGGAACCGTCGTCGACGAGACCGCGGGCCAGGGCTACCTGGGGGCCAACAAAAACCAGTTGAAGCTGATTGGCCCATCCCTTTCGAGCGATCAGCTCGGCTTCATCTTCCCGCTGGGCAGCCCCCTGGTCGGGCCCTTCAATGCGGCCATCGCCGAGATGAAGGAAGATGGCTTCTTGGAGCAGATCAATTTGAAGTGGTTCGGCCCGGACTTCGTCACCACCTATGACGAAATCGGTGAGGGTGCCTACGCCACTCCGGACCTCGGAACGGCCGACAATCCCATCCAGGTGCTGTTCGTGCCGTCGGTGAACGTGGACGTCATGGTCGAGTCTGGCGACGCGATCGAGGAGTTCTTCGCGGAGGCCACAGGATTGGTCTTCGAAGTCAGCGTCCCAACCTCTTATGCCGCAACGATCGAAGAAATGTGCGCATCGCCCACGAATACGATCGGGTTTATCCCTGCCTTCGGCTACGTACTGGCTAATGGCTTGTGCGGTGTCGAGCCGGCTCTGGCCTCCGAGCGCTTTGGCTGGAACGTGTATTGGGCGCAGTACATCGTCGCCCGTGACAGCGATATCCAGACTCTAGAGGATCTGGACGGAAAGACCTGGGGTTACGGCGATACGGCTTCGACCTCCGGCTATCTGGTTCCCCTGGCTCAGCTAAGCGACCTGGGGATCACCCCTGGCGAACGGGTTGAAACGGGCGGCCACTCGTCCTCGGCACGCGCGGTATATCTCGGCGAGGTCGACTTTGCTACCACGTTCTTCAGCCCACCGCTTCTCCCCGAGGGTCGATGGGCGGTGGGCGATGCACCCGATATTCCGGATGAGTTCATAGCGGAGTGTGCGGTCAATGAAGATAACCGGCTGTTCTGCGGTGAGTACCGCGTGCTGGATGCCCGAGCAGGCATCCGAGAAGAGGCTCCGGACGTAGTACAAAAGGTCCGTATCCTCGCGATCTCATCCGGGATCCCCAACGACACCATGTCCTGGTCGCCGGAGTTCCCGGAGGCGCTGAGGCAGCCCATCATCGATGCTCTGATCGCTTATCTGGCATCCGACGCGTGCCAGGTGGATGCGCAGACCATCTGCTCTCCCGACTTCTACGAGTGGACAGGCGCGGGCCCGATCTTCGACGAGAACTTCGACGGCATCCGCCTCCTGATGGAGCAGCAGGGCATCACGCTGGAAAACATCGGCGAGTAGTCTCGATCTCCCGATGCATGAAGAGGCTGTCTCAACCCCCCTTGAGACAGCCTCTTGTTTTCTGGCGGTTAGAATTTCGGCATCGGCCGCGGGCCATTTTTGGACAGCCCTCAGCATCGGATGGTAATAGGCCCACATGCTTGAAGTCAAAAACCTCACCAAGATCTACCCGGGCGATGTGCTGGCTCTCGACAACGTCAGCTTTACAATCGAGCCCGGAGAATTCCTGGCTGTTATCGGCCTCAGCGGTTCAGGAAAGTCGACCCTCCTTCGCTGTATCAATCGACTCGTAGAGCCGACCGCCGGTCAGGTGATCTGGAACGGGGTTGATATCGTTCAAGCCAGCCAGGACGAGTTGCTGCACATTCGGCGCAAGATCGGAATGGTATTTCAGAATTTCAATCTGGTGAACCGATCGAAAGTCATCACAAACGTGCTTTCCGGCCGGCTCGGTTACGTAAATCCCGCGCTCAGTCTGATCAATCGCTTTTCCAGCGAAGATATGGAGATGGCCAGGGCACAGCTGGCGCGGGTGGGGATCCCCGAACAGGCAAACAAGCGCGCGGATGAACTAAGCGGCGGCCAGCAGCAGCGGGTCGGAATCGCGCGGGCGATGATGCAGGAACCAGAAATCATGCTGGCCGATGAGCCCGTGGCCAGCCTGGACCCGGTTCTGGCACACTCCATCATGTCACACCTCGAGGACATGAACAAGAACGACGGGGTCATGGTCATCTGCAGCCTGCACTTTTTGGATTTGGTGCACCGTTACGCTAGTCGAGCGATCGCACTGAACGAGGGCAAGCTGATGTTCGACGGGCCTCCCAAAGCGATCGACGATGCCAAGTTTAGAGAGATCTATGGCCAGGAGGCCGAACGGGTCGGATGAAGACTCTCCGAAAGAACCCCATCGTGCGGTGGCTGTTTATTGTGGGCGTCATCGTTGTGGTGATTGTGGTGTATGCCTTCGGTTTCTCGGTAACGGATGTCAACTTCGAAACCACGCGAGATGAGGTGCGGCTTACCCAATTGACGCGAATCCTCCGCGCCCTGGCTCACCCCGATATCCTGGAGTACGAGCAGATAGAGCAGGACGTCGACCTGCCATTCCATCTGCCCTGCCCTCCGGGCGGGGCGCCGCCCATCAGTGTTGACACCCGCGGGGCTTATATCGTCGTGACGCCAGCCTGCGCCGGGCCCAAGGAAACCGTGTCCATCGAAGGTTTCAAATTCCTTCCCAATACCGCAGGACCGGTCAACTTCCTTACTCAGAGCGGCGCCAAATTGCAGCTCGGCTCATTCAAAACAGATTCGAGAGGTTCCTTTTCGATAAAGGGCAAGCTTCCGAACCGACAACCGATCGAAGAGGCGCAAACGATCCGCGCCACCGCGCGTCAAAACGTGGGCGCACCAAGGATCTCCAGAACCGGCAATCTCGTCTTCGAGAAGATTGTTGAAACGGTGTTTCTCGCGCTCTTGGCGACAACGTTCGGCGCCATCCTGGCTATCCCCCTCAGTTTTCTGGCCGCGCAGAATTTGATGTCGGATATCAGGAGCCCGCTGACGAGTGTCTCGCTCACATTGCTTGGCTGGCCAATTGGAATATGGCTCGGGGGCGCAATCGCGATTCAGATCGGACGTTTAGCGGAATCCATCTCTGGGGAGACCGCATTCGTCACCGGCGGCGTGGCGCTCGGTACGCTTGTTATCGGCGTAGCCTCCGTATCCACGCTCCCGCGCCAAATCCAACGATTATCAGGCGTGAGCGCCAGGCTCCTACGCGGACTCGGTTATGGGTTGGCGGGGATGGCAGCGATCGCAATCTCGTACCTGGCGGCTAATATGATGCTGCTTGTGGGTGACGCCCTCATTGAGCCGCTGGGCGCTCTGGGCTTCTTCGGCAACTTCGTTTATCAGCTTGGAGACAGCTTGCGTATGCTCACGCCGGCCTTCGCAGCATTGATCGTGGGCGGCGCCTTGGGAAGCCTGGGCGGACGGGTCGGCCAGCAGGCCTCGGACCGGCTGGATTCAAGGACGGTACGAATCATCAATCTTTCCGTGGCGGCGCTGGCCGGAGCTGCGCTTTTCGCACTGATCGGTGCCGCGATCGACTGGTTTTATCAAGTTCTGGATCCGACCATAACGTTCGTAATTCCAGCCACCCTGGGCGCCATCGGTGGCGCACTGCTTACCCTGCGCGTCGAGCCGAGGCAGCCTCTTCCCCTGGGATACTGGGTTTACTTCGCATTGCGCACCCTATTTAATGGGATTCGGTCGGTGGAACCGCTGGTCATGGTGATTGTGTTCGTAGTGTGGGTGGGAATCGGGCCTTTTGCAGGCGTGGTAGCGCTGGCATTGCACACGGTGGCTGCCCTGGGCAAACTATTTTCGGAACAAGTGGAGAATATTGCCCTGGGTCCGCTGGAGGCCGTGCGGGCTACCGGAGCCAATCGTGCCCAAGTTATTAAATTTGCCGTCGTTCCACAAATTGTGCCGCCCTATATTTCGTTCTTGATGTACCGATGGGACATCAACGTCCGGTTCTCTACCATCATTGGTTTCGCGGGCGGCGGCGGCATAGGGTTCTTGCTGCAGCAGAACATTCGGCTGCTCGACTACCGATCCGCAAGCGCGGCGATGCTCGCCATCGCCATTGTGGTCTCCAGCATGGATTACATCAGCTCGGCAATCCGCCGGCGCTTTGTTTAGCCCCGATCAGGTCCTGATCGGCTTCCACGGACTTCTAAATGCTCATTATTGCCCAGTGATATAATCCCCGCCCGAGAGCCCTTGAGGCTCCTTTCGGTTCGGCTTGATGCCGTTTTTCGACCGGTGCCCAGCGAAGCCAAGATGGATTCGGCATAGTGCATAAGATTAACGAACCTGTTTTACTTCTAAACGCGAATTTCGAGCCGCTGAATGTTTGCTCGACTCGCCGTGCTATCGGGCTCGTCTTCAAAGGCAAGGCGGAAATGCTGCTCAACGGTCGCGGGTTCATTCACACCGTTCGCAAGGACTATCCGCGCCCTTCGGTTATCCGGCTGGGATATATGGTGAAGCGGCCGCGACCCCGCGTGCGGCTGAGCAAGCGAGAAGTGTTCCGTAGGGATGGACATACTTGCCAATATTGCGGCTCCAACGGTCGCCATCTTACGCTGGATCATGTGATCCCTCGGCACAGGGGCGGCGACCACTTATGGACGAACCTGGTCACAGCCTGCTCGACCTGCAACCTCAAGAAGGGCGGAAGGGGTATCCAGGAGGCGCACATGTCCCTCCTTCGTCCGCCGCACGAGCCGAAGGCCTCCGCGCTGTACCTTTACGGCTCGCACCTCACAGAGAATCAGGAATGGGAACAGTTCCTGGAAGGCTGGTAACCGAGATGAAATGAAACCCCGGAGCGTAATCCGCTCCGGGGTTTTTTTCACGCTCGTTTGGCTGGCTAAGCCCTTTGCTTCTTCAGACGACTTCTGATTCGATCAAGCCTAATGTGCCGTCCAATCTACGGTAGAGGACGTTCACCTCACTCGTATCCCCGTTGTAAAAGATGAAAAAATCCTCGTACCCGAGCAGACTCATCTGTTCGATCGCCTCCGGTTCGCTCATGGGTACCAGGTGAAAACGCTTGCGGCGTGTAATCTGGTCTGGGTCTTCAAGCCCCTCACCGAAGTCTTCTGAAAGTACCTCCGCCATTTTTCGACCGTCGCCCCTCGCCCGAAAGCGCCGACCCTTGTATTTATCGATTTGCCGCTGAATTTTGGCAAGAACTGCGTCCACAGAGGCATAGATGTCTCCCGTACGTTGTTCTGCCCTCAGTAACACGCCTTTTCCCCGGACGGTCAACTGGGCCACCTGACGGTCTTCCGCGCTGCGAGCCGTCCGCGCGTACCTTAACTCAACGGTTGCCTCGTCCAGTATGGCAAGATAGTGTTCAAGCTTCGACACTCGCGAATCGACGTAGCGTTTTAGGCGGTCATCTAATTCCATCTCTCGGACGTGAATGTCTATCGCAATTGGCATCTGGCTACATCCCGGGGATATTCCCTCCCTCACCGCACTGCGAATGGTGGTCACTTGATTATGCTCTCGCTACAGTCAACCCGACCACGGAATCAGCGCCTGCGGCCCGAATCGCGGCCGCGCAAGCGGAGAGAGTCGCGCCGGTCGTGAACAAATCATCCAGGACGAGGACATTCGCGCCTTCAAATAATAGAGACTCCACGCTGAAAGCCTTCCGGACATTACGCCAGCGCGCATCAGGATCCAACCCGACCTGAGAGCGGGTGTCTTTTACGCGCCTGAGATCGTCCAATTCAACCCGCAATCTTGCCCGGTTGCCAAAAGCCTTGGCAAGCAGGGCTGCCTGATTAAATCCGCGCACCTGCATTTTTTGCCGACTCAGCGGAACCGGAACGACCACTTCCACGTTCCAGCCTTGCCGCACATATAGTTCCTCCAGCCAGCTCCCCATCATCGAGGCCAGCCGTTTATCCGGGCGATACTTGAGGCGGAGCAGCGCTTGTGCGACTCGCCCTTTGTATCGGACGTAAGATCGAACCTGCAGTGAGGGAGTTCTGGAGGCGCACGAAGGACAAGATCCGCGGCTCCTGAGCGGATATCCGCATTTTCGGCACAGCGGTTCGGTCAACTTGACCATCGACGCATCACACTCTTTGCACCAGATAGCGCCGGATCGGCCGCACCCTGCACATTGAATCGGAAAGAGCAGGTCGAGACCTGCTCCTACCCACCCTTGAAGTCCGTGAATTCGATTACGCAGTTGTCTTGCGAGATAGTGGTTACGCAACGGGTCCTATGTCGCCGTCTAACTATCCTCCGAGAATGGCTCCCATCGGGGAGGTGAGCAGCAACATCGCTGCCGGTCCCAGCAGAATGATCATGATGGAAGGGAAAATAAGCAGCGCAATGGGGAACACCATCTTGATGGGAGCCTTGTGCGCTTCCTCCTCGGCCATTTGCCTTCGTCGCACGCGCATCTGATCCGATTGAATGCGAAGCACTTTTGCCATGCTCACACCGAGCTGTTCAGACTGGATCACGGCCGCGACAAAGCTGGACATCTCGGCGACTCCCAATCGATCGGCCATGTCCCGCAAAGCATCCCGGCGCAGCTTGCCGAGACGAATTTCCTGAATCACTCGCCCGAATTCGAGGGCTAACTCGTTGATCCACTTCTCGTGAACTTTCGCCATGGCCGCGTCGAACCCCAGGCCCGCCTCCACCGAGATGGTGAGCAAATCGAGTGCATCCGGCATAGCTCGGAAAACGGCTTTCTGTCGCGCCTTGATCCGCCCGCTGAGCCACAAACTTGGAAAGGCAAAGCCGATCAACAAAAACAGCAGCGAGATTCCCAATCCCTGGAGCCAATTCCCGCCGGTCCTGGCCAATATTAGAAACAGAATGCCGCCAAACAGGACGGCAAATACGAACCGGAGCATCAGAAAAAAGGCCGGGTTCATCTGCATCGGATTGCCGGCCATCTCCAGCCGTAGGCGGGCGCTCTCAAGGGTCGCCTGCGGGGTAAAGCGCTGGGAAAGCTCACCGATGCGATCAAAGAAAGGCAGAATGATGCGCTGGCCAAAATCCTGAGAGAGCTCCAACTCCTCTAGCGACATCGGCTCGTCGGAGATGGTCAGCTCCGAAAGACGTTCCTGGATTGGGTCGTCGCTCCGAGGCATATTGATGCCAACAACCACCAGGATCACTGCCAGAAGCACTACGATTCCTACGATTGCTAAAATCATCGGTGTATAAACCTCATATGTCGATATCCACAATTTTTTGTGTAATCAGAAAGCCTACAACCACCATCAAACCCGCCCCGCCTATCATGGGGATGCCACAACTGCGGGTCTCCGGGTTGAAGAACTGCATGATGTAGTCTGGGTTGACTGCAAAGAGCAGCCCCACCAGCGCAAGTGGCATTGCAGAGATCACCCAGGCCGTGGCTCGGCCCTGCGCGGTAAGTGACGCAATTTCGCCCTTGATGCGTACCCGCTCGCGGATCGTGAACGAGATAACGTCCAAGATTTCAGCCAGGTTACCGCCGACCTCGCGCTGCACATTCATGGCGGTGACCACCAGATCCAGATCGTCACTGTTGATACGTCGCAACAAATGCTCGAGCGCTTCCTCCATGGTGATGCCCAGCTGCATCTCCTGAACCACCCGCCGGAATTCATCCGATATCGGGCTCGGCATCTCGTGGCTAACGGCCTCCATGGCCTGCAAAGTCGAAAACCCCGCGCGAAGCCCATTTACGATTAGATTGAGCATGTCGCTAAGCTGATTGTCAAATGCCTTCAGCCGGCTCTTCTTGGCGCGGCTGACGTATATGGGCGGGATGAAAAATCCGATTATGGCTCCAACTATCGCGAATATCGCTCCGCTCAGCACGAAACCAACGATTGCCGCCCCAAACATAGTCAGCACTCTGGCGGCCATATACTCCGCCGGGCGCAACTTGACATCTGCCTGCGCAAGGTTTGACGAGATGTTGGAGAAGAGATCCGTGCCCTCTCCAAGCTTGTTGAGGAAATCCGATAAAGGGCTGGTCCGGTCTTCGCTATCAGCGGGCTCGTCGGAGAGGGTGGTGACCATGCCCCCCGTTTCGGCATATCGACCCAGCCGTTCTTCAACCACCGAGCCGCCCCCTACGAATGACATCACGAGGCCGACCACCAGCAAGAGCAGAGCCAGCCCGCCGCCAACGAAAAGAATTATTGTGGGATCCATGACTAGCGGTAAGACCCGCGGTCTCCAACGCCGAAGATCGAAGCCGGCAATTGGATGCCAGCCTGTTCGAGCTTCACCATGAATTTCGGCCGGAGCCCAGTCGGCCGCAAGCGCCCGATGACCCTGCCGTCTTCCAAGCCAGTCTGCTCGAACACAAACAGGTCCGTCATCGTAATGATGTCACCTTCCATGCCTTGGATTTCAGAAATATGGGTCACTTTGCGCGTACCGTCGCGCATCCGCTCAAGGTGAATGACCAGCTCGAGCGCTGAGGCGATCTGTTCACGGATGGCTCTTGTAGGCAAATCCATACCCGCCATCAAGGTCATGGTTTCGATACGTGAAAGAGTATCGCGCGGGCTGTTCGAGTGGGCGGTGGTCATCGATCCATCGTGGCCCGTGTTCATAGCCTGCAACATGTCCAGGGCCGCCTCGTCGCGGATCTCACCGACGATGATGCGGTCCGGGCGCATTCGAAGGGCGTTGACCACGAGATCCTTAATGGTGACCTCCCCGCGCCCTTCAATATTCGGCGGACGCGACTCGAGCGTGACGACATGTTCCTGTCGGAGCTGAAGCTCCGCCGCGTTCTCGATCGTAAGGATGCGTTCGTCGGACGGGATGTACTGGGATATGACGTTGAGCATCGTGGTTTTGCCAGACCCGGTACCCCCCGAAATCACCATGTTAACGCGCGCGATCACCGTGGCTTTGATGAACTCGATCGCCTCTGCCGTGACCGTGCCGTATTCGATCAGCTGTTCGATAGTAATCGGGTTCTTGGCGAATTTACGAATGGTCAGCGTTGGACCCCCTAGTGAGATTGGCGGGATCACTGCGTTGACGCGCGAGCCGTCTTGCAGCCTTGCGTCGACGTAGGGGCTGGACTCATCGATGCGCCTGCCCAGCGGGGCCACGATGCGGTCGATGATCCGCATCAGGTGGTCGTCGCTCTCAAACGAAGTCGGTTCCCGAACAATCTTGCCTTCGCGCTCGATGTAGATGTTCTTGGCGCCGTTGATCATAATTTCCGTGATCGTGTCATCGGCCAGAAGTGGCTCGATCGGTCCTAACCCAAGGATCTCGGCCACGATTTGTTCGAACAGACGCCTTCGCTCAGGTCGCGACAGAACGATATTCATCTCGGTCAGGATGCTCTCGAACAGCTCCTCGATCTGTCGTCGGACATCGGCGGTCTGGGTAACATCCATTGTCGGATCTAACTCTTGGAGCAAGCGGTTCTGAACCTCGTTCTTGATGTCGTGTATACGCCCGCCAGGAGTCTGTCCGGGTGCCGCTGTACGTCGCGCGCTGAGTCCGCTCAACCGAGAGGTGCCATCGCCGGCATCGGACGCGACGGGTTGTTCCGGCGCGGCCGGCGGGCTGGGACTCCCATCGGTCTGACCCTGCTCAATTCTCTTTAGTAACGACACAGCTTAATCCTCCCGGGCTCCATTTGAGGCGTCAGCGACCCAGGATACGAGGCCGCTCCTTCACTTCCTCCTCCTGCGCCTGCTCCTCTGCATCCGCGATGCGCTGTTTGATGGTCCCCATCAGCTGCATGATCGCCCGCGATTGGGGGCTGCTTCGGTCGCTCAGTATGAGCGGAATTCCCTTGTTGATGGAGGCAGTGACCGCGCGCTCGTCCAGCGGGATAACCGCCTCCACCTCGCGTTTGAGGTTCTCGCCTACCGCCTCGGCGGAGATTCCCCCCTTGCGATCCATCTTATTCAGCACGAAGCAGACATTTTCGGTTGGGAACTCGAGGATGTGGAGTAAATCAAATAGATGCCGGGCGTCCTTGATGGCGGGGATATCCGGCGTACATATAGCAATCAGCAGATCGGCCGTGTCCAGGATCGCCAGGGTAGTGTCATCCATTGCAGAGGCGGTATCTACAATCACGTAGGCAAAGTGTCGCCGCAGGAACTGAATGATCGTCCGGATCTGATCTGCGCTGACTTCGTCCGCCATTTCCGGCCTGGGAGGCGCGGCAAGGACCCGCAGACCGTTCTCGTGAAGAAGCAACACGTCTTCCAGTATCTCCGAGTCAATATCGTCCATCCGCGCAGTAAGATCGTTGATCGAGTACTTAGATTGGAGATTGAGGAAAACCGAGACGTCGCCAAATTGGAGATTTCCGTCGACCAGAACGGTCGGAGTTTCTTCGGTGTCGAACGCCAGAGCAATGTTGGTGGCGATTGTTGTGCACCCTACCCCACCCTTCGGGCTGTAGAACGCAAGAACTTTGCCGACTGGCCGATGGGAATCGGTACCACCTGCGCCAGGCGGCCCATCAGCCGCTAACGGTGCGGTTGATCGTTCGAATTCCCTCCGCTTGTCGTGCGCGAAAACGGAGAGACGTCGAATGGTTGCGATCAACTCCTCGCTGGAGGGCGGTTTGACTATGAAGTCGCGCGCGCCGGCCATCATGGCCCGGCGCATATAGTCCTGTTCGCTCTGAATTGACAGGACGATAACTTGTGTAAAGGGGACCTTGCTCAGGATCGTCTCGGTGGCGGTGATCCCATCCATGTCCTCCATGTTGATGTCCATAAGGACGATGTCGGGTTTCATATCGGAGGCCATCTCAATGGCCTCCTCACCCGAGCGGGCCGCTCCAACCACCACGATGTCGGACTCAAATTGGAGAAGTTTGCGAATGTTTTCGCGGGTCTCCGCAAAGTCATCGACGATGAGTACGCGGATACTTTCTTCCGCGGCTTCGGTCATTCGGGCTCTCTCCTAGGGCAACTCAGTCATTAGGGTACGGGTGTCGGTTTAAAATCCAAATCAGGCGGAAACACCAGGTCGGGAGCAGTGAGCCTGGGTTCCGTGCCGTATGGAAGCTTGGAAGGAATGGCGATATCGTAGTTGTCAATCAGGAACTGTAAAGTCACGCTGTCCGTCTCGATCTCAGGAGTCGGGTCATTTGGACTCCGCAGGGTGAGAGTCAAATCGAGGCCTCCGTTGATGGCCCAATTGATCGCAAGCGCGTCTTGCGGCGTCACGATCAGTGTAATGATATCAGGCGGAATAATCACGGGCACCCCTTGTTCGGCTCCCGCCTGCCCTTGAGGGGCACCGACGCCTTCTTCTGGCGTTTCTCCGATCAACTCAACGGTTTCCCCTTCAATCTCGAGCGCGAAGTCTCCCACTCCAAGGACGGTGGAATTGGTAATCAAGCGCTGTGTGACCAGGCGCGGGCGCTGAGGGCCGGAGGGTCCGGCGTAAAAGTCCTGGCCGGAAAATTGATCGAATTGGAGCAGGCCGATTGTGGGCAGACTATCAGTAGCAGCACACACCAATTCTCCCGTATCCGAAGTCTGCACTGCTCTACAGCTTACCGCACTTAGCAGCTCCCCGTCCGAGTTGAATAGGAACATGCCTTCATTTGGAAGCTCGGATTGGAAATCGGTATCTAGATCAATTATCAGCATAGTGACCAGGACATCCACCTGGTCGCCTTCTCTCAAGGCAAAGGCCACGCCGGAGAAGCGATCCATGGGGAGCGCTATGGCGGTAAACCCCCGGGGAATGGCGAGCGAGGCGTCCGAGCCAACCGCAAACAGGTCCCCGGCTTGATCCGTAATCATGTTTTCGGTAATGGGGACTCCGCGGCCGATGTCCATCCGGGCCCGCTTCCCTACAACTTGACCAATATCGTCCATCATAGTTTCGACTTTGTAGTCTGCGGGATACGGAGAGATGAATACGGATTCCGGAGGAATTATTGAGCCTCTGGATATGCTCTGAGCGGCGATCACGATCTCAGCTTCGCCTACGGGTGTCGGCGCCGGAGTAGGCTGATCTCCGCCTGCCCCTCCCCCAATACCACCAAGAGCCAGGAACGCTGCCACTGCGCCCACGAGCAGAATGAGTGCTAGCAATATAAAAACACGACCACGGCGCATTATGCCTCCTTATTTGTACGGTGACACGCCCGGCCGACTAGCGTGTGCGTATGATACCGCTAGAGGATGTGTTGTCAAGTCGGCCGATTTTCGGAGCAATTTTTGGACAATTCCGGTACGTTTTCCCATGCCAGAGCCGCCAAGCTAGCCATGAAAGGAGCCCTATCAGAGATAGGGCTCCCTCGTCTCTGGCAGGTGGTCAAATGACCACTCGAGACCATTCCCACTGGGAGACTAAATGTTACTTACGATATTGCTAAACACGTTCCCAATGGCAGGTCCGAGCAGCGCCAAAATAACAATCACAACTACGGCCACTAAAACAAGAATTAGCGCGTACTCGACCAAACCCTGCCCCTTCTCTCTTGGTGCATACAGCAATGTTCTCACCACCCTTCCGTTTCAATATTGCCCTGTTATCGCTCCAAGGCCCCCAAATTATATGAGGGGGCCCTTTTGCCCACAATAGGACGAATCTCCGATCACTTTAGACCTCCCCCGTCGGCACCGAAAAAGTGACCCGGGTACCTTCTCCGAGCTTACTCTCGATTTCGAAAGTTCCGCCGACTTGCTCCAGGCGATCCTTGCTCACTCGAATGCCGTGTGACGCACTTTCCTCCTGCATGATGGGCTCAACATCGAAACCTTTTCCGTTATCTTCCACCGTCGCCCGCACTTGGGTGTCATCGAGATCCACCATGATCTTGACCTGAGTCGCCTGGGCATAATCGCGCACGTTTTGCAGCAAGGCCTGCACCGTTCGAAAGATCAACACTTCGCGGTGGGCCTCGAGCCTGCGCTCAGTGCCGGTGACCACTACGTTGAGCTCCAAGCCGGTTTTCTCTTGGAAAGCTTCGCAATAGCGACGGATCGTCGGCACGATGCCCAAATCATCAAGCATCATGGGTCTCAAATCAAAGATGTAATCTCGGATTTTGGAAAAGGTCGAGGTTGCGGAAGCCTTCAAGTTGTTAAGTTCTTCGCGCGCCTTGTCCTGATCCGTATCGAAGAAGCGCATCGCGATCTCGGCTTGAAGAATGAAGTTGGAGAGGGACTGCGCCGGGCCATCGTGGATCTGGCGAGAGATTTTGCGGCGCTCCTCTTCTTGGGCGTCGATGATCTGTTCGATGACCGTCGGAGTTCCGGATTCAAGATCTGTGACTTCATCGGGAGACCGCCCTTCGAGCAGATTCAGGGTGCTCTGAATAAATTCGGCGTACCGCTGCAATGTTTCCTGGTCGCTCTCCAGCTTTTCAAGCTGGCCGCGCATGGTAAATAACCGCTGCTGCGCGTCCTGCGCCGCCTCGTAGGTGTTCCGGATGTCCTCTCGGGGAACGGTATCAAAATTGGATTCAATTTGTTTGAGGGTGGCTGCAATCGAGGCGTTCCGTTGAGCGAGCTTTTCCACTTCCCCCTGGCTCTGCTCGACGAGCATCCCAATTTCCTTGCGTTCCTTGCGAACCTGCTCAAGTTCATCTCGAGAACTCTCAAGGAACGCCTCCATTGGGCTGAGTTCTTCCTGGATTTCGGCTTCTGTCATCGGGTTACTTGCGGGTGTCCTGCAGTCGCACCCAGCCGTGCCGAAGGGCGTAAACCGCGGCCTGAGTGCGATCCTCTACGTCCAGCTTGTGCAGTATGGCGGTCATGTGGTTTTTGACCGTCTGGTGACTGATTCCCAGCTGAACGGCAATTTCCTTGTTGCTGAGCCCACGCGTGACGTACTGCAGGATCTCCATTTCACGCGGGGACAGCGGCGTGAAGGCTTCCACATCCCCGTCGAGATGGGGCCTGCGGACGGTTTCCACGCCACGCGACAGCCATTGATCCAGTCCCGCTTGATCGTAAACCTGGTCCCCCACAACAAAGAAACCAAGCGCGACATTTCGAATCACATCCACCAGCTTACCGGGCTCGACGTCTTTGGAACAGTAGGCCGCAGCGCCTGCCTTGAAGGCATGCAGGACTTGCTCGACATCGTCATAGGCGGTAAGCAAGACGATGGAGGTACTGAGCCGTTCGGCTACGACCTGACGCGTGACCTGAATTCCATTCATGGTGGGAAGATTTACGTCGATCAATGCCACCATGGGCGTCAGGTCGCGCACCAGCTCAAGCGCTTCCTCGCCGTTGGTTGTTTCTCCGACGATCTCGATGTCTTTTTCGGATTCGAGGACATTACGGATGCCCTCCCTAAAAAGCGGATGATCGTCCACGATAAGGACGGTGACCTCTTTCATGGACTACCCTTCCCTTCCGAGAATCGCGGCGAGTATAGCACAGCGTAGGTTTTTAGACAGTTCGACAAATCAAGGTAGAACGGGGTTTGCTCCCAGCCGACAGAATGGGAATCAAGCAGCGTGCCGGGAGCAAACGATCAGCGAGTCCACGCATATACGGCCATATTTTCGCCACCGGCCGCGGGGCTGTGCAGGGCGCCGGTTACGAAAACCGGCGACCTCCCTTCGGTAAGTTCAGGATACCAGCCAGGGAAGGTAACCAGGTATTCGGCGCCAGATTCGTCAAGGTAACGCGCCAGGGCCGCCTCGTCGCGGATGAAAGGAATAACTTCTGGCGATACCAGCCCCGCCAGGTCAATCAGATCCCCTCGGGCGAAATATCCGATCGCTCCGATATCGTGCGCCGCCACGACCGCCTCCGGGGGAAGGTTGTCCTCGATCCAGCGGGCGGTTGCGACCATTTCGCTCTCAATGATGGCGACATCCCGTCCATAGGCCCCTGCTCCGATCACCCAGAAGATCAAACTTGAAAGGGCGACCACAAGCACCCAGGCCCGCGAAGGGACACGAACCTTAATCTGCTGCGACCGCGGTCGGATCCACCGCGCCATACCCTCGAATGAAAAAACGAGCAGGACCGGGATCACCGGGATCGCGTATCGCCCGTGTTGGAATGTCACGGGTAGGCGAAGAGCATATACCGCCAGGTAGAGCGCGGCCCACGCCAGAGGTATCAATTCTGCCCACTGTCGCGAGCGCCACGTGTGCCGAATCGTAATTAGAAGTCCAGGCAGGAGCACCATCAGCACACCGATGACCGGTCCGCCCGACGGCAGGCCGTCCGCACCCAGCCAGTCACCCGGGATGCCCGCCTGCGTGAGCCACCGCACGAGAAACGGAAGCTCGCGCAGCGCGGCGTACTCTGCTTGTTTGGCAAAAAACGTGTTTGGCAAAATTTCTCCGGAAAGCCACCGCTGGAAGGCGAGGTAGGGCAATAGCGGCACGGTCAGTCCGAATGCGAGACTCAGCCACGGGCGAAGTACCTTTTCCCGATCGCGTAGCAACATGTAGCCAACCGCGGCCACGGCCAGCGTCAGAGCGTCGGGACGAATCCACACTCCCACTCCGATCAACAGGCCCACGCCCAGAGCGCCGACGCGCCTGCTTTCCAGCCAGTAAAAACAGAGCATGGCTATCGCGGCCAGCGCGAGAGTCTCCATTCCGGAGAGGGCCGCCCATGCGAGATGCCACTCCAGCGGGATGAGCACCGCAAGGATCCAGGCCAGAGGCTTCCTCTCCGGCATTCTGACCGCGAGCCAACGCGCGGCCAGACCCGCCGTTAGTGCGAGGAGCGTTAAGCCGCTTACATAGGTCCAGAAGAGAGGGTCCAGATGAACAAAATAGCCCAGAGATATCCAGGCCGACCAAAGCGGCGCGGTTGATCCCGCACTTGCCCTCCCGGGAATGAAGGCCCACTCGCGTAGTTCGGCCAGGTTTCGAGCGTAAGTCTGGTGGATCCAGGCGTCGTCCAGCGGAAATCCAAAACCGAATGCATTATTCGAGACCGCGAGGTACAGAGCGACCGTAAGGAGCGTGGTGAAGGCGGCTGCAACCAGCACCCGGTGCCGTGAAATTATCGGACTACCTTAAGCACGTACACTGGCTGCCCTTCTGGGCCGGCGACGGTTGCATACAGATTGAGCCATAATTCGGATTCTGGCTCGGCGTAGAGAGAGTTCAGGCCCTGCGGATGGTTGGGTTCCAGCAACACCCAATCTACCTCGTAATAATCCACCACGTCCCTCAACGCTTTTGCCGTTCCGTTGGGAATAACAACGGCCGATATTTGGCTATGCGCAAAGAAACCGGGTGGATTGTTCACCGCCACGACGGTCCCGTTGTTATTCGGAATGGAAGCGGCCAGCTCACGGTACGTCCGCGCGCCGGCGTTCCAGGCATCCTCCCCCGCAAGGAAACGATTCGCGTAAAGGCCAATCGTCAGCAGCACGGCCAGAATAACCGTACTGGTCCCAAGCACGCGCCAGGCTTGTTTGAGATCCCAGCTTCGCTTGGTGCCCAGCCAGTTTATGCTCACCCGGATGCCGATCGGCGCCAACGCCCAAAGCAAGGGCATTACGGCCGCCATCGAGTGGAAGAGCGCTCCACGCGGACCCACAAAGGGGAAGAACAGCGTCATGACCGCGAAAAGAGCCGCAAGGTACAGGATTCCGAGCCGAACGAAGGGGTACTTCCAGCTCCGAATCGCGCCGATAAACATGAACGGCGCCAGGAAAATCATGCCCCCCTCCGCGACGAGCCGCTGAATGTTGGTTGACAGCGCCTGAATCCGTGCTTGCGCGGCCGCCTGGAGGCCGGCCTCCCACCAGCGGTCGAAAGTCAGTTGGGAGGCCGGGAACGCGAATAGATCGTCGTAGCCCAACATCCACAAAAGCCGTTGGCTACCGGGATTTAATATTGTTCCGGTAGCCACCAGGTTGCGCGCCCACCAGGGCGCCATAATTACAAAAAATCCCAGCAACAGCGACGCACCGCCGGACACGCGACTCCGGCGCGATCCCATCACCGCCAGCACCGCGATCGCGAGCAGGAGCAAACCATCCGCGCGCGCCAGGCTGCCGACGCCTATCAGCAAGCCAGTCAGGAACCATCCGCCCCGCGTCGGATCTTTCAATGCGCGCGCCATCAGCCAAAGCGAAAGGCCTCCCACGATGGCATAAACTGCGAAGGAGTCAATGGTTACCATGAAGGGCAGGAAAAACCCGGGAAATGCCGCAAACAGCCCACTCATCCAGGCCATCCCTGCATGCCTTGAGAGTCGCCGAGAAAAGAACGCGGCCAGGGGCGGCAGAGCTGCCGCCAGCAGAATAAATGGAAGCTGGGCCGTCCGGAAATTGGGTCCGAGCAGCAGCATACCTGCGGCCGAGATCAGGGAGGGCAGCGGCATCCAGTAGAGATGGGAGGCGTGGGGCAGGCCGGCTGGATCGTCGAGGTAATTCCAGAGAAACGGTTCGGTCAGTCCCTGCCCCTCAACCAACTGTTGCGCAGTGGCGTAGTAATAATCGGCATCCATATATCCGGGGCTCTGAATGCGGACCGCGGCCACTCCATAAGTCACCAGGCCGATCACGTACAGCGTCAGCAACTGCCTTCGCCCGCTCATTTGACGTAGTGATACACGCCGAGCTCCCCGAATTGAGAGACCGAGTCAAGAGTGAATTGCTCGGCCAGTTTCTCAAGCGAGGGATGAGCCGCGTACCCCTCCGCCAAGTAGTCAAGTTCTTCCCTCGAGAAGAGGACGAACCACACACCGCTCGCGCCGCTTATCGCGCGGTCGAGATCGGGCTCAGCGAGGAATCCAAGCACCTCCTGAGTGGCGGGTGCCAGGGTGTCTGAATCCGTGCCGGGTGGATCGGGCAGGTATCGGTGTTCGAGTCCGGGATTGAGGGTCCCATCCGCTAGCTCGGTTTCTAGGCCTGAGGTTGTGCGCTCCGCGTAGTAACGAGAAGGCAGTGCAGTAATCTTGTTGCTGTGCAGTACGATTTCCTGTTCTAGAAGCTCGACCCTCAGGAAATCGTTTAACAATGGCCAGGGCGCATAAGGAAATCCACCGTAGCTGTAGTAACCATAGAGCCCCAGGGCAAAGGTCAGGAGCAGCGCCGCGCGCCCTGTCCACGCAAACAGGGGGATCAACCTTGGCGCGCTCAGCGCCCAAGCCAGCCAGATCAGGAACAACGCCCCGGAGGTCAGCAGCGCCCGCTCCAGATAAACCGGCTGCCAATACGAAATAAGGTACATAAGCAAAACGGGAGCAACGGCCAGATACAGAAGCCAAATCCCGTCCTGGAAGCTCGGATCTTTGGACCGCCATCCCCGAATGGTTCCCCAGGCTCCGAACGTCGTGGACAGAACGGTGCTGAACAGTACGACCGCCAGCAAGGACTGGGGCACGGGGAGACCGGCGACAAAAACCAGCCACGTGCGGACCAGCTCGGCCGGCCCCGGCTGAGGAATCCAATACGCCCACCGGACGCGGGATAGCTGGCTGGGCACGTAAACCAACCAGGGCAGGTACAACATCATGGCGAATAGGCCCGCCAGCACCGTCTTCCCAAGTTTCGAAGCCTGCCTGCGCCAAAGCGGCGTGAGGCCCAGCGGAATTAGATACAGTGCAGCGAGCGTATGAGTGTATTGCGCGGCGGCTCCCAGAATGGCAAAGGCCAACCAGTATTGGAGCGAGCCGCCCATCAGAGCCCTGCGGTAGACGAGCGTAGCTCCCAGGAGTAGCACGGAGAGCAGCACATACATCCGAACTTCCTGCGAATAATGGACCTGGAAAGGGGAGAGTGCAAACATCAGCGCCGCCACAATCGCGATCCGCTCCTGGAAGAGCCTGCGGCTCAGGCGATATCCTAAGTAAACAAGCACCAACCCCAGAATCACCGAGAGGGCCCGCACCGCGACCGGGCCTCCACCGGATACCGCCTGCCAGATCCACAGCAGTGTGTAATAGCCGAGAGGATGAACATCCGCCGCGATGCCCTGGTCGACAAGCAGCGTGCCGTAGGACATCGCTCTGGGACCCTCCGCAGAAAATAGGGCCGCGAAGGCCTCGTCATACCAGAGCGGTCGAGAAAAAAGCGTGGGCAACCGCACCAGCAACGCTAGAAGCAAAACCAGCCATATTTCATGCGGCCTCGCCCGCTCGACCGCGCCTTCAGGGCCGTTGCTGTCGGATGAATTGCTCTTCGCACTCATGGTCGGTTTTGCCCGGTTAACTTCCCTCGCGGCACGTAAGTCGGCTCATCAAGATGGGCCTTGATTTGCGACCGAATGGATTAGTCCTGTTCTCAATGGGTACTTCCGAAATGACTTGCGCCGCGACCCAACGACACGAAGTCCCCCTACTCCCTGGCGGGATCGATCCGCTCGTTAGACTTGTATTGCGTTTTACCGTGTGGACACGCGCGGCACTCGGCTTGGCGCGTGTTGTTCGGGAGCAATGACCCAAAATCACGTCTGAATCCCTATGGCTATGCGCAAGTTACGCCGTAACAATCTGCTCTTACTGCCGAATCTCATAGAGGACATAGGCATTGCCGAGCGCGCGAATTTGGACCAACTCCTGCTCGAGAAAGCGGTCGAGAGCTTCCCAATCCGGCTCGTCCAATGGGTCAAATCCGGCCGCGCGTACCGCCGCAGCCCCGTCTCGATAGAAGAGCACGTGCGTCACGCCGTCCGCTACCCACCTACGCCTAATATCCTCGACCGTCGAATAATGCTTTCGATCGTGCCACCAGCGATCTAGCAGCGCGTCGGGCTCACAAAGGAGGCCTTCACGGCAGTAGTAGCTGCGCGGTTCCCAAAGGAACCGAACCTTCGGCTCGCCCACCAAGCGGTTGATCTCCTGCATGGCCTGGTAGTGGTAGCCGAGACGGCGCACCAGGTAGTCCTCTTCCGATTCTGTTCCCAGCGTCACCTGGAGGGGCTGCTCCTGAGCGGTATCGAATGCCATGCGGGTGGCGGTCAGCGCAAGGATAAATGCCACGACCCCTCCGATCACGAAGCGGACCGACGCTCCCCGCCTTCCGACCTGCCCTACCGTATCGAATCCTATGGCCGCAAGTGCGGCAAGAAAGGGCAGTGCCGGCAATAGCAGGCGCGACTGAATAAGCAGATTCGAGGAGGAGAGCTGTATCAGCCAACCCAAATACGCGACGCCCGCCACAACCACAAGGTCTCCCACACTTCCCTGCCTTGCCGAACGATCCAGCACCAAACGGAGCGCGACGAGCGGGATTAATGCCAGGAGAAGTGGACCGACCGTAGCACCGTAGGAGGCGTGACCCTCGTAGAAACCTCCCTCAATTCCCCATATGCTGGCCTCCCATGGGGCTGCAAATAGCTCGGGGAGACTCAGGCCGGTTCCGAAACGGCCGAACCAGAATGCACGGTGATCGTCCCAGTAGATGCCATCAAGAAAGAACGGATAAACGGGATTTCCGGTCAACATCAGGTTCGTGAGCAGGAAGGGCGCCACAAAGACCGCTGTCCCAAGGAGAAATGCCCCCCAGCGCCGAATGGAGCGACCGCGCAGAAGGACGACCAAACTGAGTCCCATCACGAGCCAGACCGATGTGTATTTGGTATTCAAAGCAAGCGCGGCATAGAAACTAGCCAGAATCAAGACACGATCGATTTTCTCGGAATCCCACGCACGAATCAGGATGTAGCTGGCGAGGCCGGCGAAGGCCGCAATCCAATCGACATAGGCCCAGCCTGCCAGCAGAGCCCCGGACGGTACTGCGACCAAGATGGCCACCGCCAACCAACCCCGGCCGGGGGCCGCAGTGCGAACCAGTCCTGAGGTCAAAACCACCGTCATCACGAAGAAGGTCGCGTGGAAGAGCTGTGCTAGTTCCGGACCGGCGAGCTGGAGCCCCAGCAGGAACAACATGGATCCGACCTTGGGAAAACCAAGATATGCAAGATCAATATCGTGGTGAATCCGGCCCGCCTCCTGATAGAGTTTGGGGCCCGTTAGGTGGTAGACGAGTGAATCCCATGCGGTGGGCGGTGCGAGCGCACGAATCACGATGAGGACGAGGGCCAGGCCAACGAAAATGGCCAACCAGCGATTCGACGGTCGACGGAGCTCTCGCAGGTCTCGTCGGAGCCGATAGAGCGAGATCGGGAGCGGGAGCAGCAAGAGCGCCCAAAGGAGCCATTCCGAGGCGGCCCCCGCCAACCCGAGAGCTAACCCACCGGTGGCGATGATCCCGAACCCAAGGCCAATCTGCAACGACAGACGCTCGGCGCTCGCCAGGTTCGGAAACTTCCGAAAGACGGCCCATCCCAGAAGATTTGCCAGGGCGACCGCACTTAGCCACCCCAAGAGGATCAACGCCAGGTCACGCAGTGCGTTGATCTGAGCTAAACCCAACGGTTTATGGACCGCATAATAAGCAACGATCACCACTACAAACCAGGCCAGCGCCACGCCGACAATGGCCTTGCTCCAGATGCTGTTGGGCCTCAGCCTCATTGGGAGAGCCGTATGGCGCGGATCGCCCACCATCGCGCCCACCAGAGCCCGAGGAGAGTCAAAATTGGAACCGGCAGGTACATGAGGGGACTCTCAACGTTGCCTTCGATAGTAGTGAGAAAGAGCCCCCATAAGCCAAACAGAAGGGCTACCATCGCGAGCAAAACAACTACATCGCCTTTCGCTCGCCATCGGTCGGTCAAGACCGAGAAGATGAGACAGAGCGCGGGCAGCAGCACGACGTAGTTGGTTGTGGCAGATCGAAATGCGACCAGGTTTGTGACCACGATAGTCAGCGCTGCGGACCATTGGAACCAGCGGTCGGCCTTGCCGGCGGCTTTTGCCCACTCCCAAAACAAGTACAACGTCAGGGCCCCTCCCATCGCGACCGCAATCACCCCCGACATACTCGGGAACGCATCGGCCAGGATTTCGACCGGCGATCCGATATTAGTGTAGGTCGGGTACTCAAGCAGTTGCCGTAACCACATGACTGGCCAATCCGGAATCAGCAACACCGAAACCGCGAGCAGCCCTGTGATCGTGCCAACCCCCCAGACGACGATCGACCACCGCCGGGCCCAAGCCGCCCACAACAAAACGAATGGTATAAAAAGCACCGCCATTTGCGGTTTTGCAATCGAGAGGCCAAGCAAGATCCCCGCCAACGGATCGCTCCCGCGCTTGATCGCAAGCAGCGCGCCTACCATGAGCAGAGCCTCAATGACCGCGAACTGTCCAACGATGACCGCCCGCGTTCCGTGATACCAGAACACGGAGAAGAACAGCAAGGAGACAAGCACCGCGCGGCGGGGCTTCCAATCCGCAAGGGCGATTCCTATCAATGCCAGAATCGGAAGGCTGACCTCCAAAATTGTCATCCAGATTGCGCGCGCCAAAGTGTATGGGAGTGCTCCGAACGGAGCAAAGAAGACCATGGCGGGAAACGGATAGAGGAAATCCTGGATATCCTCGCCAGCTTCACGATCCACCGCCCTCCCGTAGATCAATTGCTGACTCGCTCGACCTACCTGCGGATCGTAAGGACTGATACCATCCCGCACCCAGAAGCGCGCACCCATCCAACGTCCAAGGAAATCATTCCCACCAGGGAACTGCTCCGCAAATCGGAAATTTGCAATGGTGAGTGCAATCAGCACGCCGATCACAGCCAGTCCCGTGACAACCTGCATCCACAGCGGACGACTCACCATCAGGCGCTCTTCCGCGCAACCTTCCAAAGCTCAAATGCAAGCAGAATTATCAGCAGTGTCCGAATCAGGACCGGCAGGGCCAGCAGATCGAATCGCCCTCTGGATAGCAGAATCGGCCACTCAAGCAGCGTGACCAATGCCAGGCTGAATGAAAACAGGGCCGCGCGACGCATGGCCAGACTCAACAACACTACCGGAATGAGATAGGCCAGCCACTGCGGACTCCATCCCGGCGACGCCAGAAAAACGAGGCACAGAAGCAGGCCGAGCAGCGCAATTCGCGCCCGCGGGAGCTCGCTTTGCGCCCGGACCACCGCCCATCCCCCGAGACCGAACGCCATCATGGCCGGGATCCACGTGGGCACGACCGCAGGATTTCCTCTTGGCACATAGGCCATTTTTGGATCCTGTCGCTCCTCTAACGCGCCAAAAACACCCGTACGCTCATTTCCGTCAATCAGCGCCCACACCGTCTCCCACGATCCCTTCGAAGCTTGTGAGCGGAGCGAGGCGGAAGCCATCTCCGGCTCGGCCGCGAAGAACGGAGCGAGCGAAACTATCAGAAGTGCGGCCGTTAGCCCGGAGGCGATGAAGGCCTCCCTGCGGGGTCTGTAGCGCCAGACGAGAACCAGCGGGAGCACCGGAACGAATTTGGTGAGCGCTCCCAAGCCTGCTGCAAGGCCGGATAGATAGGGCTTCGACTGATACACGGCATAAACCGCCAACAACAAGAAGGTGACTGCCATGGGTTCGAATGTCCACCAGCCGAAGGCGGGAATGGTCAGGTAGCCCATGTACACCCACGCGATCAGCCCTGCTTTGCGTGGATCCCAGAGCTTCTTGGAGATAGATCCGACCAGCCACAGGTTGCCCAGATCGAAGGCCAGCATGGTGAGCGCAAGCAGGTAAGCGTACGTGTGCTGCGATCCGCCTGCTGCACGATGGATCCCCAGGGAGAGGTACGGGAACAGCGGAGGAAACTCCACCCAGTGCCCAAGCCACGGAAGGCCGGCACCGAGAGAAGAGAACTCGGCCAAATTGAAGAAGTGCAGGTAATCGCCGTAACCTAGAATCGCGTCGATGGGAAGCGCGGCCAGGGACAGAAAGCGAACAACGGCGAGGAGTCCTAGCCGGAGGAGATCTTCGTGACGGTCGGCCGGTTCGCTCACGCCTCTATATCATCAGGCCAGGTAGGAGGAACGCGATAAGAATGGAGGGGATCCAGATGGCCGCGACGTAGGGCAGCAGGCGTGGCTTAACTTGCGAAAGCCATAACAAACCGGCCACCAGCGCGCCCAGTGCCAGACGCAGGATTGCCAGCGGATCTACCCAGCTCTCGACCGGAAGGGTAACCAGCAAGGCCACGTTAACCAGGATCAGCCAGGCCATCAGGCTCGGCAATCGCGGCCATTCACGAACCGATTTCCCTACGGCTGCCAGAGCCGCCAGGATCGCTGGCCCGATCGCCCAGATCGTAACGATGATCTGGGCTTCGATCGGCTGAAGGCGGCGAATGCCGGCGAAAAAGACCAGGCTAGGTTTCGACAGAGAATAGGAAAACGGCGAAGTTCCCAGCCATTGGGTGATGGCCGCCGACCACGCCAGATAAGGGAGGGTGCTTCCCAAAAGTAGAAGCGTAGCTAGCTTGAAATTCCGCCGCGTGATTTCATAGATGGCGACCGCCACCGGAAAGGTGAGGGTAACTTCCTTCGTCAGGCCGGCCAATGCAAATGCCGCCGCGGCGAGCACCGGCCTCCCACGTCTGTGGAACCACAGCCCGCTAATTGACAACAGAATGGCCAGCGGCTCGTTGAGATCGAGTCGGATCCCGATCAGGTAGTTCAAAGACAGCAGCAAAATAAGCACCACCCAAACGGCGCCTGCCCTCACGCCGGCCAGATCGGCCAGCAGCCAGGCGGTGGCGCCCGCCACCAGAATATTGAGCGCTAGCAGCGACCATGGGATAAACTCCGGGATCCCCAATGCAAGAATCCTGGCCGCGATCGGATACACGATCCGCATGTAACGATAGGCAGGCCTGTCGAATGACTCGCTCCCTTCGGCTCCGATCGGATCCAACGCGATAGCGTAAGCAAACTGGCCATCGTATCCAATCCCCCATGCACGCGAGAAAGGGACATCGGCAGGTCTTTGTAGGACGAATGCTTGCGGATCCCAGTCGTGTGTCGATAACACTAGCAGCGCCATGACGCTGTAGATCGCGATCGCCCCAAGTGCGACCAAGAGCAGCTCTCGGCGTCTCGCCGTTCTGGATCGGGGCAGTTCTCCTATCTGATGGCTCGGGAGCGAAGTCATTGATGTCTGAGCATGGGCAGCCCCTCGAAATTGGGCACTCCGGGATCTCGAGACCTCGTCAAGCCATTCAGATCGTAAAGTCTGCACCGTATCCCAATCCATGCCTGCCGTATCCAAACGGACGCGCCCCGGCCCCCTGCCGCCGAGACGCCGTTTAGTTTATTTAAATCCGGGGCGTTCAGATCCCGGATCATCACCGAGGCCGCGAAGCGCGGTGCCTCGTTGGGTTCACCTGTCCGCCGAGTCGCATTTGTCATCGGCAACAGAACTCAGTGCTCTAGTTTGGGCCTGTAAATACACTTGCCTGATCATCGGCATACACTTCAATCCAGCCCTCACTCAGGAGCTCACGGACGAGGGGCGCGTCCCTCTCGACGAGAACGGTTCGGATTCTCCACCGGTCCAGTACCTCCTGCCAGCCGTCTCTCCCGCGCCAGACATCGAGGTATTCCTCAAGGATTGCGTCATCGAAGAGGTCTGTCCTCCCATCCACGAAACTGAGGTACTCGGGGTACAGGCGCCAGAGTACGTAGCCTCCCCAGTTATACGAATTCCACAGCGGCCCCTCGGGCCGGTTGACGCGAATATAGTCCACCGCCCGGGCCGGCATGTTCTCCGCGATCGTCTTCTCGTTGAACTGACTGGAGAGCGGCAACGCGCCTTTGACGAACGCAGCAAACGCGATCAGAGCCAGCAAGACCCCGTTGAGCGGCCGAGTCAGCCGGGCAGGCAGTTCCTGCTTGCTGCTACGTGGTGGAAGCCATTTAGACAGGATTGCGTTGAGATGGCGACTCAGCACCGGCGCCGCCACCAGTGCGAATAGAGCAATATTGCGTGCGGCCAGGAAGCCCAGGTAAGCAAAAAGGCCGACGTGAACAAGCTCGATTGCGGTGGGGCGTTTGGGAGAAATGGCCGTGGCCGCCAGTACCAGGAGCAGCAGCCAAAGAAAAGGCTGGACCTCAATTTGGTGAAAGTTCGGGGACTGCCACTCCTGGATAAAATCCTGCAGCACTCCAATGGAGAGCGTTCGCAAAGGGTAGCCGAACATGTCCAGACCAAATGGGTTGATGACAATTGCGGCCGCACTCGCCAATCCCACCCCTGCCAGTGTTTTTAACCTTCCCGCATTTCGATCCGGTTCCGCGGCGGATCGGGGCGCGAGATCGCGGATCGCGTCGCCAGGATCCATGCGACTGCGTTCTCCTACGCGCGCAGCCGCCAGTTGATTCCCACTGCCCGTTATCGGGGCGCCGTCGCCGTCCAAATCCCTATCGCCCCCTGTGCCAGAGATGGCTATGCGCAGTTTAGGCAGCAGCAGACCGATCACGCCGGCCAGCAGTTCGAGCCCGATCAGAAGAATCGGGATCACGAATCCCCCATGTACGTTCGCCCAGACCGCCGTCAGCACGGGAAGCACCCAGATCACGCGCGAGCCATCGCGCCAAAATTTGGCCAGGCCCCACAGCGTAGCGGCGGTGAAGAGAAAAGTGAATATGTGTGGCCGTGCCGACCAATAGACCGCGGAACTTGTGGCGGCAAGCAGCAACACAAAGGCACGCAGCAGTGGCCGTCCTTGCATGGTCGACCAGAGAAAGCCGAAGGCCGCGGCCACGACCAGGGCCGTCAGAAGATTCAGACCCGGAAAGCCAAGCAGTTGATATGCCGCAATCAGTGCGATCTGGGCCAGCCATCCGGGGTAAATCCATTCGCTGCCGAATCGGGTCAACGAAAATGGGTCGACCTTCAGAAGGCTCCCTTCAGTGAGGATCCAATCCCCCGCTCGAAGGTGCCAGTAGGTATCGGGTCCAATCGAAAAGCGGAGCGCCATCGCAAAAACTGCCAGGATGGTCACTGTGGGAACCAACCGCCGAAAACTCACGGCCTCAAATACACTCCGAGCTGGTCTGGACTCACCGGTTCGGAAAGGCCATAAAAGACTGTGTAGGGTCCGATGGTCATCTCTTCGAACTCAATTTTGCGCTGAAGCATGCGATCCCGCAGAGTTTGATTCAGCTCAGGGAAATTCGTCGTGATGTAGGCGGTTGATGGACTTTGAGCCACGATCGCACCATACGGGGCATACCGGTCGTCGCGGTCCGTATATCGAAAGTCCGTATGGTAGGGCAGCCTCGGGGTATAGATGAACCGTTCGTCTGACACAAATGCCAGCGGGTAGGCTACCCAGTAATTCGAATATCCGGTCCATTCTCCTTCCGCCTCTAAGAACTCGACCAATTCCGGCAGGTAAGAGTGATCCACTCGGGCTACCGGATCGAATTGGGTGGTAATGCCGGGAGGATTTTCGATCGCGGCCTGGATGTTTCCCCACAGGTTGAAGATCAGGACCAGGCCCAAAGCCGCATAGGCCCATCTGCCGGCGCGCATGACGCTCGGCTCGGTGAACAAATCTCCGGCCATAAGCGCGAGCGGGACCGCGAGTGGCAGAAAATAGCGACCCGACGGATCTGCGCCAAAGGGCGTCAGCAGAAACCCGGCCACAAGCGTAGCCATAACTCCGGCCAGCATCCAACGCCCTACGCGATCTTCCGCTTTTGTCCTGAGCCTGGACACTCCATACCCGAGCACGGCCAACCAGAAGATCAGCACGATTGGTGCGAGCGGCGCAGCGATCAGCTCGACAGACCACGGTGCCCGCAGGCCGAAGATAACCGTTGGACCCAAGAGCAGCAGGTTGACTGAATGCTCCAAGACGGACGATAGACCGCCGGTAGAGGCCCCGGAGACCGCCTCACCCAGGAGTTCGCTTAGGAACGGATCGAACCCGCGCCTGGCACCCTCAAGTATCCAGGGTAGTGCGCCCAGCGAAAACGTGGCGGTCGTTGTCGCTAGCTTGGCTCTAGAATGCCAGAGCTTACGAAGCACGATAAGGCCGGTCGGAAGCGTGTAAATGAGAGTCAAACCGAAGGCCCAGAACCCAAACCCCGCGAGAAATCCCCAGAGCGCGAAGCCTTTCTCCTGCCGCCAGACGCGCAGCGCCAGCAACATGAGAAGATTTCCGATGACCAGGGCCTCCCCGTAACCGCCAAGCGAGACGGTCGTGTAGAGCATCACATTCACGGTCGGAATGGCAAGCAGCGCGGCCGCTATCCAGGCCACCCGCGTACTACGAAAAATAGACCGTCCCAGGGCGGCGGTGGTGAGGATGGTTGCTGCATACAAGAGCGTTTGCAGCAGGCGGATCACCCACACCGCTTCGCCAAACAGCGCGAATCCGATCGCCACCAGAGTGGCATCGAGGCTTCCCATATAAGCCTGACCATAAAAGAATGCGGGCCACGCTCCGTCCAGGATATGGCGCGCCATCAAACCGACCACTGCCTCATCGGAATTAAACGGAAACGCGTCGCTGGCCAGCAGCATCAGCTTCAAGGCAAGCCCGAAGATCAGGATCGCTACGATCCAGTACTTTTCGGTCAGCTTTTGAGCTAACCCTGGCACCTGTATAATCCGCCCGTGTTGCGCAACCGCCTGCGTTGGGCCGAGGTTCTCATTCCGCTCCTCGCCTTCGGAGTCCGCCTGATTCCGGGCCCGCGCACCATCGACGACGCTTACATCACCTTCCGCTACGCTCGCAATCTGCTTGATGGTCATGGGCTTGTGTATAACCCGGGCCAGGCGGTGCTCGGAACCACGACTCCCCTGTTCACCCTGCTCCTGAGCGCCCTCGGAATTCCACTTGGAGGCTCCGACGCGTCGTTTCCGCTGATCGCGCTGATCGTGAGCGCGGCCGCCGACGCGGCCACAACGTTGCTCCTGATTCGGCTGGGGAGCAGGCTCGGCTCGAGTGGGGCGGGGGTTGCGACCGCCCTAATCTGGGCCGTCCACCCTTGGTCCGTGACGTTCGCCATCGGAGGAATGGAGACCAGTCTTTTCATCGCCCTACTAAGCGCCACATTCTACTTACATTTGGCCGGCCGACCAATTATGGCCGCCGGAGCAGGAGGCTTGGCGCTTCTGACCCGCCCCGACGCCTTGATTTTCTTGGCGCCCATCCTTGTCGATTGGGCACTGGTTAGGCTCAGGAGGCAAGGGTCTAGCCGCGGGGTCGCATGGCGAGAGGCGGCGGCCTTCGGCGCTCCAGTCGGATCGTGGATCGTGTTCAGCTCCCTATCCTACGGCTCACCGATTCCTCAATCCCTGTTCGCGAAGGCGGTAGCCTACCAGCTCCCGGCGAGCGCGGGGCTCGTGCGACTCCTTCAACATTACGCCACCCCTCTGATGTGGCACGAGATCCTTGGATCCACATGGATCGCAGTCGGTTTGATCCTGTATCCAACGCTCTTTGCATTGGGTGTTCTCCTGGCCGTTCGTACCACCGCTCGCGCCTGGCCACTTTTTGTCTACCCGTGGTTCTACCTCCTTGCCTACTCAATTGCCAACCCGCTCTTGTTTCGCTGGTACCTGGTGCCCCCCATGCCGCTCTATCTGCTGGGGATCTGTCTGGGAGTCGCCCGCTTCTCGCGCGACCTGAAGCACTGGCTCCCACTCGCGCTTTTTACGCTCCTGGGGCTGGTTGGAACCTTGTCGGCGTGGACCGCTCGCCCCGATCACGGTCCCACCCGACTTGCCCCCAAGATGGCTTTCATCGAGCTCGAGCTGCTATACGAACGCGCGGCCCAGTCGCTTTCTGACCGCCTACAGGCCGGAGGCGTGCTCGCGGCGGCCGATATTGGGACCCTTGGCTACTTTGCTCCGGGAGAGATACTTGACCTGCTGGGTCTGATCTCCCCGGAGTCGACCGACTATTATCCGCTTCCGACCTCCGCCTATGCCATCAATTACGCGGTGCCTTCAGACTTGGTAGCCGATCTCAGGCCAGAATTCATCGTCATCCTCGAGGTATATGGGCGCAACACGCTTCTGCAAGACCAGCGATTTCGAAGAGACTATGAGCTGCTGGAGGAACTGGACACCAATATTTACGGCAGCGACGGGCTCTTGATCTTCAGCAGATTGGGCCCGGGCTGAACTCCCGTATTTTCGCCGCCCGGGGTGTCCGAACGGCGAGTGTAATTTGTACTGGGCGCTCCAAGATCACGCGTGCCTTACAGGCAGAATCGAAAAGGGACTGTCGATAACCCAGTCCCTTTCATGATCGAAATCCTTGGGTCGTCTTCTTTAGAACGAAACGATCGAGGAGCTATTCCCGCAAATAATCTACCAACACGCGCCGATGAGAGGGATGCCTCAGGCGACTCAGAGCTTGTGCTTCGATCTGTCGCACTCGCTCTCGAGTAACACCCATCTTTCGCCCTACCTCTTCCAAAGTGTAGCTCTGCCCATCATGCAATCCGTAACGCAGCTGGAGGATCCGCACTTCTCTCGGGGGTAGCGTATGTAACACGTCCCTCAGCTGCTCCCGCAGCAGGCTGTTCGTAACCACCTCGACTGGTGCCGGAGATTCATTGTCCGGGATGAAGTCGGAGAGAATCGAGTCCTCCTCATCATCGGTAGGAGTTTCAAGCGAGATCGGCCGCCGCGCGACCTGGATCATATTCTCCACTTTTTTGGGAGTCACGCGTAGAGAATCCGCCAACTCCTGTGTGGTGGGATCCCGCCCGAGCAGCTGGGTCAGCTGATGCGAGGTGCGAAGCAACCGGTTGATCTGATCGCCCATATGGACCGGCACCCGAATCGTGCGCCCTTGATCGGCGATAGCGCGAGTGACCGCCTGACGGATCCACCAGGTGGCGTAGGTCGAGAACTTGTGTCCGCGACGATAGTCAAACTTTTTTGCGGCGCGAATGAGGCCGATATTACCCTCCTGGATTAGATCCAGAAACGGCACGCCGCGCCCCATGTATTTTTTGGCCACGCTGATGACCAGGCGCGAGTTAGCGGTGATGAGGTGCTCCCTGGCCGCCCATCCATCCTCAATGAACAATCGAAGGTTCGCGCGGTTGCCGTTCCCGGCGGCCATCGACTCGCGGGCCTTTCGACCGCGCTCGATTCTTTTTGAGAGAGAAACTTCCTGCTCGGCGGTCAGCAGCGGCACACGGCCGACTTCCTTGAGATAGAGACCCACACTGTCATCGGCGTCAATCTGGGCCAGATCATTCTTGTCCTTCTCCCGGAGCTTTTCAATTTCGGTAGGCTCCTCTTCTTGCATTTCATCATCATCAGGGGCTTCGTCCAGATAATTGATGTGGGCCCTCAACAGCGCGGCATGGACCGTTTCAAGTTGATCCAGATCGCGCTCGACCTCGGGGAAGAATCCCAAGATATCGTCGCTTGTAACGAAGCCCCGCTCCTTGCCCATCTCGAGCAGCTGCTCTAGAGCCGGGTTTTCTTGAGCCCCGTCCTCGGGAATTGAGAACTTTGCCTTTCGCCTGCGATTCGTTCGTTTAGCCAATGCCTGCCTTCCCTCCGTCCTCGTTTGATATACCCGTACAGCTTACAAAAAAAGAGGTCGCGAATCAACACTCAATTTTCGAATTTGTTTGATCTGCTCTGTGACGCGCGTCTACGCGTCCGGCGCTTCCGTGGGAGCTAACTCGGTAAACTCGAGTAGACCGAGCACTTCGTCCAGCCCGAAAGTGCTTACGATCCATATCCCCTCCACGTCCGGGGAGGCGATGTATCTTGAGCCTCCGGTCGGCGTTTCACGTCCCACAATAAATGAGAGCCTTTCCCCGCTGGATAGCTCCAGTTCCACCCGGTAGTCGGGCGCATCGAGCTGAAAAACTGAAAGATCGTCGACCTCCGTCAGTTGAGCCCGCGGGCTTGGAGCGGATAACCAGCTTACTGCGCGCTCCACGCTGGCGATGTCGGCTTCGCCCTGCTGCGGTAGAACCATCCTCCAGAGCTCTTCCGCGCTGCGTTCGAACTGAAGGAGATTGCTGGCCGTCAGATCCTCCACAGTCAACGCAACAATATCTTCGCTCGCAACCGACCATAACGGATCAGGTTCCGGCGTCACCGCCGGTGGCGACTGTTGATTCTGAGTCTGATTCAGGATCACGGCCGTCAGAATCACCGTTACCAAGACGGCCAGCGTGATCCAGGTTGTCCTACGGACCATCCGCTACGGGTGCCTCCGACGGCTCCACCACACCCAGCCTCCGGCGGTAAGGATCAGGCCTGGAATGATGAGCAGGGCCAGGACGCTGATGCTCAGCGTCCATCAATTATGTCTCCTGCGGCTCCACCACACCCAGCCTCCGGCGGTAAGGATCAGGCCTGGAATGATGAGCAGGGCCAGGACGCTGAGCATGATAATGGTGGAGGTCGTAGCTGGCACCACCTGGCGCTGGGTTTGCTGCCTGGGTGTGATATCGATCAGGTTGTCCAGTTTGGCCGCCCAATCCACGCTGTTGACAATCAGATCTCCGTTAGCACCTGCGGAGAAGCCGGCGTTTGAGGCGAAGTCCGCATCCCCCACAACAACAATACGCGTTTGAGTCCTGAAATCCTCCAGCGCTACGGCCAGAGCCAGTGGCCCAGCCGCTTCGTCTTCGCTTTGAGCCGTTCTACCATCCAGAAGGTCGCCAAAGTCGGTCTCTCCCCAGGAGCTCGGGCTCGTGATCACCAATTCAACAATCGATAGTGCTGGATCGGGTCCACGGCTGATCTCAACACTTCGCACGTAGGGAAACTGGGTGGTGAAGGTTTGGATCCGCTCGGTGATCGGATGATCTCCGTAGGCAAAGGCCAGGCCCACGTCCGCGTAGATCGCTTGCGGGTCGATGACAACATCATCTCTCGCATAAACTCCCCAGTTGTCTCGAAGATAAGAATTCAGCGAATCCTGCTCCGCCTCCAACTCCGTTATCGGGCTAGGCTCGAGCAGTGCGACCAGCCCGCCGCCGGCATTGAGGAATTCGTCAATAAGATCCAGTTCCTCCTCTTCGAGGCCCGTTACCGGCGCCGCGACAACCAGAACCGCCGCATCCGCAGGGATCGCCGCCTCCACCAGAAGATTGAGCGATTCGACTCCGTAGTTCTTTAATTTCAATACTTGCACAAACTGGGCCAGGCCGCCGCCATCTGCAGCATTTAACTCGAGCTCCCCATGTCCGGTAAGAAAATAAACTGTGCGTTCCTCAGGGTTGCTCAATCGCACAATGGCCGAAGTAATTTCGCCCTCGCTTGGGTTTTGGATCACATGCGACCCCTCCCCCATTCTTACACCGAGCCAAGCGTCTCCTCTGAATCCGAAACGGTCCGCCGCGAGTGGATCGGCATCGGGATTGACAAACTCATAACTCACCAGACCCTTACTTTGGATCCGATACTGCTCCAGGATGGGTCGCATGCGATCTTTGAAGCTCGCACGGTCGGGGGAGTAAAACCCCGTGATAGAAACGGGCTCGGAAAGTCCGGAAATCAGCAACAAAGTTTCCGGTCTCAGCGAATTTTCTTTATCCTCCGTGAGATCCAAACGCTGCGGGTACCTCAATGCCACCCCATTGATGACAACTAACACGCCGATGAAGGCCGCGCTCAAGATCAATGCATTGGTGCCGTATCTCGCCTGCCTCCCGGCCAGTACCTTACGCACGCGAGCGCGATCCAGCACCAGGCCTGCTACCAGGGCGAATATCCCTAATCCGAGCGCCACCGGAATCCAAATAGTCCCCGATCGATCGGTCAGGGACAGAAATCCCGCGACCGCCATCGATGCGATTCCGATGGCGGAGAGCGCCAGGGCGAGCCTCGACCGCTTAATGGTCAACGCCATCGCCTGCTTTCGACTACCTGGCTTGCCAGGAAGAGGGCGAGCGCGGTAAGACTGGCGAAAAATATCAGGTCGGTAAGGTGTATCACGCCTTGGTACAGATTGTCGTAATAATGATTTAGAATCCCCAGGTAGGCTATAGCCTGACTGAACGCACTCGAGCCCGCGCGCATTCCCCCGACAACCCACAGACTCAGCGTGATGCCGACCGCGGTCAGATAGGCCGCGGGCTGATTCGAGAACAGGCTGGAGGCGAATAGGCCGATCGCCAGCAGAGCAGCGACCAGCGCGACGAGTCCGATATACGCCGATAGTAGGGCCCCTTGATCAATTCCCGGGACGGTGAAACGATTGATGATGATCGGAAATATCCATGTTCCGGCGAGGATCACCAATAAGAAACCAAAGGATCCCAGCCATTTTCCGAGAACAACCTCCCAGTCCCGGACCGGGGCCGTAAGCAGCAGCTCGAGCGTGCCTTCCTGTTGCTCTTCGGCTAGCAGCCGCATCGTGAAAGCAGGCGTCACAAGCATCAAGATGATCACCAGCGGCTGCAGCACCATCCGGCCATCGGGCCGCAGCGATCCGGTCGGGAGGCCAAAGCCGATATTCATCACAAAAACTCCGCCCAAAATGATGAAAATAATGGCCGCACCAGCGTAAGCGATGGGAGAAATGTAGTATCGGCGAAATTCGCGGGCCGCGATGATGGAGATAATTCGCATGTGTTATTCAGAGTCCTCGCGGGCGTTCTGTTCCTCGGTTAGCTGTAGGAAAATGCGTTCGAGGCTCACGGACGAGGCGCTGAGTTCAAGCAGATCCAGATCGGCCTCAACAATCGTTCGTGCGATTATTGGTCGAATATCCTTGCCCGGCGGCCCGGAAACTTCGACCCCCCCCTCGATCAGCTTGATTTCTTCCGTATCTGGAAGTTTTCCGAGCAGCTTGGCCAGAGATTTGGAATCGCTTGAAGTCCGGACCCGAATCCGCTCGGCTCCTGCCAGCTGTGATTGGAGGTTGGTCGGCGTGTCCTCCGCGAGGATACGTCCTTGATGGATGATCAACACTCGATCGCAGATCTGCTGGGCTTCGGACAGGATGTGAGTGGAAAGCATGACCGTTCGATCCGTCCCCACCTCGCGTATGAGCTCTCGGACCCCGATGATCTGGGCCGGATCGAGACCGATCGTCGGCTCATCTAAGATGAGGACTTCGGGTCGGTGCAGCAACGCTTGTGCCAGCCCGAGCCGCTGCCTGAGGCCCTTCGAGAGGTTTCCCGCATAACTTTCCGACCGATCTTGTAATCCGACTTTATGCAACACTTCGTCGATGCGATCGTCAAGGTTCTCGACTCGCCGCAAGGAACCCATGAATCTCAGGTACTCCCTCGCAGAGAGCTCCGGATATATCGGGACCGTCTCCGGCAAATAGCCCACTCGTTTTCGCACCTCGAGTGACTCTTCGACCACGTCGAATCCGGCCACCTTTGCGCTGCCGGCGGTGGGCGGCATATAACCGGTCAGTATGCGCATGGTCGTCGTTTTCCCCGCGCCGTTCGGCCCCAGGAATCCAAGGATCTCTCCCCGTTTCGCCTGGAATGAGATCTCACTCAGAGCCGGGAAGTTGCCGTAGGACTTGGAGAGATTCTTGACTTGAATCAAGTGGTGAGACAAAAAAACCCGGCGCTACCGTGGCTGAGATTTTCCTGCTCGGAAGGTCCGGGGGCGGGTTTGCGCTCTCGCAGATGAAACTATATCCAATCTGGGCCCGGCAAGTCAATATCGAATCTTTGTTCTCATTGAATCCTTAAGGTATTGTGCCGCCCGCGAACCCGTTCCTTGACATCAAAAGTGCCAACTTGTACAATCGCCCAGCTTCCCCCATAGGAGATCCTTTTTTATGGAAGGCATACTTGCATTTATGCAAGAGCTCCGGCTGTTTGAGCAAATCGCCCTGTACTCGGTACTGGGCGTTGCGCTACTGGGGCTCCTGTACGCACTTTTTCTGCGGGTTCAGGTGCTACGTGAGCCCAAAGGCACTTCCCAGATGCAGGATGTCTGGAACTCGATCAGGATTGGTGCAGACACCTATTTGCGCCGTCAGCTAAGGAGCGTCCTGCCTGTTATCGCTATTCTGACGGTCGCGCTATTCCTCTCCGTTTTCATCGTTCCCCCTACCCCCGAAGCCGCTCAGCGATTCAGTGGGATGAGCCAGGATGTTCTGCGGCTCACGATTGGGCTGGGCCGATCCCTTGCGTTTATTATGGGCGCGCTGTTTAGCCTCTCGGTGGGTCAGATCGGAATGCGCATGGCGGTCCAAGCCAATGTACGGGTGGCGGACGCGGCTCGCCGATCCTTCGGCGAATCGTTGAAGATTGCCTACCGAGCCGGCACAGTCACCGGCATGTTGACGGACGGCTTGGGCCTGCTCGGGGGTACGGTCATCGTCATCATCTTTGGCATCGCTTCGCCCGACGTGCTTCTAGGTTTTGGCTTTGGTGGAACACTTGTTGCGTTGTTTATGCGCGTGGGCGGCGGAATATTTACCAAGGCCGCGGATGTTGGCGCGGATCTTGTTGGCAAGCTGGAGGCGGGCATTCCAGAGGACGACCCGCGCAATCCCGCGGTTATTGCCGACCTGGTGGGAGATAACGTTGGCGATTGCGCAGGTATGGCATCGGATATTTTCGAATCGTACGAGGTCACGATCGTAGCCGCACTCATCCTCGGGATCGCGCTCTGGCATGTTACCGGAAATTTCGAGTGGATCATCTTTCCGCTCCTGGTACGCGGCATTGGTGTGGTGTCTTCGATTGTGGGGACCTACGCGGTGCGAAGCGATTCCGGCGAGAGTGGCGACGCGATGCGGGCTATCTTTACCGGATACCTGACCTCGGCCGCGATCTCGGTAGTGTTATTCGGAATCGTCGCATTTCTTTACATGCGGGACATTCCGGGCGGATGGTGGCGACCATTTCTAGCCACGACGGTCGGGATTTTGCTGGCGATTTCCATCGACCGGCTCACGGAGTATTTCACTTCCAGTCACGGCGCTCCGGTGAAGGAAATTCGAAAGTCCACCAAAACTGGGCCGGCAACAACTATCCTGTCGGGAATAGCGGTTGGTTACGAGTCCAGCGTCTGGGCGATCCTGGTCATTGCAGCGACCCTCTTCGCCTCGATCGTGATCTTTGGATCGATCCCCGGAATTCCCTCGGGCGATTCGGTAACTTTTGTCCTGTATGGGATCGCGATGACCGGGATCGGAATGTTGACTCTCACCGGAAACAACGTGGCCATGGACTCTTTTGGCCCCATTGCGGACAACGCAAATGGAATTGGTGAAATGGCCTGGCAGGATACGGATGATCCCGATCTGTTGAAGGCAAAGCAGATCATGGCTGATCTGGATTCGGTGGGAAATGTTACCAAGGCCATAACGAAAGGGGTTGCCATCGGCTCTGCCGTTATCGCAGCGGTGGCGCTGTTCGGTTCATTCATCGTGGATGTGAGCCGCGCACAAGGGGAACTCGGCATCGCAATTTCGGATCAGATTCGATCAGTTGGGATCCGGATCGATTCGCCTCTAGTTTTTGTTGGAATGTTGATCGGGGCCGCGCTGCCCTGGCTGTTTTCGTCTTTTGCTATCAACTCCGTAAGCCGAGCGGCTTCGCTGATTGTTGAGGAGGTGCGCAGACAGTTCGCCCTTGGAGTCTTGGAGGGCAAGATCGAGCCGGATTATTCGCGGCCGGTGGCGATCTCGACGACGGCCGCTCAGAAGGAGCTGCTGCCGCTGGCGATCCTGGGCGTAACGACCCCGATTGTTGTCGGGTTGGTTTTAGGGGTCGAGGCGCTTGGAGGATTTCTGGCGGGAATCATCATTTCCGGGCAGCTGCTGGCTGTCTTCATGAACAATGCGGGCGGTGCCTGGGACAACGCCAAGAAAACCATAGAAGATGAACCTACGGATCTGGCCAAAGGTACTGGCAAGGGATCCGCGCGGCACTTCGCCTCAGTAGTTGGGGACACCGTCGGCGATCCGATGAAGGACACCGCCGGGCCGGCCTTGAATCCATTGATCAAGGTCGTGAACCTGGTTGCCGTGATCATCGCCCCTATCGTCGTGCAATATTCAGAGCTTGGAGTCGTCGGCTGGTTGGCAGTAGCCGCGCTAATATCGATCTTGATATGGGCTATCGCACAAAGCAAACGCCCCGCTCCGGAGATCATGTTGCAAGAGGTCTCCGCCGCCGATTAGGAAATAACTCAGGGGCTCCTATTATTGCAGATCGGACCCCTCTCCCGGCGTTTCTGAACCCTCAGAATCGGCACCCACCGGGCTCCACTTAGATCCTCGCGTTACCCCCTCGAAATGCCTCGGGAAGGGCGATATCTTGCGGATTGCCCCCTTCTGAGTCATACTCTAAAAGAGAAATTTCCCAGTGTCCGAACTATCTTTACGCGCCTACGGAAGAGAGATTGACGAACTTATTGAGCGAGAGCGGCTCGACGAGGCCATCGCGCACTGTCGTTACATCCTCCAGACCTATTCCAAACACCTCGAAACCTACCGCCTCTTAGGCAAGGCCTACCTGGAAGCAAAACGATACGGTGACGCGGCCGACATATTCCAGCGCGTGTTATCCGCCATCCCGGATGATTTTGTATCGCATGTGGGCATGGCTATCGTTCGCGAGGACGAAGGCAACTTGGATGCAGCCATCTGGCACATGGAGAGAGCTTTTGAGACCAATCCCTCCAACCCGGCCATTCAGCAGGAGATGAAGCGGCTGATCAGCCGCCGCGATGGACTGGAGCCGCACAAGGTCCGGCTCACAAGGGGGGCTCTGGCGAGGATGTACGCCCACGGCGAACTTTTCGCACAGGCGATAACTGAGCTGCGATCCGCCCTTCAAGAAGACGCAGAGCGGCCAGACCTACAGGTGTTGCTGGCCAGTATGTACTGGCAGACCGACCAGAGAAGCGACGCGATCGCGATATCGAATCAGATTCTTGAGAAGTTGCCCTATTGTGCGGAGGCCAATCGGATTCAGGCCGCCAATCTGCAGGCCAACGACCGCGTGGAAGAGGCGGCCGTCTATCATCGCCGCCTGGCCAGCTTAGACCCTTATGCGGCCTTTGTTGAATCGGCGTTGGCAGATGCCAACAGCGTGGAGGATTCCGCCGTCAGCCTCGAGAAGCTGGATTGGGTGCCCGGAGAAGCGCTTCCATCAACCGCCACAGGGCAGCCAAGCTGGGCGGCCAAGCTGGGAATGGAGATGCAAAAGCCGAGCGAAGATTCGGCAGAAGAGGTCAAGCCAGCCCAAACCGGACCGCTTCCTTCCTGGTTGGAGCCAGGCGAACCTCCGCCGTTTGAGGCCGCAGCCGAAAAAGAACTCAGGCAGGAGATGGAAGCACAGGCGGCGGATACTTCCGAGGGTGTGCCCGGGTCTGGGTTCCTGGCGGAGCTGGAGTCTGAGACCTCTGATGACGCAGACCTATTCGTTTCAGAGCCGGAGCAGGAAGCCGAGCCTAGTAAGTCAGACCTTTCAGCATCAGGCGACCTCGCGACTGGCATTCCGGCCGGCGGTTCTGAAGACGGATCAGAAGAAACGATGGAGGGCGAGGCCGCAGGTGCCGTGGCAGGTATGTTCGATGCTCCAGAAGATTCGGAACCCTCCACCGACGGTCCAAAAATCGCGGATGCCGAATCGGTAGGAGAGCCTGAGGAGTCGCTTACTTCGGATGGGGATGATGAGTCCAGTAGTGTGGCTCCAGTTACTAGCGAGCTTGCCGCAAACGGGGATACCGAGGAGGCCGCGGGGAGCGATATTCCGAGTTGGATGCAGGAGGCCGGGTGGAAGGAATCCTCCGGCGAGGTGGAAGAGGCGCCTGTTTCATTTTCAGATCAAGATTTAGAAGCGCTCGAGGCCGGAAATATTCCGGCCGACGATCAAGCGGATGAGGACGCGGAACTGGCTCCCGCCGAGTTACCCGATTGGATCCATGACATCGCTCCTGAAGAGCTGGAGGGCTCAGCTGATGGCGCAGCCGACGAGGGCCCACCGAGCTGGATTGGTTCCGAGGCGAGCCCCGAAGCTAAGGAGCCGGCAGATGACACCGTAGCGCCCACCAAGGAATCGGAGGGCGAAGCTTCGTTCCCGACTGCCGAGGCCGACACGAGCGGCCTGCCGACCTGGATATCGGATGATGCGCCAGGCGCAACAGAGACGATCGTTACCTGGCTCGAGGACCGAGGCCCGGATTCGTCCGAGGAAGAAGTTGGCAAGGGCGATGATCTCCCAGATTGGATGAGAGACACGGGTCCGATTCAGGAGTCTCTGGATGCGGGCCTTGTTGAAGCAGAGCAGGAGGTCGCTCCCCCCCCCGAGCCATCGACAGAGGAGCCGGCCGCAGCGACGCCTGAAGAGCCGGGACCTGAGACGCCTTCGTCTGAAAACTGGCTTTCGGCGGTGGCCGCAGCAGCGGCGGAGGAGGAAGCCCAACCGTCGAGCTCGGATCCAGCAGTGGCTGCTTCGCCGGATTGGCTCTCGGAAGCCGTGGAGACCCCCGAAGATTCCGTGGCGCCTGAGATCGAACAGGATGACCTGGCCGTTTCGGCTGAAGTTGACGTGCCGGCCGGCGAAGGGCAAGAGCGGCCGCTCTCACCTGAGGAGTCTTCATTGGCTCCAGAAGAAGCCACGCTGGATGCGGACCCCGGCCTGGAAAGGGATGTAGAAAGCGAATTAGCTCCGGCGGGCGAGAGCCGCGAGCAACCGCCAGGCCTTTCCGAGGATACCGCTCCGTCCGAGGCGGAGCTCATCGAACAGGAGACAACTTCGGTGGAGGCCGAGGCGAAGGCCTCCGGAATGGATTCCCCCTCATTTGCTGCGGCGGCTGAAATGGTCAATCCGACCGCAGGGAGCGGAGATTCGTCGGCCCCCGATTGGCTGGAAGAAATTGGCACGCCGCCCAAGCAGCCGGTGGAGACCGATTCCGCCGATTGGCTCGACGGGATGGAGATGGAGGGGGAGGAGACTCCCGCTACACCCAAACCCGAGACACCAGAATGGCTCAAGGGCCTGGCCGATGAGGGAGCCGACGGTGATTCCAGCAGCGCGACCTCTGCGCCAGATTGGCTGCGAGAAATTGGCGATCCGGGCAGCGTTAGCCAGGAGGCCGATGCGGCGAGTGCCGAGCCCGAAACGGAGATAACGGAAGAGCCGGAATCGGAGGCTTCAGGTGGAGCCCCGGATTGGCTCCAAGGGATTGGGTCGGTCACAGACGAAGATGCGCCGGCAGACATTGAGGAGATTTCGCCTCCCGAAGAGCAAGAGCCCGAGATTCCTCAGGTGCCTGTTGAGGAAGACGATGAAGTTATGGAATGGCTCGAGGATTTGGCTGCCAAACAGGCCGAGGCTCCGGGAGATGAAGATCTCGAGACGGCGGCTGAAGTGGTGCCCTCCGCGCCCCTCCTCGAAGATCGAGATATCCCCGATGAACCTGAAGAAGGCCTGGAGTGGCTTGAGCAGCTCGCCGATCAGCGCGGGATGGATGTAGATGTGGGCCTGCCCGGCCAAGCGGCGGCGGAAGTTAAAACGCCTGAACCGGAGCCGGAGCCTGACACGGCTCCCGACTGGCTGGGGCGTATGGCGACTCAGCCCCTTCCAAAGGTCGACATGGAAGCGCTGGATGCCGCCGCGCAGGGAGAAGAAGTCAGTCCAGATGCGGAAACGGTAGAAGCGCAGACGCCCGATTTCCAGGCTCAGCTCGAAGAATTCACACGCGAGCGCGAGATTGCGGAAGAAGCTCCCGGGGAGCCCGCGCCCGACGACGTAACGATCGACGCGCGCGCGGGGGATCTTCAAGACCAGATGGAGGCCGCCGAGCGAGAGGCGGAAGCGGTCGACGAGGCCTCCGATGAAGTTGAACCGGAAGACGCAATTCCCGACTGGTTGATCGCGGCCGCCGAGCAAACAGCGGTGTCAACCGCGGCGCCCTCAAACCTGCCGGAGGAGTTCGCGGAAAGACCCGAGCCGGCGCAGGAAGATCGTCTCGCAGAACCTACCCCCGTCGGAGAGCCGGAAGATTTGACTGAGCTTGCTGAGCCCTCACAATCAGAAACTGTGACTGCGACTTCCAGATCGGTAACGGAGGTCGAGGAGTCAGCGAAGGACATGCCTTCTCAAGCGGTAGCAGCATCAGAAACTGAGGAGAAGCAGGTCGGGCCGGTTGCGCCCGAGCAACCGGCAGAGCCGGAGGTCGCCGAACCCGAGCAACCGGCAGGGCCGGAGGTCGCCGAGCTAAGTGAGCCGGTCGAACCTGGGCAGGCGGCAGAGCCGGAGGTCGCCGAACCCGAGCAACCGGCAGGGCCGGAGGTCGCCGAGCTAAGTAAGCCGGTCCAACCCGAGCAGGCGGCAGAGCCGGAGGTCGCCGAACCCGAGCAACCGGCAGAGCCGGTTGAGGTCGTGCGACCTGCAGAATCAATTGCCGCCGAAACGGTGCCGGTCGCAGTTAGCGAGACCATTCCGGAGGAAGCCCCCGCCCCAGAGACGAAGCGGAGCGAGGACGTCCTGGAGCGCTCTCGGCAGGCGCTGGCCTCCGGAGATACACAGGTGGCCGTGGAATTGTACGGCGACCTGGTCAAGCGCAAGAAATCATTGGAAAGTGTTATCGAGGATTTGCGGATCGCGGTGGATCGAACGCCTGATAATCCCGATCTGTGGCAAGTTCTAGGTGACGCGTATATGCGAGACGATCAGACGGACGAAGCGATTAATGCCTATCGAAAGGGTATGGAGACTGCCTGAGAGAGGCATCCTGCTTGAGCTGTTGAATGCAAACTCGGGGATTTCCCCGAGTTTAATTTTGTGGAGGGCGCATTGGAAAGAACGTTAGTGCTCTTGAAACCGGACGCGGTGCAACGCGGCCTGATAGGCGATATTACCGGCAGGCTCGAGCGAAGGGGACTAAAGCTGGTGGGTGTGAAGCTTGTGCAGGTCGACTCTTCGTTAGCTGAAAACCACTACGCGGTGCATAAGGGCAAACCCTTCTATGAGGGTTTAATCCGATACATCGTAGCCTCTCCTGTTGTCGCCATGGTCTGGGAGGGTCCGGGCGCCATAGAGATTGTACGTCAAACGATGGGCTCCACAGATCCTAAGCAAGCTCTTCCCGGCTCCGTACGGCACGACCTTGGGCTCGAAATCGGTCGAAACCTTACACATGCTTCTGACGGCCCGCAAACCGCACGGGACGAGATCCTGCTGTGGTTCTCTGAGGTAGAGCTCGTAAGCTGGAAGCGGGATAACGACCGTTGGATCTACGAGGCTTGAGGCCTCAAGTCATACGAAGCACGACTCGTCCTGCGGCCCAAAGTTCCTCCAACGCGTAGTAGTCACGCAAAGCCGGAGAGAATAAGTGCAGGATCACTTCCCCGTAATCCAGTAGTATCCAACCACTCTTGGAATCGCCCTCAACCTGCAGCGGCAGCCGATTATGTTTTTCTTTGACTGCCGAGCCGACCTCGCTTGACAGAGCTTTCAGGGTGCGCGCACTTCTACCGTTGCACATGACGAAGAGGTTTGTGAAGCTAGCGACCCCCGCAAGATCGAGGATCAGGATGTCCTCGCCCTTCTTTTCCTCCAGCACGTCCACCATGGTATGCGCCAGTTCTAGTGAATCGTCAACCACCCGTGTACCCCCCAAGCGCCAGCTCCACGGCTTCCTCCGGATCCTCGGAGATCAGGATCTCGAGCTCCCTATCCGCATGATCCATCGCCTTCCAGGTTCCGAGGCCAACGACCCGCCGACCGGCCTCCAGCGCCAGCGCAATTTCGGAAAGCGTCCCATAGGCACCTCCAATGGCGATCACGGCCTGGCCCGCGCGCGCAACCAGCGCATTGCGCGCCTCGCCCAGTCCAGTCGGAATTGCGATTGTCAGATGCGGATTGCCTTCTCTCTTGTCACTTCCGGGCAGAATCCCGATCGTGGTTCCGCCAGCAGATTCCGCGCCCCTGCAAGCCGCCTCCATTACCCCACCCCTCCCCCCGCATACCAGGACGACACCGCGCTCAGCGATTAACCTTCCGACCCGTTCGGCAAGCTCCGCCTGATGCGGCGTGCAACTCGCGGAGCCGATCACCGCAACCATCGGTTTCATGGCGCGAACCTGGCGCTGTGGAGACGAGTGTAAACCGCGCCGCCAGGTTCGAGAACGCTGTGAATTAGGCTGATCGATTCCACCTGGAACTTACCAATAGTCCCGATCTGAGCCTCCTTGGCCCAGTCGGAGAGGATTCGTGAATGTGCTGCCGATAATTCTTTACGCACTCTTCCTAGGGTCATGTGTGGATGATAATCCCGACGGTCGCCTTCGAATCCAATTAGCTCCAAATGACTTGTCAGCTCAGCTTGGAGCCGGAGCAGTTCAGCAGCTGCGGCATCGAACCCCACCCAGATCACCCGCGGCCGCTTTTTGTTTGGGAAGCAGCCAAACCCCGCCATCTCCAGGGCGAACTCCGCAAAACCGCCCGCTACCTGGTCGAGGATCTGCTCGATAGCATGAACCTGCAGCTGCTCGATCTCACCTAAAAATTTGAGGGTCAGGTGCATCGAGTCCGGCCGGACCCACCGGACCAGGTCATCCACCACGCCCGAGCGGAGTGCCTCCACCGAGCGGTCTAGTTTGGCCTTTAGCGGCTCGGGTATCTCAATCGCAACGAAGGTTCGTATGGCTAAGGTACTCCGAGAATTCCAGGCAACCGACGTACTCGAGACCGCCGGATCTATGCACCCTGCGCGTGTTTACCTGTGCCCATTCCCCGCGCATATTGGCTACGTTCAATGCCACGCCCGGTGGCTGCAGACGGTGCGACGCCGAGTGCCACGCCCATTGCCGCATCCGTTGAATGCGTGTTACAGGCTAAGCCCTACGGGCCTGCGCGCGTAGGGCCATGCCCGGTGGCTGCGCCCTACGGGCTGCCCGCGTAAGGCCACAACCCAGTGACCCTGCCTTACGGGCGCATAATACCATTTACGGTCGTTAGAGCTGACATTAGAATGAACCCGCCATGGAGGGCCTTTCCCGTCGAGATTTTCTAAAGGTCAGTGGAATTTCCTTTGGCGGATTCGCGTTCCTTCCTCCCGGACCTGAGGCAGGCCCTGCGCGGCTGGGGGTGGGTCGTGTGACCGTGGATTGGATCGGTCTCTACTCCGACCCGGACTTCCGGTCGCGGCGACTGAACCGTGTGAATCGAGACGGCCTCATCAGCTTGCTGGATAGCGTAACCGCAGATGACGGCCCCCAACACAACCCGATCTGGTACCAGGTCCCGGACGGTTTCGTCCACTCGGGACACATTCAACGCGTCGATTGGGACCCTCAACCTGCATTACAGACGATTCCCAATTCTGGCGCACTGTTCGAAGTCTCAGTTCCGTATACCCGAAGCTATCGAAAGCCGGATCTGGCTTCAGATCCTCTGTACCGTTTCTACTATCGCTCCACTGTCTGGGTAACCAATTCGACCACCGGTGAAGACGGCCGGACCTGGTATGAGATCTATGACGACCTGGTGCGGATCAACTATTGGGTACACGGCGAGCATCTGCGCTGGGTACCGTCAGATGAGCTCGCTCCCATAACGCCCGAGGTTCCGCTGCGTTACAAACGGATTGAAGTGGACCTACGCGGCCAGGAGCTTTTCTGCTACGAGCATGACAAGGTCGTCCTTCGCACTCGGATCGCGAGCGGCATTCCGGACAAACGCCCCCGGGAGAACGGAATCCCGACCATCACTCCCTCGGGTCGCTTCTGGGTGGAGGTCAAGATGCCAAGCCGCCACATGGGGAACGGTCAGATCACCTCCGATATTAAAGCCTACGAGCTACCGGGCGTGCCCTGGGTGTCTTTTTTTACAATCACGGGCGTGGCCTTCCATGGAACCTACTGGCACAACGACTTTGGCCGTCCGCAAAGCCGCGGCTGCGTCAATATGCACGTGGAAGAAGCTAAGTGGCTCTATCGCTGGACTTTGCCTGAGGTTGCCCCCGAAGAAACCCGTCGCATCGCCCGCGGCACGACCATCCTCGTGACCTAATTCTGATCCCTCTGCTTCCTGACTTGATCCAGAAGCTGTCCTAGATTGCCGGTCTCACTGTAGCCTGAAGCCCCGCGACCAACCGCCGCCTTACCCTCCTCTTCGGAGAGCGCTTCCGCGAGCACAAAGATATCAAAAGGGTGGCCCAGTTGTCGGAGGCCGCGCAGCAGCCAATAGTCCCGCTCCCGAGCCATCATCGCATTGACCAACACCAGCTCCGGAGGGATATGTTCGGCCAACGCCAGGCCCTCCTCCGGGCCGGCCGCCTCTGTGACCCGGTACCCATGCGTCTGGATTATCATCACCAGCGTTTCGCGGGCGGCATCGTCTTGCTCGACGACCAGCACGCGCCCGGCCGGGCTCACGCCTGCTCCCAGGACCCCCTGGATGGTAGAGACCAAAGCGGCCGTTCCGGTCGGTCGCACCAAAAAGCTTGCGGCTCCAAGCCGTTCTTCTTCTTCTCGCGGGTCGCTCATCGAGGTCAGGAATAACACCGGAATGTTCAATGTGCGATGATCATGCTTGAGCACCATGGCGACTTCGAGCGCCTCCGGGTCTCTGGACAACATATCAAGGAGAATCAGCTCAGGCTGCTCTTCACGAGCAAGCGCCAGCACCTCTCTACCGCTCGAGGTGGCGACCACCCGATAACCTTCCTCGCCCAGTTCCATGGACATCGTCTTGAGGCGTGCCGGATCATCCACGAGAATCAACAATGTTTCAATACTGTCCGAGTCCAGTGCGAGGTGGGACTCCACAATGCTTCGAATGTCTCCCTCCCCACGCTGAGTTGCCAGGAGAGGGAATGAGAGCAAGAGCCGTGGGCGTTCGCTCTCAGGACCCTCTAACCACAGGTCGCCCCCGAGGGACTTGGCCAGCGCGCGAATTACAGGAAGATCGGAGGGGTCGTCCGTTTGTTTTTTTTCGAGAGCCATTGCCAGATCAAGAGCCTGCTGGCTAGCCTGCGCGGATGCGGGAAGTCGTATGACTACGATAGCCCATGGCCCGGTCCCCTCCTCCGAATCGGACCGGATTTCTGCGTTGACAGTCACTTCTCCCCTGTCAACCGCCTCGACCGCCTTGCCGATGACCCCGCCTATCATCTGCACTATCTGACTTTTGCTTGCTCGAACGGCAGGCAAGTGGGCGGGGTATTCGGCAACAACCGTCACGGGTTTATCTCCTGCCAGGCCGGAGGCCTGCACTACAGCCTTCTCCAGTGCCTGCGGCAGGTCGGTTCTTTGATCGCCAATCTCACCCATCAAAAGTTCTTCCCGAGCTCCTTAGGATCCACCAATTCTGCCCTTGTCGTTCCATAATGGCAAATTTGAAAGCCGGCCTCGCAGCCGCCAGACTTGGAAAATGCCCCACCACTACGGATAGCTGAGCGATGCTGGAGCCGATCGAGCGGTCATTCGATGGGCCCTCCCCTATGGCGGTGAATAGCGAAGTTATGGAGGTGAATGGCCTGCGCTGCGGCAAACGGGATAAAGCTCCGCGAAAGTAGTCGCGCTCAATTTACCCGCCTTCGGGGAATTGGGGTACCGAGTGACCAATATGCCAAGTATGGCTATGCGCAAGCATTATTCGGGCTCGAGGCGGTATCCGTAGCCGCGAACCGTAACCAACAGTTTCGGTTGGTTGGGGTCCTGCTCAATCTTCTGGCGAAGAAACCACACGTAGCGGCGCAGCGCGCTCCCGCCCTTCCGCCGGTAATCTCCCCAGACTTCTGTGAGGAGATCCTCCTGCGAGATCGCAGCACCCGCGCGCCGCGCCAGCGCAGAAAGCAATCGGAACTCGGTCGGGGTTAGCGAAATGGGTTCGTCGTTTAGTGCGGCTTCCCGGCGGCGAGTGTCCACCGTCAGCGGACCAACTCTAAAAGTGCCGCCTTCCTGCGGGTCGTCCGCGGCGACTCTCGCCAAGACAGCCTGGATGCGAGCCGTGAGCTCCGCCAGGCTGAATGGCTTGGTCACATAGTCGTCCACCCCGAGGCGGAAGCCGCGCAGCTTATCGGACTCGGAGGATTTAGCAGAGAGCAGGATGACCGGCGTGTCAGAGAGTTCCCGCAAGCGGGCGCATACTTCCCAACCGTCCATTCCCGGCATCATCAGATCAAGCACCACGAGATCTGGGCGCTCGTCGTAAAACCTCTTTAGCGCCTTGGTCCCTCGGTCGGCGGTTGCGACCTGAAAGCCTTCGCCCTCGAGATATTCACTTATAAAGCGCAACAACGTCCGGTCGTCGTCGACGATCAAGATCTTGGCCATTAACGAGCCTCGGCCTGAGGCAGCCAGAATACGAAGCGGGAGCCGCCATTCTCGCCTGGTTCCGCTCGGATGCCGCCCCCCATCGCTTCCAAAAGTTTCCGGGCCATGGGAAGTCCCAATCCATGACCGTAGACCTCCCGCGCATCGCGATTATCCAGACGATGAAACATATCAAAGACCCGATCTTGCTCGTCAGCCGGAATCCCGGGACCCGAATCGGTGAGGCTCACGCGGATCATCCCGTTTCCGGCCTCAGCCTGAAGCAAAAGCTCTCCTTCGGGAGCGTACTTGGCGGCGTTGTCCAGCAGGTGGTGCAGGACACTCTTGAGACCCCGCTCATCGGCCATCAGGAGCGGCAGAGGCTCCGGAATGTCTATTTCCAAGCGGTCAGGGTCCGTCATTTGCGCGGCGATCTCCCCGGTCAATGGCGCAAGCTCAAGCGCCTGCGGATGAAGTGGAAACCTCCCGGCGTCGAGGGCCGAGTAGTCCAGGATGGCCTCTACGAGCGCACCAAGCCGTTCGATCTCCCCCTGCACGATACGCAGGCGATCCGTACCCGTCGCCGGTTCCTGATCCAGGATCAGCTCAATGCCGGTTCGAATGTTGGTCAGTGGGGCCCGGAGCTCGTGCGATACTAAGGCGACAAATTCGGATTTTAGCTGATCGAGCTCTTTGAGTTCCTCATTTAGCCGCTCGAGATCGACTACGGTTTTCTCCAGCGCCGCAGTTCTCGTTCCTACCTTCTGTTCCAGCCTCAGATTGAACCTTTCGAGCGCTCCCCTCGCTTCAGCCACCTCGCTCAGGGCCGTTTCCAGCTCAAGCGCATATTGCCTCAATTCCCGCTGACCAATAATCACCCCTTGACGCGCGACCAGCATCAGACTGAGGGTCGCCGCGGCGGCAATCGTGAGCAAGTCCGCTTGCCGGGTCAGCAACCACCCCAATATGGCGGACCCTACCACCAGATATGTAAACGCAAGCGGGAGCATGGGCTCGATTCGTGAGGCAACCCTCTGAATGACAGACCGCCCCCGGTTCATTTGAGCCTCGCCGGCTCGTATGCGCAATCCAACGTGCATCATGATTAGCGCGGCGCTCATCCAGCCAATCTCGATCCAGCCGGAGCCGGTGAACTCATTTTGCAGGCGCACGTATGCGTTGGCCAGGTCGGCCAAGGTGAAAGCGGCAGCCCCCGCCGACAGCAGCAGAAATGTCCCCGCTCTCCCACCGGATGTGCTGCGCATGGCCAACTGAACGAAAAGCACGACCAGAATCGAAGCGAGCGCGGGGGCGATGGCGGCCCAGATGAGCGAGATTGGTGCGACAAATCCAACCGCCAGGGCCGGCCGAATGAAGATCAGCCAATCCAGCGAGCCGACAGCCAGGGTCAGGATAGCTATGCCAAGGATTTCTCGCAGTCGGCCAAATCGTTCTGGATCTTGCTGTCGGTATGTGGAGACGCCAGTGAGGGCCGCGAGATAGCCGGCCAGATAGATGAGATCTGCGGCCGAAGGCAAGACGGGGGGCTCGCCGCTTGTTAGCCGAATTCCCAGGTCGATTGCGCTGGCTGCAGCCCAGAGGGCGGCCCCAATTCCCAGGTAGCTCCAAATCCGCTGACGTGACTGGGCTCGAGCCGCGGCCAACAGCGCGAAAGCCGCGGCCGACCGCGCCACCACAAGTCCGACCGCGCCGACAAGCTCCTGTGATGCGGACGGAGGCGCGAGCACCAGCCACGCGGCATATCCGAGGAGCGCGAGGAAGGGTAGTTGGATCGTGGGATTCCATACGCGCCGAATTGTGTGGGCCATCGGAACCATTCTATCTGTGGTGAGGCGGCATGCAAGGTTGGCGCTGGATGAAATCGGAGCTGTCTCGAATGTTGAATGAGACAGCCCCTAGAAATCGATTGACGATGGTGCCTTATTCCGGTGGCGGCGGTGGCGGCGACGTAGGCGGCGGTGGGCCCGATGTGGCCGTAGGAGGAGGTGACGACGAGGTGGCCGTAGGTGGCGATGAT